>CAZMUQ010000011.1:31153-32438 GCA_964569845.1 uncultured Candidatus Bathyarchaeia archaeon
ATTTTTTCAATCCACTCTTTTCTTTCAGGTGGAGGCTTAAGATTATGAGCTTTAACATACTCAATCATTTGGCGGAGAACAATTTTTGGTGTACCTATAATGACAAGTTCTGTTTTTAAGAATGTCCATATATGCTCTGGAGATTCAGCAATTTGAATAGCTCTACTCCAATCTCGTCCATACCCATCAAAAAAACCGATTTTAGCACCAATTGAAACAAAAAGGTCTGTTTCACCTCTAATAGCTCCAAAAGCTCTACTGCTTAATGCTAGTGGATGAGTTTCAGGTACAGCACCTCTACCAAGTCTTCTACCAATAACAGGAACCTGTGCAAGCTCTGCAAACTCTATAAGCTCTTTTGATGCATCAGACCAATGTACTCCATCCCCAGCATAAAGGACAGGGCTTTTTGCTTCATAGATAAGTTTAACAGCTTTCTCAACTTTTTCAGGTACACCAGCACAAAACATAGGTTCAAGCATATCTTCCCCTCTTCTCCACCTTTCAACGTACTCTATCTGTCTATCCTTGTAAAGGAAGTTCCAAACACCAAACCATGTTCCACTTCCAGGACCTGCACGTGGAGGAACAGGTGTTGTTACACATGAGCATGAAATCTCTAAAACTACTGGACCATAAGGGTAAGTCATAGCCTCCTTAAAAGCTCTTGTAGTAAACTGTTTAACCTGCTCAGGGTAAACAATTCTTTGAACCCACTTAGTTATACCTTTAAAAATATCTTCAGCATAAGCCTCCTGAATTGCCAAACCAAGCCTATCATGTTCAGGCTCATGGCCTGCAAGCAGAATGACAACAGGACTTTTACTCAACCAAACTTGCTGTACTGCGCTTACTATGTTTCCTGTTCCTGGACCTACTGTTGCAAATGCAACTCCAGGCCTCCTCTTAACCTTAGAATAAGCCTCAGCAGCATAAATAGCTGACTGCTCATGTCTAAAGGTTATAAGTCTAATACCTGCCATAGCTATCTCATCTAAAACTTGCCAAAAGTGTCCTCCATGAACACCAAAAGCTATTTCAACACCATGCTCCTTTAAGACATCAGCAATGTATGAACCTGTATTTGGATAAAATTCAAGTTCACCTAGTGGAATATCCTTTTTTTCTTCGGTTTTTTCACCCAAAAATTCAACACCTCATATTACTCTAAATTTTTTGAACTGTATTGTTTTTTGATAAAAAGTAAACTTTATAAATTTTTCCATCATAACTGATGGCAATGTATGGAAATATTTATACCATAAATATCTAACTTTTCTAACAC
>CAZMUQ010000012.1:0-29520 GCA_964569845.1 uncultured Candidatus Bathyarchaeia archaeon
TTTTACCGTAAGGAGATAAGGGGTATATGTATTTTAGTGGAGATAATAATATTAGGGTTGGTTAACTTGGAGAAGGTTACAAGAATCAGTGTAACTATACCTGAGAATCTTCTCAAAGAATTTGATAAAACAAGCCGGATAGTTGGATATAGGAAACGTTCAAGAGCTGTTAGTGAAGCTATTAGAAAATTTATAGTTGAGCATAAACTTTTAGAGGAAATGAAGTTAGGTGATTGTGCTGGAACCGTTACATATACATATAATCATGAGATTAGGGGTTTAGCAGATAAAATAACAGAAATCCAGCATAAATACTCAGATATCATTAACTCAACCTTACATGTACATTTAGATGAAAAAAATTGTCTTGAAACTCTTACGGTAAGGGGCAATGTAGATAAAGTTAAGAAGCTAATTAGGCGGCTAAAATCAATAAGGATAGAAAATTTACAATATGTACTTTTACCTCAACCAACAGTTTAGGCGCAACATAAATCATGAGTCTAGCTTTTCTAACTTTTAGGCTTGATATAGTCTTTACCCTTAGCCTTTAAAGAGCCAACAACAACCCTAAAATACGATTTACCCTTTCTCTTATCTTCAACTTCCTCTAGTACCCCTCTTACACTAACCCATTCACCCTCAGAGAAAATTCCACAATATAAGCCCTCATAGGAAATAAGCTCATCAATATCAACTTTAATTTTAGGAGATCTACATACTGTTTCTTCAACCTTATAAGTTGAAGGCATAAATATTGATTCTTCAGCATCTAAAATTTTTACATCAACATCAACTAGATCCTTTTGATGAATAATTTTTTCACCATACTTCTCCCTAATCTCATTACTAAGCCTAGTAGGGTGAATTGAAAACATCTTTTCTTCAAAAATACCCCTATTCCATATACGCCTATAAAGTTCTTCAGCTTCCTTAACCGTTAAAGGGTAAAGTTTAGCTTTATCATTACACCAATCTCTAAGTAGTTTTCCAGTGAATTTTGACAAGCCTGAAGAAGAATCTTCATACATATCAAGTACAGCTTCTTTAACTTTTAAGCTATTTTCTAAACCATAAACTGTTATATCAATATCTGAGAAATCTGGGTTATGAATTTTAAGTAAAATAGAGCCAGTAATACCAAAAAACTTTGTAGGAACACCACTAACCTCAGATAATTTTAAAATAAATTTTAGAGCTTTATTTTCTAAGTAATCTAGCTTTTTGTCTTGAGCAATAATTTCTGAAACTCTTTCCTCAGGACGTAAATGAAGTTTAATACTACTTAAAGGTACACCTGAAAATTTAGAGCCATAAGTTTTATTGTCATAAATAATGTATTTTGGATAATTCTTTTCAAGATAAGTTAATGTTTTTTCAATGTTCGGTATAGTGTAAAAGGCTAAAATTCTTTCATAGCCACCCTTCAAATTATTTCTTGGAATATATTTTAGGTATGAGATAACTCTACCAGGAGGATGAACATATCCTACCACACAGAAAAATAAGTTTTCAATAGTTTGAATATAATCTCTATCCTTAAACTCGCCCTCAAACCTTAACATAAAAAAGAAACCCCAAAAAGGTACTCAATCTTTTGGATAAAAAAGGTCACCTTTTCCTCCAATGATAACTCTGAAATATTCACCTTCAGCAGATAAAACCTTTTCAAGCTTGCCTTTAATATAAACTCTCTCAAATCTTTTAGCTTGCTCACAAAATCTACCCCTAAAGGATACTACTTCTCTTATCATGTCAGAATTTTTAAAGGTTCCATTAACAACTAAAACATTCTCCAACTTATATTTTGCCGGGGTAAATATAGCTTCACTATCATCAACAACATCAGCTTCAAGTTCAATTTGACCTACATACTTGTAATACTTCTTACCATATTTTTCATCTTCTTCCCAGATGTTTTTAACAAACCTGATAAAGTATTCCCTTTGATTAAAAAAGCCTTGAAGAAGCTTCCTTGATTCAATTTTAACAAATCTCTCAAAAGGTAAAGGAGTATCCTTAACTCTAGACATATAAAGCTTCTTAAGCTGATCCTTTCTATACGGTGTTATTAAACCTTCATTTGAAAGCTTTTTAAGAGCATTATATACAACTTTACATTCTTCTACACCATAAACAATCAGATCTATATCTGAATCTTCCTTGTGTAGACCAACCATAACTGACCCTGAAATACCTAAACTTGATAAAGGAATAGAAGCAGATTCACAAATTAGCTTTGCAAAATCAATGGAATCTTTTTCAACACTGTTAAGATTGTTCTTAGTCAAAAGTAATTGTAGAAATTTTTGGGGAGAGTAAAGCCTTTTAATTCTGGTTTTTGGCACTTCAGCTAAAGTATCGTTAAAAATGGGGTCGAATCTTAAGTATTCAGGAAATTTTCCCCTTAAAAAGGAAATTGAGTCTGTTAATGATGAAAGTTTTTTGTAGCCTTTTCTTTCACCGTTTGGAATATACTTAGGGTAGGCTATAACATGAGTTGGTGGGTGAATATTTCCTTTTACAGCAAAGATAATACCTTCTAAACTTTCAAGATAATCACCTTCCCTTGGAGAAACCTCTAGGCTCAATTTTTCTCTACCCCTCTCTGCTTCACATCTTTTTAAGATTTACTAGCTTATTGACTTATTGGAAAAGTTTCTATTAACATCGATTCTTTTGTTCTTTCATAAAGCTTAAAGCTAGGAAAACACTCTTTTATGTGGTAACTACATTTGAGATTTGAGAGGAAAATTTTAACTATATTTTCCATTTTAGCTGTTATCCTAGTAGCTGGGTACTTATTTATTCAACCTCAAACATATCCTGTTAAAGCTGTGGAAGAAGAAGAAATCGAAGAGGAAACCTTAACTGTTACTGGTATTGGTTTTGCTAAAAGTATGCCTAGCATTGTTAAGATTAGATTTTCTGTTGTTACAGAGGATATAAGTGTTGAAGATGCTGTAAGAAGAAATGCTGAAAAAATGTGCAATGCTATTGAAGCTTTAAGTAACTTAGGTATAGCTAAAGATGAAATTGTAACATCTGCATACAGTATAACACCGGTTTACAAATATGACCATGATAAGGTAAGTACTCTTGTAGGATACAGAGTTACAAACACTATTGTGGTAACAACAGAAAAGTTAAACCTTACAGGGAAAATAATTGATAAAGCTATTGAAGCAGGATTAAACAAGGTTGATTATGTAACATTTACAGTTTCAGATGAAGAATTAAGTATGCTTAAACTTGAAGCATTAAAGAAAGCTGTAAAGGATGCAGAAGTTAAAAGTAAGGTTGTTGCCGATGAATTGAATGTTCAAATTGTTAAAGTTAAAACCGTTAACCTAGATTTTTACCCATCAAAACCATCGTTTGATATTAAAATGATAGGTGGGGAATACGTTGAAACACCCGTATTACCAGGGGAAGTTACTGTAACTGCATATGTTCGCATAGTTTACATTTTAAGCTCATAACCAACAAATATTTTTACTCCTTCTAAATGATTAATTTTCAAGGATTATTGAGCAGAAAAGGAGCTATCATTCTAGCTGGTGGTAGTGGGGTTAGGCTTAAAAGAAGAATTCCAAAACCACTCATAAAACTCTATGGTAAAACTCTTGTTGAACATGTTTTAGAGAAAGTTTTAAAAGTTTCAGAAAATGTGGTTATTGTCATTGGTAAAGAGGAAGACAAAAGGATTTTTAGAAAAATCATCTCAGATCGTATACCAATACTTGTTGACGAAATTAGAAATATTGGACCTTTAGCTGGAATGTTAACGGGTATGCGAAAAATTGAAGCTAATTATGTTTTAACTGTTTCATCAGATACTCCATTTATTAACCCTAAAATTTTAGGATATCTTTTTAAGAAAGCTAAGAATTCAATAGATGCAGTTATTCCTATTTGGCCTAATAAGTTTAAGGAGCCTCTTCAAGCAGTATATAAGAAGGATTCAGTAATTAGAGTGCTGGAGGAAAATATTAAAAGCGGAGATTTCTCAGTTTTAAGTTTAGTTAGAAAATTAAAAAATGTTTTATATATTCCTGTTGAGGAGCTTAAAATTTTCGACCCTAAGCTAACTACATTTTTTAACGTAAATACGGCTAGAGATTTATTGTTGGCTAGAAAACTTATAAGTTATACTCATTCAGGGTAAAAAGTGTAGGTAGAATTTTTTGGTAAAGAAGGTAATCATGGTGGTTTAAATGGGTAAGTCCCCTAAGGTTTTATACTTTAAGGAGAACCATGTAGTGACAATAGTAATTAATAGACCTGAAGTTTTGAATTGTATCGACCCTGAAACAGATGCTCTTCTAGCCGATGCTTGGCTTAAATTTAGAGATGATGAAAATGCATACGTGGCTATAATAACTGGAGCTGGAGAAAAGTCGTTTTGCACAGGGGCAGATTTAAAAAGCTGGCCTAACTATTTAAAAAATCGGAATGTAGGTTTTCTCAGAAAACGTGCATATTATGGTCCTGGTTTTGGGGGTATAACTAGAGGTATTGAAATTTTTAAGCCTATAATTGCAGCTATTAATGGTATGTGTTATGCTGGAGGATTAGAAATTGCCCTTGCAGCAGATATAAGGTTAGCTGCAGAACATGCAAAGTTTGGTGTTTTGAATAGAAGATGGAACGTAGGGCTGGGAGATGGTGGAACACAAAGACTTCCAAGAATTATTGGATTAGGAAGAGCTTTAGAACTTATTCTCACCGGGAGAGAGATTGATGCTTATGAAGCTTATAGGATAGGCTTAGTAAATGAGGTTTTACCGCGAGATAAGCTTATGACTAGAGCTAAAGAGATTGCAAAAATTATATGTAAATACCCTCAAGGCTCTATAAGAACAGATAAAGAAGCAGTAATTAGAGGGATAGGTAGAAGTTTAGAGGAGGGTTTAAGAATAGAAAATATGCTTTTTAATACGCTACTCTTAACTCGTGACTTTTATGAGGGGCCTAAGGCATTTGCAGAAAAACGTAAACCTAAGTATACAAATGAAAAAGAAAAAATAGGGGAGTTAATTTCGTATTATTCTTCCGAAGATTAAATCCCCTTTTTAGATTTTAACAGTTGAAGACCTATTATTCACCACAACATTGTTATTGATAGACGAATTTTCGCTGATTCCTCTGAAGAATATTGTATTTACAGCTGTCGAAGTAAATCTATATGCATCAAGCATTTGATTCAGCCACTTTATACCTCTATCAGTAATCTCATAAAATCTTCTTCTATTTTTTTCATAGCTTTTTACGAACCCTCTTCTTTCCATGGAGTAAAGAATAGGATAAACAACACCAGGACTTAGTAGCACATGTAGTTTTTCGTAGATCTCGGCTATAATGTCATACCCCCATGAAGCTTTTTCCGTGAGAATGGTAGCGATGATCATATCAAGGAAGGATTTAACACACCTTTTTCTGATCTCCCTTAAAAAACCTCTATCGCTAAACATCAACTATAACCTCCACCTAGTTAGAGCCCTCCATCTTTTTGATGAATCTAAACACCTTGTAGAGTTCACCAGTAGGGCTTTGTTTCCACTCACCAACGAATTTGCCACCAAACTCCTTCTCGATTTTCTCTCTAACTCTTACAAGCCTCCTATAAAGAGCATTATACTTTTTCTCATCAGAACCATGAGAACTGAAACGCCTTCCAAAAAAGTGTTCTTGGATTTCAAATATATCATGTTCAAAATTTGGTTTAGAAGTGATATACTTAATTAAGACTTCTTGAGAAGGAATCTTTTTCTTTAAGCTAAGTTCATCTTTATCCTCCTCATACTTAACTTCACTAACATAACCTTTTGTAAAAAGTTCTGAAAGAATTCTATTTATTTCGTCAACATCGCCTTCACATTCTACATCAACACCTTTAACCTTAAATCTCAGTTTAACCAATTTTTCCACGAAGTTACTATATGCAGACGTTGTATATAGGTTGTTCATCGGGCTCCTTTAGATGATTGAATGTACGTTGTATATAAGACTTATGTCAAATCTCGAAAGATATTTTAACAAAAATTTGTAAAAATTTGCTTAAAATTATGATTATATTAACCAATTTTTAACTAGCTGTTGATTAGACGTTGGACATACATCGATAAAGTAGACAACAAACTGAGGCAATATTCCTCTTTCTTCTGTGGAGTAGTTTATCCGTCTCCCTAGCCATATATTTTACATTAAAGTTACTAAGATTACGTTCTATATGCCTAAAGGGTGAAGAAATATAAGTTTTTAGTTTTTTAGGTTTATAGTGGGATAAGGAAGATTAAGATGGAGTTTTATGGTTATATTGGAAAGGTTTTAAGGGTAAACCTTACAAAAGGAAGCATTAAGGCTGAAGCATTAAACCCTAAAATAATTTACAACTTTCTTGGTGGGAGAGGTTATGCAGCAAAGATTCTTTATGATGAACTTAAACCAAACATTCCACCATTGAGTGAAGAAAATAAGATAATTTTTATGACTGGCCCCCTCACAGGAACAGAGTTTCCAGGGTCTGGTAGAATTTCCATAAGCGCAAAATCTCCCCTAACAGGAACAATTTTTGATTCCTCTATGGGAGGATCTTTTGGAGCATACCTTAAAAAGTCTGGATATGATGGAATCATTATTGAGGGGGCTGCTAAAAATCCTACATATATTCTTATTGATAATGGGGAAGTATCCATAGAAGATGCATCCAGTTTTTGGGGTATGTATACATCCACTACCGAGGAAAAACTCAGAAGTCAACATGGAGTTTGCGGGGTTGCATGTATTGGTCCTGCTGGTGAAAATCTTGTTTACCTTGCAAATATAATGTCTGAGGGGCGTACAGCTGGTAGAGGTGGTTTAGGTGCTGTTATGGGTTCTAAAAATCTTAAAGCTTTAGTTGTTAAAGGAGGAAAAAGAATAAAAATTTTTGATGAAAAAGCATATCGTACCATTTTAAAGAAGATCAAATTTATAATTGAAAATGACCCCTTCACAGGTTTTGATGGAACTCTTTCAAAGTTTGGTACAGCAGGAATTGTTCATAGAATTAGGAGCGCAGGAATCTTACCTACAGATGATTTTTCAGGTAGAATGTTGAGCTTTGAGGAAGCTGACAAGTTTTCCGGTGAAAGTATCAGGGAGAAATTTTATTTTGGTAGGAGGGGATGTTACCTATGTCCAACTGCTTGTGGAAGAAGAATTAAAGTTAGAAATACCATTGCTAAGGGTCCAGAGTACGAATCCATAATTATGCTTGGGCCAAACTCAGGATTTTATGATTATGAGGAGATAGTTAAGCTTGCTTTGGAATGCGATAAGCTTGGTTTAGATACTATCTCTACTGGAAATATTCTAGGTTATGCTAGGCAGGTGGGCATTATTTCAACACTTAAAGATTCATTAAAACTAATTGAAGAAATAGCCTATAATAAATCGGTATTCTCTAAGGGTGTAAAAAATGCAGCAAAAATTTTCGGTAGAGAAGCTGCTGAGGTTAAGGGGCTGGAAATTCCAGCATATGATCCTAGGGGAGCTTTAGGTATAGCTTTAGCTTACGCAACATCTAATAGAGGAGGATGCCATCTTAGGGCATATACTATTGCACCTGAAATTTTAAGCAATCCTGTTTATGTTGACCCAGCCACCGAGGTAGGAAAAGCGGAAATTGTGAAAAGGATGCAGGATGTTTTTGCTGTTTATGATAGTGCTATCATATGTAAGTATCACGGCTTATCCCTATTCACCAGCTTAAAGTTTGAGATTGAAGATTTAGCAAAAATTTTAACAAGCTTAACAGGATTTAGGTTTACAAGCAGTATTCTTCACGAAATTGGGGAAAGAATATACAGTGTAGAGAGGCTTTTTAACGTTAGGGAAGGGTTTACTGTTAAGGATGATAGATTACCTGGAAGATTTAGTTTAAATTTAAACAAACTTTTAACAGAGTATTATAACTTAAGAGGATGGATTGAGGGTAAACCTCAACTCCCCCTAAGTCTACGCGAGGTTGAATATGCTGGAAGAGAAGAATTAACTATTACTCCCCTTATGAAGCTTAAACCCCCACAAATTCAAGTTGCATTAGATATGGATGCTGACCTAGATACTATTGTAAAAGTTGCACAGCAATCTTACCTTGCTGGTGCAAGAATAATTGAAGCAGGAACACCTGCAATTAAAAGACATGGAGTTGACAGACTTATACCTGCCTTAAGGAAGGTTGCACCTGAAGCTTTAATAGTTGCTGATATGAAGATTGCTGATGCAGGTAAACTAGAGGCTAGGATAGCTTTAAGGGCAGGGGCTGATATTGTTGCTGTTTTAGGAATTGGGGGAATTGAGAAAATTAAAGAAGCTTTAGGAGAAGCTATCAGAAATGATTGTGCAATTTTAATAGATTTAATAGATTGTGAAGACCCCATTAACAGGGTTGAAGAGCTTATTAAAGTTTTAAAAGGAAAGGAGGATTGGGTTATCTTCTGTCTTCATAGAGGAATAAGTGAACAAATGAGAAGTAGAGGAATATATAATCAGAAAATCTTAATTTCAGAGTTTAGAAGAAAAATTAAAGGTTTTACGATGGCTATAGCTGGAGGAATAAGGGAAGGGACAGCTGGAGAAATAGCCTCAAATGGTGTTGAAATTATAATTGTTGGAAGTGCAATTTACAATTCAGTAAATCCTATGGAAACAACAAAACGTTTCCTAGATGAAGTTAGAAAGACGTATAGAAAAATCGATTAAAGTAGGATGAAGCTTCTTACAAGAAGCTTTTATGCTAGAGATACACTTACTGTTGCAAAAGCTTTACTTGGGAAGCTTCTTGTAAGAAGATTAGGTAAAAAACTACTTATCGGTAAAATTGTTGAAGTTGAAGCTTATAAAGGATTTGAAGATCCTGCAAGCCATGCATATAAAGGTAAAACTTTTAGAAATAAGGTTATGTTTGGTAGAGCAGGACACGCATACATTTACTTTACCTATGGAAACCATTATCTTTTGAATGTTACAACAGAAAAAATTGGAGTGCCAGGAGCTGTCTTAATAAGAGCCTTAGAGCCTTTAGCTGGAATAGAGACTATGCTAAAGCTTAGGGGTATAAATGATACTAAAAATCTTACTAATGGGCCTGGTAAACTTACTAAAGCATTAAATGTTACAGGAGAATTAAATGGTTTAGATTTAACAAAAGGAGATAAGCTTTTTATTTGTAAACCTAAAAACAAGGAAAAGTTTGAGAGAGAGTGTAGCAGGAGAATAGGTATAAAGGTTGGTTTAGATAAGCTCTGGAGATTTTACATTAAAGATAATCCTTATGTTTCGAGAAAATAAAACTTAAAATAGGAGTCAATTTTTCTTTAGGGTTTAGATTTGGTTAATTTAAGCTTAAAAGAAATTCCTAGAATCCTCCTAGGTACTTCACCTTTTATTGGTGCTGGTCAATTTGGTTTAAGAGCTCTAAAATATTATGAAAATTTTTATCTTAACCCTTCAAATATCAAAAAAATTGTTAAAAAAAGTTTTGAAGCTGGAATTAAGGGTATTCAGCTTCTACCATTTAAACCAGTTATTAATGCTGTTAGTGAACTTTTAGAGGAAGGGTTAAACCTTAAAGTCCTTAGCACTATTACATCGAAAGGTTTTAAAGAGAACTTAGAAGAGATTGAAAAATTAAATCCAATAGCTATTCTGCTGCATGCCGAAATAGCGGATAGATGTAATGAGGCTATTTTAAAAGATTTATTTAGAAGAGTTCGGCTTAAAGGATATCTAACCGGTTTTGCAACTCACCAGCCATTAAAAACTCTAAGCTGGATTAAAGATACAAACCTAGAGTACGATATAGTGATGACACCACTAAATTTTACTGGAGAATTTATAGATGGAAAACTTGAAGATTTAATTGAGATTTTAAAGAGGCTGGGTAAATTTATAATTGCAAAAAAGGTTTTAGCTGCTGGAAAACTAAAGCCAAAGGAGGCTTTAGAGTACATTGCTAAACTTAATTTTATAAATGCTGTAGCTTTAGGAGTGGTATCAGAGAAGGAAATTAAGGAAACTTTAATGCTGGCCAAGAAACTTCTTGGTGAACATTAACCTATAGCTTCCTTCCCAACTATTCCAATAAGAAGATTCCATTCTTCACGAGTTCTTGCAAAAACTCCGCAATTCCCAATTTTAACATTTTTTAAGCCAATATCTTTTACAGCTAGATAAGTTTTAACTATTTCCATTAAGGTTGGTGGACGAGTGTTTTTTAGCTTATAAGCTGGGAAAAAAGCTAGAATTGTAAAGGGTATTTCAGGTTTAACTTCATAAATAATCTTTGCAATCTTAGTAATTTGGTCTATTTCAACCCATCCAGGAATGTATAGGGATAAAACTTCAAGAATAAAACCTCTATCAACAATCCATTCTGGTGTTTTAAGTATCCATTTATTTGTTGTTCCACAAAGCTTCCTGTAGACATTTTCATCATACGCTTTTATATCAAGCCAAAATGAATCTAAACCTGAGCTAGCTAGTAAATCAAGGTTTTCTGGTGTAAGTCCGTAACCATTAGTTTCAAGTAAAACCCAAATATTTTCTCCACATACTTTTTTAATTTTTTCTGTTGCTTGAGCATAAAAATCAGCTTGACAAACAACATCTCCACCAGTAAAAGCTACAATATTTCTTGCAGGCCCATAACCCTGAGGACTAAGGACAACCTGCTCTGGCTTAAGTTTTCTTGGACAAAAATCACCTCTAACACCCCTTGTTACACATAAACCACAATGATAGCATAAATCTGTTGCATGAAACATGGTTGCTCTTTCTCGTGGTTCCCAAACAGTAATAATCTCAGTATAATCAGCAACCATTTTAGCTATCTCATCAGTTGACATCCAAAATCCATTATACCGCTGAGAAAAATCCCATGAATGACATTTTAAACAGCTATGGTTACAACCACTCTGATAAATACTAAAATAATCTTCAGGTCTAGATAGGTGGGCAGATTTTATTAACCTAAACCATAGATTATTCTCTTTTCTTAAGGTTGATAAACATGCAGGTTTATATGACCCATCAGGCATTTCGGTAAGACAACTTCCAGGGTAAAATCCATGTTTAACCATTTTACAGTAAGTCTTCTCCAACCTAACTTAAACATAAATTTTAGGGAGAAAAAATTTTACGTTTAAAACTCTTGTATAGTTTTAGTCGAATAGAAGATTGGTGAAAAGTAGCATGGTTCTAGAGTTAAAGGGTTTATGTGAAAAATGTATCAATGATAAATGTAGAAAATGGATTCTCAGAAATATGGACGGTATAGATGGAGAACTTATAGTTCATAAATGTGAATTTTACGTAGCGGAGAATAGCAAAAAATAAATGTTCAATTGGTGTTAAAAATTTGTTTTTAAGAGATTATGCTATTATCGTTAAAAACCTTCGCGGAGTAATTCTTGCAAACTTAGAGGAAGCAAACATTGAAAATTGTTTAACATGGCTTCAAAAACGTTTTAAGTATAGAGACCTTGCAATTCCTCCATCACTTACAAATATCAAAAATTTTAAAGGTTTAAGAAAACCTATAAAACTTTTTTATCCAACTGAAGAACTAAAAATATTGGTGGACATACTGGTTGAGGAGTTTAATCTATCCTCAAGTATTTTTGAAGCTATAATTTTAGCTTCAGCGTATGTTAGCCCAATAATGGCTGTTGGAAACTGGGCAAAAGAAAATTTAGAGAAATTTGCTGTAGAAAAGGTTTTATCCAATGTTTCCCTGGACAATAAAAGTTGGAAACTTCATTTTCGTATAGCTGATTACTCTGTTTTAGATGCATATAAATGGTTTACAAACCATTCTAAAAAACTTTGGAGTAAAAAATTAGATGCCCAAAAGTTTAAAGAAGAGAGAATTAAGAAGGTAAAAAATGATTCTAAACGTTATTGGAGACTTAGTAAAGGTGAAGAAAAAACAAAACCACTAATTTTATACTTAGATTTGGCTCAAGCTATTGTTGATAGGCCTAAACTTTTAGGAAAAATTAGGAAAATATTGAATTATAATGATGTTTTAACAGGTTTATCTATGGAAACAGCTGTGCTTATACCTTAAAATAAGTTAAAGCTTAACTTAGCCAATTTTAATACTTTTTAAGGTGGAAGTTTTTGATTTTAAGTCTTTCAAACTGGCCTTTTTTCCATTACCCCTTACATGAGAGCATCAAAAAGGTTAAAGATTTTAACTTGGAGAATATGGAGTTTAACATGAGATGTGTTGAAGGCAAAGCTTTGGAAAGTTTGGATAAAGTTAGAGAGATTGTTAAAACTTATGGTATAAATTGCCTTTCAGTTCATAGTATCGTTATCTATGCTGAAAGCGAGAAA
Organism: uncultured Candidatus Bathyarchaeia archaeon; assembly: GCA_964569845.1. Lineage (GTDB taxonomy): Archaea > Thermoproteota > Bathyarchaeia > Hecatellales > Hecatellaceae > CAZMUQ01. The sequence goes on from CAZMUQ010000012.1 coordinate 12,388, forward strand.
CATGTTAGAGAAGTTATCCAAGGTGTTAAACTTTCACTGGATTATGCATCTAAGTTATCTTCAGAAATTCTTGTAATCCATTCAAATGTTTCAAGAAGCGTAGAAGAAAGGTTAAGGAAAAGAATTTTGGTTGAAGTTTTCTCGTATCTTAAAGACTACGCCGAAAGCTTAAATGTAAAATTAGCTTTAGAAAATTCTGCACCTTATAGTAAAGGTTACGGAAGAACTGTTGATGAAGTTGAAGAAATATTGAATATTATAGGGGAAGATAAAATCTTTTTAACACTAGACTATGCCCATAGTCAAGCAGTAGGTCAAACAAAGAATTTTCTGAAAAAATTCTCCCAAAAAATAGTTAATGTTCATTTAAGCATGTTTAAACACTCAGTAATAGAAAAGGAAAATATGCTAGAACTAAAAAAGTTTCTTCTTCAGCTTAAAAAGCTAGGTTATCAAGGACCATTAACTATTGAAGTAAACCCAAGATATGGAGATGAAGGTGTAAGGAAAACCGTTTATTATGTTAAGCAGTTAGTAGAAGAAATTTAGCGCATTTTTGCTACTTCAATAAATGTCCTCCTACGAGCTTTTTTAAAGCTTAAATCATTTTGTTTAACAATTTAATTAAGGCTTTAAAAGGAAACAGCAGAGAAGTTTTAGAATTGTGGAGGAAATGAAAAAGATTTTTTCAAATGTTAAGGTGCTTTATGGTGAGGAATTTAAGCTCATTAAAGATTGCTACATTGTGGTGAATGAAGATGGTAAAATTGCTGAAATAGGGCATGGAAGTTTTACAGGTAGTAATGTTATTAATTGTAAGGGGTTACTTGTTATTCCAAGCTTTATTAATGCCCATCTACATCTTGGAGATTCGTTTGCAAAAGAGAGAGGATATGGTATTGAATTCACAAAAATTGTAAAGCCTCCAGATGGCTTAAAACATAAACTTCTTAAAAAGGAAAAAAGTAGGACCATTGTTAAAGCTATAAAAGCAACTTTAAAAGATATGTTAGCTTCAGGAATAACAATTTTTGCAGATTTTAGGGAAAATGGGATTAGGGGAGTGAATATTTTAAGAAAAGCCCTAGAAAATTTTAAGATTTACTCCTTAATCTTCGGCAGACCTTCCACCTACATGGATGAAGAAACTCTTAAAGAAAATTTGAAACCCTTATCCAGAAAAATCTTAAAAGAAGTTGTTAAACTTTTAGAGGTTGCTGATGGTATAGGGTTAAGTAGCCCAAATGAATATACTGACAAAGCTTTAATGCAGATTTCAAGCATCTTTAAAGGCAGGAAGCTTATAGCAACTCATGCTGCAGAGTATTCAGAGTCTAATAAGATTTCCTTTGAAAGGTCAGGTTATAGTGAAGTTTACAGGGCTTTAAAAATTCTTAAAGCAGATATTTTAATTCACTTAACCTATGCATCAGAAGAAGATTTAGAAATGGTTAAAGATGAGAAAATTAGTGTTGTTGTATGTCCAAGAGCTAGCAGTATACTTGGTGTAGGTTTTCCATCCGTAAAAAAGCTTATGGAGATGGGTGTGAATGTTGCTTTAGGTTCCGATAATGTTATGGTTAACCAGCCTGACATGTTTAGGGAAATGGATTACATCTTAAGATTTACAAATGCCCTAGAAAAAAAACCGTTAACCTTAAAACCTGAAGAAGTTTTTAGGATGCCAACAATTAATGCTGCTAAGGTTTTCAGATTGGAAGATAAATTTGGTTCAATTGAAGAAGGAAAAATTGCAAACCTAGTTTTTATTAACCCAAGAGATTTAAACCTTCAATATACAGATAAGCTTTTAACAACCCTTATTCTTAGAGGAAGAGTTGAAAACATTAAACTCGTAACATATTATGGTGAAACCGTTTTTCAAAGAGAAAAAGTTTCTTAAATTTGCTTTTCCCGTATTTTCTCTGTTTACTTCCCTTTCCAAACAGGTTGTCTTTTTTCAAGGAATGCTGTTACACCTTCTTTTGCATCTTCAGAACTTATATGGGTTGCAAGCATTTCTCCAGCCATAGCCAAAGCTTTAAAGTATTCCATATCAAGACAACGATAAACAGCTGATTTAAGCGACCTAAGAGCTGCCGCACTTTTACTTAAAAGTTTGTCAATATACTCTTTTGTAGCTTCTTCTAGCTTTTCATGAGGTACAACCTTATTAACTAAGCCTATTCTTTCAGCTTCCTTAGCTGGAATCATATCTCCGAAATACATTAACTCTAAAGCTTTTCTAAGCCCAATTAAGCGTGGAAGCTGAGCTACAGCGATACCTGGAAAAACTCCAACATTTATTTCCGGTAAACCAAACATAGCTTTTTCTGAGGCAATTATAAGGTCTGCAGAACATGCAAGTTCGCATCCTCCTCCAAGAGCTAAACCATTTACTGAGGCTATTGTAGGTTTACCTGAGTAGTAAAGAATGCGGATTACATCATAGAAGCCGTAAAATTCACTTGAAACTCGAAATTCATACGGTGTTTTACCCTTAATATCTCCTATATCAAATCCAGCTGAAAAAGCCCTGTCACCAGCTCCAGTAATAACTATAACTCTAATATCCTCATCATCACGAGCATCCTGCAAAGCTAAGCAAAGTTCCTTAAGAGTTTTAACACTTAGTGCATTTAGAACTCGCGGCCTGTTTAATGTTATTTTTGCAACTTTATCTTTTTTTTCGTAGATTATGTTCTCAAAACTTAAGCTCAATAGGTTTCACCTCAACATAATAGTACATTAATATTATAGTTCTCTAAACTTTAAAATATCTTAGGGTTAACCTTGACTATTCAGAAGGAAAAACCATATGTAATTTTAAATGCAGCTATGACTTTAGATGGTAAAATTGCGACAAAAACTCGTGATTCTGAAATTTCAAGTTTAGAAGATTGGGATAGAGTTTATAGACTTAGATCTGAGGTTGATGCATTAATGATAGGTATAAACACCCTACTTACTGATAATCCTAAAATAAGCTTAAAGTATCCTAGAAAAAAACCGCTTATAAAAGTTGTTGTTGACAGTTTGGCTAGAACACCTGAGAATGCGAAAATTCTTCAAAATAAGGATGGAAGCATAATTGTTATTGCTGTTACTGAGAACGCTTCAAAAGATAAAGTTGAAAAACTTAGAAAAGCTGGAGCTGAAATTATTTTTGCTGGTTCTGGTAAAAAAGTTGACCTTAAACATCTTCTTAGAAGCTTATGGAATATGGGGGTAAGAAGTGTTATGGTGGAGGGTGGTGGAACATTAAACTGGAGTTTAATAAGTGAAGGATTGGTTGATGAAGTTAGAGTTTCAATAGCACCTATTATTGTTGGAGGTAAAGATTCTTTAACCCTTGTTGAGGGAGAAGGATATGATAAAGTTAAAGATGGATTTAAGCTTAAGCTCACAAATATTGAAGTAGTTGGTGGCGATGTTGTATTAACCTATAAAAGGATAGTGGAAGGGTAACAATCATTGTCTGCTATTAGCAACGGAGGAAACAGCACAAGCTCTTATATGAAGAGATTAAATGGCTCTTTAATTTTAAATCTAGATATAATTAAGCATACCTTTCTAGCTAAAGACTTAAGTGAAGTTTTAAGAGGGGTTAATGATAACCTTAAGGAGGTTCTAGTTAAGAGACTTGAAGGCCACCATCTAAGGGTTGATGAATGTTATCTGCTTAAGGATATTACATTTAAAGATTTACCAGCGCTTTTAATGGCTGCATTTTTCTTAAGAATTAAGAAGAAAGGTAGAAGGTTAAGTTTTTCAAAGAAGGTTTTCATACCTTTAACTAATCTCTGCAGAAACTATTGTAGATATTGTGAATTTAGGAAGGACCCTTGGAGTGGCGGGAGGTTTTTAAAACCTAACGAAGTTTTAGAAATTGCAAAGTTGGGGGAAAGGTATGGTTGCCATGAAGCACTTTTTACTCTTGGAGAGAAACCTGAGGAAAAATATGTTGAGGCAAGAAGACAATTGGCATCAATGGGATATAAGAATACTATTGAATATTTGAGAGATATGTGTGAGCTAGTTTTATCTAAGACTAATCTTTTTCCGCACAGTAACCCTGGAATTCTAGAAAAGGATGAGTTAAAAATTTTAAGGGAGGTTAATGTTAGCATGGGTTTAATGCTTGAAAATATTAGTATGAGACTTTGCGGAAAAGGTGGGCCTCATGAATTTAGTCCAGGGAAAAATCCTAAATTACGATTAAGAGTTTTAGAGGAGGCTGGTAAGCTTAAAATAGCATTTACGACAGGTGTTCTTCTCGGTATTGGTGAAAACTGGAAAGAGTTTATTGATTCTCTTCTGGTTTTAAGAGAAATTTATAGGAAATTTAAACATATTCAGGAGGTCATTATTCAGCCATTTATAGCTAAGATTGGAACACCTATGGAAAAATATCCGCAACCGTCAATATTAGACCTTATTAAGGCTATAGCTATTTCAAGGATAATTCTTGATGATGAAATAAATATTCAAACACCACCAAACCTTCCAGAAAAACAGGCACTAAGTATTCTACCATTTTGCGGGATAAATGATTGGGGAGGGATTTCTCCTGTAACATTAGACTATGTTAATCCTGAAAAACCTTGGCCTAAAATTTGTGACCTTAAAAATTTAAGCTTTGGTTGTGGATTTGTTTTAAGAGAACGTCTGCCAATCTACCCGGAATATGTTACGGAGAAATCTGAGTTTATTCCGGAGAATATTAAAAGCAGAGTTTTAAGTGTAGTTGATGAGGAAGGCTACGTGAGAGGAGATGATAACCTAGTTGGATAAGTTTAAGGAAGAGTTTTTTAAAAGTTTAGATCCTGATGTTTCAAGCATTCTTGGTAAGGCTTTAGATGGAAAAAAAATTTCTCAGGAAGAAGCCTTTAAGCTTTTTACAGTTAAAGGCTTAAACTTTAATGCACTAATCTTAGTAGCAGATTGGTTAAGGTTTAAAAGAGTAGGAGATACTGTAACTTTTGTTTGCAATAGAAATATTAACTTTACAAATGTATGTCAGGTTAGATGTGAATTTTGTGCTTTTAGTAGAGATTCAAATTCACCTGAAGCATACCTTTTAAAGCCTAGGGATGTTGCAGTTAAGGCAAAGGAGGCATGGCTTAAAGGAGCAACAGAAGTTTGTATCCAAGGAGGAATAAATCCAATTTTAGATTTAACCTACTATGAGGAAATTTTAAGAGAAATTAAAAAAGAAACACCTAAAATTCATATTCACGCATTTTCACCAATGGAAATTGCTTATATGAGTTGGAAAAGTGGATTAAAGTTTGAAGAGGTTTTAGTTAGGCTTAAAGAAGCAGGACTTGACAGCATGCCTGGAACAGCAGCAGAAATTCTTGTTGATGAGGTTAGAAAAAGAATTTGCCCAAGAAAAATTGGAAGCCAAGAATGGGTTAAAATTATAAAGACTGCTCATAGACTTGGGATACCTACAACAGCAACAATAATGTATGGACATATAGAAAGGTTAGAAGACCTAGTTACACACCTAAAAATTTTAAGAGATATTCAAGAAGAAACTAGAGGGTTTACAGAATTTATCCCTTTAACATTTATTCATTGGAAAACTCCTCTTTACCTTAAAGGTAAAGTTAAGGCTGGAGCAACAGGTGTAGAAGACCTTAAAGTATATGCTATTTCAAGATTGTTTTTTAACGGGGTAATAGATAATATTCAAGTTTCATGGGTTAAACTTGGAGCTAAATTTGCTCAAATAGCTTTAACTGCAGGTGCAAACGACTTTGGTGGAACATTAATGGAGGAGAATATTTCAAGAAGTGCAGGTGCAACTGCAGGCGAAAATATGCCTATGGATGAAATTATCAGGTTAATAAGAAATTTAGGAAGAGTACCAGCTCAAAGAACAACAACCTATAAAATACTGAGAAAATTTTAGGTTTGCTCTTTTCTTTTTTTCCTTTCTAAAAATTCTTTAAGAATTTTTAAATGTTCTTCAGATTTTAGACATAAACTTTGAACAGCAGATTCAAGATTTAGAGTAGATTTTAAGTCTAAGTTAACCCCCATGTTTAAAAACATTTTAGCCAGACTTAAAGCTTTTCCTGGATTTTTAACTAATTTTTCTACTAATTCCTGAGTTGTTACTTTATCTAAGGCGTTTTTTACTCTAGGCCTATTAATAATTATTTTTGCAACAGCACCATCTTTTTTAAAATTATATTTTTAAACATAAAAATCCACCATGAGAATAGTATGCTAAGTTTAGGTTTAAATTAGTTTAGGATAAATACAAAGAAAAATTTCTTCTGCTTTAAGGAGTTAATGTTTTATACTTACTTTAAGTCATAATTATCTATGTAGTTAAATTTAAGTGGTGATGAGAAATTGGTTAGTGATAAAGTTTTAGGTGCTTTAATGCTTGCTGGGGGGATTATAATACTTATCGTCTATGCATGGGCCTTATTTTTCGCTGGCGAAGTGGCATGGTGGTATGCTATAAGCATTGTTGCAATTGTTGCTGTCGGAGCAGTTTGTATAATAATTGCTTGGGTTGGTTATACATTACTTACCACACCAGCACCAAGTCCGGTAACACTTGAACCTGAAACTGAAACTGGTGAAGTTAAAGAAGAAAAAGGTGAAGAAGCGAAATAAGGAGTTAAAGCTTTTCAACAAAGCTTATATTGTTTCTTTTTGAAACAAAAATTTTTGTTGAAGCTTCCTTTGCAAGCTCTTCTGAATGGGTAACAGCAAGAATTTGCCTAACCATTTTTAGGTTTGATATAGCTTTAGCTAAAGCCTCAATGCTTCTATCCTCTGTACCTAAAGCTTCTGTTGGTTCATCAAGAATAAGTAGTTCAAAACTTTGGCCAGTTTTAGCCTCCATTATAAGTCTTCCAAGACCAACCCTATAAGCTAGGGCAAGCCACGTTCTTTCTCCACCAGAAATTTGATTTACATTTCTCTTAAAACCAGACTCATCAATAAGGATTGGAGTGTATTCATCGTCAATTTCAACATAAAAGCTTCTTTCAGATTCTGATGTTAAACTATCCATAACTGATTGTACTGTTTCTCTTAAACCATCAATGTAAACTTCCCTAAGTAGAGGCACAACCTCTTTATAAGAAAATCTCAGTAAGTCAATAATTTTACAGACCTTATCAGCTAAATTTTTTTGCTTAATTTTTTCTCTAGCAGTTTGAAGTTTTCTCTCTACAATCTCTAGCTGATTTAACTTTTCTTTAACCATCTCTTCCTGATGTTTAAGCTGACTTAGAAGATTTTTGTAGTTTAAAAGCTTCTCCTCTCTGACTCTTCTAGCATTTTCAACTTCATCAACCTTAAACATTGAAATCTCGTTTTCAATATCTTTAAGCTTTAATGATAAATTCTCATGGATCCTTAATTTTTCATTAACCTTACTTTTAAGTTCATTAAGCTCCTTTTCCCTATCAGAAATAAGTTTTTCAACTTCACTTATCTTAGATTCTAGAAATTCAACCTTACTTTTTGCTTCAAAAGCAGATTTAAAGTTAAGCTCAACTTCATTTAACCTAGATTCTAATGTTAAAAGTTTTTGTTGAGCATTAGAATATTCGATCCTGATTTGGTTAACTATTTTATCTCTCTCAAAAGATTCGATTTTTCTTCTACAGGTAGGACATACATCCTCATTTTCAAGGATAATTAAAGACTTCTCAGCATTTTCAACAAAACCTTTTAAACTTGAGAATTCATTTTTAATGTTTAAAGACTCCTTATCTAACCTTTCAACCAGGTTTTTAAGCTCAGTTAAGCTTTTAACATGAAAACTACCTAAAATTTTTTCTCTTTCATTTTTAATCTGCCTTAAGCTATCTCTATAATTTTCAACATCAAGACTTTTATCTTCAATTTGTTTTTTAGAGTTCTCAATATACGCATTACTTTCACTTAGAAGTGTAAGTACTTTTAACTTTTCCTCTTTTAAAGATTCAACTTTCCTTTCTAAAGCTTCTAAATTCCTTAAATTTTCCTCTGCATCTCTAAAGCTTTTTTCAGCTTCAGCAACCATACCTTTAAGATTTTCAATTTCGCTTTGAAGATTTATGTATTCAACTAAAAGTTCATCGTACTGATTTTTAAGCTCAGTAAAACCAGCAACATCAGGATCTTTTTCTAGGGTAACACGAACAGCATCATAATGCTTTTTATATTGAAGAAGACTTTCCCATGCTTTATGAAAATCTGTAAAACCAAAAAGTTCATCAAGAAGATTTTGTCTTTCACGTGGAGTCATATTCAATATTTCTTTAAGCTTCTCTTGCTGAATCCATATAAATTCTTCAAACATTTTCTTGTCAATACCAGTTATAGTTTTAAGTTGTTCTTGGACAGCGGCAATCTTACCCCATGCTAAAAGTTTACCGTTTTCAGACAAGGTTAATATGCTCGGATCTTGAGTAATTCTACCTCCTCTTTCCCTTTTTAAGCCTCTAACAACCTTGTATATTTTACCTGAATGCTCAAATTCAACAGAAACCTTACAATTATTTTTATCTTCTCTTAACAAATATCCATAATCCCTATAAAGCGGTTCACCAAAAAGAGCAAAATGTAAAGATAGAAGTATGGAAGTTTTACCTACACCAACACCTCCAACCATACAGTTAAAACCTTCATCAAATTCTACTTTTGAGGATAAATGTGAACGAATATTTTGGATTTCAATCCTTCTTATAATCATTTGCAAGGTCCTCCAGTATTTTTTTAACCTCTTCTTCCCCACCTTTTAAAAGTGGAGTTATTAAGTCTAGAGCTTTTTTTGCAAGTTTTGCATTAAACTCCCCAGAAAAACCGTAACCTTTAAAAATTTTTAGAAAATGTTCATATGCGGTTGTTTTAAGTTCTTTAGCTTCCTTTAACTGTATAGGAGGTTTATACTGTCCCCTTTCAGTAAGCTGATTAACTATGCTAACGTATAATGCCTTTTTTGCTAAACTTCTAATTCTTGGAATATCAATTTGACTTTTTTTAATTCCTTCAGGAAGTACACCTTTTAATACAAGTACAACTACAGAGTTTTCAACATCAGCCTCTATAACAGTTTTAGACAATTCATCAAGAATTTTTTCAACAGGTAAATCTGAAAAATCTTTTTCTTTAACAATAAATTTTCTAGCGTTCTCAATCTTTATCCTATTAACTATTGGTGGTTCTCTTAAAGAGGAAACTTCAACATGATAAAAACCTTTAGGAATATCTGCCTCAATATAAGTTGTTGTTTCTAAGGAACCAGGATAAGCAAGTAAACCACCCCTAAAATTTTTTAGAATAGGTTGATGAATATGGCCTCCAGCATAATAATTAAAACCCCCCTTAAGATATTCAGCTCTAAGGTCTGGCTTAAGGTTTGGGAGAGCATATTCTGGAAGGTCTAATGTACCATGGAAAACAAAAATGTTAAATAGGTTTAAATCTGGTTTTGGAGGATACTTTATGAGGTACTCTGGAATCTTTTCATCAGCTTCCCTTAAACTTCTTGAGCTTCTAATACCATAGATGTAGTATCCTTCATCCCCATAGTATCCACCATTAAGCCTTGGTAAATAAGTTAAGAGTCCAGCATTATGTAATGGGATTAGAATAGTTCCTGTCATGACGTTTGGCTCAAGGTCGTGAGAACCATCAACAGCAAAAACTTTTATCCCGGCCTCCTTAAGCCTTCTTAACTCTCTAATAGCTGTTGCTAAAGTTTGATTTGAGGGGCGAGGATCGTCAAAAATATCTCCAGCGAGAATTACAAATGAAGGTTTAAGTCGAAGAATTTTATCTACAGCCTCAATAAAGACTCTTGTAAAATCTTCTCTACGCTCAGGAAGATTATATTGCATATATCCAAGGTGGACATCTGCAAGGTGAACAAAGCTAAAGGGCTTCATTAACCTAAACCCCCAAACTAATTAAAAAAGTTTCTTGTTTCACCCATAGTTTTAACATCCAATTCTTTAACCTTAACTACGAGAGGAACTTCCCTTGTAACTTGACCAATAATTAAGCAATAGTGTGGTTCAAGCGAGCATGCAATAGACTTCATTGTTTCACTATCAATTTTAGCCACCTTTGAAACCATATTTAAGTCATTTTCATTCTTAAAGTTAAAGAGAAAGACGGAATCAACCTGCCTATAAACATCTTCATGTATTGAGGCAGGCTGATTTGTTATAAAAAACGTAAAAATCCCTAAATGCCTCATCCTTGTAACTATGTCATCCCAATATGTTTCCCTAAGATACAAATGAGCTTCCTCAGCAAAAAGAAAAATAGCTCTAACAACCCACTTTTTCAGAAGTTCAACAAGTTTTCCTAAGATAAACTCTACAACAATTTTTCTTTCAAGCGCAGATATTCTGCTAAGATTTAGAATAACAACCCCACCACCAGAAATTTTAATTAAAACATCTTCCAATTTTAAAAGCTCGTAATCGTTATCAGTAAATAACCGCGAATGTTCAAGTGTATAAAGTCTTGAGATTATAGCTTCCTTAACACGGTCATTGATGGTGCTAAACCTTAAAGCCTCTAAAATATTTCTGAATGTTAAACGTTTAGTCTTTTTAACTTCATCCCAAACCCTGAAAAACTCTCTTAGGGAAAGCTCGGTTAGACCTAAAATATAACATAAAATATTTGATAAAACATTTTTGCCAGCATAATCTAATGTGACTTTAAAGTTTCTCCCAGGCTCTAAAACAAAAATTCTACTATAATATTTGTTTTTCTCACCATTTTTATAGAAACCTAAATTAGTGTATTCGCCATTAACATCAAAAACAATACATGGAGCACCATATTCAACCAAACCTAACATTAAAAGCTTAGATAAATGTGATTTACCTGTACCCTTTCTCCCAATAATAATTGATAAGCCACCATCTAGATCATTTGCATCAACTTTAAGTTCTGAACCATCCTTTGTAAAACCTATTTTTATTGGTCTTTTTAAGCCTATTCTAAGAAGTTTAAAAAGTTCGCTAAAATTAACCCTATAAACTCTTGAGTAAATTCTTGAAGGAAGCCATGAAATATCTAAACTTATAATCCCGCCAATAATTGAACATCTAATCTTACATACAAGTAATCTAACATCTTTTAGAAGTGTTATTTGTGATTCAAGATTTAGTGGATCAAAATTATCTCCAAACACGCTTGTTTCTGTTATCTCCTCCCTAACAAGTTCCTCAATAAGTCCAGGGAAATTAATAAACTGAATATCTATAACTTGAACTAAGAGGCTTTTTCTACTTTTAGCGTCCTCGACCATAAGATAATCTCCTTTACTTACCTCCTCTCCGGGGAAGCATAAAATTTCAACAGTTTCACCTTCTTTCCTAAATAACCTCATAAATTAAACCTTCACCATTTTGCAAATGGTCCAAAAAGCATTTTTCTTGTACTTTGTAATTTTTCAACTTTAACTCCAAATTTTTTTGTCATCAAACGTTGGATACCTAGAACCTCTATTTTTGTGAATGTTGAAAGAATATGGGCTAATCTTAAAGTTTCAGGATATCCTTGGCTAAGGATATCATTACCAATAAGTTTTCCTATAGAGTTAACAATATCTTCAAAACAAAGCCTACTATCAATATCAACTCTAAATCCTATACTTTCGCTTGAAAATTTTGCAAGAAATACTTGACCTAATATTGTTGAAGAAATATTTTTAGGTAAAAGGTCATCTACACGAAGCATCCATGGAGGTTGAAACTTTTTTAATCTTAAAAGAACGTTTTCATCACCAATATAGATCTTACTCTTTTTTGATATAGCCAAAACCTTATTACCTTTTTTTCTAGCTAAATCTAATATTTCAGGGTCGGTTGATTGGTTTGAAAGGCAACCATCAAAAATAATTATAGAGTTACTTACAGCTTGAGCTATATACCATTGGAGAGATTTTTCAACAGTATTTTGAAATCGATGTTCAAAGTCTAAGGGGTTATTGACTGGTGTTGACTTATTCCTTCCAAAAACCTTATCTAAGCATGTAAAGTGAAAGATGAAGGGCCCATATCTTATATACCTATAAGTATAGATATCCTTCCATACAATGGCACCTCTAAAAGCATAAACTACACCATCTCTAGTTACACCTATCCTCCTATGAGAAGTATCTAAACCTATGATGGGTGTATAACTGTTTAGAGGCTTAAGTTTTATAAGCCTGTCATCTATGTTTATTGGCAAATTTTTGATATTTAATATCCCGTCTTCTATAAAATGATTCTGTATTCCATCAGTAGGGGAAGTATCATATACTTCTAAAACTTTACCTCTAACCTTGGATACAGACTTAAAACTTAGATCAAGAAGATTTACAGGAAAATCCTCCATGAAATCTTTAAATTCGAGTTTAAGCATCAGATGTAGCCTCCCTTAAACCTTCTTCAGCACTACTTGAAGTTAAAGTGTAAACATATCCATGCTCAGTTTTCCATCTTCTAACCTTCTGCTTTTTAGTTAATCTTGTAAGAGTAAAACCTACAACCTTATTTGAATAGTGTAGAGCATTCGCATCCAAAACCTCCTTAATTTCGGAAAGCGTTCTAGGCTTCTTTTTACCCCATGGTGTTGAGAGAAGTTGTAAAATGGCTTCAGAGCAGCTTTTAGCACTAATCTGCGGATAAGATTCAGCTAAACCATAAGAAGTTGAAAAGTTTTCTTCTTGTTGGGTTAAGGGTTTATGATATTCTTCTCTACCTCTAAAAACTTCAACTTTAGAAATTGCTTCAAAAATTTTTGGTAAATCTTTTTCAATCATTTCAAGAATATTCTGCCTAGAGCCTTCAAATTGAAGTTCACTATTACCTACCCTTAAACGCAAAATTATTTTTCCATTATTACTACTCAAGCTCAACCCTCCAACTTTATCTTAGGTAAAACTTCCTCTACGAGATGTTTAAGTCCAAGTGTTGTAACCTTATACTCACCTCTACCAATTCTTTCAATAAACCCATCATCAGAAAGTTCACTAAGTCTTCCAGCTAAAGCACCAGTACCGCTTCCAGTAATCCTTAAAAGTTCATCAACAGAAAGGGATTGCTTATCTGAAATTTTTAATTGATAACCAATATAGGCCCTTAAAAGATGTAAAAGTATACGTTCTCTTAAAGATAATTGTTTTACAAGCTTTTCCTTTGGAATAAGAAGAACAGCTCCTTCGGTAGAAATACCAATAATTCCTTCAATTTTTTTAAGCAATTCTTCAAGGTCAACAGAGATAACAAGTTTTTTGATTAAATCATAACTTGGGTAATGTTTGCTAAGGAACTCCATTAAGGCACGAATAACATCTTCAACAGAGCCTTCAAAATTAAGCTTTAATTCACCACACTCTAAATGAACACGAATATTTTCCAACTTTAATTACACCTCACATTAAACTTTTAACTTTGAAACAAGATTTTCAATCCAAGATTTACCTGCAAGAGTAAGCCTATAAGCCCCTCCATCCTTCACAACCAAGCCTTCATTCCTAAGCTCACTAAGTCTTGCACCAAAACCTGCTGATGGTCTACCTGAGAGAGCTAAAAGTCTTGCAACCTCTTTTGGTGGAAGAAGATTTGGATCATTGGCATAGAGAATCAGCCCAATAGCTTCTTTATCATTTATTCTATCTCTTGGGAGAGTTAGAAGTGTACCCTCGCTAGTATATTCAATTAAACCTTTTAGGGATTCTTTCTTGGTAGTGGGGGTTTCAGACCTGACAACTAAACCATCTATAATGTCTAGCCACTCTGGAAGAGATTTTAAGTTTTCAGCAAGCTCGGTGAGACTATCACCTTCAAAAACAATCTCACCATAGGGTCTCTTAAGGATAAGTTTTACTTTCAAGTTACTTCAAGTAAGAAGTAATGTTAGTAGTATATAAATCTTGCTTAAAAATCTACGAAAAGTTTATATATGATACGTTTTTTTACGAAATTTAATCCATAATCTTACGTTTTATTACGAAAAATCCTTTAATTTTTTATTAGCGACCTCAACAAGAATTTTAATATCAACCCTACCTCTAAACTCAGCCATAACATTCTTTACAATAATATTTAGAGCTTTTTCAGGACTACTTTTAATTTGCTGAATATTCTCAAGAATTTTACTTTCCACTATTTTTTCAATTTCCTCTTTTGTTAAACTTTTAAGTCCAAGTTTTTCTAAAGCCTCTAACACTGATCCGCCATTTTTAGCTAACCATTCAACAATAGCTGGGAAAGATTCTTTTGCTGTTTTACCCTCATTAATAACCTTAAAAATTTCGAGAAAATCTTCATCAGAAAGATTTTCTACAGGAATTCCTTTTCTTTCAAGACTTTTAACAGTTTCTGTTAAGGATGAAGCTATAAAAGTTGGAGAAATAGAGACATTTTTTGCTACCTTTTTAAACAGTTCTAAGTAATCTGAGTTGATAATTTGTTCTGCAAGCTTCCTATTAATACCATACTCAGCCATAATATCCTTTATAAGCTGCTCTGGTTCAGGAGGAATATTTTTTCTAGCTTTCTCGATTAATTCTTCACTTACAACTACTGGTGGAATATCGGTTTCAGGATAGAGTCTTGCAGCACCAGGTCTAGGCCTCATATACCTTGTTGTACCATCAGGTTTTGCCATTCTAGTTTCTTCAGGAACACCCTTTAAAGCTTCAATAATTCTTTCGATAACAGCTTTAAGAGCTTTTTCAGCTTTCTCAAGCTTATCTGCCACAAGTACAGCTCCATCAATCTCTGAAAGCTTAAGCTTAACTCTAATATTCTCTAACTCCTCAGCACTTATACCGTAAGCTGGAAGTTCATCAGTATGGAATATTCCCCCAACACCACCATAGAATATAGCTCTGTCTGAAAGTTCAGTTCCAAATCTAACCTTTGGAATAAGCTCAATACCAAGAATACCAGCAATTTTAGGTATTTTAACTCCTAAAACAATTCCACCATCATCTAAGGCTCTTCTAATAACTTTACTCTTAGTATTTCTAAAAATATCTGTTAAATCATGAAAATCTTCCTTTAATAACTCTTCAGCAGTTAACCCGCGACTTTTTAATTTTTCCCTAATTTCTAAAAGTTTAAGCTGTCTTTGAACTTCATATTCAACAACTTTCGAAATAAGCTTCAGCTCTTGAACACCCTTAACCTCAATAAGACCTCCACCACTAATAGACACATTTAAATCCTGCCTTATAGAACCTAAACCTCTTTTAACTCTTCCCGTTCTTCTTAAGATTTCACCTATAGCTAAAGCCACCCTTTCAGCTTCCTCAGGTGAGGAGATAACTGGACCTGTTGAAACTTCAATTAAAGGAATACCTAACCTATCAAGCCTATAAATAACCTTGTTTTCATCTTCACCAACTTTCCTAGCAGCATCCTCCTCTAAACATATTGCTTGAATAGGTATTCTTTTACCATCAACATTCAAAAAACCTCCTAAAGCAACAATACAGGTTCTTTGAAAACCGCAGGTATTAGAACCATCAATGACAATTTTCCTCATAACATGAATTTCATTTACAGGATTAGAGTTAAGCAAAATTGCAACTTGTAAAGCTACTTCAACGGCTTCAAGATTTAAATCATGAGGAGGTTCCTCATCAAATTCAACAAGACAGGAAGTTTCCTTATCAGCTTCATAAACAATAAGTTTACCCTTCTGAAATTCAAATAAAGCTGCAGGATCAAACTCACCAAGCTCAGATTGGGTTGGACGTAAACGTCTAATAAAAGTAATTTCAGGTTTTCCTGCTGAAAGTTTTGTTGGACAATTACAGAAAAGCTTACATTTCGTGTTTAATTGCCTATGAATTTCAAGACCAACCTTCAATCCAACAGATTCATAATTTATAGTAGAGTTCACTAACCAGCACCCTAGAAAGATTTAAGTTAAACATTAAACAGTTTTTCTCCTTAAACCTAAAAAAGTTAAAGGAGGATTTTTAAGTTTTTGATCATTTTTCTATCCTTGATAATGATACCTAGCTGTATAAGGTTTGCCGAAGTTGAATAACTGGGAAAATAGGAAAAAAATGTTTATGGAAAGAATCCAGAGAGACCTTTCTACCGGATATTTTGATAAGGATATGTTAAGCCTTGTTGAAGAAATTAACAGGCATCCTGAAATGTATACTACAAGTTCATGTAGCGGAAGAATTGTACTTCTTAAGGCATCTAAACCTTGGAATAAAAATAATGTCACAATTCTTGGTAAATGGCATGAAAAAGTAAGTTTAGAAGAGGTAATTAAGAATATTAAACCTTGTAATAAAGATTCAGGTTTATGGCTTATTCTTCAATCACCAATAATGCATGTTTCATGTAAAAATATTGAAACCGCAATAAAACTTGTAAGAAAAGCTAGAAGCTGCGGCTTTAGATATTCAAGTACATTCTCAAAGGGGGATACAGGAATTTTTGTTGAAATTATGAGTAGCGAGAGAATAGACCTACCACTTATAATAGAGGACAAGGTAATTATAAACCCAGAAAGCCTAAATAAACTACTAGAATACTTAAATACAATGCTAAAAAGTATAAAAACAAAAATCCAAAGATTAAGTGAAGCAGTAAAAACACTATAGAGTTAAGGAATTGTAGTTATACAGATTTTTTAGAGTTAAACTTAAAAGCATGAGAAACCAATTTTTCTATGACCCGCGGTAGCTCAGCTTGGAAGAGCTTCCGGCTGTAGGGTTCGCCTCAAAGGCGAACCTTCCCAGCCTTCCAAGCAAACAGCAGAAACCGGAGTGTCGCAGGTTCAAATCCTGCCCGCGGGACCAACAAATTTTCTCTGTTTGGGCTTTTTTTGGTTATTTTTTCTGTTGAGGTTTAGATTTTGCTTCTATGCTTGAACTATCGTTTATAAGAGTTTTCTTCTTTAGATATTTTTGGGTTGGGTGTTGGGTTCTTTTTGGCATCCTACTGAGGACAAAGTAATTGGTTGTTTGGTTGATGGTTTGCCTAGGTCTGCATATCAGATAGATTTGGAGACCGGGATAAAGGCTCAGACTTTATGGTCTTGTTTGGATAGATGCTGGCAAAAGGGTTTAGTTTTAAGGTCTGAGAAGCCTTATAACTAAGAGAGTTAAGTTTTTTTTGGTGTTGTGGTTGG
>CAZMUQ010000013.1:0-29022 GCA_964569845.1 uncultured Candidatus Bathyarchaeia archaeon
GGATACTGTTATACCTGATGCTGGTGGAATATGGAAGGTTAAAGCTAGCTGGGAGGGAAACGAGAAATATGAGGCTAGTAAAAGCCAAGAATTAACATTTGAAGCTATAGAAAAAAGATGTATTATTGCAACTGCAACCTACGGCTCAGAACTAGCACCACAAGTCCAATATCTTAGAGGCTTCAGAGAAGCAATAGTCTACAAAACCTACGCTGGAAGCCAATTCATGAAACTATTCAACACATGGTATTATGCTTGGAGTCCTCATGTTGCTAGCCTGATCTGGACATATCCAATACTAAAACCTGTAATGCAAGTTATACTATATCCACTTCTAGGAATACTTCACATAGCAACCTTAACTTATACGGTATTTAGCTTTAATAGCGAAATTGGAATAATTATAGCTGGACTTATTGCAGGCATCCTAATAGGCTTAATATACTTTACACCTCCAACTATGCTTATAATGCTAGTTTTAAGAAAATTCTATAATAATCTTCAACCAAAACAAAGCAGGCTTAAACCACTTCTACTTGTATGGTTGATAAGTATAGCTTTACTAGCAATAGGTGAAATATTTTCACCAATTATTCTAACCATAGCATCAGGGATTTTTATAGTTTTAACGATAATCTTAACTGCAAGCACAATTACAATAAAAATACTGAACAATAGGCAATCTAAGTTTTCCAAACTAAACTGAAAGATTTAAACTAGCAAAAACATATTTTGAGCTATTTTTGCTTAAAGAGGATTCTTTAAGTTTGCCTCTTAATCTAACATTTAAATATCACAAGTTTGTTGAAGAATTTGCTGGAGGTTACAGGCTTGAGGGGTGGAAAGTATAAGATAGGCAGCAATATGCCTTATGTTAGACGGGAGTATATTAAGGGGCCTCCTCAACCAAAAATTTCAAAGTTTGTTATGGGGGATTCTACAGGGAATTTTCCTTGTACTGTTAGCCTTATAGCTGAACGTAGGGTTCAAGTAACCCATAACGCTCTTGAGGCTGCACGTATAGCTGTAAATAAGGCTTTAATTGATAAACTTGGAGAGAAAAATTATAGACTTAAAATTATCCCTTATCCTCATGTTGTTTTGAGGGAGAATAAGATGATGGCTTTTGCTGGTGCTGATAGACTTCAGGAGGGTATGCGTAGAGCATTTGGTAAACCTGTAGGTTTAGCTGCAAGAGTTGAAGCAGGTCAACCTGTAATAGTTGTTGATGTAAATCCTGAGGGTGTTGAGGTTGCTAAGAATGCTTTACGTATAGGTGCAAGTAAGCTTCCAACCCCCTGCTTAATTCAGGTTTCATGTTCAGGTAAGCAGTTAACATGAACGTGTAAAATTGAGCTTTAATTTTGAAGTTAAAAAGGTTATAGAGGAGGTTTTAAAACTTCAAGCTAAAAGAATACTTCTTCAACTTCCAGAAGGATTAAAACCACACGGAATTAAAATTTTAACGGAAATTAAAAATAAAACTGATGCTACTGTTTTTATTTCAGCTGATCCATGCTATGGGGCATGTGATTTAGCGTTAGATGCTGCTAAAAATTTGGATATTGATTTAATTATTCACTATGGTCACACACCATTTAAACATTTAAAAGATGAGATTAATGGTGTTAAAGTTTTATACATTAAAGCTGAAGCTGTGATTGGTTTAAGTAAGGTTCTTAGGAAGATTCCCTCCATTATCAAGCCATATAGTAATATAGGTTTAGCTTCAAATATTCAGCATGTTCATAAGCTTAAAGATGTCAAAAATTTTCTTGAGAAAAAGGGTTTTAAAGTCTACATTGGAAAAGCAGGAGGATTAGCAGTATATGATGGGCAAGTTCTTGGTTGTGATTATACAACTGTAAAAAACATTTTAAGATTTGTTGATGCTTACCTTTACATTGGTGGAGGAGTTTTTCATCCTTTAGGAATTTTCCTAGAAACAAGAAAACCTGTTTTTTCGGCAGACCCGTATACAGGAAACATCTTAAATGTTTCTGATATTGGAAGCAAGATTTTGGCTTATAGAAAAGCTGCCTTAGCTAAGCTTATTGAAGCAAAGAATGTTGGTATTTTGGTTGGTTTAAAGCCTGGTCAAAAGAATATGAAAATAGCTGAGGATGTGTTTAAGGTTTTAAGAAAAAACGGAAAAAATGTTTTTCTTTTTTGTTTAAATGAGATTACTCCAGAAAATTTAGAAAATTTCCCTGAAATTGATGTTTATGTTAATACTGCTTGTCCAAGAGTTGGTTTGGATGATTATGATAGGTTTTCTAAGCCTATAATTTTACCTAAAGAAGTTTTCGAGGTTTATGATTAAAAAATGGAGGAAATTGTTAGGAAAAGAGAGCTTGAAATTTTTCTTGCAAAAATTAAGCCTCATCCTCAACCTAAACTAATTCTTGAACAGTATACCACGCCTCCAAGTCTTGCAGCTAATATTCTTCATACCGCAGCTTATACTTTTAACGATATTATCTGTAAAAGTATATGTGACCTTGGTTGTGGTTCCGGTATGTTTGCTTTAGGAGCTGCATGGCTTGGGGCATGTAGAGTTGTTGCTGTTGATATTGATAAGTTAGCTATTTTAACGGCAAAATCAAATATGGAAAAATTAGGGGTTGATGTTGAGCTTATTGTTGGAGATATTGATGTTTTAACTGGAAAATTTGATACTATTCTTCAAAATCCTCCTTTTGGTGTTAGAAAACGGGGGGCTGATATAAGGTTTCTTAGGAAGGCTTTATCGCTTAGTAAGGTTGTTTATACTATTCATAAGGGTGGATGGAAAAACAGAAGATTTATAGAGGGAATAGTTGTTAAAGATATTGGTGGTAGGGTTACAAACATATTTGAAGCAGAACTATCAATCCCCTACACTTTTAACTTCCATAAAAAACCAAAATACAGGGTAAAAGTTGACATCTACCGAATTGTTAAAGATGGATAAGCAGAAGGATGAAAGGTTAGTTATTCCTGGAGAAAAAATCGGGGTAATTGAGGAGTTTACCGCCGGCTCCGGGACATATGTACTAGATGGGGGAGTGTATTCTCAGATTGTGGGGTACCTTCATGTTGATATGAAAAAACGTAGAGTTGAAGTTATCCCAAAGGTTAAAAAGTCTATTTATCCTAAAAGTGGAGACATTATTGTTGGAATTGTTCAGCAAACTCAGGATAAGTATGCTCTTATAAGAATTAAGAGAATTAATGCTTACGAGCTTAAAGATTCATTTTTTACAGGTATTTTACATGTTTCTCTTGTAAGTAAATCTTTCATAAAGGTTATACCTGATGCTTTTAAAATTGGAGATGTTATACGTGCTGAGGTTGTTAACGATAAAAATTATCCATGTCAGCTTACAACTGCAAAAAAAGATTTAGGAGTGGTTCAATCGTACTGTTCAAAATGCGGTTCTATTTTAACTCTTCATGGAAAAAACCTTCTATGTTTAAATTGTAAAAATGTTGAGAAAAGAAAGATAAGTATCCTTTACGGTAAAAACATTGTTTAAGGGTTATGGTGGATGAGGTTGGAAATAAACCTCATAAAAAAGACTGATAAAGAGTTAAGATTTGAAGTTAAAGGTGAAAGTTCAACCTTACTTAATCTTCTTCAAAAAAACCTTTTAGAGGATGAGGATGTCGAAATTGCAGGATGGACTATTCCCCATAGGCTTATAGGTTCACCAATTTTTTACGTGAAAACTAAGGGTAACAAAAACCCTGTTGAAGCTATAATTAAAGCTTCAAAAATGATTGAAGAAAATGTTGAAGAGTTTAAAAAAAGATTGGAAAAAGCATTTAAAGAGTATGAAAAAAGGTAGAGGCTGAAATCTACAATTTTTCTAAAAGATCTTTTAAACTTAAAATGTTAGCGCGGTAGCATGTTTTCATGTATTCTAAGCTCCAATGCTGAGCTTCATCATTTAAGGCTTCAACACACTCAACAGGAATAACAATTTTATAGCCTAAAAGGTATGCATCATAAGCTGTATGTTTAACACAGATATCTGTAAGAATTCCTGTTATAATTAATGTTTCAATTTTAAGCTCCCTAAGAAGAAGCTCTAAACTTGTCTGGTAAAATCCGCTGTATCTTCTTTTCTGGATGATATAGTCTGAGGGTTGAGGTTTAAGTTCATCTATAACCTCAGCCCCCCATGTTCCAATAATTGCATGAGGACCCCATAAGTCAAATTCTTTGTCAATTTCAGGTAGATGGGCATCATTAACATAGATGCATGGAATATTTCTTTTATGGGCTGTATCCAAAAGTTTTTTAATGTTAGGGATAACCTTCACAGCTCTATCACATTTTAAATTTCCCTTAATAAAGTCGTTTAACATATCTATAACAAGAACAGCGTACTTTTCCACTTTTCTAACCCCCTAAACTTAAAGGTTGATAAATTAAATTTTAAAACCACTTTTCTAATGTTCCTTTTGCTTCAAGCTTGCTAAATCCTGAGCGAATTTTTTCTACAGCTTTTCTAACTCTATCTTCGGAAAAATCTCTTTCTCCACATAAAAACTTAACAACACCTTCAATATTCGGGGTTTTCCATTCAAGTTTATAATCATCAGTAACCTCAGGTTTAAGAAAAATTTCTCTTATTCTTTCAGGTTTTTCTGGAAATGCTTCTTTAGGTAAAGTTGGAATTTTCTCGATAGAGCCGCATTCTCTTACAAGTTTTAATGCTGTTTTAGGTCCTATACCCCTAACACCATCAGGATTAAAATCTGTTCCGATAAGTATACCAATATCAATAAGCTGTTCCCTACTTATTTTAAGTTCAGCTAAAACCTGGTTTAAATCTATGATTTCAGGATTAATTTCAACATAAACATTTTTTCCTGGAAGTTTTCTTCTACCACTAATTGTCAAGTTCCTTACAAGTTTTGGTGCTCCAAAAAGTAGGGAATCGTAATCTTGGCTTGCAGTAGCCCAAACATCCCCCCTCATAGCTAAATAAGCTGCCTGAGCTTCTCCTTCAGATGGAGCTTGAACCCATGGTATTCCTAAAAGGTTTAAAAGTGTTTTAGCATCCTCAACCATGTAATCCTCAAGTTTAGATGTCATCTGCGCATATTTTTTAGCTTCTTCTAAATCTCCCTTTCTTAAAGCTTCCTCATATTTTATAACAGCTTGCTGTTTAATTGCCTTTCTACGCTCAACCTCAATAGATTTAAGGGATGGAGGTTTTCCATCAAAAACATAGACAGGTTTTATTCCTATTTCAACAAGGTTTGATGTTCTGTAAAGTAGACCACTTAAATGGCTTGTAATTCTTCCACTCCTATCAGTTAGAGGTTCTCCTGTAGGTTGCCTTATTATAGCTAGAAACTGGTATAAAGCATTGTAAGCATCTATAGCTAAACTTCTACCTCTAAGATCCTCTAAACTTATGTTTTTCTTTGGGATTATATCTTTAAGATTTACACCCAACTTTTCTCTTAATAAAGCTTAGGATAGCAGTACTTAAAAAGTTTAAGAATTATTGGTAAAAATTAAGTCTTCCTTTTTAGCTCTATCTTTCTTTTCCCCTTACCAACAGTATAAACAGTAATGTATCCTTGAATTTCAAGTTGAAGTAAAACTTTGTTTAAATCATTTACTGAGATATCCCAACCTTCTTTTTTTAGAATCCTTAATAAGTCGGGTTCTTCACAGGAACCATTTGAAGCATTTAATATTTCAATTATCCTATGCTGGAGAGGTGTAGGTTTCCAAACTTTACTCATATTATTATAACCTTCTAAAAACCATAAAAGTTGTTTTTAAACAAAATATGATTTTACAAGAAAAGTGTGTTTAGGCTATAGGTGAAGGCATAGCTACTTTTTCAATTTTCTTAAAGTTTCTTAGGAAGCTTTCATAGAATTTATCCATTTCTGGTGTTAAGCTTGGCCCTATTTTACTTAATGCTTCCTTAAAATCTTCCATTCTAACCTCTCTACCAGTTATATCCCTTCTAAGAGCATTCATTCCAGCTTCATTACATACAGCCTTAATATCAGCTCCACTATAACCCTTAGTTGTTAATGCTAGCTCCTCAATGTTAACATCCTTAGCCAAAGGCATATTTTTTGTATATATCTTAAAGATTTCAAGTCTAGCTTTTTCATCAGGTGCATTAACATAAATAAGCTTATCAAATCTCCCAGGGCGAAGAACAGCAGGATCAAGCATATCAGGTCTGTTAGTTGCAGCTAAAACAACAATATTTTCTAGGTCAGTGATTCCATCCATTTCAGTTAGAAGCTGACTTATAACTCTCTCAGAAACACCTTGATCAGCATAACCCATACCTCTTCTAGGTACAAGAGCATCAAATTCATCAAAAAAGATTACTGATGGTGAAGCCATTCTAGCCTTCCTAAAAACTTCTCTAATAGCTTTTTCAGATTCTCCAACCCACTTACTAAAAACTTCCGGTCCCTTAATACTTATAAAGTTTGCTTCACTTTCAGTTGCAACAGCCTTAGCAAGCAAAGTTTTCCCACATCCTGGAGGGCCAAAAAGCAGAATACCTTTAGGAGGCTGAATACCAACATTTTTAAATGCTTCAGGATACTTTAAAGGCCATTCGACAGTTTCTATAAGTTCAGCTTTAACCTTTTCAAGTCCACCAATATCCTGCCAATGTACATTTGGAATTTCAATGTAAACTTCCCTCATAGCTGTTGGAGTTATCTCCCTGTAGGCTGCTAGAAAATCACCCATCCTAACTTCCATGGATTCAAGTATGTTTTGAGGTATACGCTCCTCCTCAAGATTTATCTCAGGTAAATATCTACGTAATGCTTTCATAGCTGCTTCTCTACATAAAGCTGCAATATCAGCTCCAGTATAACCATGAGTCATTTCTGCAAGCTTCTTTAAATCAACATCCTTAGCTAAAGGCATCCCACGTGTATGAATTAAGAGGATCTCGTATCTCCCATCCTTATCAGGTACTCCTATTTCAATTTCTCTATCAAATCTTCCAGGTCTACGTAATGCTGGATCTAAAATATGGGGAACGTTTGTAGCACCAATAACTACAACATTACCTCTTGTTTGCAAACCATCCATAAGGGATAAAAGCTGAGCTACAACCCTCTTTTCAACCTCTCCTACAACTTCTTCTCTTTTTGGTGCTATTGCATCTATCTCATCAATAAAGATTATTGATGGAGCATTCTCCTGAGCCTTTTGAAATATTTCCCTAAGTCTGGCTTCAGATTCACCATAAAACTTACTCATAATCTCAGGACCATTAATACTAATAAAATAAGCATTAGACTCATTAGCAACAGCCTTAGCAAGCAAAGTTTTCCCACATCCTGGAGGACCATAAAGAAGAACACCCTTAGGAGGCTCAATACCAAGTCTCTGGAAAAGTTCAGGATGTCTTAGTGGTAGTTCAACCATTTCCCTGATTCTTTGAACCTCCTCTTTAAGTCCACCAATATCCTCGTAGGTTACTCTAGGTATACCCTTCTTTTCAGGTGTAGGTTCACTTAAAACTTGGAATACTGTTGTAGGAACAACTTTAACAATACCGCTTGGTCTTGTACGTACAACTGTAAATGGTATAGCATTTCCAAAGACCGATAAGAGAACAATATCCCCTTGAATTAGAGGTGTTTCTAGAAGTCTAGATTTAACGAAGTTTGTAAAGTCTGGGTCAAATTCTATTCTTGTATCTACTGGTGCAAGTGTAACTGATTGAGCATTTTGAGTTTTAGCTTTTCTAACGATAACGTAATCATTTAAAGAAACATTTGCATTTCTTCTGGTTAAACCATCAATTCTTATTATACCTGCACCTTGATCTTCAGGATAAGCTGGCCATGCTATAGCAGGTGTAACTCTCCTACCCCTAATCTCAATTATATCTCCTGCAACAACTCCTAAAATTTCCATTGTTTTCTGGTCTATTCTAGCCTTACATCTACCAACATCTCTTTGCTTTGCTTCTGCAACCCTTAACTGAACCTCTGCCACCACGTTTTCACACCTACCTAAATAGAGTTTGAAGATTATTTAAACCTAAAAGTGTTTCCTCTAAACCTTAGAGGAGGTTCTCCTATTTTTAAGCATTATTCTAATTATTAAATTTATGGTAACTTTCATATACTCTAACCTTGTAAATTAAAAAAGTGGGGATTAAAGGTTGGCAAAAAAAGCAAGGAAAGTTAAAAAGGCTGCAAAAAAACCTAAAAAACCTAAGAAACCATCTGTAGCTGCTACTGTTGAAAAGTTAGGAGAAGAGTTAGAAAAAATTAAATCTGATATTCAAAAATTAAATGAGAAAATTTCAGAAATTGAATCTAAAATTTCTCAGCCAGTTCAACCGTCAGTAACTGAACAACCAACAGAACAGCAACCAACATGAACCGAGTCTTAAAAGTATCTACCTAAAATAAAATTTTTTCTTTATTTAGACTCCTTTTTATAAACTTTTATTATACTTGTTATGTAGCCTGCAACTTGGTTTTTAACTTCCTTTGAATCAATCTTAACAACTTCATCTACTATTCTCTTATTTTGCTCAAAATCTTCAGTAAACATTTCAGGATATTTTTCTAATAGCTGTCTTGAAATCCTCTTTATAAGCGTAGTTCTAACAGATCCCAACTCTTTTTCAACTATTCTTAATCCCAATATAAAAGGGTTTTTCTGGGGGATGCTTATATTTTACCTTATTTGTGAGCAAAAACATTTTAAGCTTAAACTTAGGTAGTAGTTATTAATCCTCAGGAAGAATTAAAGGAAGTTTAGGAGGTTATAAATTTGTCTGAAAAAGAAATGTCTCTTGCCCCTATTCATAGACTTATAAAAAGAGCAACTGGTGGTGCTTATAGGGTTAGTGAGGGCGCCGCAGATGAGCTTAGAAAAGCATTAGAAGAAGTTGGAATGAAAATTGCTAAGGAAGCAATGGATTATTGTGCTCATGCAGGAAGAAAAACTATAAAAAAAGAGGATGTTGAAATTGCTGTAAAAAAGCTACTTAAGGAGTAAATTTTTAAAAGTATTTTTTACAGAAAACAACGTAATCTTTAAACTTTATGAGTCGAAGAAAATCTTAAACTTATGGATGTTGCTTTAATCTACATCATCCTGAAAACCCCAGAAAGAAATTTACTTGTTAAGCGATTCCCTTACGTTACCAGTATAATGTATAGCAACTATTACCACGATTATACCGAGATAATCTAAAATGAACCTTAGAAGCTGTAAGTCTAAAAAATAGTTAGTTAAATTAGTTTATATTTCAAATTTTTCTCCAGGCTTTAAAACAACAACTTTAACTTCTGGTGTAATCTTTTTTACTTCATCTACAAATTTATCAGCATTTTGCTCAAGAACAGGAAATGTCCTATAATGCATTGGTATAACAACTTTCGGTTTTAATAGTGAAGTTGCAATTGCTGCTTCTTTTGGTCCCATGGTGTAATATCCGCCTATTGGAAGAAGAGCAACTTCAGGTTTATAGATTTCACCTATAAGTTTCATATCTCCAAAAAGGCAAGTATCTCCAGCATGGTAGAATGTTTTACCATTGACTGTGAAAACAAAACCCACAGGTGCTCCAATAGTTGAGGTATGAAATGCTTGCACCATTCCAACAGAGAAGTTTTCCTCAAGCTTTATCATTGAACCCATGTTAGGTGCAACAACACTAACACCTTCTTTACCAAGTTTTTCGGCAAGCTCGGGCACAACAACAATTTTTGCACCAGTGTTTTTCGCTATAGTTATAGCATCTCCAAGATGGTCAAAATGGTCATGAGTTACAAGTATATAATTAGCCTTTTTAATTTCCTCAACCCTTATAGGTGTTTCTGGATTCCCTGAGATATAAGGGTCAACATAAACTACAAGTTTTTCGGATGAAATTTCAAATGCACTATGACTAAGCCATCTTAATTCAACCAAAACTACCACCAAACTAGGACTACAAGTTAATCTAAATAAATGTTTAACAATGTTGCAAATATACTTATTTGCTAAGCAGGGATGTTAAATCTTTTATATTTCTAAGCTTATCCAACCTACGAACCATTCTAATAATTTCCCTGATTTTTTCCTCTGAAAAAGTTTTTCCTGCTAACATTGTAAATTTTTCCTCTAATTCTTTTATGGTTAGGGGATTTTCCGGGTACCCTTTTGGCTTATCCACTTGACATGAATATTTCTTTCCCTTCTTTGTACAAACTATTACTTCCGCACTACCAAGTTTAACCTCTGCATATTTAGGTGCGGTTTTAATGCTAATTTTTTCCATAATTTTTCTTATCCTTAAGTTTTTAAGCTTCCTTCTTGAAAACTCATCTAAACCAACCTTACCATAAACTAATGCCGCTGCAATACAATATGGAAGTGAAAATTTTGCTTCTAATGGTGTTTTTGGATTAAAGTTTTTTCCAACAACTTTTACAGCAATAGGATAGGTTTTAACAACAATTTTATCTACATCTGACGGTTTAATGTTATGTTCCTCAGATATTTTAAGTATAGCATCTATAGCTGCATGGGTATGCCCACATGATGCGTAACGCTTAAAAATGTTATTTAGTATTTCAAAATTTTCCCCAAGATTCTTTATAACTCTATTTAGATTCACTTTTTCAGCTGTTGCTCTACAAAAACCCTTTTCAGCTTCAAAGATTGCTTGTGAACTATCAAAACCCCTCTTAGCTAACATTGCTGCAATTATACCATTAACTGCAGCTTTACCCGCATTAAAAGGCTTACTCATACTTCCAAAAACTTCAATTAAACCTGATGCTTGAGTACCGGCAATCCCAAAAGTATAAACCATCTTTTTAAGGTTTAACCCTAAAATTTTACCTACAGCTGCTGCAGAACCAAAACATCCGCAGGTTCCTGTTGGATGCCAGAAATTGTAATGTGAAGGGTTTATAGCCTTACTAACCCTAATTTCAACTTCATAACCTAAAATAATGGAGGTTAGCAGAGTTTTACCGTCAATGTTTTCTTTTTCTCCAACAGCTAAAGCTGCTGGAATTACTGGTGCAGCTGGATGAATTATGGCTTCCTCATGTATATCATCTAACTCTACACAATGCCCTGCTACACCATTAACTAAGGCTGCATTAATACACGAAGTTTTAACATTTAACCCAACTATACTTGACTCTTTTCTCCCATTAACATCCCTTATGAATGATAAAGCAATCTTAGCAGGTTTTTCTTTTATCCCTACTAATGCAGCACCAAGCCAATCTAAAAAGCAAATTTTTGCATGTTCTATAACATTTTTAGAAAACTTGTTAAAACCAGTATTAGCAATAAATTCTGCTAAAATTTTTGTCACTTGCAAGCTAAAAACCCCAATAACGTAAGTTTAACCTTAAAATTAAACTTTAACTGCTTTTCTACCAAAATCTCCTTTTTAAAGCTTTTCTTTCAGCTTCTATAATTAATTCATAAAATTTTTCATCTATTTTTGAATGTTCTGCTAAAATTTCCTCTACATCTTCTATATTTAGCCTATGCCCCATATATGCTAGAACCGCGGCATAACCATAGCTTGCTACTAGCCTTCTTGTTTCTAAAAGTTCCTCATAAATTTCCAGTTCTTTTCCTCTTAAGTTTTGTCCCCTTTTTTCATAAACTTTTAAAACAGCATCTTCAGTTTCCTTTGAAACCGCTAAATATGAGCCACATTTTGGGCATCTAACTTTTTCAGGTAAATCCCTAACCCTAATAGATTTTAAAAACTCCCAGCAATTTAAGCAAACAAAAACTCCAACCTCATTTAAAATTCTAGCTTTTGTCGACTCTATAAGAATACTTCTCATTTTTTCTGGTGGAATTAAATCTGTTTTCCTACTTATGCGTTCAACACCTATTCTTGCTATAGGTGTTAAATCTTCTTCCTCAATAATCAAAATTTCAATATCTCCATTTTTAATCCAATTTAAAGCCTTTCTTGTACCTTCAACGTCCATATCATTTTCTAAGGTATCCCTTACAGCTTCCTCAAAAATAACTGATTTTTCAAAACTTCTAATAAGCTGCTTTAAGCTAAAATCACTAAAATCAGCCCATTTAGATAGGGCTCCAAATTTTCTTGCAACATGAATAAGTCTACGCTTAAATAATCCTGTTTTTGTTATAGCTTCAACTATAATTTTTTTAACATCCTTTTCAGCTAGCTCTAAAAGAATATCTTTAAGTTGCCTCGGATTTACAACTCTTTCTGTTTGGATAACAATTCTATAGGGGTCTTCCTGTACACCAACAACCTGTCCAAATTTTTCAGCAAAAACATGCCCAATTATTCTAGCTAAAGTTCGATTTACAAGTGAACCAAAGCAGCATTGAAGAATAAGATAATCTCCCCATTTTTCAATGGTAACTCTTTTATCATTCGGTGTAGGATAACCTTTTCTAACATGTTCAAAAACCTCTTTTAAGGCTTCAGCTATGGTTGTTTCAGAAGCAGGATATCTATAAGCTAGATCTCTAACAACTTCAACCTCAGTTTTGCCTTTTATCAGTTCTTCTTCAACAAATCTTCTAATCCACCCAACCTCTAATGCAACTTCAAAGGGTACCGGTATTTCTTCACCGATCCAGCTTGGAATAGCTCCTGTGGGGTCATTAACAGGTTTAACGTAGATTCTGTCTCCAAGAATACTTGTAATTTTCCATGGGCTTCCTCTAACAATAAACTTTATCCCAGGTTCACCGTATTCTGCTACAAAAGCTTCATCAAGAATACCTATTGGTGTATCTGAAGTTTGGTCTATAACGAGGTATTGTTTTTCATCTGGAATCATTGAAAGGTTTTCAAAGTAGTATTGATATAAAGCTTTAAGGTTTTGAGGTCTAAGAAAGACATGGTCATCAAATGATACCCATGCAATTCTAGGGTAACGGTTATGCATATAGTTCAAAACGCTGGTAATGTCATCCATTGTTAATCCACTGTAGGGGTAGGCTTTCCTAAAAAGGTTTAAGACCTCCTCAAACTTCCACCTTCTTTTTTGAAGTAGTAGTCCTGCAAGTTGATGGCATAAAGCATCATAAGGTTTTTTAGGGATTTCAACAGGTTCAAGCTCATCTTTTAAAGCTCTTCTGGCTATAACCATAGCCTCTAAAGTATCATCAGAATCTACTGTTATAATAACACCCTTAGGTGTTTTACCTATACTATGTCCACTTCTACCAACTCTTTGAATAAGTCTTGTAACTTGTCTTGGTGAACCGTATTGGATAACTAAATCTATCCTTCCAACATCTATTCCAAGTTCAAGAGAAGATGTGCAAACTAAACCTTTAAGTTGACCATTCTTTAAGCTTTTTTCAGCCCAAATTCTTGAAGGTTTAGCTAAGCTCCCATGATGAATACTTAAAGGATAATCTACATCCCAAACTTTAAACCTACTAGCTAAAACTTCAGCAATAGACCTAGTATTAGTAAAAACAAGTACTGAGCTATGTTTCTCTATAAGATTTTTCATAACTCTAAGTCTAGCAGCAACTTCAGGATGGGTGTAAAGTTTAGCTGAAATTAAGTAATCCTTCTTTGATGGTTTAGCATAAACTATTTGAAGCTTAACATCCCTAAAAACAGGAACCTTAACAATTTCGCATGGTCGATTAACTCCAACAAGAAAGCCTGCAACTTTTTCAGGCGAACCTATAGTTGCGGATAAACCTACAACTTGAAAATCTTTACCAGTAATCCATCTAAGCCTTTCAAGTCCAAGTGAAAGTTGGCTTCCACGTTTATCACAGGCAAGCTCATGAACCTCATCAACAATAACCCATTGAACAAATCTTAAATGTTTACGCATAACTTTACCTGGCAAAATAGCCTGCAGAGTTTCAGGTGTTGTTATAAGCATATCAGGAGGCTTTTTAGCTTGTTTTCCCCTCTCACTTAAGCTTGTATCTCCATGTCTAACAGCAACTCCTACATCAAGCCTACCACACCACCAAGTAATTCTTTCTAGGAGGTCTCTGTTTAAGGCTCTTAAAGGTGTAATATAGAGAATTTTTATTCCAGGTTCTCTTTTAGATAGAAGAAAATTATTTAAAATTGGTAGAAGAGCAGCTTCAGTTTTACCTGTAGCTGTTGGAGCAATAAGTAAAACATTTTTTCCTTCAAGAATTAACGGTATAGCTTTTTCTTGGGGTTCTGTAGGTTTGGAGAATCCTCTTTCCAAGAGGAGTTTTTGAAGGGGTTTTATAAGCATTGAGAAGACGTTTTCCCTTTCTTTTACCATTCTAGAACATAAAAACTATCCGTATCCTATCCTTTAACTGTTTTTCCACGCATCAATATAAATATTAAGCAGGAAAAACTGAAGATTAACAGAAAAATATGTTGTTTTAAATGTTAAATAAGCTGAAGTTTACTCATAAAATATTATTTTTTCTTCTTCAAGCTTTTTATGAAGCTTACTTACTGCTTGATAAACTTCATCCTCTCTTTTAGCCCCAGTACATACAAGTTTTCCGCTTGCAAAAAGAAGTATAACAACTTTAGGCTCATCCATCCTGTAAATTAGCCCTGGAAATTGCTCCGGCTCATACATTGTTCTACTAAGCGTGTATGTAGCTTTTTCTAGGTCTATCTTTCCTCCAAGATTGGCTGAAGCTACAATATTTTGAATTTGAATTTTAGGTTTACCAACAATAACTATACCTTTACCTTTAAGTTCCTTGATAACCTTATTTATAGCTTTAATAGCTTGAACCTCAGATTTAGCTCCAGTACATACCATTTTTCCAGAATTAAAGATTAAAGTTGCAGTTTTAGGTTTTTTAAGTCTAAAAACAAGCCCCGGGAATTGTTCTGGTCTATATTCTGCAAATGGAAAAAGTTTTGTTACAGCGTCAAGATCTATTGAATGTTCTAAAGTTGCTGATGCTACAACATTTTCAATTGTAATGATAGGTTTATGGGTTGACAAAAAAGTCACCTACACCTATAATAGTTAAAGATTGCTTTGACATCTAATACCTTAAACCTTGTAGGGTATATATATGTTCATGCCATATTTACTCTTTCCTAGCATTTTCTACATGGTTACTGCTACCCTTTTCTTTTGCACTTTTTTCAGTAATACCCCATAATATTATGAATGCTGTTAAAATAATAAGTAGTATAAATCCTGGAGGGGAGCGTAAAAAAAGCACTAAAAAGCCTACATATGGAATAGGTCCAAAAACAACCTTACCAATAATCATATCTTCTGTAACAACTATTCCATCAATGTACGGGTTGTTATCTCCTTTAGTTAAAAAACCTATGATATTCCCATTTTTATCGTAAACTACACTGTATATCCTATGGATGATATTTTTACCCGTGGGTAGAGAGTAGACTATTATATCTTTTATGCCTACCTTAAAATCTTCAGCTAACTCTTCTTTTGAAGCTCCTTTTAAAAAAACTATATCTCCTTTTGTTAGATTTGGATACATGCTTGAACCTTCAACAACAACAATAGGATTACTTGTTCCAAGAATATAGCATAGGCTAAACCAAGCTCCAATATAAGCTAAAATAACGATAACAATTACAAGGTAACTTTTAAACCTAGTTTTAAGCGAAGCTTCCACCAACCCAAAGAAACCCTCTTTTATATTCTCTTGTTTTTCTTAGTTAAACATTTAATTAGAGAATGTTAAAGCTTTTTGGTGAAGGAGTTGGTGTAATGGTTAAAGTTGTAGGTTTAGACCTTGGAACTAAAAGTTTTGATGTTTTTGGTTTAGAAAATGGAAAAATTTTTCTTGAAAAATCTATCCCAACAGAAAGTATCATGAAAAAGCCAAACATACTTCTAAGTTTACTAGAAAAGTATAAGCCTTTAGACCTTATTGTTGCTCCTTCAGGTCATGGTTTACCTTTAACTCATATAAACAAAATTAGCTGGAAAGAATTAAGCCTTATAACACTTATCAAGCCTCAAGATAGGAAAATTCCTCCTCAGCTTGGTCTTAGAAATCTTCTAATGATGCTTAAAGCTTTAGATTTAAATGTTTATGTTATTCCCTCAATAAAACTTCTTCCTACTATTCCACTTCATAGAAAGATTAATAGAATTGATATGGGAACGGCGGATAAACTTTGCACGGTAGCTTTAGCGTTAAAAGAGCAATCTGAAAAATTTAAGATAGGTTTTAATCAGGTATCGTTTATTCTTGCTGAGTTGGGGTTTGGCTATAATGCTTACATAGCAGTTGAAAATGGTAAAGTTGTTGATGGGATTGGCGGCTCCTTAAGCTTTGGAGGTTTTCTTTCTCAGGGGTGTTTAGATGCTGAAGCTGCATATCTTGTTGGTAGATTTAAAAAGGAAATGGTTGGTAAGGGTGGTGCAGCATTTATTGCTGGTATGAAGAAGCCAAATATTGAAGAATTTGTTAAAAAGGCTGTTAAGGTTAAAAGTTTTAAAGTTGCATGGAAGTTTTTTATTGAAAATGTTGAGAAAAATATTTCTCAAATGCTAGTTTCAGTAAAAAAACCAGCAGAGATTATTCTTTCCGGTAGATTTTCAAAGATTGATAAAGTATATTCTGAGCTTTCAAGGAAGCTTTCAATTCATGCCCCTGTTACAAGGCTTAAAGGGTTCACATTTAAAGTTAAGGAGGCTTCTCAAGGTGCAGCTTTAATAGCTGATGGTCTTGCGGGTGGTAGATATAGACAGCTTGTTGAATGTTTGCAGATTAAAAAAGCTAAGGGAACAGTTTTAGATTGTATTTATATTGATGGTTGGTTGAAGATTAAAAAAATGTTTAAAGTTGATAAATTTTCAGCTTAAACTTAATTTTACAATAAAAATTTAAACTTTCTGTTGAGCATAAGCAAAATAGTTTAATGTTTTTGGTGCAAAGTTTTTAAGCCTTTTTAAGGCTTCAAGTTTTTCTTTTCTTTCGATTTCGGATGCTTCTAAAATTTCCCTTAAAAACCTTATGGCATTATCCATAACTCTTCTTCTAACAGGGTAAGGAATACCATCCTTACCTCCAAATGCAAAAGAAAACTTTAATGGGTCTTCCCAGCTAGGTTTAGCACCATAAATAAGTTCTGAGATTAGGGCTAAAGCTTTAATTGTTGAGGGTCCTATACCCTTAACAGCTAAAATCTCCTCAAATCCTTTAGGTTTAACCTCATAAGCCTTGTATAATGCATCCCAGTTAACGTTTTCAGGTAAAAGTTTATAGTTAAAGGTTTTAAGTTTAACTTTTAATTTGTCGTTTTCATCGGTTAAAAATGTTTGATTTGGCTTTAAAATTGTAAGCCAGCATCTCCTAACCTTATCTGGATTTTCATTTAAAATATCAACACAAACCTTTCTACATTCTCTACTTTCTACGGCTACCATGTTTAAAACGTTTTCATGAATCATTTGGCCAGAGAAACCTTGATGAGGTTCTTCAACAAAACTTTTAACTTTACAGCTAAACCAGTGGTATCTTCTAGCTGTTAAAGTTTGAGCATTTAAACCTTGCTGAATAACAGCCCATAACCCATCCTCAGCAATAAAAAAGCTATGATGATAAAGTTGATAGCCTGCTTGAATAGCAGTATTATCAACTTTAGCAACCATTCTACTAGCATACTTTAATCCTTCAATTTTCCATCCTGGAAGATTAAACTTTTCACCAAAAATTTCAACCTCATTTAAAGTTTTTTTAGACCTTCCACCTTTACCACCAGCTACTTTAACACCAAGCTCACATTTATCAAAAACTTCTCTTAAAACTCCACAAGTTACAGTTGTTGAACCGCTTGAATCCCAATCAAAACCTAAAACATTTGATAATGCTTGAAAAAAGAGAGGGTCTGAAAGTTTCTCTAAAACTCCTTTAACACCAACTTCTTCAACCATAATGGTAAAAATATTTTTAGCAAGAGAAGTCATTCTAACCCAAAGCCATCGTGGAACACCGCCTCCATGAAGAGGCATTTCAAAACTTCCAGTTTTAAACATCAAGGTAACTTTAGTTGAACTTAAATATTAACTGTGAGGTAAGTAAAAGTATTTAAAATGGGGAATTAAATTTTTAAGGTTGCTCCTTTAGATGCTGAAGATACAAGCTTAGAATATCTGTAAAGATATCCTTTTGTAACTTTAGGTTTTGGTGGAACCCATTCTTCTAATCTTTTTTTAACTTCTTTAGCTGAAATGTTTAGGTTTAATTTTCTTGCTGGAATATCTATTTCAATCTCATCTTCATCTTCTACTATGGCTATGGGTCCTCCTTCAGCAGCTTCAGGTGAAACATGCCCAATACATGGGCCTGCTGTTGCACCAGAAAATCTTCCATCAGTAATTAAGGCTACATTAAACTCTAAACCTAATCCTCTTAAAGTTGAGGTTGCAGCTAACATTTCACGCATACCTGGTCCACCTTTAGGCCCCTCATACCTTATAACTATAGTAGAGCCTTCTTTGATTTCACCATCAATCATTGCTTTAACAGCATCTTCTTCACAGTTAAAAACTTTGGCTTTACCTTTAAATTTAAGCATGGATGGATGTATAGCTGATTGTTTAACTACAGCCCCCTCAGGTGCAAGACTACCTTTAAGAATTGCTATTCCCCCTTCAGGGTAAACAGGGTTTTCTACTGATTTTATAACATCTCTTCTCAAAACTTTAGCATTTTTAATGTTTTCTCCAACAGTTTTCCCTGTAACTGTTAAACATTTTAAATGTAGATTTTTTGAAAGCTCTTTCATAATAGCAGGTATTCCTCCTGCTTCATGAAGGTCTAAGACGAAATGTTTGCCAGCTGGATTTATGCTTGTAAGGCAGGGTGTTTTTCTGCTAATTTCGTCAAATTTTTCAATTGGAAGTTCAACTTCAGCTTCATTAGCTATAGCTATCAAATGTAAAACAGTATTTGTTGAACCTCCAAGAGCCATGTCAACCATTATAGCATTTTCAATAGAATATCGATTTACAATTTTTCTAGCTGTAATCTTTTTTTCTAAAAGAGAGATAATCATTCTACCAGACTCTCTAGCAATTCTAAGCTTTTCAGCATAAATTGCAGGAGTTGTTGCAGAATAAGGTAAAGATAAGCCTAACGCCTCGGTTAAGCATTGCATAGTATTGGCTGTATACATGCCTGAACATGAGCCAACAGTAGGGCAACAGCAATTCTCAATAAGCTTAAAATCCTCTAAACTTATTTTTCCGGATTTAAAAGCTGAAATTGCCTCAAAAATATTGGATAAACCTATTTTTTCACCTTTAAAATTGCCAGGTAGCATAGGTCCTCCTGTAACAAATATTGCTGGTATATCAAGTCTACATGCAGCCATCAGCATTCCAGGAATAATCTTATCACAACTACAAATACAAACCATAGCATCAAAGCAGTGAGCATTAATCATAAGCTCAACAGAATCTGCAATAAGATCCCTGCTTGGTAAAGGGTTTCTCATACCTTCATGTCCCATAGCAATTCCATCGCAAATAGCAATTGTATTAAATTCTAAGGGGGTTCCTCCTGCTTCTTTTACTCCCTGCTTAACAGCTTCAGCAATCCTGTTTAGATGAATATGTCCTGGAACAACCTCATTCCAGGAGTTTACCACAGCAATTAGGGGTTTACT
Organism: uncultured Candidatus Bathyarchaeia archaeon; assembly: GCA_964569845.1. Classification (GTDB taxonomy): domain Archaea; phylum Thermoproteota; class Bathyarchaeia; order Hecatellales; family Hecatellaceae; genus CAZMUQ01. The sequence goes on from CAZMUQ010000013.1 coordinate 19,605, forward strand.
TAAATCCTTATCATTTAAACCTAAAGCTTTAAACAAGCTTCTATGAGGAGCTTTTTCAATACCAACTTTAACATTTACACTTTTAAGCATAGTTTGCTTCACCACTATTAAACAAGGATTTAATCTGGTGAATCTAACATTTAAAACCTCTCTTCCATGTAAAAATTCCCCTTTAATCTAGTACGGTAAAAGTCTTCCTAACAACATCAGATGCTGATTTTCCAAAAATATAGATTACTGGTTCTAAATGTTGACCACCTAAATCCACAATTACGTTTGGTGTTTTCTTTAACCTTTTAAGTAGGTTTTCAAGGTTAGGCATAAAGTTTTCAGGTTTTTTATGGGGGCCAAGATTTACAAGGTAAAGATTCCTTTTTTTAAGTTTTTTGATAAACTCTTCATTAAACCTTATGTTGATGGCTGCTTTAACATTTTTATCAACATTTTTAACCTTTAATAGTACAATGGAAAGGTGGTAGCTTCCTCCATAACTTGGGGGGCTCATAGGTTTAACAGTAAAACCTACACGCATAATTCTTCCAGGTATAGCTACAACATCTTCTGCTGTTTGTGCATTTGGTGGTGCTAAAGCTATATTTATACCAACCTCAGGTACAAGCTCATACGATTTTGGATGTTTTACAAGCTGCTCTACTGCTTGTTTAACTTCAGCTATGTAGGGGTCTAAAATTTCAGCTGTAAAAAAATCTCGGCATAAGGTGCATGTTAAAGGTAGCTTAGAGTATAATTGATGATGCAGCCGACATAGGGTGCCCTGCGAAATAATATAGTTTACTGCTGATGTGAAAGCTTTAATAAAAAGTTCAGCACCCCCTTCATTAAGAGCGTTTTCTAGCATTTTCATCACATTGTTAACTACCTCTTTAGGTAAACCTGTTTTCCACAATTTTTCTAGGTAGTAGTTTTTAGAATACTGCATATACTTGTTAACCATTGTTTGGCTAACTCCAAGAAGTTTTGCAGTTTTAACTTGACCGAATCCATGTTCTGATAAATTCAAAGCTACAAGAGCTTTAAGATTTGGAACCACATATTTTACTGCAACTTCATGTGGTAGCATTCTTCATTCCTCTTATTCTATATATTACTCGGTTTTAATTAAACTTATAAATCGGTTATAAGGGGATTCTATTCCAAGATTTGAGGTGAAACTTTGAGTAGTGCAGGTTACTCTCTTGAACCTATACCTCAAAATGGTAGAATCTACGGGTTTTGGGACCACTTTGCAATATGGTTTGGTGCTGATATGGGTATTGCAGTATTTTGGGCAGGTTCACTTTTAACTCCTGGTTTATCTCTTAGTGATGCTATTCTAGCAACTATTGTAGGTTTAGCTGTTGGTAACTTGTTGATGGGTTTAATTGGTTTGATGGGGGCGCGTACAGGTGTACCTACAATGGTTTTAGCTAGAGGTTCTTTAGGTATTCGTGGTAGCTACCTACCCTCACTACTTAACTATCTTCAGCTAATTGGCTGGACTTCTATAATGATTATTGTAGCTGCTAAAGCTATGGAAGAGGTGATTAGCATAGTTTTTGGGGTTAAAGGCTTCTACATTTTATGGGTTATAATTTATGGTCTTATTGTAACTTTATGGACTTTAGCTGGACCTGAAAAATGGAAACCTCTGCAAAAAGCAGCCTTAATACTGTTGTTGATGCTTAGTGTATGGTTAGCTTATGTAACTTTAACAAAGTTTAACTTTTGGATGCTTCTGGCTAAGCCTGGCTCCGGCGAATTAACATTTTGGGTTGGCTTAGACCTAGTTATAGCTATGCCTGTTTCATGGCTCCCTCTTGTAGCTGATTATACAAGGTTTTCAAAAACTGTTAAGCATAGTTTTTGGGGTTTATATTTTGGACATTTTTTGGGGTGTGGTTTATGCTACATTTTAGGAGCATTAACAAATGTAGCTGCTAAACTTCCAGACCCCATATCAATAATAGCTATTTACGGTTTAGGTGTTCCTGCAATGCTGATTATACTTTTCTCAACAACGACAACAGCCTTCCTAGACATATATTCAGCTGCAGTATCATTTAAAAACGTGTTTACAAAAGCTAATGTTAAAAAGCAGATTACTATTGTAGGTGTTATTGGAACAATTATTGCTATATTTTTCCCTCCAGAGCAATATGAATGGTTTTTACTACTTATTGGCGGTGCTTTTACCTCATTAGCTGCTATAATGCTTTCAGATTACTTCATTATAAAACGCTATTATGACCCACAAGGGTTACTTAAAGTTGATGAACGCTACTGGTACAGTTATGGAGTAAACCTTATTGCTGTTATTATATGGCTGGTTGGCTTCATATTTTATCTATTGGTAGCAGCAACAACCCTGCTGGGTGTTAGTATACCTCTAATTGAGGTTGTAGCATTTAGTTTAGGTTCATCAGCACCAACATTTATACTTGTATTTGTGCTTTACACAGTTTTAATGAGGTGTATTAAGGTTGGAAGCACATAATCTACTTAAATCTATACGTAGGGAGCTTGAACCACTAAATCGTGAAATTCTTAACCATCCATTTATTAGAGAGGTAACCGCAGGAACTCTTCCTTTCCAAGCTATTCAAGAGTTTGTTAAACAACAATATTACATAGTTTACCATGATGTTAGAAGCATAGCTTACATGGCTTCTAAAACAAAAAATCTTGGTGAATTAGATTTTTTCACAAAACTTTATCAGGGAGATTATCAAGCTATCCATAATCTGCTAAGAATGGCTGAAGAAGTTGGTCTTAAAATTGTGGAGCTTGAAGCTGCTAAACCAATACCTGAAGCAGTTGCCTATACACATTACTTAGCATGGCTTGCACATTATGCTAGTCCTGGTGAGCAAGCATTTGCCTTAATAGTAAATCTTCCAGTATGGGGTGAAAACTGCTTAAAATTGTCAGAAGCATTAAAAACAAAATATAATGTTAAGGAAACAGCATTTCTCGATGCATTTGCAGAACCTTATGATACTCTTGAGGAAGAGGCTTTAAAGATAATAAAGCCTTACATAGCTGAGGAAAAGTTTAGAAATGTTGCTTTAACAATCCAGCATTATGAATACCTTTTCTGGGAAGGTCTTTATAGGCGTGTAAAAAAGCCTAAAACTTAAGTTTCTCATTTTTTCATAGGTTAAGGCTGCTACTGTAAAGGTTAAAATTTTGTTTAAGCTAAAATTTATAGTAAATAGGAGGTTAAAAAAAGAATTTTAGAGGTTTTAGATTTGAGGGTTGTTGGAAACATTTACATGTATCCTGAGGTTGGATTTGATTGTAACACTTACCTTATTAAGGATGAGTTAACAGTTATTGTTGACCCTGGAACAAATTTTAATAAGCTTGTTAAAGGTTTAAGTAGAGATGGCTTTAACGTTAAGGATGTAAACCTTATAATAAATACTCATAGCCATCCAGACCACTGTGGTATAAATAAAGTTTTAAAGGAATCTTCAGGTGCAAAAATAGCTATGCATAGGTTTGAACTTGAACATTTAAATTTAAGTAGAAAAATGGCTAGATATCTACTTGCAGGTTTAGGTTTAGATGATATGGATTTTAAAGTTGACTTTTATGTTGAAGATGAATTTTCAACAGGAAAATTAAACTTTAAAATTATCCATACACCTGGACATTCTCCTGGAAGTATTTGCCTTTATAACGAGGATTTTAAGGTTTTAATATGTGGTGACCTTGTTTTTAATGGTGGTGTTGGTAGAACTGATTTTCCAGGTGGAGATTCAGTTCAGCTTAAAAATTCGATAGAAAAGATTGCTAAACTTGACATAGAATATCTTCTACCCGGCCATATGGATATTGTTGTTGGAGAAGTAAATGTTAAAAGAAACTTTGAATTTATCAGGCAAGTTTACTTTAATCTTTTATAAGGTTTTACAGGTGTTTTTATGAAGAAAACTGGTATTTTTTACCATGAAATCTTTGATAAAGAAGGTTATAAAGCTTTATATGTTACTGTTGCTGCAGGTTTTGAAGCTATTAAAAATGAAAATTTTCTTAAGCTTCCTAATATAGCCTTGTATAAGCCTAAACCTGCATCTGAAGAGCTTATCTTAAAGGTTCATACTAAAAGGTGGGTTGAGGAAGTTAAAAATACGGGATACTATAATGTTTCCCTTTACACTGTTGGTGCTGCTGTTGAAGCTTTAGAGAAGATTTTGGTTGGGGAAATTGATAATGCTCTTGTTTTTGGTGGTGTAGGAGGTCATCATGCTCATGCAGATTATGCTTGGGGTGGATGCTTTTTTAATCCAACTGCAGTAGCTTTAAAATTTGCTAGAGAAAAGTTTAAGCTTGGAAAAGTGATGATTGTTGATACTGATACTCATCATGCTGATGGTACAAGGGATCTTCTACTTAATGATGATAAAACTTTGCATATATGTTACTGTGGCTATGGTAAAACTGTGAATGAAACTAAAATCTGCTTTAATCAAGCTAGTAGTGATGAAGATTTTCTTGAAAAACTTTCCACAGACCTTCCACCTTTAATTGTTAAATTTAAACCTGAAATTATTCTTTGGAAATGTGGTATGGATACCCATAAGGATAGTTATGGAACTAGAAGATTAACCGAAAAATGTTATCCTAAGATGGCTAAAATAATTAAAAGATTTGCAGATGAAAATTGTAATGGTAAAATTGTTGTTGGTGTTGTTTGCAACGCTCCAGCCTATGTTTCAAGTTATACTTGCCCAAGAATATTAGATTGTTTAGCTGAAACAGGGAAATATGTGGAAGACTAAGAAGAAAACATCATTAAATTAGCTTTTTAAGGGTTTAGAAACCATCTTCTGTTAAGAATGTAGTGATGGGTTAAAAATTTATGTGTTTGTTGTTTTATTTTTTGTTCAGATGCGGGATGCTGTTTCCACCCTAAAAGCCCCTAAGCAGATGCAAACCCAAGAAGCAATGAAGGGGAAGTTAAGGAGTTCACTGCATCCTTAACAGAACCAGAAACCATAAGGGTTATATCTTAGTTTTTAGGATTTTCTAGGGGAGGGTTAAGCTTATGTCTTCAGCCTACATCCATGCAGCATTAGTTTTGTATTATGCAGGTCAAGCTATAAATGAAGAAAATATTAAAAAAGTTTTGGAGGCAGCGGGAGTTCAGGTTGATGAAGCTAGAGTTAAGGCTTTATCTTCAGCTCTTTCAGAGGTAAATATTGATGAAGCTATTAAGTCAACACCAACCATAGGTTTTGCAGCTCCAGCTGCAGCTCCGCAAGCAGCAGCCCCAGCTGCTCCAGCAGAGGAGGCTAAACCTAAGAAGGAGGAGAAGAAAGAGGAGGAGAAGAAGGAGGAAGAAGAAGCCTTAGCTGGGCTTAGTGCACTCTTCGGTTAAACCTTAAATTTTTAGGTTTTTTGTTTTTTAAGCTCCTCCAAAATTTGTTTAGCCCTATCTATCCTTATTTGTCCTTCACTAACCATAATTTCTACAACTTTATCAATCATTTCACCTTCAGCTCCAGCTGATATAGCTATATTTCTTGCATGAAGCCTCATATGGCCTCGCTGGATACCTTCTGTTGCTAAGGCTCTTAAAGCTGCAAAATTTTGGGCTAAACCTACAGCAGCTAAAACTTCTCCAAATTCTCTTGCAGATTTAACTCCAAGAATTTTTAAGCATATTTTTGCTATAGGGTTAACTCTTGTAGCTCCTCCTACAATTCCAACAGCTGTTGGAATTTCAATTGTTCCTACAAGATCTCCATCAGCATTTTTTTCCCATGTTGTTAGGGGTAGGTATCTACCTGTTCTAGCAGCATAAGCATGAGCTCCGGATTCTAAAGCTCTAGTATCATTTCCTGTTGCTAAAGCTACAGCAATAACTCCATTCATTATACCCTTATTATGGGTTGCACACCTGTAAGGATCTGAAGCTGCAAAAGCATAAGCATCAATAATAGCATCAACAACTTCTTCTCCACCAAGAGCATCCTTACTTATAACTGTTTTAGCTCTAGAAATTCTTAAAGTTGCAAGGTTTGAAACAATTCTTAAGAGAACCCTCCCACCAGTAATTTTTTCAATTAATGGTGCTACAGCTTCAGCCATAGTATTTACAGTATTTGCACCCATAGCATCCTTACAATCAACATGAAGCTCAACAATAAGCATTGGGCCTCTAAAAGTATCCAAAACTTTAACATTAAGATCCTTAGCTCCACCACCAAGCCCAACAAGCACAGGATCTTTCTCATTAGCTTTTTCTAAAATCTTGTTTTTTTCAAGAAGAATATCCATCTTAGCTCTATAGGGGTCTTTAACGCCAATAACCTGGATTTGTCCAATCATCATAGGTTCAGTACTTGAAGTGTAAAATCCACCTTTAGCTGCAGCAAGTTTTGCAGCATGGCTAGCTGCAGCAACAACAGATGGCTCCTCTATAGCCATAGGTATCATGTAGGGTTTACCGTTAATGATAAAGTTTACAGCTATACCTAATGGAATATGCATAACTCCGACAACATTCTCAATCATTCTATCTGCTATATCTAAGGGTAGAGAGCCTGAATTTTTAAGAGTAAGCATTTCCTCCTCAGTTAAACCTGCAAAATCTGCAACAATTTTAAGCCTTTCATCTAAACTTAGATTGTAAAACTTTGGGATAATGGATGTTTTCATGGTTAGTTCACCTTACAGTGATAATATACTACATAGAGGTTGTAAAGGGAACCTAAAAAGTTTAACTTTAAGTAAACTAATAATAAACTAGACAAGAAAAAGGTTTAAAAGGCAAAGAAGTTTGAGCAGTAAAGAGGAAGTAGAGAAGCTTCTTAAAGTTAGAGAAAAACTAGAAAAAAAGATTAGTAGGTATGAGGCTGAAATTAGGTATTTAAGGTACTTGCTTTCAGTTGTGAATGAGCGTTTAAGTGAGAAAAGTTTTAAGGTTGCTGAAACACTTTTACCCCAAGTAAAGCCTGAACCTCAACCATCTCCCAAGCAGGTTATACAGTTAAAATCTGGGGATGGTATTCTTCTTGCAACAATGTATGTTGAAGATAACGAGATTAGGGTTACCCCATCAGAAAATATTAGGTTTAATGTGAATATTCCCCCCTTCCAGCAGTTTTTTGTTGGTAAAGTTTTGAATGGTATGATTTCTAGGGATAGAAGTGAAGCTATGGCTGGAACAATAACTCCTGATGAGATACTATCTTACAGGATTATTGAGGATAAGGATGTTTTAAAGGAGATTATAATAAGGAATTACAGGGAGCAGCATAGAGTTACAACTCTAAAAAATGCTATAAGATGGACTCTTGAAAAAATGTATGAAAAAATTAAGCTTCAAGAAGGTGCTTTAGAATAGTAGGTAAATGCTTATAGCTTAAACTAAAACAATAATAGATAGTCAAGCTTCTACCTATTAGAAGATTTTAACCAGCTTAGGGGGTTAAATTTTGCCTACAAACATTCCTATCCAGAAAATTGACAAGTATATTTGGCAGATACCAAAATTTAGGGGAGATATGCGTGTACCTGGAGTAGTTTATGCTGATGAAGTTTTACTTGGAAAGATGAGGGAGGATAGAACTCTTGAGCAGTGTGCAAATGTTGCAACCCTTCCAGGAATATACAAGTACTCTATAACTATGCCTGACGGGCATGAAGGCTATGGTTTCCCTATAGGTGGGGTTGCAGCAACAGATTATAATGATGGAGTTATTAGTCCTGGAGGTGTCGGCTACGATATTAATTGTGGTGTACGCTTACTTAGAACAAATCTTAAGGAGAAAGATGTTCAACCAAAACTTGCTGAACTTTTAGACACCATTTTTGTGTATGTTCCTTCAGGTCTTGGAAGTAAAGGTAAAATTAGGCTTTCACCTCATGAGCTTGATAAACCTATTAGTGAGGGTGTAGAATGGGCTATTAGAAATGGTTATGGTTGGGCTGAGGATGCTGAAGTTTGCGAGGAAAATGGTCATATGGATGCAGCAGACCCTTCAAAAGTTTCAATGACAGCTAAAAGTCGTGGCGCCCCACAATTTGGCTCCCTTGGAAGTGGAAACCACTTCCTAGAGATTCAAAAAGTTGATAAGATTTATGATCCTAAAGCTGCAAAACTTATGGGGATTGAGGAGGAAGGTCAAGTAACAGTTATGATTCATACGGGGTCTAGAGGTTTTGGTCACCAGGTATGTTCAGATTATTTGCGGATAATGGAGAGAGCTGTAAGAAAGTATAATATAAGGATTCCTGATAGGGAGCTTGCATGTACTCCTGGAAGTTCAGGTGAGGCGGAGGATTATTTTAAGGCTATGGCTTGCGCTGTAAACTATGCTTTTACTAATAGGCAATGTATAACTCACTGGGTTAGGCAGGCATTTGAAAAAGTTTTTAAAACTTCAGCTGATAAGCTTGGCTTAGAACTTATTTATGATGTAGCTCACAATATTTGCAAAATTGAGGAGCATAAGGTTGATGATTCTGGTAAGATTAGGAAGGTTTGGGTTCATAGGAAGGGGGCTACAAGAGCTTTTCCTGCTGGCCATAAAGATTTACCTAAAAAGTATAGGGAGATTGGTCAACCAGTTTTAATTGCTGGAACAATGGGTACTGCTTCATGGGTTTTGCTTGGGCAGCCTAAAGCTATGGATGTTAGCTTCGGCTCAACAGCTCATGGAGCTGGAAGATATCTTAGCCGTGCAGCTGCAACAAGAAGATTTGGTGGGTCTGAGGTTAAAAAAGCCTTAGAAAGGAAAGGTATTCTTATACGTGCAGCAAGCATGACTGTTGTAGCTGAGGAGGCTCCTGAAGCATATAAGGATGTAGATAGGGTTGCAGAGGTATCCCACCAAATTGGGATTGCAACAAAGGTAGCAAGATTAGTTCCACTTGGATGTGTTAAGGGTTAAGGTTGATGTCCCTATTAGATGAGCTTAAAAATCTACCTAAAGACAGGCTTATAGATATTTTTACCCTTTTTAACAAGAATTGGTGGACTGTAGATGGTTTATGGTTTAGGGTTGTTGAAGAAGAATTTGGTTTAGATGCTGCTTGGAAAGTTAACTTTAAAGTTTCTGAGCGTATGGCTCCAATAATGGCTAAAAGAATTTTAAAGTTTTTAGGGTTTAAAGGTGAAAAAATTTTTGAGCTTGTTGAAGCTTTAAAATTTTTACCGTGGTCGGCTGTTCAAGGGGCTGAGGTTAAAATTTTAGGTGAGGATGAAGCTATTTTAAGTGTTGTTGAATGTAAACCTCAAAAATTTAGGGTTAAAAATGGTTTAAAAGAATTTCCATGTAAAGATTTAGGTTTAAGATTTTTTGCAAGGTTTACTGAAGCAGTAAACCCGAAAATAAGGGTTGAATGTTTAACTGCCCCACCAAATCCCCATCCAAATAATCTGTGGTGTCAATGGAGGTTTAAACTG
>CAZMUQ010000014.1:0-8616 GCA_964569845.1 uncultured Candidatus Bathyarchaeia archaeon
TACACCAACAAGAATTTATAATGTAACAGGCTGTTGAAAAATTCTAGGGGCAACCTCATAGCAAAACTCAAAGTTGCCTTAACCAGCATACCCAACCAACCCCAAAAAAGAATAGACCAAACAAGATCCTAAGAATTTTTCGACAGCCTTGATGTAAATAAAAAGAGCTGGATAGCTGAGAAAACCACCTAACTTATCTAGAAGTTCTTAGTTTAGAATATTTAATAGGGGAGGATAGATATGGAGTTGATGGAGGCAATTAAAGGTAGGAGAAGTATCAGAAGTTTTAAGGAGCAAAATATTGAAGATGAAAAATTAAAAGAAATTTTTGAAGCTGCACGCTGGGCACCTTCATGGGCAAATACTCAATGCTGGGAATTTATAGTAGTTAAAAATCCTGAAACAAAGAAGAAACTTTCTGAGACTCTTACACCAAATAATCCTGCAACAAAAGCTGTTGCTTCAGCACCAGTTGTAATTGTTGCATGTGGACGTAAAGGAGTAGCTGGATTTTATAAAGGAAATGCTGTAACTGATAAAGGTGATTGGCTTATGTATGATGTAGCTTCAGCAGTTCAAAATATGTGTCTTACAATCCATAACCTAGGTTTAGGAACAGTTATTGTTGGAGCATTTAATGCAAAAAAAGTTGCAGAAATCTTAGAAGTACCTGAAAATGTTGAAGTTGTTACTATACTACCAGTAGGTTATCCTGAAAAGATTCCAAACCCACCACCAAGAAGAAGTATTGAAGACTTTGTTTCCTACGAGAGTTATGGAAAGAAAACGTAGGGTTCTGTTAAGTTTTTGATGACTTAACTTCTCCCACATCGCTTCTTGGGTTTGCATCTGCTTCGGGGGCGTTCAGGGTGGAACCAACATCCTACATCTTACCCACTAACTTTAAACCTTTTTTAGCTATATTCCATGAAGCCAACAAGTCTCTATCCATCAAGCCGTGTTCTGGACATTCCAACCCCTCATAGGTTTTCTGCCTAAGCCTTCTATCGCATATTGGGCATTTGGAGGATGTTCCTTTGGCTGAAACTAGTAGGCTTCTTAGCCCCTTCAACAAAGCCTTATAGCCTAAAACGAACTGTTGCTTTCTATAAGCCCATAAGTGAACCTTTTCCACGTCATTACCGATCCTTAAGCCCTTTAGGTTTTCCATGCTTAAAAAGGCTTGAAACTTCTCAGCCAAACCAACTATCCTATTGGCTATTAAGTGGATTTCGGCTAAGCACCTTGAATGTTGCCTAAACCCATGCCTACTAATAGCTTTCTTGATCCCCTCAACAAATCTCCATGATTTACCGTACCTTCTCTGGATTCCTTCTTGGAAGATTTTATGGGTTAAAGCTTTAACCAAGCCTTTGAAAGGAAGTTTCTCCTGATGCAAGACTTTGCCTTTGAAATCTAGGACTGTTATGGCTAGATTTTTAAGGTTCAAGTCTATCCCCATTACAGCCTTAGGCTTGGCTACTTTCACGAGCTTCTCAAAAACGATGTTCATCCACAGCTTTCCACGTCTAAGATGTAGGGTAGCCTCTTTAGGATTCCAGCCATTCTTAAATTTCTCAAGGTAGCTGCTAGCATTTATCTGATACTCTAAGCCCAGAATGCTGATGCTTCTATTTTCTAAGCTCAACCTATACATTCGTTTGTGGAGTAGAGCAAAGAACTTCTTGATCGTTGGCTTACTTCCACTATTAGACCTAGCAGATTTGACAATTCCAAGTGCCTTTGAGTAGAATGTAGGTATCAGGATTGCTGGAACATTAGGATAAAGCTTCCTCAGTTCCTTGTAAGCCAGCTTATGTAGCTGGTTTCTAGTCTTAACGTTGTATTGCCAAGCCACATCCACCATATACTGTAGGATATTCTGGGAAGCTTTGCACAACAACTCCAAAGGGCGGGTTTCTCCATTCCCGTCATCCAGTCTAAGACGACAAGTCAACCTGACAGGAATTAACGGGGTCATCAACCCGCCCATAAAACTAAAACAATGGGCATTATTAAAGGTTTAGTTCCTCAATCATCAAAAACTTAACAGAACAAAACGTAGAAACCTTGTTTAACCTGCAACTTCACAAACTTTAATTTTTAAATTTAAAATGTTAAAAATTACCCAAAAAACTTTGAGAGATCTTTAATTTTTGATGGTTTTAAACTTCCCAATCTTGCTCTTGAAATTCCAAATATTTCTAAAACTCTTAAAGCTGCAGGAATTATTTGGTTTTCAATGTAATATGAAATGTCAATATCTTTAGGGTTAACCATAAAATATGGATAAGCTCTTTCATAGAGTTTGCCTAAACCTTTAACAATAATGTATCCAACCTTATCTCCAACAGTAAGATTCCAGCCGCTTTTAAGCATTCTTTTTGCAGCTTCAACATGAGGAGCTTTAACCTGGTATTCATTAAGAGGCTTAGTTATAGTTTTCCAGATTATAAACGGCTCAATATTGCTTACCAAATCTTCTTTCAACTTTTCAACGTACTCTCTAACCATGTCAGCAGCTCTATTTGGATTATTTTCCTTTAAAATAATTTCTAAAACTTTCTCCTGAATTTCTTTTGCAGCCTCACACCAATCCCCCCTAGCAACCTCAAGCCCAACAATTTCGATTCTCCCATCTGGAAGAAGACCTGCATACCTTTTTTTAGCCTCAGTAAAAAGTAACCGCCTATAGATAGTATCAGGTCTGATTTCAAGCCCCGTTCTTTCTTTAACCTCATTTAAAAAATCATTCACCTTTGATTTATCATACTTAACAAAAACGCTGTCTGTATCCCCATAAACAACTTCTAATCCATGTTTTTTTGCAATACTTATTGCTTCACCTATAGTTTTCCTACCCCATGCTGCTGTAGCCTCAGCAACTTCATTAACATACCATCTTGCACCTCTCCAACCACAATAACCATAAGTAGCATTTGTAATAACCTTAATACCACGCTGTCTAGCATCTAAAACCTTGTAAAGAGGGTCACTATAACTTAACTTTTTAAGTTTCTCTTGAATTCCTCTTCTTGCATCCATAAGCTCTAAGAGTACCTGCTTATAAAAGCCTGGAGGATTAGCTTTAAACTTATGGTTTACTTCAGGAGCTATGTAAACTTCACCTTCAAATTTTTCATCCGGCCTTACATAAGTATCTGGAGATAAATTATACTTTACCATTAAATTTGGATACATTGAACTAAAATCAAAAACAGCAATATTTTCATGAATTCCAGGTTTAGGTTCAAGAACCATACCGCCCTTATAGGTATAATACTCCTGTTCAACCCTTTTAGGTATAAGCTCATTGTAGATGAAGGCTTTACGTATAAGGTACCAATCAACTCTAAAACCAACAGCAGCAGAAAAAACGTAGTCAGCAGGAATACCTACAAGATTTGAAAGCTGAAAAACATAATCAAGCATACTATCAGAAATTCTTTTAACAAGTATTGCACAATACTCACAAAACTTTACAACCTTTTCTTTTTCACTAACCCAACATTTATGAATATCAGTTTCCCTAAGTTTTACAACTTCCAAGTTTTTATGAACACCTAAATATTCCGCAAAATTTTCAAGAGTTTTAACTTTAACTTCAGGAATATCTTCAACAATGTCATATAAATCAACATGCAATCTCCCAGTAATAGAAATATGGCCATAAACACTTTGATGAGGTTCACCATCTACTCTATCAATTAAAAAATCTACTCCAAGCTTTTTTGAACGTTGCAAAAGATATGGAATATGAATCCTGTTTGAATTATAACCTACAATGAGGTCGGGGTTGTACTGCTGAATATAGCTTATAAACTCTTTAAGAAGGCCACAATCATCACCATTAACAGCTTTGAAAATACGTTTCTCATCATCACTTGTAATAGTTGAAATAGTAAGAACAGGGTCCCTTTCAGGATGTGGAGATCCTATATCTGTATGGTATACTGGATAGAAAATTAGGGTACGCAATTTAGGTGGTTCAAATTTTTCGTAAAAGTTAGGTTTTGACTTTGCAAAGTATATTTTTTCAACTTTAACTTTTAAAGGCTTTTTTACTTCTTCAACTTCTATACTATGCCACCCGCAAGGTTTAATATCGTACTCTATAAGGTAAAGAGAGGAGGGCCGAATATCATCATGTAAAACTTCCTTAACTAATGGATTTTTAGAGGCTTCATCAGCAATTTTTTTAAGTTTTTCAACATCTCTAGTTGAAATTTTTATTGCCTTTACAGGAAAACCAAAATACTTCTTGTCTTCAACTTTAACTTCATCTACACCTAAACCTTTAACCCACTTAACAATCTCAGAAGTTTTATTGTTTTTTGGTAGGAGGTAAATACTAGGCTTAAAATTCCTATCAATAATTAGAATACGCCTACCAGCTTCATCTATACCCCAAATCCATATCTCAACCTGACCTTCAACAACCTCTTGATTAATATCAAGGAACCAAAAATTAACCTTCAATGTTACTCCTAAGGGAAATTTTTATTGGTAACTAATAAGCATTTAAGCAAGTTTAAGCTTCATAATTATGGCATCTTCACCATCCTCATAATATTCTGGTATTCTACCCGAATACTTAAACCCAAATTTTTCATATAATCTTCTAGCAGCAATATTACTTTTCCTAACTTCAAGCTTAACCTCAACAAAACCTTTACTTTTCAATTTTTCTAAAAGTATTTTTAATAAAGCATCTCCAACATGTTTTCTCCTGTACTTAGGGTGAACTGCTATTGAAACAATAGTTGCTGAAGAAAAATTCTCAAAAATTGACGAAACGTAACCAACAATATTCCCATTTAAAACTGCTACAAGAAACTCTCCAAAATTAAGAGTTACTAAGGTTTTAAGCAAGCTTAGTGGGTAAGGATTAGAAAATGATGATTTCTCTATGTACTCTAATTTTGGTAAATCTTCTAAGGATGCAGGTCTAATCTTAATTTTTTGAAGCAACTTCCCCATAAACCTTAATATGGATTATTGCTTAAGCTTTTCATAAACTTTAACTAAAAACTGTAAGGTTCTCAATATGAGAATTATTGAACTTGACCAAAAAAAGGAATTTTTTAATGTAGTAGTGGAAAATTTAGATGATTTATGGCATATCTACAATTTAATTTCTAAGGATGATATTGTTTATGCAAAAACAACACGCGAAATTAAGGTTAGAAGTGAAGCTGGTAGACCTGTTAAGGGTAGAAGAGTTCTTTTAACTTTAGGCTTAAAAGTTGTAGAATTATTTTTTGATAAAAACTTAAATAGGGTTAGGATTAGGGGGGTAATTGTTGATGCCCCTGAGAAATATGAGGAACTTTTAGGCTCATACCATACAATATCTATTCAACCAAACAGTACATTAAAAGTTTTTAAGCAAAAACTTACAAACTCGGATATTAAAAGAATTAGGGAAGCATGCGAAGTTAAAACAAAACCAATAGTTGTTGTTTCCTTAGATGATGAGGAGGCATGCATTGCTGTTGTAAGAAGGTTTAAGGTTGATGTAAAATTTGAGCAAAGAATTAAACTTCCAGGAAAGCTTGAAGCTGAAAAAAGAGGAGAATCTTTAAAAGCATATTTTGCAGAGTTATCTAAAAATTTAGTGGAAATTTTTAAAGTTGAGGATGGATTTATTATTGTAGTAGGTCCTGGTTTTCTTAAAGATGATTTTTCAAAATATTTGAAGGAAAAGTTTGGGTTAAAAGTTTATGTTGGTTTTGCTAGCTCTGGAGGTTTATCAGGGGTAAATGAGGCTATACGCAGCGGCATCCTTTTAAATATAGTAAGAGAAAGTAGACTTCTTGAGGAAGCTCAACTTGTTGAAAAATTCCTTACAAAACTTGCACGAAATGAAGGTAAAGCAATTTATGGTATTGATGAAGTTGAAGCTGCTGCAGATGCTGGTGCAGTGGAGGAACTTTTAATTGTTGATGAGTGGCTAAGAAAAGCTTTAGATGAGGAAAGATTAAGAATTGAAAAAATAATACATACTGTTGAAAATAGAAGGGGAAAAGTCCACATTTTAAGTGGAACTAGTGAAGCAGGAGAAAAAGTGCTTTCTCTTGGGGGAATTATTGCAATGTTAAGATTTCCTTTTAAAAGGGAGTAAGTATAATCTTATTTTTGGTGCTTATGAACTTTATTGTAGTATTTGCAACTACACCAACAAAGGAGGATGCTAAAAAAATCGCTAGAAAAATTGTAGATGAAGGTTTAGCTGCTTGTGTTTCAATCGTAGATGAGGTTAAATCTATTTTCTACTGGGAAGGAAAAATTGAAAAAGCTAAGGAAGCAATGCTTATCATAAAAACAAGAAATGAGAAATTTAATCAGCTTATGGACCATATAAAAAGTATTCACCCATACACTGTGCCAGAAATTTTAGCCATACCTATCCTAGCAGGAAATCCTGAATACCTTAAATGGGTTGAAGATTCTACTAGAAGAAAAGAAGAAAAAATTCAAAATTAGAGTGGAAGGAAGAAATAATGTTTAGTCTACAGGAAATACTCTTAATTTTAGCTTTTTTTCTAATATGGATTTTAGCCTACATTATTGGTGAAAGATTAAATTTAAGAAAACGTGGAATTAACATTAAACCTTTCTTTTTAATGATTAAAACTGAAAAAGTAGTTAAGCTTTTAGATTTTTTCTCTAGAAAGTTTGATAAAATACTTCCAGTTGTTACAAATATTTCAATTGTTCTTGCTTTTGGTATGATGATTTTTGGAGGTTACGCTTTATCTAAAAATCTTTATTTTTTCATTTATAAGGCTGAAGAAGCATACCCTGTTTTTCCAGCAATTCCTGTTATAACAATCAGGGAAACTCTCCCATACTTTCTTATATCAGCAGCAATCATCATAATTGTTCATGAATTTGCCCATGGAATTGTTGCAAGACATGAAAAAATAAGGATAAAATCTGCAGGAATTCTTCTTGTTACACTAATATTTGGAGGATTTGTTGAACCTGAAGAAGAAGATTTTAAGAAAGTTTCTTTAGAGAAAAAGTTAAAGGTTTTAAGTGCAGGTTCTTCTGCAAATCTTGCTTTCGGCTTAATTATACTAATATTGCTTACAATGCTAGTTCACCCTACGGGAGTAGTTATCAGTGTTATTGAAGGTTTTCCGGCGGCAAAAGCTGGGCTTCAAACAGGTGATGTTATTATTGCTGTTAATGGTACAAGAGTATCAAACGTTGAAGAATTTAGAAATTTTATGAGTAAAGTTAACGTAAATGATACACTTATCTTGGATGTAAAACTTCAAAATTCATCCTATACAAGTGTAGTTGTTAAAACTGTTAGCAACCCTGAAAAACCTGGAAAACCTGTAATTGGAGTTTACATCTCAGATTATATTGAAGTTACACCTACATTTCTAACTCTTTTCTGGATCCAATTTTGGTCTATAAATATTGCAATAGTGAACATGATACCAATCTACCCGCTTGATGGTGGAAACATTTTAGATTGCCTAGTTGAAAGATTTATTAAAAGAAATGTTAAGTTAATAAGGATAATCTTTTCAAGCATCTTTATCGGTTTACTTGCCTTAAACATTATATTAACCTTTATAAGGTTTGGCTTTATAACAATCTAGAAGTCTAATTTACTTGAGGGAAAGGAATGCTTTGCAACCTTTGTGGTTTCCGTGAAGCAGTATTTTTCCGTAGGTTTTCTGGCGAAAAGCTTTGCAAATCTTGCTTTATCCACTCTATTGAGAAAAAGGTTAAGAAAACTATTTCAAAGTATGAAATGTTCGATATTGATGATAGGATTGCTGTTGCTGTTTCAGGAGGGAAAGATAGCTTATCCTTACTTGAAATTCTTTACAGAATTGAGAAAAGATTTCCAAAGTCAAGTCTTTTTGCTATAACTATTGATGAAGGCATCCACGGTTATAGGGATGAAGCTGTTAAAAATGCCGAAAACTTTTGTAAAAAACTTGGAATTGAACATTATGTAGCTTCATTTGAAGAGCTTTATGGATTAACTGTTGATGAGATTGCTAAGGAAATTAAAGATAAACAGGGAGAACTTACTCCCTGCTCATATTGTGGCGTTTTACGTAGAAAAGCATTAAATAAAATTGCAAAAGAACATAAAGCAACAAAACTTGCAACAGCCCACACCTTAGATGATGAGGTTCAAACAGTAATGTTAAATTTTATCCATGGAGATTTTATGAGAGCTGCAAGGGTTGAACCTAAACTTGAAGGAGGTATTGAAGGTTTTGTTCAAAGAGTTAAGCCTTTTTGTGAAATTCCCCAAGAAGAAGTAGCACTCTATGCATACTTTAAAGGTATAAGTTTTCAATCTAGTGAATGTCCATATGCATCTCTGGCTTTAAGAAGTGAGATTAGAGAGTTTTTAATTAAGCTTGAGGATAAGCATCCTGGAACAAGATATAATATTTATCGTTCCTTTGAAAAAATCAGACCAATACTAAAGCAAAACATAAGATATGAATTAAAGATATGTAAGATATGCGGAGAACCATCCTCAAAAGATATTTGTGAAGCATGTAGAATGGTTAAAAAGTTTCTGTCTAACTTCTATTAGTAACCAAGTTCTTAAATATAGCGTTACCCAACATG
>CAZMUQ010000014.1:8716-20300 GCA_964569845.1 uncultured Candidatus Bathyarchaeia archaeon
TTCTGTCTAACTTCTATTAGTAACCAAGTTCTTAAATATAGCGTTACCCAACATGTAATAAGGGAAATTATCGATGATAGATTTAACTAGCAGGGTTAAAAACTACGTTCTTTCTTGTGGTGCAAATCTTGTTGGCATATGCTGGATTGATAATTTAGCTGAAGAACATAGAAAAAAGGTTTTAACTCTTCTTCCTGAAGCCAAAACAGCGGTTGTTTTTGTTTGTAGGCATTCATATACTGCTATGGCTTCAGAAAACATTAATATCTTAAAATTTGACACTTTAACAGTTTATGAAAACATCAATAGGATAAGTTTAGGTTTAGTTAGATTTCTTGAGGATGAAGGATTTAAAGCTATGGCTATACCACCTTATTTACCAATTGAAATGTCAAAAGAAACATCTGGACTTATAGGTGATGTTTCCCTTAGACATTTAGCTGTTGAAGCAGGGTTAGGTATTTTAGGTTTAAATAGGCTTTTAATAACAAAGGATTATGGCCCTAGAGTTAGAATTGGAGCTGTTTTAACTTCAGCAAACTTAAACCCGGATAAAAAGCTTGAAGATAACTTTTGTAACAATTGTAAGCTTTGTATTAAATCTTGCCCTGTAAAAGCTATAGGTGAAGATGGTATCCTTAATGTTAGAAAATGTGCAGCAAATGTTTTAAAGTATGGCCTTCCAACTCTTATACGCTTTATTCCAGAGTTAGCTGGAAAAAGTAAAGATGAAATTAGCAAGATTATTCGTGATCCACTCTTCTGGAATATATGGCAAACTTTAACTTTAGGTGCTTTTTATGAGTGTTTTGAATGTATTAAGGTTTGCCCAATAGGTAAAAGATTTTCAGTTTAAGCATCACTTAAATATCTTTATTTTCATAGTAACTTTAAGCTTACTGGTGTATTTTATTTGAATTTAGAAAAAGAAAAACCTGATGGGAAGGTTGAGTATAAGCTTATCTTAAAAAGGTTAGATGAAAAAAGGCTTGATGAAATTGCAACCCAGCTTAAGTATAGAATTGAGGAAGGATTAGGAGAAGCACTATACGAGATAGGAGTTATGGATAATGGTGAAATTATAGGCCTTAAAGATGAAGACCTTAAAACTTCAATTGAAACTTTAAATATTGCTGCTGAAAAAATTGGCGCAAAGGTTACAGTTATCAGAGAAGTTGACGGAAAAATTGGTAAAGCTGTTGAAGTCTTAGTTAGAAGAACAAAAGAATCAGAAAGCTTCCCAATTTGGCTTTACATTCCTGTTCTTGGTAATGTTGATTCAGGAAAATCTAGTCTTGTTGGAGTTCTAACCACAGGAATAAGAGATAATGGTAATGGAAGTGCTATGATGAGAATTGCAAGATATTTACATGAAATAAAATCCCGAAGAACATCCTCAATATCCTGTCATCCATTAGGTTTTGATGAAGCAGGCAGAATAGTAAATCATTTCTTAACCTCACCTTTAGATGAAGCTGAAGTTTTTCTTAATTCATCAAAAATTGTGGAGCTTGTAGACCTTGGAGGGCATGAAAAATATTTTAAAACTACGCTTAAAGGGGTTATGGGCCACCATCCAGATTACTGTATAATCACTATTTCAGCTAATGATGGAATTAAACCTATGACTATTGAACATTTAAAAGTTGTTGTGGGTTTAAGGTTACCCATGATTTTTGTTATAACAAAAATTGATCTTGCACCTTACAATGTTAGTAAAGTTATTGATAGTCTTCAACGTTTAGTAAAACTTCCAAAAATAAATTCTGTACCATTTTTAATAAAGAATATGGATGATGTAATTGTAGCATCCAAAGTTATTTCTACTGGCCGTGTTGTACCAATTTTTAAGGTTTCAAATGTTACTGGTGAAGGAATAAATCTTCTTCAATCATTTTTAAATCTATTACCTCAAAGAACAAGATGGAATGAGTATAGGGACAAACATTTTCTCATGTATATTGATGATATATTTAACGTAAGGGGTGTTGGACCCGTAGTTTCAGGCTTAATTAGGCAGGGGATAATCTCAGAAAATGAGCATGCTTTAATCGGCCCATTTGAGGATGGAAGTTTTAGAAGTATTCGTGTAAAATCTATTCATGTGAATAGAGTTTTTGTTAAACATGCTTTCGCTGGCAATGATGCATGCTTAGCATTATCAGGTGTAGAGTTTGAGGAATTAAGAAAAGGGATGGCTGTGTTAAGTATAAATTTAAAACCTAAAGCTGTTAAAATTTTTGAAGCTGAAGTTTTTATTCTACATCATCCAACAACAATAAGAGAAGGGTATCAAGCAGTTATTCATCTTCAAACAATTAGACAATCAGCAGAGTTTTCTGAAATCTATGATAAAAAAGTTTTACGCACAGGTGATTATGGAAGAGTTAAATTAAGGTTTCTATACCGCCCAGAGTTTATAATTGAAGGTCAAAATTTTGTTTTTAGAGAGGCTAATGCTAAGGGTATAGGTATAGTAAAAAAAGTTTGGTGAGCTATAATTTTCACTTAGAGGTTTAAAGGCTCTTATAAAATAATCCTCTAAACACTCATTCTAGAAAACGCTTAAAAGATATTTATTCTTCTTATGGTTGGTAAGGAAAACTCATATAGCTCTACCTCAAATATAAATAGGATGATATATTATGTAGGTTGAGGGTGTCAAAACTTTGGGTTTTATTCCTCCAAGCGCTTATGACAGAGCAATTACAGTCTTTTCACCTGATGGTAGAATATTTCAAGTTGAATATGCATTTGAACCTGTAAGAAAAGGTACAACAGCTATAGGTATTGCTTGCAATGAAGGTGCTGTTTTAGCTGTTGAAGAAAGACCATTTTCAATTCTTCAAGATACGAATGTTGCCCAGAAACTTTTCCAGATTGATGAGCATGTTGGTGCAGCTGTAGCTGGTTTAATGGGAGATGCAAGAGTTCTGGTAGATCAAGCTAGGCTTTATGCTCAATACAACAGGTTAACATACGATGAACCCATAGATATTGAGCTTTTAAGTAGACGTGTAGGAGATATTGCTCAGCTATATACTCAGCATGCTGGTGTAAGACCTTTTGGCGCATCCATAATCTTTGCTGGTGTAGATAAAACTGGAAGCCGCGTCTTCCTTAGCGAGCCTAGTGGAGCCTACTGGGGATTTAAAGCTGTTGCTATTGGTGCAGGCGCAGATACTGTAAAACCAATATTAGAGAAAAATTATAAGGAGAATATGGGTTTAGATGAAGCTATTCTTCTAAGTATATATTGCCTATCTAAGGTTATTGAGGGTAAAATTGAGCCTCAAAAAATAAGAATCGCCGTTATTTCAGCGGTGGAGAAAAAATTTAGAATGTTAACTTGGAGCGAAATTGAAAAATACCTTGAAAAGCTTGAAGATTTTAAGAGTAAGATTGAAAAACAATGAGCCATAAGTTTACTCTTGCTAGACTTACAATTAGTGGAGAAAAATTTGAAATTATGGTTAATCCTGATAAGGCTTTAAACTATAAGCTTGGTAAACAAGTACCTTTATCTCAAATCTTAGTTTATGATGTAATTTTTAGGGATGTAGGAAAAGGAGAGAAAGCTTCAGAGGAAAAGCTTAAAAAAATCTTTGGTACAACAGACCCGGTAAAAATTGCTAAAGTTATACTTGACAAGGGAGAAGTTCAACTTACAACAGAACAAAGAAGAAAACTTATTGAGGATAAGAAAAAGCAAATTATAAACTTTATCTCAAGACATTGCGTAGACCCTAAAACCAACCTTCCACATCCACCATTAAGGATTGAACAAGCATTAAGTCAAGCCAAAATTTCCATAGATCCCTTTAAAGATGCCGAAGAACAAGCAAAGAATGTTATTCAAGCTTTACGTCCAATCTTACCGTTGAAGATTTCATCAGTATCAATTGAAGTTAAAATTCCACCTCAATATGCTTCAGCAAGTTATGGAACCCTAAAATCCTATGGCTCTATAAAGAGGGAACAATGGCTTCCAGATGGAAGTTTACTTGCTATTGTTGAAATCCCAGCAGGTCTCCAAACAAGCTTTTTGGAGAAACTTGGAAGTATAACTAGGGGGAATGTTCAAAGCAGATTGATTGGATAAGAGAAATAGCATTTTAAAGATTTAGCGTTATCATTTAAATATCTATTTATTTTGGATTCATTTAAAAAGAGTTGGTTTATTATGATAATGTTTGAAAAAAGGCAACTTGTACTTCCTGGAGATTTGATTGCAAAAGGAGATTATATTGCAGGTGAAAATGTTTATAAGGTTAAGGATAGGCTTTATGCCCAAAAAATTGGTTTAATTGATTTTGATGGTAAAAAAGTTTACATTATACCTTTGAAGGGACGTTATATCCCGAAGGTTGGGGACATAGTAATAGGACAAATTACAGATATTGGAGTTGGAAGCTGGATTGTTGATATAAACTCCCCATATTCTGCTACTCTACTAGCTTCTGATGTAACAGGGAAACCATTTAGTCCTAAAACAGAAAGCTTAACAAAAATTCTTAATATTGGGGATGTTATAATTGGAAAAATAACAGCTTTTGATAGAACAAAAAATCCCTCATTAACTGTTAAGGGACCAGGTTTAGGTAAAGTTTCTGATGGAATAATTGTGGATATAACACCAACAAAAATTCCTAGACTTATAGGCAAAAGAAGCTCAATGCTTAATACTTTAAAAGAGGAAACTGGTTGTGATATTGTTGTTGGCCAAAATGGAAAAATTCTTATCCGTGGAAAAAATTTTAAAATGGTTGAGCTACTAGTTAAAGCTATAAGGATGGTGGATGAGCAAGCACATACAACAGGTTTAACTGACAGAGTAAAAGCATTCCTTTCATCATCTATTAAAGGGGGCTAATCAGGATTTGACTAATAAAAAACTTATTGATGAGAATGGTTTAAGAATTGATGGTAGAAGACTGGATGAAATAAGACCTATAAAATTTGAGGTTGGATTACTTTCAAATGCTGATGGTTCAGCTTATATCGAGCATGGAAGAAATAAGATTATTGTTGCAGTTTACGGTCCTAGAGAAACTCAACCAAAACATATAGGTTTAGTTGATAGAGCTGTTGTTAGATGTAGATACCATATGGCGCCTTTTTCAACCGATGAAAGAAAATCTCCAGCTCCATCACGCAGAGAAATAGAGATTTCTAAGGTTATTAGGGAAGCTCTTGAACCAGCTATCTTTACAGAGTACTTTCCTAGAAGTATGATAGATATTTTTATTGAAGTTTTACAATC
The DNA here is from genome assembly GCA_964569845.1 of uncultured Candidatus Bathyarchaeia archaeon. Classification (GTDB taxonomy): domain Archaea; phylum Thermoproteota; class Bathyarchaeia; order Hecatellales; family Hecatellaceae; genus CAZMUQ01. Next base: position 13,980 of record CAZMUQ010000014.1, read on the forward strand.
TGATGGTGGAAGTAGGTGTGCTGCTATTACAGCCGCATCACTAGCTTTAGCTGATGCAGGAATACCATTAAGGGACCTTGTTGCAGCATGTGCTGTTGGAAAGATTGAAGGTAAACTTGCTCTTGACCTTTCAGATATTGAGGATAAGCTTGGTGAAGCAGATATGCCTATTGCCTACATGCCTTCCTTAGGAAGGATATCTCTACTTCAAATGGATGGTGTTTTTTCCGAAGAAGAATTTATTAAAGCATTAAATATGGCTAAGGATGCATGCTTAAGAATTTATGAATTGCAAAAGCAATGCCTTAAAAGTAGGTATGTTTCAATATAGTAAGAGAAGTGAAGCTTAATGTCAGTAACTCCTCAATCTGAACCTATCTCAAAGATTAAGGAAAATCAGGTATTAAAACTTCTAGCTTCAGGTAAGCGTTTAGATGGAAGAAGCCTTCTAGATTATAGAAATATCAAGGTTGAGGTTGGAGTTATAGATAAAGCTGAAGGTTCAGCCATGGTTTCCCTTGGGAATACAAAGGTTCTTGTTGGTGTAAAAGTTGAAACAGGGAAACCCTACCCAGATCTTCCAAACCAAGGTGCACTTACGGTTAATGCCGAATTTGTACCTTTAGCACATAGATACTTTGAACCCGGTCCCCCGGATGAAAATTCTATAGAACTTGCTAGAGTTGTTGATAGAGGAATTAGAGGATCAGAATCAATAGATTTAAGAAAACTTGTAATTGTTGAGGGAAGTACCGTTTACGTTGTCTTTATTGATATTTACATTTTAAATCATGATGGAAACCTTATAGATGCCTCAGCTTTAGCATCTGTAGTAGCTCTTTTAAATTCAAAGGTTCCAGTTTACAGGGTGAATGAAAACGGAATTAAAAAGGTTGATGAATATTTTCCTATGCCTATGGTTGACTGCCCAATTACTATAACTGCAGCAAAAATAAATGACAAAATAATTGTAGACCCAACCTTAGATGAAGAAAATATTTCAACAGCAAAACTTACAATAACCTTAACAAAAAATGGGAATATTTGTGCAATGCAAAAAAGTGGAACAGGAACCTTCACCATAGATGAGATTACTAATATTCAAAAAATAGCAAGAGAAAAATCTTATGAAATTAGAAAAAAAGTTTTTGGGGAGGGACAGTAAAAAATGGGGAGAACAAAAAAACTAGGCCCGGTAGCAAGATTTCGTGAAAGAGGTGGAGCTGGATTAAGGAAAATTAGGGTAGAGATTGAAAGATCAGCTAAACAGTGGTATGAATGCCCAAAATGCGGATTTAAAAAAGTTAAGCGTAAAAGTGTTGGAATATGGGTTTGCAGAAAATGTGGATACACATTTGCAGGTGGAGCTTACACACCATTTACAAAGGTGCGTGCAAGATAGAAGAAAAAATTTAGCTAAAATTTTCCTTTTAAAAATTAAACTTTAATAAGTATCTAGCTTAACTCTAAGCTTTATGAGTAGAATATTGGAGAAAAACAGCGAGAAAAAAGATTTTACTTCAGAAGTTGAGGTTGAAGGCCACCTTATAGATTCTATGATTCTTACAAGAATCTGGGATAAAATTATGGAGCTTGGTGGAGATTTTGAGGTTTTAGAGTTTAGGGTTGGAAGAAGAAAAACAGATTATAGCTATGCTAAAATGATTGTTAAAGCTCAAAGTGAGGAGCATCTTAACACAATTTTAGAGGAGATTTATAGGCTTGGAGCAGTACCGTGTAAAATTCCCGAGGTTGAGTATTTACCATCACCCGAAGATAAAATTTTACCAGATAACTTTTATTCAACAACAAATTATCCAACCTATATTTACCTTAAGGGTAGATGGATTGAAGTTGAAAATATAATGATGGATAAAGTTATAGTTGTTGAACCTGAGAAATATAGAGCTTACTGTAAAGCTATTGGTGAAGTTAAAAAGGGAGATATGATTGTTGTTGGTGAAAAAGGTATAAAAGTTAAACCTCCAGAACGTCCAAGAGAAAGTATAGGTATCTTCAAATTTATGAGTAGTGAAGTTTCATCAGAAAAACCTTCAAAATCTTTAGTAAGACAAATAGCTCAAGATATTTACAATATTAAGAAAAGCGGCGGAAAAATAGTTGTTGTAGCTGGACCAGCAATAGTACATACAGGTGCAGCTGACTCCTTAGCTGAGATGATTAGGATGGGTTTTGTTGATGCATTACTCTCCGGAAATGCTTTAGCAGTTCATGATGTTGAAGCAGCTCTTTATGGAACATCATTAGGGGTTTCTTTAAAAGATGGGGTAACCCTACTTAAAGGACATAGAAATCATCTTGCAGCAATAAATGAAATTTATAAAGCAGGTTCCTTAAAAAAAGCTGTAGAGAAGGGTATCCTAAAATCTGGGATAGTTTATGAGTGTATTGTAAGAAATGTCCCTCTAGTTTTAGCAGGCTCAATTAGGGATGATGGTCCATTACCAGAAGTTATTACTGATAGTATGGAGGCACAAAAAAAGTATAGGGAAGCTCTTAAAGGTGTAAGTATGGTTTTAATGTTTGCAACAACCCTTCATTCTATAGCTGTTGGAAATATGCTTCCATCAACCGTTAGAATGGTTTGTGTTGACATAAATCCCTCAACAGTAATAAAGCTTCTTGATAGAGGTTCAATGCAAGCTGTAGGGATAGTTTCAGATGTAGGAGTATTCCTGCCGATTTTAGTTGAAGAACTTAGAAAAATAAGTGTTGAAAGTTAAAAATTCTTTTATGGTTCAAGCCTATCCCTATCCCTTGGGAAAAGAATACATTCTCTAATGTTCTCTCTTCCAGTAATTACCATTACAAGCCTACTTAAACCTATAGCCCACCCAGCATGAGGAGGCATACCCCAATCAAAAACCTTTAAATGATGTTTAAAACTTTCAGGGTTTAAACCCTGCTCATCCAGCCTTTTAGAAAGTAAATCTTTTTCATGTATTCTTGTACCTCCTGATGCAAGCTCAACCCACTCATATATAAGGTCAAATGCTTCACACAATCTTGGATTATCATCCTTAGGTTTAATATAGAATGGTTTTGAATGTGTAGGCCAGTCAATTATAAAGTAAAACTGTTTCTTAAAAGTTTCACCTAAAATTCTAAGAGCTGGAGTTGGAATATCCTCACCCCACTCAATATGAAAATCCTTCTCACCTAGAATTTTCAGAATATCATCGTAAGTAAAACGCTTAAATGGGGTTGCTGGAATCTTTATCTCCTGGTTAAGTATTTTTAGCTCATCCTCACAATTCTCCTTAACATACTTAAGAACATAAACTATAAGATTTTCCAGCAAATTTATAACATCATGATAATCTACAAAAGCCTCCTCAATATCAACGGAAATAAACTCTGATGTATGACGGGTAGTTCTTGATTCTTCAGCTCTAAAAAATGGAGCTATCTCGTAAACTTTCTCAAAAACCGATGTTAATTGTTCCTTATAAAGCTGGGGGCTTTGAGCAAGAAAAGCTTCCTTATCAAAATAAAGAACAGGGAAAAGAGCTGCACCACCTTCAGTTGCGGTTGAAATTATTTTTGGTGTTTGAACTTCTAAGAAACCTTCATTTTCAAGAAAACTTCTAATAGCATGTAAAACAGCATGGTTTATATGGAAAATAGCTTTACTTTCAGGTCTTCTAAGGTCAAGTATTCTAGCATCAAGTCTCACATCAAGTTCAGCTGGGATTCTACCAGTAGGATCTAATGCTAACGGATGTTGAGCATAATTTAAAATTTTAATTTCTTTAGGTATTATTTCAACTCCCCTTTGAGCTTTATCACTTTTTTTAACTATCCCTTTAACCCCAATTACATATTGCTTCTTAAGTTCTGAAATTTTTTTAATAACATCTTCACTAACAGCTTGAGTAGGAATTGTTATTTGAACTTCTCCTTTTGAGTCATTTAAAAGAATAAACTTTATTTTTCCAAGGTCCCTTATAGTGTAAACCCAACCTAAAACAGTTACCTCTTTTCCATCCAGTTTTGGAGTTATCTCCTTTGAGTAGTGACTTCTACGCCAACTTCCAAGCTTGTCCATAATTCTTTTCCCTAATACCATCAGCTTAAAATAAGTTACTAAACAGTTAAGGTTAATCAATGTTAAAAATTTTCCGTTAACATTTATCCAAGAAAATTTAAAAATAATAGTTTAAAGGTGTTGCTTAATAACAAATAGTTTTAGGAAAAATATGAAATAATGTAGATTTATAGTTAAGCTTTAATGAGTAATTAGGTTGGTAATCCTAATAACTTAGTATGTAAGTTTTCTCTTAAGAGAAGTTTGTTAAGCCGGGGTAAAGTATGCAAGTTTATCATGTTGTTGCTTTTGATATTCCTGAAAGCTGGTATAAATGTTTAAAATTGTGCCTTGAAAAAGGGTACGAGTATGTTATCAGTAGAGGGTCAAGAAAGGGTTGTAGAAGAAAGGAATTAGATTTTATTGTTGTGCAGATTAAAAACCCAAAATTTAGGCCTTTAGTTCCAGAAGTACCTGAAGGTGTACCTCCACCAACCTCCCAACAATTTGTAAATGAATATATTATCTATCTTACAACAGGATATAAAGCAGGGGAAGAATACACTTATGGAGAAAGATTAGCAGAATTTCCCTACATAAAAGGTTTTATGCTAGAAGCTAAAAGAAAAGTAAACCAAATTCAAGAAGTTATTAAGATGTATAAAGAGGAGGGTTTTGAAACAAATCAAGCATGCATGGAAGTAGCAATGCCAAGTGATATAACCTTAACAGATCCCCCATGTATGAGACTTGTGGATACAAGAATACGCTACGGTAAGCTACATTTTATAGTATATTTTAGGTCATGGGATCTTTGGGGAGGTTATCCTACAAACTTAGCTGCACTTCAACTTTTAAAGGAGTGGATGGCTGAGGAAATAGGTGTTGAAGATGGGGAAATTATAGCTTTAAGTAAAGGTCTCCACATTTATGATAGTGAATGGGATCTGGCAGAAAAGGTTGTTTCACCAAAAGCTAGAGCTAAAAAATATTAGGTTACCAAGTTAAATTTGTCAAAAAGCTAAATTCTTCCCCTATAATCCTCAAACTCTACTCTTAAATTTATTCCCCTAATTGCTTTCACAATATTTTTTAATGTTTGGATGCTTAATGGAAGTTTTCTTGCATCTTTTTTTGGTATTAAAACTTTTGTTTCCATTGAGCCATCTGGAAGCCAAACAGTATTTATTGTTAAAATAGAGGCTGGAGCAAAAAGATTTTCAAGAAAACGTCTTGGAGAATCTTCATTTGCAAGAACTTTAACTTTTTTCTTGCCAATTTTTTCTGAAAGTTCACGTAAAATCTTTCCACCATGGCTAAGAAGTTTTTGAACATCTTGTTTATTCACAATTATAACAAGAACATCATCAGCTTCGGTAGCTTTATGTAGGGCTACAGATTCTAAAATAGGATATTTTTCCTCAATTTTTGATAAAATTCTTGCTACTTTTAGGTCTAATTCTGAAACCTCTCCAAGTCTAACTTTTTCTTCACATTTTTGACATAAAATTCCACTTCTAAGGCAGACGCTACATATTTTTGTTAGCATTCTCATATTTCTAAAAAACTAATGGGTATTTAGAGTTTATGGTTGAGATTCTGACAACAAAGTAAAACCCATAGATAAGGGATACCAGGTAATCTTTAAGCACCAACTTGAATATTAATGCCAATGTTTTAAGCATACAGCTTTCAAAAAACAGCGGGGAAACCTTATCTCAAATCGCTAGAAACTATGTTTAATTCCCACTCTATTTAAAGTAGATTATGAAGCTTGGTTAAAGGGAGTTATTGAAGAATATTCTTAAGCTTCGCTCCAATAGGGCAAGCTTTAATGCATAAACCACATACTTCACCAGTGTTGGATAAAACCACCCAAAGATAATGTCGACATTTCTCCTTATCTATTCTCCAACCTTTAATAGGATCATACTTAGGATTTTCTAAAGCATGCACAGGGCAAATTTTGACACATTCTAAACATTCCTTCCACTTACAGACGTCCCCTGGAAAAAGAGGATCAGGTTTTAATGGAGCATTAGTTATAACCGTTGTAAACCTTACATAGGGACCATAATCTGGAGTTAAGACAAGGTTGTTTAATCCAAATTTTCCAAGTCCTGCAGCAACAGCAACATGCTTATGGGATATATCACCAAAAATCTTTTTTTCGTCATAGGGTCTACTAGCAGGGAAGGGTATAGCCTTATAACCTTTACTTTCCAGTAAACAGGAAACATCATAAGCTAAACTGTTAAGCCTAAAATTTACAA
>CAZMUQ010000014.1:20400-26686 GCA_964569845.1 uncultured Candidatus Bathyarchaeia archaeon
CTTTCCAGTAAACAGGAAACATCATAAGCTAAACTGTTAAGCCTAAAATTTACAATATCATAAACCATTTTATATTCTCTTCTTGTTTTTGGTAAACCTTTAATGACTGAAGTATTCAACTTTAAACCAATAGATATTAAGCTTTTAACATCAGGCAGAAAATCTTCAGGTTTATGGTTACTAGGAGCATTTAATAGCCTATCAGGTGAAGCTATACCAACAAGGTCTGCCCCCCTACTTCTTAAAAATTTTTTAACCTCCTCAGTTAAATTTGAAGTTTCACTATCTTCTAACAGTCTTTTTCACCTTCATATTTTGATTGTTTGAAGATCCCTTGCAACAATAATTTCCCCATCAAACTCTTTTGAAGCTTGTTTAATATACTTCTCTTCATATTGAGTATTATGTGGGAGGATATGGGTAAGTATAAGAGTTTTTACATCAGCCATTTTTGCAATTTTCCCAGCTTGAGATGCTGTTGAATGGTTTGTTAAGGATGCAATTTTTTTCTGTTCATCAAGGAAAGTTGCATCATGGATAAGTATATCACATTTAGATGCAAAATTTGCTAGAGGCCTATAAAATCTTGTATCACCAGTATAACATACACTTTTACCGTTTCTTTCAACCCTATAAGCAATATCTGTTGGTCTATGCTTTGCCTTAAAAGTTTTAACTTCATCAAATTCTTCTCCACCAATTAACGACCTAAACCTTACGTTAAAAATTGTAAACTCCTTAGGAGTATGCATAATTTTAAGAAGTGAAATTGTAAATTTCTCAATTTTTCTGTAACCTATAATTTCAAGGCTTTCCTTAGATTCAGCTAGTTGAATAGCCCACAAAAGCGGAATAAGGTCTCCAACATGGTCTGCATGGTAGTGAGTAATCATTATTTTTTTGATTTTAGTTAAATCAGTATCAATTTCAACCATATTTTTTAGAGAACCTGGACCACAATCAATCAGGATATCTTCATCTATAAGAATAGAGGGGCAGGCTTTACTTTTTGTTAAAGTAGTTCCACCAGAACCTATTATTGTTATCTTCAAGATTATCAGCCTAAAGGTACTTTAAACCTAAAAAAATATAGAGTTTTGTATGGGTTTAGTTTTACAAGCATGTTCTACTAGCTTACCTTGAAATTGTTATCTCAATGGTGCTAACATGGGCTGGAAGTCCACCTTCAGGTGATGCTAATCTTTCAGTACCTATCTTTATATCCTTTATTTTTAGGTCTTGGATAAATCTTCTACGAACAATCTCAACAACATCAACAGCCCTAGATATTGCTCTACCTCTAGCCTTAATTGTAACCTCAGGTTCCGTTTGGAAGAGAGTTAAGGTTGCTAGAACATAGTTCATTACAGGTTTTTTACCTACAAGGATACTGTTTGTTCGAGACATTGCTTGCTCCCCTTGATATTCGCTGCCCTACTAGTTAACCAACATTAAAATACATTTTTAGGATAAATATGTTACGGTTTAAACCAAAAAATATGCGAAACTTATTTAGGAGAGAATAAACTGTTATATTTTTCGTTAAGATTTTGATGTAGGAGGTTAAGCATTGAAACTTTTTGAGTTTGAAGCAAAAAGTATACTTCAAAGATACGGGGTAAACATTCCAAAGGGAAGGGTAGTAGATAATTTTAAGGATGCTGAGAAAGCTGCTTTAGAAGTTGGTAAACCGGTTGTATTAAAATCCCAGATTTTAGTTGCAGGTAGAGGTAAAGCTGGAGGAATAGTTTTTGCTAACAATCCTGCTGAAGCTGTGGAAGCTGCATCTAAACTTATTGGCAGTAAAATTAAGGATCTTAAAGTTGAAAAGCTTCTTATTGAGGAGAAGCTTGATATTGTTAAGGAGTTTTATGCTTCAGTAGCTATCGATAGAAGTAATAGAAGCTATGTTGTTCTTGCATCAACAGAGGGAGGTGTTGATATTGAAGAGGTTGCTGAAAAATCTCCTGAAAAAATTGTTAGATACTATGTAGACCCAGTTTTTGGCTTTTCAGAGTTTCATGCCAGGAAAATCACCAGAAAACTTGGTTTAGGTGGAAATGATTTAAGAAGATTTTCTAACGTAATTTTTAATCTTTATAGGGTTGCTGTTGATTATGATGCTGAACTTGTTGAAACAAACCCATTAGTAAAAACTTCAGATGGAAATTTTGTTGCAGCTGATGCTAGAATTATAATTGATGATAATGCCTTATTTAGGCATAAAGAATTTTCTGGAAGAGAGCTAGCAGAATATAGTGTTTTGGAAGCTGAAGCAAAAAAGCATGGATTATCCTATGTAGACCTTACAGGAAATATTGGATGTTTAGTTAATGGTGCAGGTTTAGCAATGGCAACAATGGACCTTGTTAAACTTTTAGGGGAAGAACCTGCAAACTTTTTAGATATTGGCGGTGGTGCTAGAGCTGAGGTTATTAAGGAGGGAGTAAAAATTCTTCTATCAAAATCTGATGTTAAAGTTGTATTGGTAAATGTTCTTGGAGGTATAACAAGATGTGATGAGGTTGCTAGAGGTATACTTGAAGCTTTAAAGGAAGCTAAAACTAAAAGACCTTTAGTTGTAAGGCTTATTGGTACAAGAGAAGAGGAGGGGCGAAAAATGCTTGAAGATGCAGGAATACAAGTATATAGGGATGTGGAGGAAGCTGCAAAAGAAGCTGTAAGAATTGTAAGGGGTGGTTAAGAATGGGTATGATTGTTAATAGGGATACAAAAGTTGTTGTTCAAGGTATAACTGGTAGGGAGGGAAGCTTCCACACTGAACTTATGCTTAACTATGGAACAAATATTGTTGCAGGTGTAAGCCCCGGGAAAGGTGGAGAAAAAGTTCATGGAGTACCTGTTTACGATACTGTTGAAGAAGCTGTTCAACTTAAAGGTGCAAATACATCCATAATCTTTGTTCCTGCAGCTTTTGCTAAGGATGCTATGTTGGAGGCTATGGATGCTGGAATAAAAACTATTGTTGTTATTACTGAGGGAATACCTGTAAAGGATACAATGGAATGTGTAGTTAAAGCTAAAAGGCAAGGAGTAATAATCATCGGACCTAATACACCCGGTGTAATTGCTCCAGCTGAAAAGGTTAAGGTTGGAATTATGCCTGCCCATATGTTTACACCAGGAGTTGTTGGTATAGCCTCTAGAAGCGGAACCTTAACCTATGAAATTGCATGGAAAATTAGTATAGCCGGACTTGGACAAAGTACATGTTTAGGTTTAGGTGGAGACCCTATTACAGGCTTAAATTTTGTTGAAGTTTTAGAGATGTTTAGAAATGATAAGGAAACTAAAGCTGTTGTTTTGATAGGAGAAATTGGAGGTAATGCGGAAGAGCTTGCAGCGGAATATATTGCTAAAACCGATTATCCTAAACCTGTTGTAGCTTATGTAGCTGGAAAAACAGCTCCACCAGGTAAACGTATGGGTCATGCTGGAGCAATAATTATGGGTAGGGTTGGAACAGCTCAAACAAAGATTGAAGCATTTAAAAGTGTAGGTGTACCTGTAGCTGAAAACCCGTCTGAGGTTGCAAAAATACTTCAAGAAAAACTTAAAAGTTAGCTCCATATTTTAAAAATGGGAAGCTTTGGTGGTTTTATGCCAATAACAGATTTTGCTAAGAAAAGTTTAGCTCAAAAGCATCGCCTATACTACAAGATATGTAGAAATTGCGGAGTAAGAAATGCTCCAACAGCAGAAAAATGTAGAAAATGTAGAAGCACAAATTTAAGATGGAAAAAAAGAGAGCTTGGAGCTAAAAAGTAGTTACCCTTAAATTTCTATAATATTTTTGTTACCATGTTAGCTATAACAACACCAACCCATAGAAATATTGCAATAATTATAATTTGAAGTGTTGATTTCCAGCTAAATATACCCATAAGTAATGCTGCCAAAACATCAGTTATAACTGCCACTACTATTGCCCAAGTTACACCAAACTTATCAAGTATAAAAAACATTAAGCCAAACAAGGGTATAGCTAAAACTGCTCCAACAAAAACAATAGCATAAGGATTTACGTTTTTAATGTTAGCTACAACAGCAGCCATACCAACCATTCTTGGACATAGAATAAAGAAGGCAAAAGAAGTTGAAGCTATAATCAAAGAAAGCAAAGACTTCATAACATTCTCCTTCCCCTAACTACTAAAATTGGAAAATACATTTTAGAGTATTAATAAGTGACTTTCATCTTGAGAACCTACTTTTAAATTGCAGGTATACAGGTTTCCTCAGTTAAATACCAAGTTTTAATTATTTCCCCTATAACCTTGTTTACAGGTAGACCTTCCATATGGTTTAAACCTAAACATAAGGTATCAATATAAACGTAAAATCTTAATTTACCAGACTTAAATTCCGCAGCTTCATCACCGCCGTTACTTTTTGGTTCCCTGTAAATGTAAAATGGATACATGATGCATGCTTGAGGTCTATCGTTATATATTGTACACATCGACTTTCCAGTTTTATCATAGCTTAAGAAAATACACTGCTTGTTTTCTAACTTTTTAAGGTAGAATTTGCCACCAGCACTATAAACAACATTACCATACTTTTTAACTAGATTTAAGGCTTCACCAATCTTTAATGGTATGGTGTACACTTTACAGCATAAACCACAGTTAATACATTTCCAAAGCCTAAACCTACTCCAAGGAGTAAGTTTAGGCTTCAACCCCAATTTTTACTAAAAATTTTAATCTATCCTTATTGGTTCACCTTTAGGCTTTTTACTAACCTTTTTTAAGGTTACTTCAAGCACCCCATTTCTGTAAACTGCTTTAGCTGTTTTAGTTTCAACTTCAGCTGGAAGCTCAATCTCCTTATAATACTTTCTTTGAGGGGTATCTACAGATATTGTAAGAGTATTAGATGTTGCATTAAGTTTTATATCCTCCTTTTCAACACCCGGAAGTTCAGCAACAACTTTAATTGTATCATTTTCAGAAAAAACATCAACCAGCGGTTCTCTTTCAGCTTTTACTCCCCACCTTAAACCTTCACGTTTAACATTTCCAAATTCCCTGATTAAGGGTTTACCATCAGGGCCTATAGTCATAGACCAACCCCAGATTAAAGGTTTTAACTCCCTAAATTCCTTTGGAAACTCACTTTCAAAGCTTTTAAAAATATCCTCAATAATCTTCTCAAATCTACGTGTAAATTCATCTATATCTTTAAAGGGTAAACGCCAACGTTTCCACCATTCATCCCACCAACTCAAAAATGAAACCCCCCTAACCAGTGGAAATTTCTAAGATTTAAGAATAAAACCATAAATATAAGCTTAAATGGCATACTTACATTACAAAGTTCTAAGTTCTAAAAATTAAAAAAGTTGTTTATTCGGGTTCTGATAACTCTTCGGAGGACAAGTTACCTTCCCCTCTTCTGTAGCATTATAATATTAAGGCTCTTGCGGCATCAAGTTTCGTAATGCTTTTAGCAATCTTAAAATTAACCTCCTGAAAATTTCTTATTTTTGTTAGATGCTTGCGTATGTCATATCCCCCAAGATTAGTTTGCATCCTCTTGGTAGAGTGTTTTCTGAGCTTATGATTCTTGTGTTTCGCCCTATCAGGCTGTCAACTATTCTTCTGTTACATTCTATGTAGGCATTATCCATTATTATCGAGTTTTCAACTTCACTATTTTTTATGATTACATTATTTCCTATTGAAGTATATGGTCCTATACAGGTGTTTGGACCTATTTCACAGTTTTTACCTATGATTGCTGGGCCTCTAATAGTAGAATTTTTTCTTATTACCGTTCCTCCACCTATTTCTACATTACCTATAATTGTTACATCCTCCTCACATTCACATCCAATGGATGTTTGAATATCATGCAAAATTAGCCTATTAGCATCCAGCAAATCTTCAGGTTTTCCTGTATCTTTCCACCATCCTTGAACAAATTGCACATCAACTTTTGCTCCACTATCTAGTAAAACTTGAATCGCATCTGTTATTTCAAGCTCATTTCTCCATGAAGGCTTAATTTTTTTAACAGCATCAAAAATTTTATCATTAAAAACATATACGCCTATTAAAGCCCAATCACTTATAAATTGTTTAGGTTTTTCAACAAGCCTTTTAATTTTACCATCCTTATCAAATTCAACTATACCATATCTTGATGGATCCTTAACTTTAGCAACACCAATAACACAATCACTACAATTTTTTTCAAAAACTTCTACTAAAGGTTTTGCACCCTGCTTTAGAAGGTTATCTCCAAGATACATTATAAA
>CAZMUQ010000015.1:0-23294 GCA_964569845.1 uncultured Candidatus Bathyarchaeia archaeon
CTTAATCGAAAATTTAGGTCCGGGAATAATGGAAAAATTTGGGCTTGGATATGAAGAAATTTCAAAAATTAATCCAAGAATAGTTTATATTAGCATATCTGGTTTTGGAAAAACAGGACGTACAAAGATAGAACAGCTTTTGATATTATTGCTCAAGCAGCTGGTGGTAGCCTACCTTTAATGGGGCGGGTTGGAAATAAACCTAAAATGTTTATAGCTGATGTTATTTCAGGAGTTTTTGCTGCTTTAGGGGCTATATCTGCACTACATTACAGAGAAAAAACGGGAAAGGGACAATTGGTAGATTTATCTATGTAGGATGTTGTTTTCTCAATTAACATCGGAGCAATACTTGAAGTTGCTCTTGGCGCGGAAAAACTTAAAAGCTTTAACTTTAGCTTTACAGACTATCCTCCAGGTTTAAGAATACCACTTTACGGTATATTTTCAGCGTTAGATGGAGAAGTTGTGATAGGGGCAGTAACAGATGCCCAAGCAAAAAGACTTTTTGAGGCTATGGGAAAACTTGACCTTTTACAAGATGAAAAATTTTCAACATTCATTTCTAGGTTTAGAAATGATGATGAGCCCATAAAAGTTATTAGCGAGTGGACTTCAAAAAGAAGAAGAAGTGAAATTGTAGACTTACTAGCTAAATATAGGGTTCCATGTAGCCCGGTTTACCAACTTTCAGAGATAAAAAATGATAGACAGTTAGAGGAAAGAGAAATGTTTGTTGAGGTTCAATATAAAGGATTAAAGGTTTTGGTTCAGGTGTATGCTTAGAGTTTTCGGAAACACCTGGCAAAGTTGTAAGGCCAGCACCAGAACTTAATCAACACGCCCATGAGGTACTTAAGAATATATTAGGGTACCCCGAGGAAGAAATAGAAAAATTAAAATACTTGAACATTATCTAATGGTAAAATATAAATATATTTTACAGATACCACCATAAAGTATAAGTAATCTAAAAATGGTAATTTAACACAGTAAAAATTTAACTTAAAAACTAAAATTCCGGGTGAGTTATAGTGGTATTTAATGCAAAAAATAAAAAGTGGGAGCTGCGGTCAGGATATGAAAAAGCTTTACGTGTGCTAATAAGAGGGGAAATTGCAAGAACATTATTACCCAGCTCTCCAGACTACCCAAACATCTTATCCTACTTTATTCTTCCAACTGACGCTGTTATCCTCCCTTATTATTGTGATCCATTTAAGGATATGGATTACAATTTTTGCAGAAAAAACAACATTGAGGTTGTAAGAATCCCTGGTGGGGGAGGTCCTTACTGGCTTGATTCAGGTTCACTACTCTCCGGATATTCGTTCAGGTTAAGTGATGTACCAGATTTTCCTTCAGATATTAATGAAACATATAAGCTTATCATGCCTGAGATAGCAAAAACGTTAAGCAGTAAACTTAACATACCTTTCACATACAGGCCTCTAAATGATTTAGAGGTTTATGGTAAAAAAATTTCTGGAGCAACCCACATTAATGATGGTAAAGTTTTTAGAGCAGCCTATGGTCCACAAGTTAAGGAACCTAAACTAGATGTAATGGAGAAGGCTATTCCACCCTCACCAGAAAAGTTTGCTGATAAGGAAGCTAAAAGTATAGGGGAAAGGATAGGATGGATTAAAAAATTCGTTGAAAGAGAAATTTCAATGGAGGAGGTTGCAGAAGCATATATTGATGCATACAAGAAAATTTTTGATGTTGAAGCAGTTCCTGGAGATCTGATAGAGCAGGAAAAGAAAATGATTGAAGAGTATGAAAGAATGCTTACATCAGAAGACTGGATTCTCGCCATGAGTGAGCAAAAAAGATTTAAGGACATACCTTCTGATGCTAAAAAGGGTGAGAGTATAGTTAAGATTCCTCAGGGTCCTCTAATAAGGGTTACTGCGTTCAAGAAGAGTGACAAGATATACAACATCAACATAACAGGTTCAATCCATTGTACACCATTTAACCTTGTTGAAAAAATGGTAGCATATCTTAGAGGTATAAATGTTAATGAGGGAGAAATAAGAGCACGGGTTGAAACAGCATTTAAGGGAGGAAGTATTGGCGGAGTAAAACCAGAAGATTTTGTAGCTGTAATTATGAAGGCCTTAAAAGATTGATTTTATTTGTTTAATACCATTTTACCGGTACCATCACCACAATAGTTAGGAGAACTATTAAGACAAAGATTAGTGGATAGATTCCTGGGTGGGTAAAAGATAAAGCTATTAGAAAAGCAAATGCATCAAGAATTAGAAAGTATAATCCGTAGATAAAGAATCTTTGAACATTAACTTGAGGTTTAAATGGTGGAATATCTTCTCCACAAGCATAGGGAGAAAGCTTATCAGTTGTTTTTCTTCCTTTTACTCCAATTAACCCACCAAGCCAGAATAGGAATAATGCAACAAGAAGAGAAATTATAAAGATAAAAAGTGGTGAGGTAATAACCTTCTCAAACATTTCAACTATTCCCTCAGGATATTCCTTTATATTGCTATCAAAATAAAAGCTTTACTGTGACTTAATAGAGTATTTTATTTAAACTGCTGAAGAATCCTAATTAAAAGTTTTTTGATATCATCCAAGGCTTCACTAACTTTTAAGGTTAAACCTTCACCAAAATCTAAATTCTCAGGTTGAACGAGAATTAGTTTAACTTCTGCTCCAGTAAAATGTTTTATATATTTGATTGTAAATGTTAAAGGAAGAGTATGAGTTGAAAAGGTTATACCACCAATATTTTCAGGGGAAACCAGCTTAACTTCCCCGGGTAAGGTGTTCATCTGAGCTGAATCAACAATAATTACATGTGATGGTTCTAAGCGTATAACAGTATTGAGAAAGTTTTCTGGAACTGTTTCACAATTTATGAGTTTAACCTTATCTGGAAGCTTATACTTACTTACTGCTTCAATTAAAGCTGGGCCGAATCCATCATCATGCCTTAAGGGATTACCAACACCCAAAATTACAAGCTTTTTAACATTTGAAAGCCATTCCTTTAATTGCTTTTCTACTTCTAAAAGCATCATAAGGTCTCTAAATCCTAGTAGCATACTTAAAGTGAAAAACATTTTTATTCCTGTTATAGAGGAATAAGTTTACTAGAGGTATTTAACCATAGTTTGGGAGGCTACAACACTTGACTAGTACATCTTCAACAACTTTAGAAAAACCTAAACTAAAAATATTTGGAAACCTCTTAACGGAGGTTATTAGGAAAAATATTTGCTGTGGTTGTGGAGCATGCGCAGCAGTATGCCCTGTTAACATAATTTCTATGAAGAATGTTCCGGGAAAAGATGAACAACCAACAATGGTAGGGAAATGTATTCTATGTGAATTCTGCTATTATCAATGTCCATGGACTGATCCTCCTCCATCTGAGGAAGAAATTTTTGGTAGAAAAAGAAAAGAAAATGAGGAACTTGGAATACATATTGCTATTTATTCAGCAAGAACAACAAATGAAGAAATAGCTAAAATTGCAAGTGATGGAGGAGTTGTAACAAGTCTTTTAGCTTATATGCTTCAACAAAAAATTATTGATGCTGCTGTTGTTTCAGGTATAGATGAAAAAAACCCTTGGAAACCTATTCCAAAAATTGTTTCAACAACCGATGAACTACTTAAAACTGCTGGAACAAGGTATACTGTAAGCCCAACAATTCTAGGTTTAGGCTCAGCTGTAGATGAATATGGTAAGAAAAGAATAGCTCTTGTTGGAACCCCATGTCAAATTAGAGCTTTAAGAAAAATGCAAACAACAGAAAAAGGAGCTTTAAAGTACGGTTCTAAAGTTGTTTTAGCTATAGGATTATTCTGTATGGAAAGTTTCTATTATGATAAGCTTATTAGAGAATACTTAAAAGATAAGCTTGATCTCTCAAAAATCTCAAAATTCTCCATTAAGAAGGGGAAATTTATAGTTAAAACTGTTGATGGAAAAGAAGCAATTAACGTACCGTTAAAAGAGATAAGACCATATGCTAGGGAAAGCTGCCATAACTGTACAGATTTTACAGCTGAACTTGCGGATATATCGGTTGGAAGCATAGGTTCAGCTGAGGGCTGGTCAACGGTAATTGTTAGAACTGAGGTGGGTAGAAAAGTTTTTGATGAATGTGTAGCTGCAGGATTTATCAAGAGTGAAGCCTTAGAAAGAATTGCCCCTGGATTTGAATCAATAATAAAACTTTCCAAAACAAAGAAAAAAAGTTAGCTTCCCCCAATTTATGTTTAAATCTAGCTACAAAGATTAGGAAAAAGCCGCTTAACCCAATTTACCTACTTATTTCTCCAAACTTTTTGTTTACTTCTATTAGCACGAGTACCTAATATATATCGTAGGTCTAAAATTTCCTTTACTTAGGTGACTTACTTTGGAAGAAATAGTTATTGATGGAAGCATTCTTGAAGGGGGAGGACAAATCCTTAGAGTTTCTACAGCATTGTCAGCTGTAACAGGTAAATCGTTAAAAATTTTTAACATTAGAGCTAAACGTAGTCCTTCAGGACTTAGAATGCAACATATAACTGCTATTAGGGCTGTGGCAACGCTTGTTGATGGTAAGGTTGAAGGTTTAAATGTTGGTTCAAAAGAGATTCTTTTTAAGCCTACTAAAATTAAAAGTGGAAAATTTAGGTTTGATGTAGGAACTGCTGGAAGTATAACACTTGTACTTCAAGCTTTAACACCTGTAACTGCATATGCACCTGATGAAGTTTTTGTTGAAATTAAGGGAGGAACAAATAACCAATGGGCTCCACCAGTAGAGTATTTTGAAAATATTTTTCTTCCTGTTTTAAAGTTGATGGGTTTTGAAGGCTCCATATCAATTTTACGTAGAGGATTTTATCCAAAAGGTGGAGGGATTATAAGGGCAAGATTTAATCCTGTAGCATACTTAAGACCTTTAAATATTGATAAGGTAAGCAATATTCTACGTTTATGGGGTTTAGCTTACAGTTGTAGATTGCCAAATCACATTCCTGAAAGGATGGCTAAAACAGCAAAAAAGATTTTAGCTGATGCTGGTTATGGAGATGTAGATATCAAAATTGACAGTATTCAAAAGGATAATCCAAGATGCTCCCTAGACCCAGGATGTGGAATTATACTCATAGCTGAGCTTGAAGGAGGCTTAAGAATTGGTGCTGACAGTTTAGGGGAAATAGGAAAACCAGCTGAAAAAGTTGCTGAAGAAGCTGCTTTAAGCCTTATTCAACAGTTAGAGGCTAAAGCCTCAGTAGATTATCATCTTGCAGACCAACTTATAGTTTGGATTAGCCTTGCTAAGGGTACCTCAAAGTTTTATACTTCTAAGCTTACCCTTCACACTTTAACCTCAATTGAAATTTGTAAACAAATTTTAGGTTCAAAATTTACTGTGGAAGGAGAACTTAATAAGCCTGCAAGGATAATATGTGAGGGTATCGGATGGGAGAATAAGTTTTTATAATTTAAGTTTAATTTGGAAATGGTGTATTACGTATTAGAGGTGAAAAACGGGGTAGAAGATTTTGGAAAAAGAATCTGTAGGCTTCTATGTCGGAAGATTTCAGCCAGTTCATAAGGGACATATTTATGCTATAAAGTATGTTCTAGGTAAAGTTAAAGAGTTAATTATTGGTATTGGTAGCGCCCAATTCAGCCATGAAATCGAAAACCCCTTTACAGCTGGAGAAAGATTTACAATGCTTAGGCTTGGATTAGATGAAGCAAAAATAGATAGAAAACTGTACTCAATTATTCCAATACCAGATACACAAATACATAGCTTATGGGTTGCTCAGGTTGTAGCTTACACGCCAAAATTTACTGTTGCATTTACCAATGACCCCTTAAGTAGTCAACTTTTATTTGAAGCCGGATTTAAGGTTGAAAGTATACCTTTACTTGAAAGGGAAAAATATAATGCAACCAATATAAGGGTAAAAATGTTAAATGGTGAAAGCTGGGAAGAACTTGTACCATCAACAGTTGCAGAATTTATTAAGAAGATAAATGGTATTGAAAGAATTAGAAAATTAGCTCAAACAGATGAACCTGGTAAAGTTAAATTTATTAAAAGAAAACATTAACTTTCATTCCAGGTTTAACCTTTAAAATCTTTGCTGCATTAGCCATATTTGCTGAAAACTCTAAAAATCCTCCACTATTTGTTGTTGCAAGAAAATCTCCAACCTTAACCTTAAAATATGCTTCTAAAAATTTAACCTTTAACCTAGTTTTTCCATTAAAAGAAACATCAAATTCTGCACCATAATTTAAGCCTAAATTTTTAATCAAATCTTCACTTATATTTGTCACAATATTTCCAAAGTTATCAATATGTAAAACTTCACCTTCTATTTTTTTACCTGAAATTTTGAGTTTTACAAATGGAGGTTTAACATAGTCAGAAATTTTTTCTCCAAACTTTTTAGGAGAGATACCTAAGGCAAGATATGCTGCAGCAGGTGCAAAAATATCTCTTCCATGGAAAGTCTTAGAAATATTTGGTAGCATAAAATCTTTATTCTCAATTTTATACACATCCTTTACTCCTAACTTTTCTGCTGCAAACATTAAAACCCCGTTATCAGGACCAACTAAGAAAGCATTTTTTATTTCAACAATTATTGGTCTTCGTGAACTTCCAACTGTAGGATCAACAACAGCAACATGAACAGTACCCTTAGGGAAAAATTTTACAGATCTAGCTAGAAGATATGCAGCCATTCTTATATTGTATGGTTCAACATCATGGGATATGTCAACAATTGATGCTTTTGGACATATGGATAGAATTACAGCTTTCATTTCTGCCACATAAGAATCCTTCAACCCAAAATCTGTAAGTAAAGTTATTACTGGCTTTTTAACCATAACCAATGCTACCTTCTTAAAAAGCCTTATCTACCAGTTTTTAGGCTACTAAACTTAAAAGTTTAACCTTAAGGGTTTGAGGGTTGAAAAAAAGGAAAGAACTTTTGCTTATGGTTCCAGGACCAACAAACGTTCCAGCAAGAATTATGAAAACACTTAAAAAGCCTATGATAAACCATCGTGGACCTAAATTTCATAATCTTTACCAAGGTATTTTAGAAAAGCTAAAATATGCTTTCCAGACGAAAAATGATGTTTTTCCTTTAACCTGTTCAGGAACTGGTGGGGTTGAAGCTGCTGTTGGAAATGTCATTTCTAGAGGCGATAAAGTTATTGTTCCGATATTTGGGCTTTTTTGTGAAAGGTTGAGTGAAACTGTTAAACGTTTTGGTGGAGAAGTTATTGAGGTTAAAGCTGAATGGGGATTAGCATGCAATACTGAGGAGATTAAAGCTATCCTTGATGTAGAAAAAGATGTTAAAGCTGTTGCTGTAGTATATAATGAAACTTCAACAGGTGTAACATTAAGAAGTTTACCTGATATAGGTAAAATTACAAGAAAGAAGGGAATATTGTTGATTGTTGACGCTGTTTCAGTTTTACTTGGAGACCATTTACCTGTTGATGATTGGGGGGTTGACCTATGCGTTGCTGGAAGCCAAAAATGTTTTGCATGTCCACCTGGCTTAGCAATGGTTTCTGTAAGTGAAAAAGCTTATGAAGCTGCTGAAAAAAACAAGTTTAGACCATTTAACCACGACCTTTTATTATGGAGAGATTTTAAAGCTAAGCTTGAAACACCTTTTACCCCATCTATTCCACTATATTATGCTTTAGATGAAGCATTAAACATGCTTATGGAGGAAGGATTAGAAAACAGGATCCGTAGGCATACAATTTGTGCTGAAACATTCTATAAAACATTTGAAAATTTAGGTTTAAAAGTGGTTGCTAAGAACGAGCTTAGGTCAAATACTGTGATTGTTCCTTACATTCCTGAGAATATAAATGTTGATGAATTCAGGAAGGTTCTAAGGGAAAAGTTTAAGATTGCTGTTGCAGGGGGGGTTGGTAAGCTTAAAGGTAAGGTTATTAGAATAGGAAGTATGGGGGTTGTTTCAACCTATGAAGTTTTAGCTACAATTAACGGTATAATTAAGACGTTAAAAATGTTCAACTATAAACCTAAAAATAAGCTTAAGAAAATCATTTTAGAAGCTAAAGAAACACTTTCACAATTAAAAAATTTTAAGTTTTAGCTTTCTTTCGTATACCCATCTTCTCTAAAACTATGTTTAAAATTTTTTCTGCAATTTCCTCCTTTCTTGCTAGAGAAATTTTTACAAAATTTTTATCCTTATCAATAATAAAAACCTCATTAGTTTCATACCTGAAACCTACATTTTCTCTACCAACATCATTTGCCACAATTAGATCTATATTAGCAGATTTAAGGCGCATGTATGCACGCTCTATAAGCTCTTCATCACTTAACTTATATTCAGCTTTAAATCCAACAACAAAAGTTTTAGGACTAATTTTCTTAGCTTCCTTAACAATTTTTACTGTTGGCTTAAGCTTCAAATCAAGCATTAAAATATCATCAGTAGAAACTTTCTGGTTATATGGCTCTGTCGGAGTGAAATCTGCAACAGCAGCAGCTGAAATGAATAGATGATAATTTTCTAGCTTAAGCTCTGATAAAACAGCATCAGCCATTTCACTTGTTGTTTCAACATTTAAAACCTTAATGTTGCTTGGAGGCTTAACTGTACCAGGTCCATAGATGAGTGTAACTTCAGCACCTCTTCTAATAGCCTCTAATGCTATAGCTATACCCATTCTTCCAGAGCTTTTGTTGGTTATTACCCTGATAGGATCTATATACTCGTAGGTTGGTCCAGCAGTAATTAAAACCTTTAACCCAACCATATCTTTAATAGTTAATCTTCTAACAACAGCCTCAACTATCATTTCAATATCGGCAATTTTAGCTTTACCTTCCTCAATTTTAGGCTCAATAAACTCAAAACCAAGTTTTCTAAGTTTTTCAATATTATCCTTGTTAGCAGGGTAGTCGTAAAGAACTTTATGCATAGCAGGAGCAATAAGTATGGGTATTCCTGAACTATAAGCAGCTAAAACTAGGGCTGTTACAGGAGTATCATTTATTCCTGAAGCAAGCTTCCCTATAGTATTTAGGGTTGCGGGAGCAATAAGTACAAGATCAACTTTACCTAAATTTTCAGTTAAAGATAAGAAATCAATTTTACCATCCATTTCAACTATCGGCTTATTACCAGTAGCCCATTCTAAGACATCAGGATTAAGCATTTTTTGAGCTGTTGGAGACATAACAGGAATAACTTCAGCACCCATCCTCATTAACTCTCTTGCAAGCTTAGGTGTAATAGTTAATGCAATACTTCCAGTAACACATAAAGCTACTTTCTTGCCTTGAAGCTTGCTACTTCTAGATCCTAAGATATCTTTTGATGGATGACTCTTCTCCATAACTCCTCAACCATGGTGTTCTTCTCTAACCTTTTAACTAAAAAGGTTAAAAGCATATTTAGAGGGGTTGAAACACCAGTAGAGCTACCTAAACGAGATATAGCCCCATTTATGTAATCTATCTCAGTTCTTCTCCCTCTTTTAATATCTTGAAGCATAGAATTAAAGTTTTCAGCAGTAGCTTTTGCTGTTTTAAATGTTAAATCTACAGGGTCCTCTGGTAATGGAATTTTAAGCTTATCTGCAACTTTAACACCTTCTAAAACCGTTTCAGCAATAAGTAGCTTTAAATCCTCATATTCTAAAAGTTCACCATTTCTCATACCAGTTAGGGTTCCATACGGATTTATTCCAGCATTAACAAGAGTTTTTGTCCAGACAATTGACTGAATATTATCAGAGATTTCCACATAGAAACCTGAATTTTTAAAGTTTTCAGCAATATCAAGAATGTTGTCATAATTTTTCTGGGATAATCCTCCAAGAATAGTTTTACCAAAACCTGTTGAAACAACAATACCAGGTTTTTCTAGGAAAGCTCCACAAAATGTTACTCCGCGTATAATATTCTCCTTTCTAATTACCTTTAAAACCTCATCCTCAACACCTATACCATTCTGTAAACATAGAACCATAGTTTTTTCTTTAATTAGAGGAGATACTTGTTTTGAAGCTTCTGAAACACTGTATGCTTTAACCGTTAAAAGAATAAGGTCCCATGTTTCCTTTATTAAAGGTTGTACTGACGTTTCAGCTTTAATGTTTTTCACAGTTTTCTCTATTAACCCTTTTATCTTCAATCCATAACTTTTAACAGCTTTAACTTGAAATTCCCTGGCAACAATTGTAACATCATTTTCATTGTTACATGCAAGTAAACCTGCAAAAAGGCTTCCTATTGAACCTGCACCCATAACAAGAATCTTCATGGAAAAGCTTCAACCTATAATTTTTTCCCACTTTTTAATTCTTAAAACTTGTGAAAGGGTACTACCTGCTTTAATTTCAGCTCTAATTCTTTGCTCTTTTTCAAAAACATCCTTAGCTCTATTTGCAATTTCAACAGCAATCTCTTTAGGTATAACAACAACACCTGTATCATCAGCAACAATCCAATCTCCAGGCCTAACTTTAACTCCTCCACAGTGAATTTCAACGTTTATTTCTCCAAAACCTTTAGGATCTCCAGCTGTAGGATTTATGTATTTAGCGAATACTGGAAAATTCATCTTCCTTATTTCATCAACATCCCTAACAGCACCATCAATAACAACACCACTTAACCCTTTAACCGCACAACTCCAGGTTGCAAGTTCACCCCAAACAGCTTTTTTACTATCACAAGCATCAATAACTAAAACAGAGCCAGGCTCAGCTATATCTACAGCTTCAACAGGTTTAGCCCAATCTCCGGGAGCCGTTTTAACTGTTATAGCTTTACCTACAGCTTTAGCACCTATAACTATTGGAAAAATTCCAAACATTTCACCTTTTCTTTGCATAGCATCAGAAATATTTGCTGAAGAAACTTCCATAAACACTTTTTGAAGGTCTTCTTCACCGTACTTTTTATAAAGTTTTGTTGGAATAGGCTTTCTTTGTTTCATAGCCTCTTTAATTATTTTTGTAGCTTCCTCTGCATTTTCAGCCTTAGTTATAGCTCCACCAACAATAACTATGCTTGCTCCAGCTTCAACAGCTAAAGGTGCTGTTTCACTATTTATCCCTCCAGCTACAGCTACAGGAATACTTACAACATCAACAACATTTTTAAGAACATCTAAAGGTTTAACACCTTTCATCTGTTGATCTATACCAACATGTACGCAAATATAGTCTACACCAATTTTTTCAAGTTCAACAGCTCTTTTAACATAATCCTCAACACCCAAAAGGTCAACCATTATTTTTGCTCCGTATCTACGTCCAGCTTCAACAGCCTCCCTAACAGTACTATCATCTGAAACACCAAGAATTATCACTATTTCAGCTCCAGCTTTAGCAGCCATTTCAACTTCAACTGAACCTGTATCCACGGTTTTCATATCAGCAAGAATGGTGTAGTTTGGAAATCTTCTTTTTAACTCCCTAACAGCATCCAAGCCTTCACTCTTGATTAATGGTGTTCCAGCCTCTAACCAATCTACTCCTCCACGGATAGCTTCTTCTGCAACTTTTAAGGCTCTATGGAGATCTGTAAAATCTAATGCTACTTGAAGTTTAGCCTCCTTAAAAAAGTTAGATATGGACATTTATTACCTCTCTCCTATTATTTCTGATATTATCTTCTTCTCCAAAACTTCAATTTTAGATGTCATATTAGGTTTTAGAAGCCCTTTCTCAGCAAATATTTTTAATCTTCTACACATAAAATCTACAATTTTACATAGATTTTCGCAGTTGTTGTATGAGGTTAGTATGCTTTTAAGCTTAAACCTATCTTCAAATCTTAAATTTTCAGCAATTTTAATCATATTCGGCAATGCTCTAACAACATTATCAACTATTGTAATTGAAGCCCATAATGCGGTTCTAGAGAACGGGTTTAAATCTATAGCTATAACATTCTTACCCATTTTTCGGAGGGCTTCTGTTCTATCACCATCTTCAATAGCTAAAAGAACAGTATCAGCTAGGAAAATCCCTTTAGGAGAAACTTTACGTCTTAAGCTGGATAAGTTAGGTATCTCTGATGAAGCTTCACATCCAACACCAAGAATAACCTTTAAACCCTTATCCTTCAATATTTCAGCTATTTTTGCTTCACGCTTTAAAGACCTATAAAAGAGGTTTACTTCAACTTTTGCATCAACAGTTTTTGCAAACTTAACAATCTCATCAGCACATAAAGCCGCAACATTACCATTAACTGAAATAACAGGATTTTTTGATAAAAGTATCATAGCTACAGCTGCTTTCTCAGCTTCAAATGCAAATGGTAAAGTCTTTTCTCCAAGAATATAGTCAAAACATTCACCTCTACCATGAGCAATAAGTCCAGCTAAAGCTACAAGACCCTTTTCAAATCCTTCTACAAGTTTTTCACGTATCCTTAGAGATTCAGCTCTTGGATGATTTTCAGGTATGTGAAAATTATTAGCCAATTATTCTCGCCCCTATTGAATCAATACTTGAGATAATAGTTTCACCTCCAACCTTTCTAAACAAGTTAACATAAGAAAGAACATCTCCAACTTTGTCCTCTTTTACAAGTGTAAATAATGCTTCACCAAACATATTCATCGAGAATTTTTGCCCATCAAATTTATCTAAAATACTTAATACATCCCTCAGCCTTTGAGTATAAATATTAACTTCATCAGCAAACATTCTAGAAATTTTTGTAAAAGCTTCAGCTGAGGGTTTTATTAAGAAATATTTTAAAGCCTTTCTTCCAACTTTATTTATCCTTAACCTAACTTTACGGTCTCTTAAGAAGCTTTTTGTAGGTAAAGCTGAAAAATATAAGGAAACAACCTTAAATTTTGACCAGTTAAATTTCCTTACAGAGCCCATACCTGGAGCCCCAGCTTTATCTCTAATTTCAAAGCCACCGAAAGTTTCAGCTATAACAGTTCCAAGACCAGTTCTACATTTAACTTCAGCTAGATGTGCAAGCTGTGCTGCTTCAACTTTAGATAATCCTAAGTTTAAGGCTTCATTTAGGGCTAAGGATAACCCTAAAGCTCCAGCTCCACTTGTGCCGTAACCAGCTCCCACTGGTAATTCGATTGTATGTGTAACATCTATATTGTAGGGTTTTTCTATAAGTTTTGAAAATTCGTTTATCAATGTTAAAGATACATCAGCTTTAGCTGGAGAACCATTTATACTTATATTTGCCCTCCACTTATGGTTTCTTTCCACCTTAACCTCCGTATATACACCTTTAGTTAAAGAGAAGCCTCCTCCAAGGGAACCCTTCTTTAAGGGATTTTTATATTTATCATCTATCGTGAAAAAACCAGTTATATGGGCTGGAGCGAAAGCTTTAACCTTTTTCAACTTGATGGAAAATTAGTTATTGATGTAAAACTTAAAGATAACCTATAAAACCTTTAAAGACCTTCATATTTTTAGTTATTTTTGACAGATACATTAAATGAAAACAGAGAGCGTATAGGAAATATTGCTGCACCCTCTTAAGCTTAAAATTTACACCCAAAAAACTGAAATATCAATAGGTTACTCTTTAAAAATAAACTACTTCACATAACAATAGTGAAGGATGAAAACCTTGAGTACAGTAAGTAAAGGAGATTTTATACTTATGGATTACGTTGCAAAAATAAAGGAAACAGATATGGTGTTTGACACAAACATCGATTCTGTTGCTAAGGAAGCAAAAATTTTTAAGGAAGATGGGATATACGAGCCTATGCTTGTGGTTGTAGGAGAAGGGTGGGTTTTAAAGGGGCTTGATGAAAAGCTTGTTGGAATTAAGGTTGGAGAAAAAACAGTTATTGAACTTCCACCTGAAAAAGCTTTTGGTCCAAGGGATCCAAGCAAAATTAAACTTATCCCTCTACGTAAGTTTCAGCAGCAAAAAATAAATCCTTATCCTGGTATGGAGGTTGAAGTTGATGGTAAACTTGCTGTTGTTAGAAGTGTAGGTTCTGGCAGGGTTCAAGTTGATTTTAATCCTCCACTTGCAGGTAAAACTTTGCTTTATGAAGTTGAAGTTAAGAAGATTTTACAGACACCGTTAGAAAAAGTTAAGGCTTTAATTCATCGTAGAATGCCAAAAATAGATCCTGAAAAGTTTGATGTTGAATTTTTAGAGAAAAACATAACAATAGTGATGCCTGAGGAAGCTTTAAATATTGATAGGCTTCAACTTGTAAAGAGGGGGTTAGCCTTTGATATTCAAAAATTTTTTCCTGATGTTGAAGTTGTAACTTTTATCGATAAGTATGTGAAAAAGAAAACTGGTTTAGAAGAGAAAACTAAAGGGGAAGAAGTAAAACCTGAGCAAAAATCTGACCAGTAACAGGACATTTAACAGTTCCACAAATCTTAATAATTTTGCATTTTAATCCAGCTTGTAATGCTTGAGGAACACACTCATTAAACATCTCACATTGAATATTCTTACATTCTTGAGGATTAAATTCTATTATAGCATTTTCAATTGCAAATTTTTGCATAATATTCACTTTTAAACTTGCAGGCATAACTTCAACAAGACAAACTTTTCCGCCGATAAGTTTACAATCAAAAATTCTATCCCTTACCTCGATAATTGTGTAAGATTTTCCTGGTTTAAGATTGTGACAAACTTTTAAAAGTGGACATTTTAAACATTCTTCAGCTAAACCTTGGTAAATAAAGGTGTACCCTTTTTTAGCCTTACTGAGGCTTATAAGTGTTAAATCCTTCTTGGTTTTACTTGTATCCATGTGTAAGTCGTTTTTTATTCTTTTTGGAAACATTTATTAGTTAACAAGATTATTTCTAAACTAGCTAATATACCTTCGGTTCTCACCTTTTATCAGCAGAACATTTTATGGGGTAAATTCATGTTTAGTAGTAAATATCCATATTCGCGGCTAGAAAACTTAAAGCTTAAAGGAACAACAACGGTAGGGGTAATATGTGAAGAAGGTGTTGTGTTAGGTACTGATACAAGAGTTACAATGGGATACTTTATAGCCCACAAACATGGAAAAAAAGTTTACAAGATTGATGACCATCTAGCAATAACTATTGCTGGGGTTGTTGCTGATGCCCAAAATGTTGTTGACGTTTTAAAGGCAAATGTAGCACTATTTAAACTTGTAAATGGTAGACCAATAACAGTAAATGCTGCAGCAAGGCTTGCAGCAAACCTACTTTTCCGTAGCAGGTATTTTCCGTTGGTGCTTCAAGCAATTATTGCTGGAATTGATGATGAAGGACCACATATATTTTCTTTAGATCCTTTTGGAAGCTTAACAGAAGAGAAAAAGTTTTTTGCAACAGGCTCAGGTTCACCTATTGCTTTAGGTATACTTGAAGATGGCTATAAAGATGGTTTAACTATTAAGGAAGCTATCCCTCTAGTTGTAAGGGCTATTAAAGCAGCTATGAAACGGGACACTGCAAGTGGGGATAGCTTTGATGTTTCAGTAGTGACTAAGGATGGGTACAGAGAATTAAGTGAAGAGGAAAAGCAAAAGTATGGTTAAATTTGTTAATTTTTCCTTCCTTAATTTTTTCCAGCTCAAAATTTAACATTTAAGCATGATGAGAACCCGATTAGGAATAATCAGTATGTAGGAGGATTTTTAAGAAATGAAAAAAGAGACTACAGATTCGTCGAGAAGAAGTATAGTTGATGTTGTACTTCAACATGTTCCAAAGGAAGCTGAAGTTTCACGGATAGAGTTTGAAGGGCCAAGGCTTGCAATATATACAAAAAAGCCTGAAATTCTGCTTGAGCAAAGCTACATAATAACAGACCTTGTAAACAGGATAAGGAAAAGAGTTACCTTACGTTGTGATCCATCTATAAGGATGAATGAGGAGGAGGCTAAAAGGGTTATAGAGAAAATTGTAAATCCTGAAGCTGAGATAACTCAAATATTTTTTGATCCTGTGCTTGGAGAAGTTATTATTGAAGCTAAAAAGCCTGGACTTGTAATCTCTAAAAACGGTTTAACTCTTCAAGAGATCATTAAAACTACAAAGTGGCGTCCACGTGTTTTAAGAACCCCGCCAATAACATCAAAAATCATCGCTCATGTAAGATATTACCTTTACAGTGAAGCTGAGGAAAGAAAAAGAATACTTCATAATGTTGGTGAAAGAATTTTTAGACAGCCATTATACAAGGGTAAAGAAGTACTTATCACACCATTAGGAGGATTTCAGCAGGTTGGCAGGTCAGCAGTACTTATAAGAACTAAGGAAAGTATGGTTCTTATTGATTGTGGAATTAATCCGGCATCAACAAACCCTGAGGAAGCTTATCCTAGACTTGATGCTGAAGAATTTGACATAGAAAGTCTTGATGCTGTAATCATCTCACATGCACATTTAGACCATTGTGGGTTACTCCCAATGTTATTTAAATATGGGTATGATGGCCCTGTTTACTGCTCTGAACCAACCTTGAATCTTATGGTTTTACTTCAACTAGATTACTTAGATGTTTTAAAAAGGGAAGGTGAAATATTACCCTATGATCAAAAGGATGTACGGGAAGTTGTAACTCATACAATCCCTGTTAGCTTTGGTGTAGTTACAGATATAGCTCCAGATATAAGGTTAACCTTACACAACTCAGGGCATATTTTAGGTTCATCAATCATACATTTACACATAGGTGATGGGCTTCATAACATAGTTTACACTGGAGATTTTAAATTTATGAAAACTATGCTTCTTGAAGCTTCATCAGCAACTTTCCCAAGAGTTGAAACATTAATAATGGAAAGCACGTATGGTGGACCTGAAGATGTTATGCCTCCAAGATTTGAAGTTGAGCAAAGATTTGCAACCATAGTAAGTCAAACAGTAAATAATGACGGGAAAGTTTTAATACCTGTTTTAGCCGTTGGAAGAGCTCAAGAAATAATGCTTGTTATTAATGAGTACATGGAAAGAGGGGTAATACCGAAGGTTCCAGTTTTTATTGAAGGAATGATAAATGAAGTTACAGCAATACACACAGCTTTTCCAGAATACCTTTCAAAAGAGTTACAAAATAAGATACTACATGAAAATGTAAATCCATTTCAATCTGAACAATTCTTTATAATTAAGCATGCAAGCGGAAGAGATGAGGTTTTTAATGAGAGATCATGTATAATCCTTGCAACATCAGGTATGCTTGAGGGGGGTCCTGCTCTTGAATACTTCAGGGAACTTGCACCTGATGAAAAAAATACTATAGTGTTTGTATCTTATCAGATTGAAGGAACTCTTGGAAGACGTATACTAAATGGTCTTAGAGAAGTTTCAATGATAGATTCTGAAGGCAAAATTAGGGTTATAAAGATTAAAGCTAGGGTTGAATCTGTTGAAGGTTTTTCAGGGCATAGTGATAGAAGCCAGCTTTTAAACTATGTTAAAAGGATAACACCTAAACCTCAAAGAGTTATAATCTGCCATGGTGAAAAATCAAAGAGTCTTAGTCTTTCATCAGCAATTGAAAGAACATTTAGGATTAGATGTAGTGTTCCAGCAATTCTTGAAACAACAAGGCTTTATTAAATTTAAGATGGAAGTTTTCCTCTCCAAATCTTTATTGATGGTGGAGTCATTACAATTCTTTCTTCGCCAAGTCTAGCTATATCACCATTAATAAGTTGGGAATAAGCTTTAAGTTCATCTATGGCATTTTTAACTTCTTCAATATTTTTTATTGCTAAGGGAGTAATCTTTATAATTAAAACATTTCCCATTTTAAGTTCTTCTTTAATTTTTTCAATGTCGCTGTAGTTCCTCAGGGAAATAGCTTTAATATATGTTACAGGTTTTTCGCTTCTAACCTCTTCCCCACCTACTTCAGTCATTTTTCATCCACTTCTACCTGTAATATCTTACCAGTTGATATCCTAGTTCATTATTAAGATTGGAACTTAAAAAGATTGTTTTTGATAAATTACCCCTAATTCTGAAGCTTTAACCTATGCTTTAAGCTAGACTAATATACAAAAAACCATTAAAAATGGTATTTAACTGTAAAAACGTTTAATTTGACTCTGTAAACCTTTACATCTAAGTTTTAATATTTTGAATTATACGCCAAACCTTATCTCCAATATAATGAACATTTTTTATGACTTTTCCGCTACCCATTTTCATAATTTCCTCCGTAGGGTATAGGCTTAAGCCAACTGCAAAGGGTTTATAATGTTTTTCATCAACTACTGTTACAAGCGAGTTTGATTGGAAATTTCCAAGAATCTTTACAATTCCTGGACGCATAACATCAGCTCCACGGCATATGTAGGGTACCGCACCTTGATCAACTACAACTTTTGGAAGCTTAATCAAAGCATCTTCAAAAATAAGTGTAGGGAAAAATTTCTCACTCATTTTAAATATCAAGGGATTGCTCCCTATTATGTAGATTTCAAAATTTTCTGCTTCAACCTTTTCCATGGATTGCTTCTTAATAATTGGTAACTTATCTACCAAAGCTTGAGCTAAACTTTCAGGTAGAGATTGATATAGTCTGATTGCATCTTTAGCTCTGATAAAGTACCTTTTAAGATGCTTCAATTTTTATGTATTGTTAATCTGCTCTATCATTTAAATTTAAACTTTAAAGCGATATTTTTAAATTCTAGCTTCTTCTTTTCTCTAAGAAGAGAAAGGAAGCTTGGGTTGATTCCAATGCCAGATGAAATGGCGATAAAACTTCTTGAAGAAAGTGTTGGGAAGGTTGTCCTTGTAAAACTTAAAGGTGGAAAAAGTATTAGAGGGATACTTCAAGGATTTGACCAGCATATGAACCTGCTACTTGGAGATGCTGAAGACATAACTATCTCTGACAAAGTTGACAGACTTGGAACAATAATAGTTAGAGGAGATAATGTAATTCTTATTTCTCCACCAAAAAGTTAAATTTAGGAAATTTTTGAGGTTTGATATTTTATGGCTATATCTATGGGTAAATTCAACAAACCAACCCATGTAAGATGTAGAAGATGCGGTAGAAGAGCATACCATACATCAAAAAAGAGGTGTGCTGCATGTGGATATGGTGAAACAAGTAAGCTTAAAAAAAGCTTAACAAAGTTAAGGGGAAAGCCTCTTAAACCATTAAAAAGTTAAATTCCGGGAACTCCCCTGATAAGTTCTATAATATAGCTTCAAAAGAATAAAAGTAAATAAAACCTAAAAAGGGAATAAATAGTAGGGCCGGTAGATCAGCGTGGAATGAGTGAGGAATTTTCCGGTTGTTCTAGTGGCTTTTTCTGGTCGGTTGTTCGGAATAGATGATTGATGGGTGTTTTGGTTGTACAGCCTTATCTGCATCCTCTTTGCTTCTAGTTCCCGGTACACACAATTTTCCCGGTCGCAGTTGAAAATATCAAAGAGGCTGTCTTCAGCTTCTTAAGCCTAAAAACAAGTCCAGGAAACTTTTCTCACCAGGAATATAAACACAATTGGTGGTGGTTATGCCTTTAATACCATGCTCTGTTGGAAATATCTCAGGCTGATATCCATCTAATGAAAGCACACCATTTACTTCCATTAAGATTCCAATACTCCATGGAGAACCCTGGAAGTTTAAAACATCAGTAACAGGTGCTGTGCTTTCCTCTTCTAGAAAAATATTCTTTCTTTTAGCAACCCAGCCTCCTTCATTAATTAATCTAACTTTCAGCTCGCTTTTGTTCTCTTCTTTAGGTACTAATGAGGATGAAATGTGAAGCTGTGCACAAATGCAAAAATGTCGCTTTTTCCTGACGCCTTACTGCCAGTTTTAATTTTTGGCTGAAAGTCAAACGGAAAAGGCAAAGTTGCCAAATATTCTGCTGCTTCCTGAAAATCCTGTTCTGGTATCTTCAGTATAAGAGATGGGTCTTTTATTTCAACTTTCTTAGAATTTTTAAACAACTCTTTCTCAGAACCATCACAGACTTCTAATGATGCTTGAATAAAAGGTGACTCCTCGATGTATTCAACACCTAGTTTAACAAACCTAAATTCATCAGAGGGGGGCACCACCTTCTTTTCTCCGTTTTCAACATAATTTGGCGGAGCTACCCTGATGTAAAAGGAATAGCTTATTGAAACTCTTGGTTTAAACATCCACCCATACAACCTTAACAAGAACCCTTTTAGGTTTTAAAGACTGAATTGTTTGTTCTAGGGTTTGAAAAACATCTTTAAGGCTGTGTTTGGTTGAGGAACTTGAAACAACCCCCTACTAACAACAACCAAACCTATAGTTTTCCCCAAGTCTATCCCGACAAGAAGTTCATCACAGCTTTTACCGTCTAAGCCTTAAATTATTGCTGAAGCCTCTTCAACAACCCTATCAAGGTTTTCCTCCTCACAAAAAACGATTGTATGGTGTTTAATGTTTGAAGCTTCATCTTTTGTGGTAAAAACTATTTTAACACCTAAAAGGATAGGTTCCTAAGTTTTTTGACAATAAACCCTATATTCTTCCTTTTTTAGCCTTTCAACCAACCCAAAATAGATTTTACTGTTAAGTGTTGCAACAGCAACCTCTTTTTTAGCTTTTTCCACAAAAAACAATCCTAATAAGACAGATAAAAACCTAACCAAAACCAAAACATTATTACCAACCAGTTTGACATGAAAAATTATGGTTAAGCCGGGGTGGCTGAGTGGTTTAGGCGGCGGGCTGCAGACTCGCTTTACGCAGGTTCAAATCCCTGCCCCGGCTCCAACCCACCAAGTTTATGGCAGGCTAAGATTATGAAGGCTCTTGGAATTGTAGGTTCCCCCCATAAAGATGGAAATACTGTTTATCTGCTTAGAGAAGTTTTTAAGGTTTTAAGTGGAAAATTTGATGTTGAAACTGTTTTTTTGAAGGATTATGTGGTAAAGCCATGTGAGGGTTGCTGTTACTGTGAGGAAAACGAAAAATGTGTTTTGGAGGATGACATGGAAAAACTATGTTTAAAGCTTAAGGAGGCAGACGTTATTATTTTGTCTAGCCCCTCCTATATGGGTGGTGTTACCTCACGTCTTAAAACCTTCATGGAGAGAACATGGTATCTTAGGAAAGGTCAACTTGAAGGAAAAATTGGAACCTATATCGTTGTTGGGAGACGTAGGATAGGTGCGGCTGTAAACGAGATTGAAGAATATTTGTCAAGGTTAAGAATGGCGAAGGTTCCAGGTGTTTTAGGCTATGCCTTTAAAAAAGGTGAAATTTTAGAGGATAAAGAGGCTTTAGCAGAAGCTAAAAGGCTTGGTAGACAAATTTTAAGGTTGTGTGGGAAAACTGAGTTTTAGCCTAAACAAAAAATTTTTGCTATTTTTTGTTTAAAGTGGAGGATTAGACTGCTTGAAAACCATCCTACCAAAGCTCCAACCAAAACATCTGTTAGCCAATGTAAACCAAGATAGATTCTGCTTAAACCAACAAGAAAAGCTAAAAGGTAAAGAAAAAGTTTTTATCTTTCTGTTTTTGTTGTTTCCAAGGATTTTGCTGAGGCAAAAACGTTTTTGTATGTCCGCTTGGAAAAATATATCATCCCTCTAACCATAGGGTTCTAACGTCTAAAAGGGTGAACGGTCTCCCCCTTGGAATAAAAATTCTTGCTGGAAGAATATAATGCTTGTTCCTAAGGGACTTAATGCATTCAGAGAAGGTCATACCTTTAAGTTCCGCCTCTTTTGCAAGAATTTTTCGTGCTATATGAATCTACTGAAGGGCTGGGTCGTTTGGAAATTCCGTCTTAACCATTTCCTTTATCTTTTATAGTTCCTCAAGCCTCATTTCACAGCAACTCCGCAGGAGTTATAATTTTGAGATATAAGCTTCAAAGGTATGGATACCACTCGTGGTATACCCTCTCAGCCATAGAAACTGCAACACCCATCATTTAACGGCGGTCAAAGGAAGGGTAAACCTAAACCTTTAAAGAGAAACTTAAGTGAAACTATTAAAAATACCGCTCCGAAAAGAGCCTTAATAAGCCATGCAGGAGTTTTAGGAACAAGCCTTGCACCAAACTGAGCCCCCGCAGCTGTTCCAACCCCTAAACATATCGCCGTAACCACATCAACTATTCCCTGGTAAAGTTTAAACCCAGAGGAAACCACCGCTTGACCTATAAAGGATTCTAATGAGGTTCCAACAGCAATTTTAACGGGGGAGCTTAAAGCGTAAATGTAGAGGGGCATAAGCATGTAGCCTCCTCCCAGCCCAACAATTCCCGTGACAACTCCTACCCCAAAACCTATAATAGCTTTCAGCCAGAGGGCTCCTGGAACCTTTTTCCCCTCAATTTCACTCTTAGCCTCCCTCCTCAAAACCCCTTCATAAAGCATTCTTCCAGCCGTGTAAATGAAAGCTACACCTAAAATTATGTCTAAAATCCATATCTGGCTGAGGATTAAGGCTAAAATTATGGAGCCTAAAACAGCTCCGAAACTTCCAGTAATGTTTATTATGCTAGCGGTTTTATGATCAACATTCTTTATCCTTATATGGCCTATTGCCCCTGAAACAGCGGTAATAATTACGGCGGTTATGGTGGTTCCAATAGCCACAGGCTCAGAGAAGTTGAAAATGAAGATTAGAACGGGAAGAATTATGGAGCAGCCTCCAATTCCAAGCAAGCCTCCAACAAGCCCAGCTGAAAAACCTGTGCCTAACATGATTAGAATCCAGAGGAACTCCAGAAAGCCTCACCTTTTGGCAACCTTTAAAACTTTGAGAGTCTTGGCTAGGGGGATAAGCCTGTTCAAAATCAGGTCGTCAACGCTTTTTAATATTTTGAGGAGGATTGGATCTTTAATTCTGTATAGAACCCTTTTACCATCCACCCTCCTATCAAGAATACCTGCCCTATGGAGGATTTCTAGATGCTTGGAAACGGTGGATTGAGCCTTCCCCATCGCTGGAATAATCTCACATACGCATTTCTCACCATCCCTAAGAAATTCAACTATCTCAAGCCTGGTAGGGTCTGCTAAAGCCTTAAAAACCTCAACCCTATAAGCTAATAATGCTTCCCTTTTAACCATTAATCCCACCTTGATGAAACTACTATATATCGTGATTTTCCGATATATAAATTATGCGAAAACCTACAGACTTACCGGCTTCAGTTTTCCTTTAAAAGCAGTGATGGCGAGGTTAAAAGATACGACCTTTCAAAGCTTAAAAAGGCTGGCTATGGTTATTTCTGGAGGAAGCGGGAAATCCAGCAGAAATATGTTGGGGATAGGCGGATTCTAAAGAAAGCTT
>CAZMUQ010000016.1:0-22449 GCA_964569845.1 uncultured Candidatus Bathyarchaeia archaeon
ATTCTCTCTATGTTTAAATGTTTAAGTTTAAGTAGTTTTCTAATACTTCTTACATCCCGAAGATTAATATTTTTCCAAGATATTTTACCTTGAAGAACATCCTGCACCCTAATTTTTCTTTCCTCAACAATTCTTTGAAAAACCTCCTTACATGTTTCGATATACATATCATTTGGAGATTTTTGAGGTGAAGTTTCAAACGCGATTCCATCATCCTTAAAATGAAAAACGTAGATTGTATCATCAGTAATATTTAAAGTTACACTTCTACCTTTATACTTGTCAAAAACTTTCTTGATTTCAGGTATAAGAATATATTTTTCATTAAACTTTTTAACAGCTTTACCCAAGACTTCACTAAAAGACATCTTAGAATATTTAGCTTCAAAACCTTAAAATAAGGTTTACGTTAAAATTGTTTGACCTTGAAGATAAGCTGAGCCATCACAAATAGAAGTGTTAAGCTGCGGAAAACCTTCCCTACAGGAGGAAAAATTTAGCCCCTCATTTAAAACTATACTTCTAAGCTTACTAATAATTTTAAGTCTAAAATCATCTGGAAGATACTTATAACCTGCAATTCGTTTTCCATTTCTGTAAATATTTTCCAATTTTTCAGCAAGTTGAGGATTAACTTTTCTAAGTTTAATAAAAAAACCTTTAACAGGTTTAAGTGTTGAAACCACTATATGTTTAACTCCAACGCTTTTTAAGGTTAAAATAAGCTTTCTAAAATCATTTTCATCATCATTTACCCATGGAATTATGGGGTCAACTCTTGCAATAACAGGTAAACCTTTTTTAGCTGTAAACTCTAAAGCTTTAATTCTTTTTTCTGGTGGAGGTGTGTAGGGTTCAAAAGTTTTGGCTAAATCTTCTTTAAGAGTTGTTATTGTAACTGACACTACACTTCTAGTTTTTACTAGAATATCTAAATCCCTAAGAAACAAATCAGATTTTGTAACAATAAGTACTGGGAACTCATGTTTAGCTAAAATTTTTAAACACTTCCTAGTTAAACCTAAATCCTTTTCTATTGGTTGGTAGGGGTCTGTTGAATCACTTAACATAACATAAAGCTTAGGTTTAGTTTTTTCAGCTATCTTTTCTAGGATTTCTGGAAGGTTTATTCTAGGCTTAATTGGACCGTTAAAAGATGGAAACTTCACAGCATAACAGTATAAGCATCCATGCATACATCTTCCAAGATAAGGGTTTAGGTTATATTTTGGTGGACATGTACAATAAGCTTTTCTCACAAGATTGAATCTTGGGAGACTTTTCAATCTTTTCTAGCTCTCCTCTAAAATCTTTTGCTTAGTTAAGTCTTGTTTTAAGGGATTATAGGGTAAATCTAGAAGTTTACAAATTTTCTCAGCTTTTCTTTCACTAAAACCTTCAATAAACATTAAATCCTTTTTTGATGCTGAAAAAACAGCTCTAACAGTTTTAAATTTTTTAAGCATCCTATCTGCAAGCTTTAAGCCTACTCCTGGAAGGGATGATACAACATACAACTGAAAATCAGTTAAACCTCTAATTTTTCTTCTCTCCCTTATAATAGGCTCAATTCTCCCTTTTACTTTTAACATTTGATTTAAGATTGTGATTAAAAGTTCAGCTGTTTGCTTTACATTTAAAGTATAAAACACATGTATACCTTGATTAAGGCAGATTGACGCTAATGCACCCCATAAAGCCTTAGGATTAGGGAATTCTTCTACTACAGCTTGAAAATCACCTTCAACAATCAGTACAGGTTTTTGGTATACTTCCTTAAGCCTTAAAAGCTGATTAAAAAGCCTACCAGATGTTAAAGAATGTATAAAGTCGTGAACATTTTTACGTTCAACACCACATTCTCCAGGTAGGATGTAATCTCCAATAGTAAGATTTTGGTAGATAACCTTAACATTCATTCCCTCTAAAATTGATGGTATACCTGAATTTTTCTCTCTATAATCGGCAAAAATTTTAGCAATAATCAACCCTAACTAACCTAAAAATATTAAGTTTAAGGTTTAACTTAAATTAGAAGGTTAAGATTAAGATTTAGTAGTTTGCTATCTTTCTATAAAATCTTCTATTGATGGCGGTTCTGGAGGTAAACCTTTACGTTTCCTAATTTCTCTTATAAGAGAGTCAACCATTGATGACGGTACAGGTTCCCATTTATAAAACTCTGTACCCCAAAAAGCTCTTCCAGCTGTAGCGCTTCTCATAGCCTCCGAAAGATCAAAAGTTTCAGCTGTAGGTATTTCTCCAACAATATACATTATATGCTCTTTTTGTTCAAGTGAAATAATTTTTCCTCTACGTCCAACAATAATCTTTGTTACATTTCCCACCTGGTCAGGTGGAACCTTAACATTAACCTTTAAAATTGGTTCAAGTAGGGTTGGGTTTGCAGATAAAAAGCTTGCATAAAGTGACCTACGAGTTGCAGGCATTATTTGAGCTGGACCTGTATGAACAGGGTCTTCATGGATTTGTGCATCAACAAGTTTAACTTTAACTCCTCTAATTACCTCATAAGCTAATGGTCCTTCATCAATACTCCAGTTAAAAGCTGAAATTATGGAATCTTTTACAACATCAAGTCTTTGAATACCCTTAGTTACATCTGTAAGGATATTGCAGTGTTCACTTACCCTCCAAACACCTCTAGCTTCATCAGCATCCCAACCATGCTCTCTTAAAATTTTAGCTACAACATGATGGGGAGTGTAATCTGTAATTTCACCTTTACGTATAAGCTCAATTATTTCAGGCTCTAAAGGTTCAACCTTAACATAAATTCTGTTATGCTTATTTGGAGATTTACCCTCAAAAACTTGGCCTTCTCTTCTTACAGTTTCCCTGTAAAGAACTATAGGTTTAGATGTTATAATTTCAAGTCCTGCTTTCTGAATCCATGTTGTAGCAATTTCTAGGTGAAGTTGACCCATACCAGATATAAGGTATTCTCCTGTTTCCTCGTTAATTTTTATAACAAGGTTAGGGTCTTCAATTGAAAGCTTCCTAAGAAAATCTACAAGTTTTGGTAAATCTCGGCTAAATTTAGGCTCAATAGCGATAGTTACAACTGGTTCACTAACATATTGAAGCTGCTCAAAGGGAGCAATATCTTTAATAGATGCTATTGTTTCTCCTGCTCTAGCCTTATCTAAACCCAAAAGTGCAGGAATATTTCCACATGGAAGTATACCTACAACATCTCTAAACTGCCCCATGTAAATACATACTTCCTGTATTCTTCCGGAATCTCTTGCACCAATAAGGTATACAGTATCACCTGTTTCAACAGTCCCTGAGAAAAGTCTACCTGTTGCAACAACACCTGCTTGAGGATCAACAACAACATTTGTAATACACATAACAGCGGGACCATTACGGTCACAATTTAACATTGCTTGCCCAGCATCACTTTCAAGGTTTCCACGCCAAATTTTAGGTATCCTATATTTTTGAGCTATATGAGGTGGAGGAATATGCTTGATAATCATTTCAAGAACAGCTTCATGTAAAGGTGCGGCTTCAACAAGGTCTTTAACATTACCATGTTCATATGCTGAAACAACATCAGAAAATCTTATTCCTTTTTCTTGAGCTATAGTTGTTGTAAATCCCCATCTATCTTTAGCTGAACCAAAAGCTACTGTTCCCTCTACAGGGTTAACTTTCCATTTATCTCTAAACTGAGGTTCAGCGTAAAGCTCTATTAGGTTGTTAAACTCCCTAATAATTCTTAAAAGTTTATCTTGAACCTCTTTTGGTGATAATCTAAGTTCTTTTATAAGCCTATCAATTTTGTTGATAAATAAGGTTGGTCTTACCCTTTCCTCCAACGCTTGCCTTGTAACAGTTTCAGTTTGAACCATAACTTCTTCAACAGCATCAACTACAACTACGCAACCATCAATAGCCCTAAGAGACCTGGTAACTCTACCTGAAAAATCTACGTGGCCTGGTGTATCTATAAGGTTTATCACGTAAGGTTTACCATTAATTTCATAGTAAAGGCTTATGTTTGCAGCTTTAATAGTCATCTGTCTTTTTTGTTCTTCTTCAAGGTAATCTAAAGCTAAAGCTGTACCTGCAACTGAAGGTGAAAGTAAACCTGCAGCTGAAAGTAGTGAATCTGTAAGAGTTGTTTTACCATGGTCTACATGAGCAATAATCCCAGCATTCCTAATCTGGTCTAAGTTTTGAACGATTTTCAGTATTTCAGCTGTAGTTTTAAACTTTGGCATAACCGTAAACCCTCAAACCTTTTACAGCTTAAAAACATTAAAACAATTATTTAAAGAATTTGCTACTTAAAACTGTAAATCTGGGAGTTTAACTTATTTGAGTTAGGTTCTATTTAAACTTAACTAAGCTATTCTATGGTTGCATGCCTTTTTTTCAGCTCTTCCTCAGTTTTTCCTAGTCTATGCATAAGTTCAACTATTAACGCATCAAAAAATATTGAAGCTGCAGCTTCAAAAAGTGTTCCTAGGGGGGCTAAAGGCTCATGAACTCCTAAAATTTGCCTTGAAAAATAATCTTTTTTACCTGCAACCTTAGTTCTCCCATAAATAACTACAGTATGGTCTGAGCATC
Source organism: uncultured Candidatus Bathyarchaeia archaeon (assembly GCA_964569845.1). Lineage (GTDB taxonomy): Archaea > Thermoproteota > Bathyarchaeia > Hecatellales > Hecatellaceae > CAZMUQ01. The sequence continues at coordinate 4,606 of CAZMUQ010000016.1, forward strand.
TTCCAAGGGGTGAACGTGGGTAAGATGTTATTGCTACAACTTTAGCTTTAACCTTTTTAGCTATTTTTGCAGCTGTAACGACTGTTGTTGTTGTACCTGAACCTGAAATTGCAAGTAAAATATCATCTTCCTCAACAGCGGGTGTTATTGTTTCACCTATAACATGAACATTAAAGTTTAGATGCATAAGCCTCATAGCAAAAGCTCTACCAACAAGCCCACTTCTACCTGCACCAATAACAAGAATTTTTTTACCTCTATTTTTAGCCTCTAAAAGAATTTCTACAAGCTTAGATACTTGTTTTTCATCTATGTTTTTTAGCGATTTTGATAAGGATTCAACTATTTCATCAACAGCTTTTTGAAGATACTCCAGCCTACTCAACAGCCTTTAAACACCTATTAGGAAGATAGGAACTGGAAAATTTAAAATAGTTGCCTTTAAGCTAGTTTAATAACCTAAAAAATTAACCCTATTTTTATACGTAGAAGGTTAAAGCTAAAACCAAAATTACTCCGCAAATAAGGGTTAAATCCCATTTTCCAACCCTGCTAATATAAATACTTGTTTTAGGCTTTTTTAATCCATAACACCTTGTTTCAAGGGTTTCAGCAACCTCAAAGCTTTTCCTAATAGCTTTAACCATTAAAGGTGTAAGCATAGAGGCCATTTTCCTTATTCTTAAAATTATACTGCCTTTTTCAAGTTCAACTCCTCTTGAACGTTGAGCATCATATACTTCTTGAAATTCGTATGCTAAAATTGGTATAAATCTTAAGGCTATAGTTAAAGTTAAGCTGAAACTGTATGGGATAAATTTTAGCTGCTGAATTGAGGTTGTAAATGCCTCTGGAGATGTTGAAAGATAGAAAAATGTAAAAGCTGAAACTAAAATTATAAATTTTAATGTTAGGGTAGCAGGTTTTTCCATCAGAACTTTTAAACTAAAATATTCCCCTAAAAGATATATGTGCACAACTTCAACAATGAAGATTAGAAATATTAGTGTTGTAAAGCTTTTTAGCATTTTTAACCATTCAATTAAAAGTTTACCTAAAAAATTTATCAAAAAAATTAAAAGAAAAAGAAGAATTAAAACCTTAAAGTTTGAGGTAAATATTGCATATAAACCTATAATTGATGATGTAAGAAACTTTATTCTAGGGTCTAGTTGAAAAAGTGGTGTTTCCTTTTTTGGTGTTAAAAACCTATAAACCATCAAGGAATTCTTCTTAGCCTCCTAAACCTTTCTATTAAAACCTTTTTTGCTTTATCAACTGTAAAAACATTCTTTGGAAGATTTAATTCTTCAAGCATAAAAAACAGCTTTACAATTTCAGCTTCTTCAAGATTAACCTTTGAGAGAAGGTTAGGTTTTCCTAATATATCTTCAGCTTTACCATCAGCGATAATCCTGCCTTTAGACATTAAAACTACTCTGCAATCTAATTCTGTGATAAAATCTGTGTCGTGGGTTGCAATAATAACTGTTTTATCTTCGGAAGCTACTCTTTTTATAATTTCTTGAAGCTTTAATTTTTCATCGTAATCTTGTCCTAGTATAGGTTCATCTAAAGCAAGGTACTTAGGGTTCCATGCAAGAACACATGCCAATGCTAATCTTCTTTTTTCACCTTCACTAAGCTTAAAGGGTGTAGAAGCTTTAAACTTCTCAAGGTTTAAAAGTTTTAAAACTTCTTCAACTCTTTCAGCTATAAGATTCTTAGGGTAATTAAAGTTTTTTAGACTATAAGCAACTTCTTCCCAAACAGTTTCACAAAAAAACTGGTTTTCAGGATTTTGAAAAACTATTCCAACTTTTTTTGAAAGCTCAGCCACACTTACCTTTCTAGTATCTAAATTATCAACAAGAATTTTACCTTTAGATGGCTTTAAAAGACCATTTAAATGTTTAATAAGGGTTGTTTTTCCAGCTCCATTCTCACCCATGATAGCTAAAACTTCTCCTTCTCTAATTTCCAAGTTAACATTGGTTAAAGCCTGAATACCTGTAGGATATTGGAAGTAAACATTTTCCAGTTTAATCAACTTATAATCCTCCTTAACCTACCAGCTAACTCTTCAACAGTTAGGGATATAGGATAGTTGAGCAAGCCCTCCTCAACCAATTCTTGATGAAGCTTTATAATTTTAGGGATGTTTAAACCTATGTTTGTAAGCTCTTTCTTAGAAAAAATTCTTCTAGGATTATCATCAGCAATTATTCTTCCATCTTTACTTACAATTAAAACTCTGTTTACATAGTTAAGAAGAAGGTTAAGTTTATGTTCAACAATAATTACTGTAATCCTAAATTTCCTGTTAATTTCAACTAAGGTATTAATTAAACTCTTAGCTGAAAACGAATCTAAAAGAGATGTAGGTTCATCAAGAACAAGAATCTTAGGAGTCATAGCTAAAGTACAAGCTAAAACAACTTTTTGTTTTTCGCCTGCTGAAAGCTCCTTAAGACTTCTTTCTCTTAAATCTTTTAAGTTTAAAAGGTTTAAAACCCAATTAATCCTGTGCTTAATTTCATCCAAAGGTAAACCTAAATTAGTAACTCCAAAAGCAATTTCACCTTCAACAGTAAAGGAGAAAAGTTGACTTTCAGGATTTTGCCCAACAAAACCAACGTGCTGAGCAATTTCTCTAACAGAATGTTTACTTACATCTAAACCTGCAACTTCAACTTTACCTTCAAATTTTCCACCATAAAAATGGGGTATCAAACCAACTAAACATCTACATAAAGTTGTTTTACCACAACCAGATGGTCCACAAATTAAGATAAATTCTCCCTTTCTAACTTTAAAATACACGTTGTCTAGGGTTGGTTTAATGTTTCCAGGATAGGTATAGGTTAAACCTTTAACTTTTACAACTTCCTCCTCCAGGTTTAAACTACTCATCTAAGTTAGCTCCTTTTTCTTCAATTTTTAACTTTAAAACTTTGACAATTTCACTTAAAACATCTTGAAGATTCCCTGAAACATTTAAACCTGCTGAGGTTGAATGCCCTCCACCCATACCTGAAAATTTTTCACCAACATAAAAAGCTACATCCCGGCCGAGGTGTACGCTTGTTTTTTCCTGAAAGTTTTTAGTTGACCTTAAACTAACTCTAACTTCCCCTTTTTTCTCACCACCAACAATAGCAACATCACAACCTAGGCTGATAAGAGTTCTTGCAACTGATGCTTGATAGGAGCTTACATGAGTACAACCTATAATCCATTCCTTAACTTCAAAAATCTGAAGTCTTTGAAGAGCCTTAAGTTTAGCTATTTTTTCAGACCTATCTACTGGTTGAATCATAAGGTTAAAAATTTCATCAAGGCTTACACCATAATCTAAAAGTTCAGCTGATACCCTAAGCGTTTTAGATGAAGCATAGCGGAATCCTTTTGTTTCGTAAACTATTCCTGCAAGTAAACTCCAAGCATCATTCTTACCCAGTTTAACTTTAACATTTCTACAAATATCATAGACAATTTCACATGCTGAGGATGCTTTAGGATTAACAACCATTAGATGAGCTATTTCCTTAGTTTTTGGGTGGACTTCATGATGGTCTAAAACTATTAAAGGTTTATCTAGCTTTTCTAAACTCTCCCCCCATACATCAAGCTGTTTAAATGTACTTGTATCAACAAGAATTATTAGGTCAGTTTTTTCCAGGTTTGGCTTATCCTTAAAATTAACTGGAACCTTAAGCATTAAAACCTTAGAAATTTTACTTATACCTTGGTCTGCAATAATTTCACATTCAATTTTAGGGTTTAAGTGTTTAACAAGTTTAAATGTTAAATAGGAGGCATAAATAGCATCAGGGTCAGCATTATGGTGGCAAAAAATTGTACAAAATTTTACATTTTTACCTCTAACAATTTTCTTAAATTTTTTAATAGTTTGCTCATCTACCCAGCTTAAAAACCCTGAAAAGGGTTTTTTCTTCATCAATTCAGATAAAACTTAGCTTAACTTACATTTAACTTTAAGAACCATAGTTTCCCTATGTTAGCTGTTGCTGTCTTAGTCTAGCTTGAATTTGCTGCTGAACTTCTTTAAGTCTTTCTCTTGTTCTTTCTTCTTGTTTACCTAGCACTGAGGCTCTAACAGTTAAAAGTTCTCTTCTTTCAGTTAACTCTTTAATAACAGATTCTTTATCCTTCTTAACAAGAAATGCGCCAATAGCCTGATATATTGGATTATCATCAGGCATCTTTTTAATTTCCTCTAAAGCTTTATCAACATCTGTAAGTTCAACTTCAACTTGCTGTTTTTGGGCTACTATAACTTGAAGTGTTTGTTGAAGTTGCTGAAGTTTTGCAAGCTCCTCTTGAAGATTTGGGGGGACTTCTATATCGCTCAACCTTTATATCAACCTCCACAACTAAAACCTAGTTGGGTTTAGTTAAATTAAAGCTTTTTCATTTTAAATCTTTTTTAACAACATCTAAAACTTCATCAACCATTTTAACCCAGCGGCAAAATGAGTTTATTGATGCTCTTAAAGCTGAGAAATCTTTAGCATAAAATGTGGCTTCAACCATATTGTTCTTCCCTCTAATTTTAACTTTACTTCTAGGTGTGGGTGTAGATTTTGTTTCAGGCTCTAATGCTTCAACAATTTTTTTACATTTTTCTTTTGAAGTTTTAAATACTATTTTTGCCTTAATCAGGCTTAGCAGCCTCCCATATAATATGTCTAATAAAGATTTCAGGTCCAACTTCAACCCCACCATGAAGGTTAGAAATAAATGTGATCCTAAGTTTCCCCACACCATCTCTGTAGATCTTCATAGAAACATCAGATTCAGATATAGTGTCTTCAGTAGGGCTTATAATTGGGACTTTAAAAATTTTAGCAAAAGCTTCAGCAAGTTTTTGAGCTTCAGAATCCTTATTTAAAGGATTAATTATTGATAGGCTTTTTGGTTTAACCTGAAGTTTTCTAAAGAAGAGTTTATGGTTTCTTTGTAAACGTACCCCTCTAACGTATATTATTGGTGTTAAAAGCTTTATCTTTCTATCTTCAACCTCGTAAAACTCGATTTTTCCAGGTCCACCTTTCCATCTATTAACAATTAAAACTAGGCTTGTGTTTAAGTTTAAAGCTTTTTCAGCCACATCCTTAAAACTCATTTTTCCACGGTTAACTCTAAGAGAATTAGGTATGATTGAAGCTAAATCATTCATAAGGCTTCTTATAAGCCTTGTTGGTCTATGTGAACTTGTAACTAAAACTTTAATGTTATTCTTCAAAATTTTTCCCAAAAAATTGGAGATTTAAAAAATTTCTTTTCCAAGCCTTTTTTGGAGTTTACCTTTAACCTTAATTTTCTTTAAAATATCCTCATCCTCTAGAGGTATTTCAGCTTGTCTTTGACTTCTTTTGATTGTTAGGCTGCATGTGCCATCAGGTAAAAGTCTATTCCTTATACAAATAGCGTATCTACATTTGTATCCTTCGCAAACATCCTCTGCAAGTCTACAATAGGGTTTTCCAGACCTAAACTGAAGACTTTTCTGTCCACACCTAAAAAACTCGCATTTAGGGGTACATTTTTTAGCTTCCATTGTCATACCTTAAAACACCTAAAGCTAGAAGGCTTAAAGGGTATCTAAAAATCTGCATAATTTCTTACCACCAAAACTAAACCCTCTTAGGCTTATCAAAATTAAATTTAACTTACTCGATAATAAATCTTAACATTGTATAGGCGATTTATTTGAAAAAGCATTTATTAAAGATTTCAAATATTCCTGAAGCAGAAGCTTTCCTTTACTGTCCTAAGGTAAACAGATTTTTTACTGTAAAATTAGCTTTAAGCTATACATGTCCTGGTTGTGGTTTAAAGCTTAAAGAAAATAAGAATATAAAAAGAGTTTTGGACTACAGCCTAAGCGATTTTTTAAAGTTTAACCTTTAGATTACTAGTTTAGCTAGATTTGCAGATTTTTATGTTGGAAGCATTGTTATAATAAATATTGCAACTATAAGTGCATAGATGGCAATAGCTTCAATAAACACAATGTAGATGAAGAATCTACCTATAATCTCAGGTCTTTCAGCTCCAGCAGCAGCAATAGCAGATGTTGCCATACCAAGCCCAAAAGCAGCACCTATACCAGGAATAGCTATGGCGATAGCTGCACCTATAGCAATCATTCCTACCTGGTTATCCGCTGCCTGGTTTGCTTCAGTATCTGTTGTTTCAGCATAAACAAAACTTGAACATATTCCCAGCAGAATTAAGAGTAAAGCTAATGCTAGTACTAATTTTGGTTTCGAATTCAATTTTTCTTCCTCCACTTAAGCTTAACTTTTTCTTATGGTTGATTGTTTGTGAAAAAAGACAATTTAAAACTTTTGGTTTAAGTTGGGTAAGGTGGTTGGTGTAATGTTAATAGGTACTCTATCTCGCTTGGGGGGATGTTAAATTGTTTTCCAACTAAGATTGTTATTAAATCTTTAACCTCGTAAAGTTTAAGGTAAAGATATGCAAAAGCTTCAGTAAGGTGGAAAAATGGTTGATAAAATATTCTTTCACATTCTTTTGCATGGTAACGTTTTAACGCTATTTCAAAGATTGAAAGGTCGTTTTTAACCTCATAAGTTGGTATTAAGGGTGAAATTATATTTACGTATCTACCTGAAGAAAAAACTTTTAAAGCATCTTTTTCATTTTCAACAGCTAAAGCTCTTTCAACCTCATCCTCTGTAAGCATATAGTAAACTGGGAGAATGTAATCCTCCACTTCCCCTCTTCTAAGTTTAAGTTTTTTAAGCCTTAAAATAGCCATAATATTAGAGGAGTCGATTGTTACACCAAGAATTTTTATGCAAAGTTTATCTCTTCCTTTAAGCTTTCCAGCTTTTTCCCAAATATTTTCTACACCATACTTTGTTAATGTTAATTCAATCTTAGTACTTTTAAGCAGGGGGTCTTCAACACTGCTTAAAACCCCCCTTATTTTTCCAATTAAGGATTCATCACCCATAAGCTTAAAAACTTCCTCAACATTTTTTGCTTCAACAAGGTTTCTGCAAGCTTCAATGCTTATTTTTCCATATGGAAAGATAAATCTTGAAGCTTCCTTCCATGAGATTTCAAGTAATATTGCTTTTAATACTAAACCTAAAGTTTTAAGCTCATTTAAACGATTAAACTCTCTTATAAAATTTGCTGCAACTTTGTTTTTCGTTTTTGATAAAATAAAGTTTAACTCATCATTATAAGCTTTTACTAGGCTATCTTCAACATCTTCAACATTGAACTCTCCCGTAAAAAACTGGCTTACGTATGGTTGATATTTTGAGCCTTCAAGCCTTCTAAGAGCTGATTGAACACTTTCGGCTGTAAGCATACTGTCATAGTCGCTTTTAACAAGCATAAAAGATTTTCTACCTCTAACTCTAATGGTTAACTCAATGTAGTCAGTAATTTTCCTCATTTTTTCACCCTGGCCCAACTTAAAATTTTATCCGTAAAGTGGATCAATATTGCTGTGGCAAGAACAAAACCTGAAAAAGTACATAAACACATAAAAAGAAATCTAGTTAAGGGTGGAAGATTTAAAGTTGATGAAAGAAGCATGGAGATAAGAAGAAAAATGGTAACCATTGAGGGTAAGATTAAACCTGAAACCATAATTTTAGTCATAGAGTAACCTTTAATAGGTTTTAAAGCTAAATTTTCACGTAAAGTTAAAAGAGTTTTTAGTTTAGCTGAGCGCCTAAGTTTTCTACCTTTAAACTTAACCTTAACTTTAACCAGTAGTTGTAAACCTCCTTTTAATAGTAAAACCTTCAAATGGTATTCCATCTCCATGGTAAAATTTGCTGAACCATTCAACCCAGTGAAGCCTAAGGGAATGTGCAAACGTTATTATTCCTTCTAAGGCTATAATCATGAAGATTGTAACCATTAAGAGTACAACCCAGAATAGTATAGGGTTTCCTGTTCCAAGTAAAGCAATATCGCTGAAGATTGCATGGGTAAGCCCTAAAGCTAAAATTCGTGAATATGAAAAGGTGTTTGATAGTGACTCTATAGCCTTAGTTACTGTCTCACTAAAAGCTTCAAAGAAATCTTTAACTGCAAGTTTATGAAGGAAAAGCATACCTATAAAGGGTACAATAAGGAATAGTGTTAGTAGTGTGGGATTAAAGATTACATCAGTTATACTGTAAGCTGGCATCATTATAAGTATGAGTAAAGTTGCAAAACTAAAGTAAAACCAAAGCCAAGAAGCCGGAGCTAAAGCCTCCCTTTTTTCGCCAGCTTTAAGCTTGCTAACTATGTCAAGAATTATTCCGAAAGGTATATGGAATACTCCAACAAGAATTGCAATTTTAAAGAATAACATAAGATTTTCCATCGGATTAAACCATAGTGCTTTAGGTAACCCCGTTAAATCTGAATACCATGTTGGAACTGGATGATGTAAAGCATAATGGTAGTTTGTTGGACCAAAAAATTCTCCATAAAGGAAACCAAAAATTATGGCTGTTATTCCACACATAACTATAAGGTTCCTACCCTCATAGATGTAATCCCAAATCTCACCTTTAAGATTAAATTTACTCCATATTTTTGGTATTAAAAGTCCACCTATAAGAAGAATTAAACCATGACCTATATCCCCAAACATCAAACCAAAAATTATTGGGAAAGTTATAACTGTAATAATTGTCGGATCTATTTCATGGTAGTTTGGCAACCCATATGCTGCAACAAGTTTTTCCCACGGTTTAGCTATCGGGGGATTTTTCATTAAAGTTGGAGGTTTATCTCCTTTTTCCTCCCCACCGATATTCACAACAGCTGAAGGGCATTCGTTTTTAATAATGTTTATAGCTTTCTCAACATTAGGCTTATCAACCCAAAATTCAAAAACACATGCTCGCTCAGTTTGCCTAAACTTTTTGTATAACTCCTCAATTTTAAGTTCAATATCAACTATTTCATTAAAAATATGAAGGTAATCTGCTGTTTTAGCTAAACCTGATATTTTCTCCTTTAATTCTTCAGGTTTTTTTACTAATTCTTCTACTCTACGTTCCATTGCAACAACTTCAAGAGCTCTCTTAACAATTTCAAGATATTTTGCAGGTAAAACCGAAATAAGCTTCCTACTTTCCTCAGCTAAATTTTCAACATCAGCAATTTTTTCTTTACGTATTTCCTCAACAAGCTTAACCAAACTATGGAGGAGGATAAATTTCTCAGTATTGTTTAAAACATCAAATTTATCTCTAAATATGGAGGCTATTGATGAAATTCTTTTAATAATGTCTTCAATTTCAGCTAAACCTAAGCTTAGCTTTTCAGCATCCCTAAGAATGTTCTTAATTTCCTCAAAAACCTTAGAAGTATCTTCCCCAATTAGTAATGCAACATCGCTTGTAAAGTTTCTTTCAGCATCCTCAAGTTTAGCTTTAAGCTGGTTAAAAAGAGTCTTTAACTCATCAATTTTTACCCATCCTTCAAGCTTCTTTTCAACAATATTTTTTGCTTCATAAAGAATCTCTTCAACTTTTAATGTTTCATTTAAGGCTTCAGGGACATTTTTCTTAACTTCTTCATTAACTTTTAAAGCATCTTCAATACTAACCTTAATCCTTTCTAATTCACTTTTACCATTTGGGATAACTTCATAGGTTGAAGTTAATTTTCCAGCTGCATCTATAAAGGCTAAATTTTTTTGTACTTCACCAAGCTGCTCATAAATCTCCTTTAAAATTTCTCTTATCTTTAACATTTCAGGTGTAATTTTAACAGTTAAAACAATGTTAACATTTATCCTCCTCTCAGAAAAAAACCTTTCCAAACTTCTATATTCATCAAAAACTTGGCGTATATCTCTTTCAAGTGAAGCTTTTTCCTCACTTAAAAGCTTCATTTCATTCTCAATTTTCACGTATTCAGCTTCAAGTTTTTCAATTTCTTTCTCAGCTTCAGCTAAAACTTTTGATGGATCTTTAACAACAGTAGGTTTAGGGTATGGTGGTTCTCCAAGTCTTCTTAAAAGATTGTTAATTCTGTTTGAAAGTTGAAGTAAAAAATTTTCACGCTGGAGACGTTTAACCTCTTTTGTAACTTCTCTGTACTTGTAATCTTTAGTTTTTGCAACATCTATAAAGTGGGCTATACCGTAGTTTCCAAGTTTCTTAATGATTCCTTCAACCTTATCCATAGGAGCAACAACTTCCACTCTAACCATCCTTGCAGAGTAGAGCATCAGTGTCCCCCTTAAAATCTAGCATTCCACAGTTTAAGGAAAAATACTTTAAAATAGCCTTATAACTCTTATCCAAAAGAAAAATATGATAAACTATATATAAGGGTCGAAAAGTGAGATTAAGAGTTTAGGAGTAAAGTTTTTAAGTTTTAGGATAATTTTAGGGTTTTTCAAGGTTAAAAGAAAGATTTTAAATTGGTCTTGGGAGTAATATTTTTCCTCTATCTTTTTTAAAAAATTCTTTTCTTCCCTTAAAACCTTAAAAAGTATGTTTAAATCTTCATCTGAAAGTTTGTCTAAAAATTTACGTAAAAAAGATGTAAATTTAATTTCAAAACTAATTTTCCAGCTCTCCAACATAGAGAAGTTTTCCTTTCCCTCCCTAGTTAAAAATCTTGTGATGGCTTCCCCAGTAATTTTAGCCATTTTTAAACCAAAGTATATACCTCCACCAGTGGTTGATTTAACATGTCCAGCAGCATCTCCAACAACAAAAAAGCCATCAGGAAGTTTTACATTTAATGGTCCATGGATAGGTATTATCCCACCAAAGACTTTTCTTATCCTGCCTTGCTTAACTTTCCTAGATACTATTGGATGCTTTTCCAGCATAAGCTTAAGATAAGTTGAAGGTGGATATTTAGCAGCTAACTTATTTACACATAAACCAACTCTAGCTTTTTCCTCATCTAAAGGAATAATCCAACCAAAAAATCCTGGAAAAAATTTTCCTCCAAAATATAGTTCAACATGGTCTTGTCTGTTAAACTCAACATTTTCCATGTCAACCTGAATTCCAGCTAAAAACTTTATACCTTTTTTAGGCTTTAAATTTTCAAGTAGAATAGGTCTCCAACCTTCAGCATCAACAACAGCTTTACACTTAATACTATTGGAGGATTGAAAACTTTTACACTTAAACCTTAGATTGTATCCTGCTTTATCTTTTTCAAGCTTATAGCATTTTGTTGATGTTAAAATTTCAGCACCAGCTTTTTCAGCTTTCTTTGCAATATCCTTATCAAAAATTTCTCTATCAACAATGTAGGATTCTACTGTAGGCTTAGAAACACTAAAAAATTTATTATCCGGTGAGTAGAAATATGCTCCTCTAACCTTGTTAACTATTGAAGCTTTTGAAAGGTTAAATTCTTCAAAAGCTTTAACACAAACTTTCCCAGAGCAATGAACAGGTTTACCGATTTCCCTATGTTCTTCAATAATTAATGTTTTAAAGCCGCTTTTTGCAGTAAAATATGCTGTCATACATCCTATTGGGCCTCCTCCAACAACCACAACATCATAAAGAGGCATCTTTAATTCAACCTGTAAGATGGCTTATTCCATCAACTATATACCCTACAGCTATAGCTGCAATAAATATAGCCATAACTCTTGCAACAACAGCTGAACCAGTTTTACCTAAAAACCTATTTATAGGTTCAACAAACCTTAGAATAATCCAGATAATTATGGATACTGTTATAACAGCAAGCAATGTTACCAGTACACCTGAAGTTTGAATAATAACTATGGTTGTTGTTATAGCTCCTGGACCTGCAAGTAATGGGCATGCTATAGGAACTGCCCCCATACTTTCAGGTGAAAGAACCTTTTCCTCCCATCCCCCATAAACAACAAGCTTTACAGCTATAACTAAAAGCAGAATTCCTCCTGCAACCATAAAACTGTAAACTGATATTCCAAAGACGCTTAAAAGCTCTCTACCAATAACAGCAAAAACTACTAGAAGAGCTGAAGCAACAATAACCGCAACTCTGAAAACCCTTCTCCTTTCCTCCTTACCTAAATTTTCAGTTAACCCTATGAAAATTGGAATGTTTCCAAGGGGGTCAACAATAATGAAAAGTGTAATTACAGCTTTAATAAACTCTGCAAGCACATCCTGCGGAAACATTACTAACCATTTCATTAAAGTTTAAGGAAGCTAAAAAGCTTTAATAGTTTTAGGTAAAACTTTATAGGTATTCTCACTAAAAAATTTTGACATTACAGGTGAAGTATTTGGATACTGTTAAAATTGATAAGTCTCAGAAAATTGTTGAACTTGCAAAGAAGAGAGGCTTTTTTTGGCAATCCTACGAGATTTATGGTGGAGAAAGCGGGTTTATAGATTACGGCCCCCTTGGAGCTCTGCTAAAAAGAAAGATCGAAAATAAGTGGATTGATATTTTTGTTAAAGAAGAAGGTTTGATGCTTATTGAAACACCTATAATTACTCCAGCGGTTGTTTTTGATGCTTCAGGCCATACAACCCATTTTACAGACCCTATAACAACATGCCTTAAATGTGGGAGAAGATGGAGAGCTGACCATTTACTTGAGGAGGTTACAGGTAAATCCTTTGAAGGTTTAACCGTTAAAGAGCTTGGCTTAAAGATGAAGGAAACAAATGTAAAATGTCCTCAATGTAAAGGTGAGCTGGAGGAACCTAAACCTTTTAATGAGCTTTTTAAAACAACGATAGGCCCCTATAGTGAAAATATTGGTTATGGTAGACCTGAAACAGCTCAAGGGATGTTTGTAAATTTTAGGAGGCTTTATGAGCTTGCAAGAGGGAAACTTCCTTTTGGTGTTGCTCAAATTGGTAGATGTGTTAGGAATGAGATTTCACCTAGGCAGGGTCCTATTAGGCTTAGAGAGTTAACTATAATGGAGTTTGAATTTTTTTATGACCCTGAAAACCCTAAATGTTGGAAGCTTCCTAATGTTAAAGATGAATTCTTAAGACTTCTACCTGAGAAGGTTTTACTGGAAGGTGGAAAAGAGCCGTTAGAAGTTTCTGTTGAGGAGGCTTTAGATAGGGGTTATGTTAAGTCTGAATGGATGGCATATTTTATGGTTAAAGCTAAAAAATTTGTTGAAGAGCTTGGTATACCTGCTGAAAAGCAAATTTTTAAGGAGAAGCTTCCATCTGAACGTGCACATTATTCAACTCAAACATACGACCAGCTTGTTGAACTTTCAAGATGGGGTTGGGTGGAAGTTTCAGGTCATGCTTTACGTTCAAATTACGACTTAAAAATGCATATGGCTTATAGTGGTGAAGATTTAAGAGTTTATGTTCCATATAGTAACCCTATAAAAGTTAAGAAGCTTTCCCTCGAGTTTAAGAAGAATATGATTAATGAAAGTTTTGGTGGTGACGCTTTAAGGGTTTTAAGACTTCTAAGTTTAACAGACGTTAAAGAGGTTGCTGAATCTATTAGTAAACTTGGATATTATGAGCTTAAAGGTAATGGTAAAACTTACAGGATAACAAGTAGTCATGTGGAGTTTAAGGAGATTGAGGTTGAGGAGAAGGGTAGAAGATTCCTACCTCATGTTGCTGAACCATCATTTGGTTTAGATAGGCTTTTTTACGCAACATTGGAATATGCTTATTCTGAAAAAGAGGGTAGGATTGTTTTAAAGCTTCCTAAAGATTTAGCTCCAATAGAAGTTGCAGTTTTTCCTTTAATGAACAAAGATAAACTTCCAGAAAAGGCTTTAGAGGTTTATAATTTACTTATTAGAGAAGGCTTCATGGTTGAGTATGATGATTCTGGAAGTATTGGAAGAAGATATGCTAGAATGGATGAAGTTGGAACACCTTTTGCTATAACAATAGATTACCAAACATTAGATGATAATACTGTAACAATTAGAGATAGGGATACTTGGAAGCAGGTAAGGGTTAAAATTGAAAGTCTACCAGAAAAGCTAAGCAAACTTCTTAAGGGCAAAGTTAACTTTGAAACTTCAGCTTAAACTTTTCATCTTTCTCCTACAACTGTTACAACTACTCTACGAGTTCTTGGACCATCAAGCTCAACTAGTAGAATATTTTGCCATGTTCCTCTCAAAATTCTAGAATTTTTAATTGGAAAAACTTTGGATGAACCTAAAAATGCTGATGCTAAATGAGCATGAGCATTATCATCAACCCTATTATGCCTATATTCTTCAGCTACAGGAAAAAGAGCTTCAATCTTCTTAGTTATATCATAAATAAGCCCCTCTTCTCCCTCATTCACAATTATTGCTGCTGTTGCATGGGGTGTATGAATAATGCATAAACCTTCCTTTATACCTGAACTTGCAACAGCATTTTCAACTCCTCTTGTAACATCAATAATCTCCATTTGTTTTCTTGTTGAAACTGAAAATTCTTGGGAGAAGACTTCCATTACTATTGCCTTATCCCCCCAAATTGATCAGCTTCAAATCTCTCTAAAGGGAATATAATGTTTGCTTATTTTTAAATTGTTAGGGTAAAGTTAATTTAGGATGCGAGTTTAGTTTAGGTGGAGATGGAAAAAGCTAAAACTAGTATCTCAATAGAGGAGATTAAACATTTAGCTTGGCTTGCAAGATTGGAGCTTACTGAAGATGAAAAAAAACTTTACACTAGGCAGCTTAATAAGATTTTAGAATATTTCAACATGCTTTCAGAGCTAAATACGGAGAATATTCCTCCAACTTATCATCTTACAGGTAAAGTTAACGTTTTTCGTGAGGATGAGCCTAAACCCTCACTTGATGTTAATGAGGTTTTAATGAATGCTCCAAGAAAAAGAAAGCAGTTTTTTGAATGTGCAAAAATTGTTTGAGGCTGAAATTTTTGAAACTTTACTGGTTATCTGCTAAAGAGATTAGGGATAAAATTTTAGCTAGAGAAGTTAAAGCTGAGGAGGTTTTAAGTGAAGTTTTTGAAAGGATAGAAGATGTTGAAGGTAAAATTAATGCCTTTATAACCTTATGCAGGGAAGAAGCTTTTAAAAAAGCTAAAGAAGTTGACAGCAAAATAGCTAATGGAGAAAAAGTTGGAATTTTAGCAGGAATACCTCTAGCTATCAAGGATAACATAAGTACTAAAGGTATTAAAACAACATGTGGTTCAAAAATGCTTTACAATTATGTTCCTCCGTATAATGCAACAGTTGTTGAGAAGCTTTTAGCTGAGGATGCAATAATTATAGGAAAAACAAATATGGATGAATTTGCAATGGGTACAACAACAGAAACAAGCTATTTTGGTCCAACAAGAAACCCATGGGATATTTCAACTGTTCCTGGAGGTTCCTCGGGTGGAAGTGCTGCTGCTGTTGCCTCTGGAGAAGCTTTTTTAGCTTTAGGTAGTGATACTGGAGGCTCTATACGTTGTCCTGCAAGTTTTTGTGGGGTTGTTGGTTTAAAGCCAACTTATGGGCTTGTTAGCCGTTATGGTTTAATTGCTTATGCTAATAGTTTTGAGCAGATAGGTCCTATTGCTAGGAATGTTTATGATTGTGCTTTACTCTTAAGTGTGATTGCTGGATGGGATTGGAGAGATTCAACATCTATTCAAGTTGAAAATATTGATTATACTAGTAAACTTAGTAGTAAAATTGGAGAAGTAAAAGTAGGAATTGTTAGAGAAATGGTTAGTGAAGGTGTTGATGAAGCTGTTTTAAAAAATTTTTATAATTATGTTTCAAAACTTGAAAACCTAAATATTCCATGCGAAGAAGTTTCTATTCCAACAATTAAGTATGTTGTTCCAGTTTACTACCTTATTGCAATGTCTGAGGCAAGTTCTAATCTTGCAAGATTTGATGGTGTAAGATATGGTTATAGCTTAAACATTGAGGATGAAACTTTAGATTGGGATAAATTTTACTCTAAAACTAGGGGAAGCGGTTTTGGAGCTGAAGTTAAACGTAGAATAATTCTTGGAACCTATGCTTTATCAGCAGGGTACTATGACAAATTTTTCCTTAAATCTCTTAAAGCTTTAACCTTAATTAGGAAAGGTTTTGATGAAGCATTTAAAAAATTTGATATCCTTATAAGCCCAACCATGCCTATTCCGCCATTTAAACTTGGTGAAAAAATTGATGATCCTTTATCTTTATACTTGTGTGATATAGATACTATTCCAGCAAATCTTACAGGTATTCCTGCAGTAAGTATTCCCTGCGGTTTTTATCATAATTTGCCAATAGGTGCTCAGATTATGGCTCCTCAGCTTAAGGAAGATTTAGTTTTAAAATTTGCAGTTTTATCTGAGGATATTATAGGGCTTAAAAATCTTAAACCAAATATTTAGGGAGTTCTGGGGAAGTATGGCTGAAGAAGGTAAAGTTAAGATTGGATTAGAGGTTCATTGTCAACTTACAAGCTTAAAAACCAAGCTTTTTTGTAGTTGCTCCTCAGATTATAGGGGTAAACCTCCAAACACAAATGTTTGTCCTGTATGTTTAGGTTTACCTGGTTCGCTTCCTGTTTTAAACAAGAAGGCTGTTGAATATGCTGTTATGGTTGCTTTAGCTTTAAATTGTAAACCTGCAAAGATGACAATTTTTGCACGTAAAAACTACTTTTACCCGGACTTGCCGAAAAACTTTCAAATATCTCAGTATGATTTAGAGGGATTTGAGCCTTTAGCTTCAAATGGCTATGTAACATTTACTGTTAACAAGAAAAAGAAAACTGTTAAGATTAGAAGAATCCACCTAGAAGAAGATCCAGGTAAACTTTATCATCCTGGTGGTTTAGGTTTTGCACCCTACACCCTAATAGACTATAATAGGTCTGGTATTGCTTTACTTGAAATTGTAACTGAACCTGATTTTACAGCACCAGCTGAAGCTAGAAGTTTTCTACAGAAACTTAGGTCTACTCTTGAACATTTAGGTGTTTTTGATGGTAGTCTTGAAGGTTCTATGAGGTGTGATGCAAATGTTTCTGTTGAAGGTGGAGGAAGAGTTGAAGTTAAAAATATTTCTTCATTTAAGGATGTTGAAAGAGCCTTAAGCTATGAGGTTGTTAGGCAAAGGGAGCTTTTAAAAAAGGGTGTTAAAGTTAGAATGGAAACTAGGCATTGGGATGAGGTTAGAAGAATAACTGTAAGTTTACGTGTTAAGGAGGAGGAGAAAGATTACAGGTATTTTATGGAGCCAGATTTATGTCCAGTAACAATCGATGAAGATTTTGTCAGGAGAATTAAGATTCAAATGCCTGAGCTTCCAGATGCTAGGAAAGAGCGTTTTATCAACCAGTATGGGCTTCCAGAGTATGATGCTGAAGTTTTAGTTGCTGATAGAAGTTTAGCTGATTTTTTTGAGGATTGTGTAAAAATCTACGGTAAACCTAAACCTATTGCAAACTGGCTTATGGGTGATTTTCTTCAATGCCTTTACAGTTTAGATGTTTCAGTTAAAGATTGTAAAGTTACACCTAAACATTTAGCTGAGATGTTAAGCTTAATGGATGATGGTGTTATAAGTATTAAAATTGCTAAGAAGGTTTTATGGGAAATGATGAAAACAGGTAAACCAGCCTCAACAATCATTGAAGAGAAAGGTTGGAGAAGAATTTCTGATATGAATGTAATTGAAGCTGTAACTGAAAAAATTTTTAAGGAAAATGAGAAAGCTGTTAAAGATGCATTAGTTGATGAAAAGGCAATAAACTTTTTAGTAGGGAAAATCATGGAGGCAACTAAAGGAATGGCTGACCCAGCTTTAACAAACAAGATAGTTAGAGATAAACTTTCAAGATTAAAGGAAAGATTACAACTAAACTAACGCATCTTTTTTAGTTTAAGG
>CAZMUQ010000017.1:0-21005 GCA_964569845.1 uncultured Candidatus Bathyarchaeia archaeon
GGAATACCAAAACCTTAAACCTTTCAAACACATTGTCATATGTAGATTGCCCAAGGTTTTTAGGTGAAATTTTTTGGTTGTTGAGGCTAGATTATATGAAAAGCTTAGGGATGCGATTGTTAGATGCAAAGTTTGTCCTAGAAGATGCTATATAGCTGATGGAAAAAGAGGCTTTTGTGGAGTTAGGGAAAACAAAAACTCAGTACTTTATGCTTTAACCTACGGTAAGCTTACAGCTTTAAATGCCGACCCTATAGAGAAGAAACCTTTTTTTAACTTCTGGCCTGGAAGCTATGCATTTTCAATATCCTCTGTTGGATGCTCTTTTACCTGTCCATGGTGTCAAAATTGGAGCATATCTCAAGCTAAACCTGAAGAAGTTTCTATGGAAGAGGTCCCACCTGAAAGTATTGTTAAATTTGCTAAAAGTTATGGCTGTAAATCTATAGCCTACACTTATAATGAGCCTATAATATGGTTTGAGTATGTTCTAGACACATCAATAATAGCAAAAAGGGAAGGTCTTCTAAATGTTCTTGTAACTAACGGTTATGTTACAGAGGAAGCTATAGATGAATTTTCACCCTATATTGATGCTGCTAATGTTGATATTAAGGCTTTTAACCCTGAATTTTACCAAAAATACTGTAAAGCAAAAATGGATGACGTATTAACTGCAACTGAAAAAATGGTTGAAAAAGGATGGCATGTTGAAACAACTTACCTTATAATCCCAAACTTAAATGATAATCTTGAAGAGATAAGACGGATGGTTAGATGGGTTAGGGATAAGCTTGGTGCAGATACACCCATCCACTTTAGCAGATTTTTCCCTATGTATAAGATGACAAAACTACCACCAACACCTTTAAATCTTATAATTAAGGCTAGAGAAATAGCTTTGGAGGAAGGTTTACACTACGTTTATACTGGAAATGTTGCTGGCCACGAGGGAGAAAATACTTACTGTCCAACATGTGGAAAACTGCTTGTTAGAAGAATCGGTTTTGAGGTTTTAGAGTGGAATTTAAAAGAGGATATGTGTTGCCCAAAATGTGGTGAAAAAATAGCAATTAAAGGTAAATTTGAGCGTATAAGAAAATCAAGAAGATTTTGGTAGAAGTAAACTTTTCAAGTTAATCTCTACATTAAAAGATTTTTCTATCAAATTTAAAGTTAACCAAGGATAAATTGTCCCCTTAAAGTATTTAACTTAGGTTATTTTTAACCTAAAATTGGGCTGGTGGTTTAATTTGAAGTTTGGAATAGCTTTCTCAAATATGCAAAGAGGGTTAATTGATAGGCTTAAAATTTTAGACAATATTGTAATCGAGGCTGAAAAACTTGAATACGACTCGTTTTTTACCATGGATCACTACATGCTTCCATGGGGTAATGAAACTTTTGAAACATGGGTTTATTTAGCTTATCTTGCAGGTAAAACCTCTAAAATTAAGCTTGGAACCTGTGTTACACCTATACCTTTTAGACCTCCAACTTTACTTGCAAAAGTAGTTTCAACTTTAGATATAGTTTCAGGTGGGAGAGTTGTTGTTGGAGTTGGCTTAGGTTGGTATCAAACTGAGTTTGAAGCTTACAGTAGCTGGGACTCTAACCTTGTAAGATTTGAGAAAACTAAGGAAGCTTTAGATATTATAACTAAACTTTGGGTTGAGGAAAAGGTAAACTTTGAAGGAAAATACTATAAAGTAAAGGATGCTGTTCTTCAGCCAAAACCAATTCAAAAACCCTATCCACCCTTATGGTTCGGGGGAACAGGTAGAAAAATGCTTAAACTTGCAGCTGAAAAGGGTGAAGGATGGATCCCTGTTGGACCAAGATGGGCTCCAGCTTACGTAACTGCTGAAGATTACGGCAAATTTACTGAGAAAATTAAGAAAATTAGGAAAAACATGGGAAAAACAAATGAGTTTACATTTGCATGTATTATGGCTCCACATGAAAACTTTAATGAATTTGCAAAGGAAATTGAAGCTTACAAGAAAGCAGGGATGAATTATTTTGTCTTAGGGATAGTGAGAGTGAAGGATGGTTTAGACCTCCTTAAAAAATTTAAGGATGAAATCATCTCAACTATCACATAAAAATTTTAGCCTAACATAATCCAAAGATGTAAAAGACATTAAAAATGGGCAATTATTGTTCTAAATTTTTAGCCTTCTTAGCAGCCTTAATCATAAGTTTGTTAAATGTTGTTTGCCGTACTAGTAACTTTAACAATCAGTAGTAGTGAGAGTACATATCAGATTAAGGTTAGCAGTTTTAGGCTTAACTTTTTTCCATAAAATTCAGCTAGTAACTATTTTATCTCTTCCTATTCTAAGTTTACCATGTATCTTGAGGTAGAAGTATTTATGGTTGACAGTTTAAGGCGAGATAAGAAACAAAAAAAGCTTATCAGCGGGCATTCAAGTTTAACGAAATCTCCAACCAGAAAGCATGAGTATCTTACAGCTAAAAATATGCTTCTTCAACTCTCTCCAGGCTACAATAAAACTTTTAAGGTTTTCCTTGAAACCCATAAAAAAGTTGTACCTATAAAGAAGATAATAAGAGGAGATGAAGCAAGCGCAACCAATAAAAAGCTTGTTAAAACTGGACTTCTTCTTTTAACAACACCTGAACCTCTCATTAGCAATATTGGTGGAATAACTTTACTGGCTGCAGGGGTTTTTAAAGAAAAGATAAATAAGAAAAAAATTTACTTGGAAGATATTTATAAGGAGTTTTACAGAAACTTCCAATACATTAAGAAGCTTAAAAAGGAAGTTGTAACCCTTTAATAAAGGGGTTAACCTAAGTTTGGAAGTTTAGGTTTTAGTTTTAACCCATCTATAAATAGTTTTCTCAGGAATTTTAAATTGTTTTGAAAGCTCCTTTATCCTTCTACCCTTAACATAGAGTTTTTCCACTTTCTCTTTTAATTTTCTTCTTTCAGCTTTTTTGTATCCTGCTTTATCAACAAAAACAACTTTATCATTTTTCCCTAAAATTTCAAGAGCAAATAGGAAAGCCTTAATTTCTCTTGAATACTCTTTCCCAGCAAAATAACCTTCAATCATAATTTGATAATTTTTTTCCAAGTAATTTTTAACCTGGATTAAAGCTTTTCTGACTACTGGAAAAGTTAAAATTTTACTTCCTAAACTAACCTTAACTTTTCTATTCCTATGGTCAACAGTAGTAGTAAAAGCTTGCTGCATTATTCTCCAATAATCATAGTGTTATATAGAGAACTTATAAATTTTTCTCATTTTTTCGATACAAGAAATGTGAGAAAAGTTTATATAGCTTTCTCACATTTTTAAATATTGGAAAGTGAGAAGAAAAATTAAGGGTGATGAGCCATGGCTGCCCTTATGGTGGTAAGGCTCATCACCCTTGTAGTTTATGATAGGCCACCTCCAATTCCTAATTAAATTTTAAAAATTGTCAATTAAATTTCACATGCTCATCTAAATAAGCAGATTAGAGGTGAAAAAATGAGTGGGGAGATCCCTCTTTCACCTATGGGTAGAGAAGACATCCACAAGCTTGAGTATGCTTTACTTGTTGGAACTCTTTTCAGGCCAGAAGTTTTAGAGGAGCTTCGAAATCCTTCTGAACGTTTAACATGGATAGATTCTTTAGCTGTTGCAGCTTCAGCATTAGCTAGAGAAAAAGCAAAAATGCCTCTTTCAAAAATAGCTGAGGAACTTGGAAGAACTGAGGCAACTATCCGAAACCATTTACAAGGCAAAACCAAGGCTGGAGAGCTTGTTTTAAAAACTTACGAAAAGTTTGTTAAGGAAGGAGTAAAAATAGAGATTCCAGTAGCAAAAGAAATTCCAGTAGAAGCTGAAGAAAAACTTAAAGAAGTTGAAGGTAAGCTAAAGGAAGCTGAAAATAGGCTTAAGAGCACTGAAGAAGAGTTAAAGGAGGCAAAAGAAAAAATCAAGAATTTTGAAGAGAAAATTGGCAAAATTAAGGAAACTTTAAGCCAGATTTTAACTCAACTCTAAGCTAATATCTCTCTAAAAGTATAAAAAATTAAATCCAATTTTTTAGCTCCTACCTTAAATTTTTAGTTAAAGAGCACCACGATCTATAAGCATTCTACGAGTAGCAGGATTTTTTGATGATATTTCTTTTAACACCTCTTCAAAAACTTCATCCTCCTTAAGCCTATATTTTAAGTATACTCCAGTTCGTCCAACACTATCTCTTCTAGTTAAAACTTTAACTCTTTCATTTACAATTTCAACACTAACTCCAAGTATAGATGCAACCTCAGATTCTCTACTAATTATTGAGCTTTCAATATGTCCTTTTTCTGTTGGCTCAATAAGCATTAATCTCTTATCTACACCAGCAATTCTAATACCTTTTTTTAACTCCTCAAACTCTATTTCACCGCCAAACTTGTAAAATTCTCTTTCATTTTTTGTCATTTTTACAAGTGGAAAACTTACAACTGTAAGTTCATCCAAGTAAAGATATGCTTTAACAACATGCCTAGGTGATGCTTGAACCATAACTCTATCATATATTTTAAACCCTCCAGCTTCAAGTAGGGCTTCAACCTTATAAGAGGGGACAACATCAACTAACACAATGTCAATATCACTATTCTTACCAACATCACCTCTAGCAATACTTCCATGAGTTATTGGTGAAAAACCTCCCTTAACGAGAAGCCCCATTATCTTTAAAGCTTTTAAACGTAAATTTTGAAGAAGCTTCCATCTACCCATCTCATAAATAACTTCTCTAAACTCTCCTTTACCCAAAGGTTTTTTAATTTTAGACATTAGTTAAAAAATACTCCTCAACAATATCCTTGGCTTTTTCTCTTCTTTTTTGATGCTCCCTTAAAAATGCTTCAACCTTATCAGCTAAAATAGATTTACATTCACCACACAACATCCTACCAGATTTACAATCACCCCAAACCTTCTTAATCTTAGCATCATCCTGCTCAAAAAACCAATAAAGATAGTGGTATACACTACACATCTCAGGAACCCCCCCAAGTTTTTTCTGTTCTGCAATAGTTGGCTGACCACCTGTAAATGCATTAAAAACCTTTCTCCTAGCAACTTCAGGAGAATCTGTTGTAAATATGCATGTTTCAGGTTCTGAAGCTGACATCTTACCTTCCCTTCCAAGTCCTGGAAGAAATTTTGAATGTATTTGAGCAGGTTTATAGTATCCAAGTTTAGGAGCAATATCTCTAGCAACTCTCCAATAAGGATCCTGGTCTATTGCGGCAGGAATTAAACAGGGGACAGCTTCCCCTGTTAATTCGGATTCTAAAAAGCAGGGTGCAGCTTGAACCGCCGGGAAAAATATTAAACCTATGTTTGTTGAATCTTCAAAACCAAAAACTGCACGAACAACTGAGAAGTTTATGTGTTTAGCTATCTTAACTGTAAGCTTATACATTAAACCCATATTTTTAACATCTGAAATTATCTTAGTTTTATTCTTATCAAAACCTATTGCAATAACATCTAAAGCATTATCATACATATAACTTATTGAAGTTTCAATTGTAAAGTTATGATGAATAAGAAATTTTTCATCATCAGTCATCTGGAAGTAAAGCTTAGCATTAAAAGCATCTTGAAGATATTTTGTAAAAATCCATGGAAGTATATGACCTATATGAACTGGGCCTGAAGGCCCTCTACCAGTATAAAGGATAAATCTTCCACCAGATTCGTAAAAATTTAAAATCCAGTCAAAATCTCTATGACAGAAGAAGAAGCTTCTTCTTAAAAGAAAATGAAGCTTTCCAGCATACTTCTTAACTTTATCTAAAATTTCCTTTGTTAATGGTTGAGTTCCAAACTTTTTTATAAGCTTTTCATAATCTACTTTACCAGAAACTTTCCATGGGGTTACAACCATTTCTTCCTCTGCCACAACAACCCCCCGGTATATTGAACATCAATGTTTAAAAGTTAACTTGCTTATAAATTGAAGGATAAATATCTAATAGTTAAGTTTGAGGGTAGAGGAAGAGTTGTCAATAGATAAGGTTTCCTATGACATTTTAAATGTTTTAAAGGAAAAGCAGAAAAGCTTAAGCTTTGATAAGCTTAAGGAGATTTTAAATCTTGATGATTCAACACTTACACGAAGCATTTTAAGTTTAGAGAAAAAAGGTTATATTAAAACATTTGAAGAGAAAAAAACTTTTTATAGTTTAACTGATGAAGGTAGAAGCTACGTTGATAAAGGATTACCTGAAAGAAGAATTTATGAGGTTGCAGCCAATCTCGGAGGAATTCTTCCAATAGAGGATATTACTAAATATTTAGATATACCTGAAAAACTTGTAGATGCCGCCTTAGGCTGGCTTGTAAGAAAAAGCTGGGGTAAAATCTTAAGGGAAGATAAAACTGTTAGAGTTGACCCATCTACTAAGCCTAGTGAAGGTTTAGATGAGAAGCTTTTAAAAAGAATTTTTGAAGAAAGAGAAGTTGAAAATAAAAACCTTAATGATGAGGAAGCTAAAGTTGTTTTTGAGCTTAAAAGAAGAGGTCTTATTAAGGAAAAAACTGCTACCTTAAGAAATATTCAGTTAACTAGTGAAGGGTTAAACTATCTTGAGAAGCTTGAAAAAACCGGATTTAAACCTAAACCTGAAGTTTCTATTTTAACTAGTGAACTTATAATTTCCGGTAGGTGGCGTGAAGTTGAATTTAAAAAATATGATGTAACAGCTCAACCACCAATTACTTATCCCGGGAAAAAACACTTCTTCTTAGAGTTTATTAGGCAGCTTAAAAATATACTTGTATCCCTAGGTTTTGAAGAAGCTGATGGACCTTACGTTGAACTTGAATTTTGGAATTTTGATGCTTTATTTCAGCCTCAAGACCATCCTGCAAGAGAAGTTCATGATAGCTACCAGGTTAAAAATCCTAGGTACGGTATTTTAAAGGATAAGGATTTGGTTAGAAGAGTTATGAAAACCCATGAAAATGGTTGGATTACAGGTTCTATTGGCTGGAGATATAGGTGGAGTTTTGATGTTGCTAGAAGACTTGTTATGAGAAGTCAAACAACAGCTGTTTCTGCAAGATTTCTTTTTAAGAGAAAAAAATTCCCAGTAAAAATGTTTTGCGTTTCAAGAGTTTTCCGCCCGGATGTTTTAGATGCTAAGCATGCTATGGAGTTTTATCATTGTGAAGGAATAGTAGCTGATGAAAACTTAAATTTTAAACATTTACTTGGAATGTTAAAAAAAATTGTTAATGCCTTAGGAATCGAGAAAGTTGAATTTAAACCTGGATATTTTCCCTTTACAGAACCTAGTGTTGAAGTTTTTGTCTACCATCCAAAAATAGGTTGGATGGAAAGCGCTGGTGCAGGATTGTTTAGACCTGAAGTTACTCTTCCACTTGGAATTAAATGTCCTGTTTTAGCTTGGGGTATAGGTGTTGATAGGCTTGCCATGGTTAAACTTGGTGTTGACGATATAAGGGAGCTTCATACTAGAAGGCTTGATTATCTTAGGGTAAGGTGAAATTAAGAGATGCCAACAGTAAATATTTCATACAAGGATATTTGTAAGCTAGTAGGTAGAAAAGTTGAATTAGAAGTTTTAGAAAAAGTTTTGCCTTTAATTAAATGTGAAGTTAAATCTATTGTTAATGATTCTATAACTGTTGAAGTTAACTCTGATAGAGCTGACATGTTTTCAGCTGAAGGAATTGCTAGAGCTTTTAAAGGATTCTTATCCATAGAAAAAGGCTGCCCAAAATATAGGGTTAAGAAAAGTAAGATTATTGTTAAGGTTGATAAAAAAGTTAAAAATATTCGTCCATTCATTGTTGGAGCTGTAATTAAAGATGTTAAGCTGGGTGATGAAGGATTCCAGCAGCTTATCCAGCTCCAAGAAAAGCTTCATGAAACCATCGGTAGAAGAAGAAGGAAAGTTGCTATTGGTGTACATAACCTTAACAAAATTAAGCCTCCAATAACTTACACGGCTGTTTCACCTGAAAAAATAATGTTTACACCCTTAGATGGAGATAAACCTTTAACAGGTAAAGAAATTCTTGAAAATACTTTTCAAGGCAAAAAATATGGATACATAATTGAAGAATTTCCATATTACCCTCTACTTTTAGATGCTAAAGGTATGGTTTTATCTATGCCTCCAATAATAAATGCAGAAGATACAAGAGTTGAACCTGAAACAAAAAACCTTTTTCTTGATATTACTGGGTGGAGCTTTGATGCTATAAACCAGGTATTAAACATTCTCACCACAAGTCTTGCTGAACGTGGAGGAAAAATTGAGAGTGTTAAAATTGTCTATCCTAAAGGTTATAAGCAAAAAATTTTTTGGGCTGCTGAGCTTAAGTCAAGAAAAATTAGGGTAAACTTAAGCTACGTTAATGCTGTTTCAGGTTTAAATTTAAATCTTAGGGAGGCTATTAAGCTTGCTGAAAAATCACGTTTTAATGTTAAAGTTGAAAAGAAAGCAAAATTGAATTTAACAATTCCACCATACAGATTTGATATTTTACATCCAATAGATATTGTTGAAGATTTGATAATAGCCTACGGGTATGATAAAATTAAGCCTGAGGACCCGAAAACTCTCACAGTAGGAAAACTTATGCCTAAAACCTTGTTTATGGATAAGGTTAGAGATTTAATGATTGGTTTCGGTTTTCAGGAAGTTGCAAACTATATTTTAACAAGTAAGGAAAACCAAGTTTATAAGATGAGTTTAAAAGATGAGGATTTAAAAATTGTTGAACTTTTAAATCCTAAAACCTTAGAATTCTCAGTTGTTCGTGGATGGCTTCTTCCAGGACTTTTAAACTTCCTATCATACAATACTCATGTAAATTATCCACAAAAAATTTTTGAATGTGGAGATGTTGTCGTTTTTGATGATAAAGCTGAAACTAAAACTAGAAATGAGTTAAGGGTTGCAGCTGCAATCTGCAATTACAGAGTAAGCTATGAAGATATTCAATCTGTAGTTTACACATTACTTAAAAACCTTAACATTAATGATTGGACCGTTGAGGAAACAACACATCCAAGCTTCATCCCTGGAAGAGTAGCAAAAATAAGGTTTAATGATGAAGATTTAGCAATTTTAGGGGAAATTCATCCAAAAATTCTTGAAAACTTCAACTTACCAAATCCTGTTGTGGCTTTCGAGTTAAATTTGATGAAACCATTAAGCATCTACCTAGCTATGGAGGAATCAATGCTTTACTAATTAAAAACTTTCTGCACATATTTTTTAGGAATAATAACGAATCAAAATTTATAAATCTTAGACATCTAAGTCAAAAATCGATATTAACCACTAAACCCTTAAATTCTTATGCTGAAACTATCATCCCCAGAAATCCGCGGAGACGGTTCCAACCTAGTAAGCGTCCATTGTGGACGCTATCGATGAGGGAGGAAAAACCCAGCCGTGGAACATGGGGATGGTGGCAGTAGAAAATTTAATAATCTATACTATTAGGGATAGAAGACCTCTTTGAAGATGAAGCCTATTTTCAGCTTGAAACCATATGATTGAGCGGGGGCCATCAATAACTTCATCAGTAACTTCTTCTCCACGATTAGCTGGTAAACAATGCATAAAAATGCAATTCTTTTTTGCATACTTAAAAAGCTCAATTGTAACCTGATATTTTGGTAGAAAATCTTTAAGTCTTTTTTCTTTTTCAGCTTCAAAACCCATTGAGGTAAACGTGTCAGTATAAATTATATCAGCATCTTTAACAGCATTTTTAGGTTCTGAGGTTAACTCTATTTTTGAGCCTGAAACTGTTGCAAATTCTTTAGCTAACTTCAAAACTTCATTTTTAGGCTCATAACCTTTTGGACATGCAATACTCATATCCAAACCAAATTTTGCACAACCTATAAGTAGAGAATTGCAAACATTATTTCCGTCACCAATCCATGCAAGCTTTAAACCATTTAACTTACCTTTAACCTTATATATTGTTAAAAAGTCTGATAAGGCTTGACATGGATGATAAAGATCCGATAAAGCATTAACAACAGGAATTTTACTACTTTCTGCAAGATTTATAAGAGTTTCATGATTTTTAACTCTAGCAACTATACAGTTAACATAACGTTCAAGAGTTTTCCCAGTATCAGAAATAGTTTCACCCCTACTAAGTTGAGATTCTCTCCAATTAAGTGTAATAGTGTTTCCACCAAGCTGTTTAACAGCAACCTCAAAAGAAATTCTTGTTCTTGTTGAAGGCTTCTCAAACATTAAAACAACAAATTTACCGGAAAGCTTTCTTGAAAAATTTTTAAGATTTTTCTCTATTTTTAGAGATTCCTTTAAAAATTTCCAAAGCTCTTTAGCAGAAAAATCGGCTAATGTTAAAAAATCTCTACCCTTAAGGCTCAAAAAATACCTACCCAAACCTAAATTTTACCAAGTAACTGGTTAACAAAACTTTTAGGGTCAAAAGGCTGCAAATCTTCATATCTACTTCCAACACCAATAAAAATTACTGGCTTTCTTGTTATATACGAAATTGATACAGCAGCTCCACCTTTAGCATCTGCATCCATCTTTGTTAAAATTGAGGCGTCAATAGGAACATATTTGCTGAATTCTTCAGCCTGAAAAACAGCATCATTCCCGGTTAAAGCATCACCCACAAAAATTACAAGATCCGGTTTAACAACTCTAACAATTTTACGCATCTCCTCCATAAGATTTCTATCTGTTTCCATCCTTCCAGCAGTATCAATAAGAACAATATTTATTCCTTTTGCTTCAGCATGAGATACAGCATCAAAAGCTACAGATGCAGCATCGGAACCATAGCTATGCTTAATCATTTTAACCCCAAGATTTTTAGCATGATATTCAAGCTGTTCTATTGCACCAGCTCTATAGGTATCACTACAAGCAACAACAACAGAAAAGTTATTATCCAAGAAAAATTTTGCAAGTTTAGCTAATGTTGTTGTTTTTCCACTACCATTAATACCAACAAAAACTATTACAAGAGGCTTTTTCTCCTTCCTTTTTTTCTCAGCAAGTTTTAAAAGTTCAACCTTTTCTTCACCATACATAAGAACTTCAATCAAAACATTTCTCACTAAATCTTTAACAATCTTTCTTTTATCTTCAAACCTTTTAACCTTAATTTCACTAATTCTTTTAGCTGTTTCATTGGTAATCTTCTCTGCAACTTCAAATGCAACATCATTTTCAATAAGCATTAGCTTAAATTCTTCAAGTATTGGTTTAACATCTTCTTCCGAAAGGCTTGTTGTTGAAACCTTATCAACAAAAGAGTTTAAAGCTTTTTTAAGCTTCTCAAACATATTAAAACTCACGCTTTTGAAGCACCAGTAACCTTTTCAACTTCCCTTCTTAAAACCTCCATCCTTTCTAGCACTTTTGAAAGTTGCTGTTGAAGAGAGCTTCTTGCTTTATTAAGCTCGTTTGCCCTATCCTCAAGAAAGGATACAGCATCTTTAACAGGCTTCTCAATTATGACACCTCCACCAACACCAACAAGAACCCTTTCAACATTAGCAATTTTTGCTATAGCATACGAGTTTGCACCAGTTGGTATAAGAAGTTCATCACCAACTTTAAGTTTTTCAAGGTTTTGAATGGTCGTAGCAGCCATATTAAGCTCTCTAAGCGCTGAATCTACGATTCCAATTCTAACCTGTAATTCATTACCAACATTTTCAAGCATTCTAAGTTCAAAAATAAGGTTTCTTAATTTTTCTTCAACATCCTTTTCTTGACCAGATTTTTCACTCAATGAGATTCAACCCCTGCAATCATACGTATAAGAGGATTCTTAGCTTCTGCAGGATTTATCTCCTCAACCTTAACAATTTTTATCTCATTTCTTTTAAGTTTATTCCTACTACCAATATCACTATAAACCTTCTCTAAAGCTTCCTCCAAACTTAAACCCCGAACCTCCCTACTAAAAGTTAAAACTCTAAAACCAACCTTAGCTTTACAAACAACCCTAAACGTTTTAACCTCACTCATCAACCGCAACCCCACAAAAAGCAAAAACACTACTCAAATTTTAATAGTTAGGTGCGGTGGGTCCTGAGGCTCGACGCCCATACTACACCAAACCCCCTCAAGCCTTCTCACACCCGCACCCCCCTAAGCGTCAAGCGTCCAGGTTTAGGTTGCTCCTTCGGGAGGAGTTGAACCTATTAACTCCTTCTCCCGGGCCTAGCCAGGTTCACCTGGTTAGGTGGTCACCCAACCCCTACAGGTTGGATAACCACCTCCGCCGACCCTAGGGGACAGGTGTTCATGGAAGGTTTTGGAGGAGTTTGATGTAGCTGGGTGCGCCTCACCTCAGCTTTCGGCCCGCCGTATAGGGGGTTTGCGGTCGAACCCTTACGGGTTCTCAGGGAACCCCTAGCTCCCCGCCTAGACCCACCGCAAAAGATATGGTGTAGAAGGTTTAAGATAAGTTTTCCCTTAATCTTGTGTTTTTAACCTTTTTTCCAGCTCCCTTTTTAGTATACTTATTGTTTTTACTGGTGTTGGGTTTATCCTGTTTAGGATTGCAAGGTAAAAGCTTACATAATCACCTATGTAGATTGCTGAAAGCATTTTTGAAAGCTTCTTTTCACCTTTACCATAAACCTCAAAAATTTTTTCTGTTTTTTCTACTAAAATCTCCTTCAAAATTTCTATTCTAACCTTAATCTCTAAAGGTTCATCTTTATCCCTTAAAAGTATAATTGAAAGAAGGTTTAGAAGAGAAGGATTAATGTTTTCCCATCCTACAACCTCATTATGGTTTAATTCAGGAAGAACATCATATTTACAAAATGCTTTACTATTCTCATTTAGCTGAGTTTTCCATCTATAAGCTACACTGTTAAACCATCTAAACCCGTAGATTACTGGAAGCTTACTTTTAAGGTTTAAAGCTAAGATTTTAGCTTCATTACGGTTTGTAGATGTTGAAGGCTTTAAATCTTCACTAAGACCTCTTAAAGTGTTTAATGCTTCCATAAATTCACTTTTAAACCCTTTAATTAGCCCAAGTTTCTCTAAAATTAGTGCTGGTGGTATGAAAAGGTAGGGTAAGGCAAGTCTAGGCTGAAAACCTGAAGGAACCTTAATATGCTTAACATTAAATCTTAAACAGTATTCTTCAAGCAGTCCACCTGAACTTAAACTGATAATAGTGCAACCCTTTTTTAAGGCTAGAGAGAAACTATCCAAAGTTTCTTTAGTGTTCCCAGAATAGCTTACAGCAAAAACAAGTGTTTTACTGTTTAGGTATCCTGGAATTATAGAATCTCTGCAAACATCGATAGGTAAAGCCATATCTTCATAACACCAATCTCTTAAAAGACTTCCACCAATAGATGATCCTCCCATACCTAGGAAAACAATGTTTAAAAATTCCTTATTCTTAAGCCATTCAACATCAAAATTTTCAGCTAGCTTAAAAGCATCCTCATAGTGCTTGGGAGCGGATTCTAAAGCATCAGCCATCTTAAAGCTATCAATAGCTGAGATAAGCTCAAGATTATCTAAATCTTCTTTTAAAGACAAAACTTATCACCATACTATACTGGACTAAAAATTTGCGGTCTAAGATTTAAAGCGTAAGCTTTTAGTTTATGTTTAGGTTAATCCTACTGTAAAATGTTTCCCTTAAACCCCCCTAAAAGAAAAACATCCATAGCTGTTGCAATCCCAGCATCAACAACAGCAGATATACCCCATTTACGTGAAAAAACACTTAAAATTGGCTTTATTGGAAGAGCCTTAGCAATTTTTAGAGTTGAAGAAATTTTAATTTACGAAGATAAGGATAAGAATGAAAACACAAAATATAACCAAAAACTTATTGGAGAAATCTTGAACTATATGGCAACACCACAATACCTAAGAAAAAGTATTTTTAAAATTTCCCCTAATCTTAGGTATGCAGGAATTCTTCCACCATTAAGAACACCAAATCATCCACTAAAAAAAAGTTTAAGCAGCGTTTTGAATGGCGAAATTAGAAAAGGTTTGGTGGTTAAATCTTTTAGAGAAAATTCGCTTATCGATATTGGGCTTGATAAGCCTATACAGGTTAGAGGAAAATTTAAGCCTGGAACAGTTTTAAATGTTAAACTTTCTAAAGTTGATGGTAAAGTTAGGGGGGAGGCTATCCCTCCAGATGAAATACAAGTTTACTGGGGATTTAAGGTTAAAATTCCAAGCAAAACATTAGATGAAATTATTGAATCTGAGAAATTTGACCTTAAAATTGCAACATCAAGATATGGGGAACAGTTATCCTCTATTGCTAATATAATTGTTAATAGGTGGATTAAATCTAAAAAAGTTCTTTTAGCTTTTGGTTCACCAGTAGAAGGTTTAAGAGAAATAGTTAAGCGTAGAGGATTTAAGCTTGAAGAACTATTTGACTTTACAGTTAATACTATAAGTAATCAGGGAGTTGAAACTGTAAGAGTTGAGGAAGCTTTAATTTCAACTTTAGCAGTATTTAACTACCTAATCAACGATTAGAGTTTAATTGTGGAGGCTTTCCATTCTTGGTTAAAGGTGTCCTAATAGCTATTGAAGGAATAGATGGAGCTGGAAAAACAACTCAAGCATACATGCTTGTTGAAAGGCTTAGAAGTATAGGGTTAAAAGCTGAATACACTATGGAGCCAACCTATGGACGTATAGGTGATATTTTAAGAATACATATTTCAAGAATGAAACGTAGAGAACCTATTTATGAGGCGCTTCTTTATGCTGCTGATAGATTTGAGCATGTAAAATTTTTTATTAAACCTAAGTTGGAAGAAAGCTACATAATAGTTTCAGATAGATATTTATACTCAAATATAGCTTACCAAGGAGCTGCAGGTGTAGATGAAGAATGGATTAGAAAATTGAACTTTTTTGCACCAAAACCAGATTTAACAATATATATTGATATTAAGCCTGAGGAGGGTTTAAAAAGAAAAAAAGGTGAAAAAAGCATTTTTGAAAAACTGGAGTACGAGAAAAAAGTGAGAAAACTTTACTTGGAGATTGCTAAGAGTGAAAAATTTACTATTGTTGATGGTAGAAGAGATGTTAAGGTAGTTCATGAGGAAATATTTAGAAATGTCTGCAAATTTTTAAGGAAAAAAGGGTTTAATGTCCAACAATTTTAACAATCCTTAAAGGTTTAAAACCCTCCCTTTTTAACCTTTTATTTATAAATTGGATAAGTTTTCTTATTAAAATGTCAAGCGGAATTTTTCTTGTACCTTTAAAATGGTTAACAAGGATTTCAAGTTTATCGTAATCTTCAAACATGAATCTTACATAGTAAAAATCTGACCAAAGAGAAACTTCCTTCTTTTTACTCTTCCTATACCTGTAAAGTGTGCGGATAAGGAAATCTAGATTTCTAGTTGAATTCCTTTTGATGTACTCCTTAAACTTTTTAACTTCATTTTTACCTAGAAAAGTGAAAGTTAAACCTTCAGCAATACCAACCTCAAATATGCATTTTGAGGGGGCAATTGAAGTTAAAGTTTTTGAGGTTAAAGTTTCTACATAGCCGTTTAATTCTTCAAAAACTTCAACAATCAAGATTTGGAGATTCTTTAATGGAATCTTGTATTCTACCTGTGAAAAAGCTTGAACAACATCCGGGAAAGCTTCAAAATTTCCAAGTACCGGATTCTTCAACCTTAAATATTACTGGAAAAGTTACTATATATGGTTTTCAGGTAATGGTGGAGTATGTTAATCATCCACTAATCAAGAAAAACTGTGTAGAAAGGAGACAATATCAGCTAAATATTGTTAAAACATGTCTTAAAGGTAACACGCTTGTTGTTTTACCTACAGGCTTAGGTAAAACATTAATAGCTGCAATTTTAACAGCTGAAAGACTTTTAAAGTTTCCATGGGGAAGATGTTTAATTCTTGCACCAACAAAACCTCTTACACTTCAACATTACCAAACTTTTAAAAATGTTTTAAATTTTGAGGCAAAATATTTCACCCTATTTACAGGTGAAACCCCACCATCAAAAAGAGTTTTAGGAGATGCTAAAATAGTTTTTATGACACCGCAAATTTTAGAAAATGACTTAATTGTTGGAAGAATAAACCTTGAAGATGTTGTACTCCTAGTTTTTGATGAAGCTCATAGGGCTGTTGGAAACTATCCCTATGTTTTTATAGCAGATATCTACATGAAAACAGGCAAAAATCCATTAATTTTAGGTTTAACAGCATCTCCAGGCTCATCTATCGAAAAAGTTGAAGAAGTCAAAAGAAACCTTAAAATATCTTTTATTGAGGCAAGAACTGAGAATAGTTTTGATGTAAAACCCTATATTAAGCCTATTAAGGTTGAATGGGTTGAAGTTAAACCTGATGATGTTCTTGAAAAAGTTAAGATAAATCTTGAAAACTATGTTAAAGATAAGCTTAAAATTTTTCATAGGGAAGGGTTTCTTGAAAAAGCAAGAAGTAGGTTAACATTTAAAAAGTTTTGTGAAATTAGAGATAAAATTAGAAAACAAATTGCTGAGTATCCTAAGCCGCCTGAAAACCTTAAACATTTACTTTTAGATTTAATGTGTGTAAGGTATGCTTCCCAAGCTTTAGATTTGCTTGAAACTCAAGGTTTAACAGCATTAAAAAACTTTCTTTTAAGGGTTGAGGAAAAATCTAGGAGAAGCGGGTTTTCCTCTGCAAAAGAGTTTATTTTGGATGGTAGAATTCAAGATACACTAAATGTTAGCATTGTTTATGAGGGAAAAGGTTTAGAGCATCCTAAGCTTACTAAGCTTAAAGACATTATCTTAAGGGAAATTTCTACGGGAGCTAGGAGAATAATAGTTTTTACAAATTATAGGGAAACAGCAAAAAAACTTATGGAGATATTTAATGATGTTGAAGGTATAAGAGCTGTTAGGCTTGTAGGTCAACTTAATAAGCCGTATGATTCAGGTTTAACTCAAAAAGAGCAAGCTGAAATACTTTCAAGTTTTAGGGATGGAAAATATAATGTTTTAGTTGCAACTCAAATTGGTGAAGAAGGAATTAATATATCTTCATCTGATGTTGTTGTTTTTTACGATAATGTTCCAAGCGCTGTAAGGTTTGTTCAGAGACGAGGAAGAACAGGAAGAGATACGCCTGGGAAGGTTGTTATACTTATAACTAAGGGTACAATGGATGCTGCATACTATTATTTAGCTAAAAGAAGGGAAAGAATGATGAGAGATATTATAAGGAGGGTTCAAATTAAGAGTTTTCAGGATTTAGGGCAGCAAAATCTTGAAAAATTTGTTTTAGAAGAGGGGAGTAGTGGTTACAATATGGAGTTAGGTAGGAATTTATCAATCATTGTTGATAGTAGGGAGATGAATTCTTCTGTTGTTAAGGAGCTTATTAAGTTTGGGGTAAACATTAAGGTTGAGAATCTTACAATAGGGGATTACATCTTATCTAGTAGGGTTGCTGTTGAAAGAAAAACAGCTCAGGATTTTGCATTATCAATAGTTGATAGAAGACTTTTTCTTCAAGCAAGAAATCTTATTTCAACCTATAAAAAACCCTTAATTATAGTTGAAGGAGAAAACCTGTATACAGCTTCAAATGTAAATGCAAATGCTATTAGAGGAGCTATTTTAAGTCTTTTAATGGATTATGGGATACCAGTAATTTTAGCAAAAAACCCCCTAGAAACAGCACTCTTCCTAACATTAATAGCTGAAAAAGAGCAGGTTGAAAAAGCATCATATCCTTCAATTCATGGGGAAAAGAAGCCTCCAAGCTTAGCTGAACAACAGGAATATATTGTTGCAAGCTTACCTAATGTTGAATTAACTTTAGCAAAAAGGCTTTTAAGAAAATTTGGCTCAGTTGAAGGTGTTTTTAATGCTTCAAAAGATGAATTAAAAAATGTTCCCGGGATAGGTGAAGTTATTGCTGAAAAAATTAGAAAAGTTATAACCGAAAAGTATACTGGGTAAAGTTTAAAAAACTGTATAAGCTATTCTCCAATTTTCTTAATCTTTTTAAGAGCTTCTAAAGTGTTAACTGCTAAATCTAGAAGAATTTTAAGCTTATTTAAATCCTCCTCCTCCCTAATTTTCTGCTCTAATTGTTGAAGCTTTACCATTAATGATTCCTCAAGCCTTATGAGGGCTGATGGGAGACTTGCCCTTAAAACTTCCTCATCAGATTTTACAATAACAACTTTCCTATCACAAGTAAAACAGTAAATTTCCCCTGACGGAAGCTTAAAAAGCGGAGAACTACATTGGGGGCAAGGTTGGTTAAGCATTGTTGCACCTGTTTTAAGGGCTTCAGCCATCCTTTTAATGTTTGTACTCAACCCTTCACCTCCTAAACTTATTTAAGCTTAGGATACTGAAATTAGTATTGGATAAATTATTAGCTTAATGATTGATGAAGCTTCATCCTACCTAAGGATAGTAACTTCCCTTTAAAGAGCTTTATTTGGTGGTGATAGTTTTGTCTAAACGTAGGCGTAAAGCAGAAATTTATGAGCAAACTATAGGGCAAGCTTTAACCATACTTAAAGATATCTCTGAAGATACAACAACCCCAAGAAACATTAGGAGGGTTGCAAAAAGTGCAATGGATGCTCTTCAAGACACTTCAAAAACATATGCTGTTAGGTCTGCAAATGTTATTTCTATGCTTGATGAGATTTCTCAAGACCCAAATATGCCTCCTTACACAAGAACAAAAATCTGGAATGTGGTAAGCTTACTTGAAACAATAAAAGATTAATTTTTAAGATTCTAGAAGCATAAAAACTTTTTTTAAGAGATTAGGATTTGCTGCTGAAATGATTGTTGTACGCCTTGTAGGTAGGTCTGCAGGCATATCAAGTTCTTTACCATCACCATCAACAATTAGTCCCCCTGCCTCCTTAATGATGAGGTATGCTGCTGCTAAATCAACAACTCTAATTTTACCCTTAAGATCTACATGAACATCTATCATTCCAGCGGCTACATAACAAACTTCAAGAGAAACAGCTCCAAGACGGCGTAAATGGGTTGAATTTTTAGCTATTTTTAAGCTTTTTTCTAAGGCTTCACCATGTGGAGGAATATCAATGGATACAACTGCATCCTTAAAATCTTCAATATTTGAGGGTTTAATTCTTTTACCATTTAACCATGAACCTTTACCCTTTTCAGCATAAAAAAGTTTACCGCTTGAAATCTCAAGAACAACAGCAGCATAAACTGATGAGAGAATAGGTTTTTCAGCTACAGCTAAAGAAACAGCATAAAACGGTATTCCACGTAGAAAATTGTTTGTACCATCAAGGCTATCAACAAGAACATATGCTCTAGGTTTCTCATCAAAAATTTTTACAACACCCTTCTCTTCACCGATAAAAATGCAGGGTACACCATAATCTTTCAGCAACTTTATGATAGTTTCTTCAGCAGCAACATCAACATACCTAGATTCATCTCCACCAGCCCCAAAACCAACAACCTTAAAAGCTTCCTCGGAAGCAGATAAAAACCTAATTTTCTCAGCAGTTTTTAACGCAGCATCCTTCAAAAACTCTAAACTTATATTCATAGAAACCAAGCCAACAACAAGTTTAAGAGACACTATAAACAAATATCCTAAAGAAAGAAAAATTTTTCTAAAGGAAAGAGGGCGGGGGTAGCCAAGCCTGGCCAAAGGCGCAGGAGCCTATTGAGGAAAAACCTCATAGGCGGCGAGAATGAGGATCCTGTCCCGTAGGGGTTCGTGGGTTCAAATCCCACCCCCCGCACCAATTCACCAGCAAATTTTTAGGTTTGGGGTAGAGTTAGAGAAAGAATTCTTCTTTTAATTATCGACATTATAGTTACAACTGTAAGTACTGAGGCTGCACCTACAACTATGCATGAGTCTACTGGAAAATTAAACATAAAACTTAAACCTGCACCACCAAACAGCTGTTATAGGTGCAAACATTAACCCTAAAACTATGGGGTCTCCACCTGTTAGAAGGCTTAAGGCTGCACCTGCTAATGCTGCATGAGCAGAAGCAAAGGCTATGGTGTTTATCCCCATCCTTAGTGCGTGCTTAAAGATTCAAAAATGTTTAGTTTTAAGGCTGAGATTAGGGTGTAATAGCATCTTAAACCATCCAAAAAATAGCTTAAAAGCCTAAACTTCCCCCTAAAACTTTTCAACAATTTTTTCACAAATTTTCTCTATATCCCTTTCTGCTACATTTGCCTTTACAGGAAAACCCTCCATAGTTGAAATTTGGATTAACGGATCATAGGGGATACTGCCCAAGACCTTAACTCCATACTTTTTAAGCTCAACGGTTAAAAAGTCTTCAGCATCTACACTATGAATTTTGTTTAGGACCGCATAAAGCTCCATACAGCCAAGCTCCATAAGCATCCTACGGATTCTTACCGTTAACTCGATAGAGTCCCATGTTGGATCTACCACAGCCAAAACCATGTCTACAAGGTTTTTGTTTAAGCCTCTACCCAAAAATTCTACACCAGCACCCATATCAACTAAAACAATATGTTTTTCATGTTTTGGTGTGTTGGCTAAAAACGTTTCAAGCACTATCTGGGCTGGACAAAAACACCCCTCACCACCAACCATAACCTTATCAAGCTGTAGGAAGGTTATTTTACCGTTTGAGGATAAAACTGTGCTTAAACGTATTAAACCAAGACTATTAAAAACATATCTACCTGTTAAATAATGTTTTTTAAGACCTTTAGCTATTTTTGTAGCCACATTTCTTCTACCACCAAGAGAATCTAAAAGTGTGGATTTAGATTCATTTATACCAAGCATCAACTTTAAGCCTAAATTTGAGCAATCAGCATCAATAACCAAAACCTTAAAATTTTTTTCAGAAAACCATTTTGCTAAAAGAGTTGTTACAACACTTTTTCCACAGCCACCCTTTCCACAAATAAGAATGTTCATTGTTAAA
>CAZMUQ010000018.1:0-15590 GCA_964569845.1 uncultured Candidatus Bathyarchaeia archaeon
TGGCGCCCTGGCCGGGATTTGAACCCGGGTCGTGCGGGCGACAGCCGCACATACTAGGCCGGGCTATACTACCAGGGCGCTTTTCTAGTGTAGAATATTTTTGAGAGGCATTTATTTAAGTTTTTATCCTTGTTTTTGGTGTTTAGGTTGTTTTATGGTAGTATTTAAATCCGTCTCGAAGCCATGTTACTACTATTGTTGCAAAAGCTTCACCTACTCTTTCTAAGGTTTTTGACTTGGATAGATATTTTTGGATTAATGTTTTTGTTAGATAGTTGATGTCATCTAACTTATCTTTGTTTGCTTCAAAAAAGCTCCAAAAGTTTTCAAAAACTTTTTTTGCTTCATTTAATATGTTTTTTGCATCAGCCCCATTCCAGCATCCATAATGCCCTAAACATATACTGTTAAAGTTAATTTTGCTTAGCTTTTCCAGTGTTGAATAAAATTGCTCCTTGTTAAACCATGGTGGATTGTGGGATGGTATAAATGTTGTATCATCAATCTTGTTTCCTATGCTATCTCCAACAAAAATGTTCTTATTCCCTTTATCATATAGGGCTATATGTCCTGGTGTATGTCCAGGAGTACTAATAACTTCCAGTTCCACACCACCAAGATTGATTACATCTCCTTCATCAAGAGGTATCACATTTTTTACAGGTTTAACAGGCCCCATACCAAAATCATACTCAATTTTGCTTGGATCCTCTATCAAGGGTTTAGCTATCCTTGAAGCATAAACTTTAACCTCTCCCTTCATAGCATCAACTAAGGGTGCTGCTCCCTGTGTATGGTCCCAATGTTCATGTGTTATAACAATATAGTCAACAGGAAATAAACCTAAATTTTTAAGTGAATTAACCACATCCTCTACAAATTGGCTTGTTCCAGCATCAATAAGAGCAATTTTATCTCCCTTTACTACATACAACGATAAAATTTGAGGAATTCCTGCTAACTTTCCATCAATAAGATAGGTATTTTCAAGAATTTTCCCTGTTTCAGGTTTATGACCCATAAAACTTCGCCAACAGCTAAATTCTACCTAAAGATACTAAAAAACTATGTTTAATAAGTTTAAAGTTGATTTTTATTTTTACCTGTAAAGAGAAGGTTGATTTAAAAATGCTTGATGAATTTTTAGTAGGCTTATGTTCTAAATGTTTATTGGAGAAGTTCTACTAAAACTTTTCTTACCTCTACTTTTCTTCCCTGCCTAATCATGCTAATAATTTTTCCTGTTCTGATATTTATCTTGGCGCTTCCCATCTGACTATTTTTTTCAACCATCAACTCTTTAATTATAAGTTTCAAGTATACTTTAGCTCCTCTTACCCCTAGTAAACGTCTTAAGGAAATATAAAAGCTTGCTGGATCTTCAAGCAAAATTTCAAAAGGTGGTTTTTTAGCTTCATTTCTAAGGTAGAAAATTAAGACTTCATAAAAGGCTTCACCAATATTTTTAACAGTGATTTTTCTAAAATTTTCTTCAATTCTTCTAAGGAAAAAATTATTACCAGAGTTTTTTCTTTGTTTTTGGTTTAATGTTTGATTTGTAGGTCGGTTTTGATATTGAACTATTACCATTTAAATTCACCTAAAAAATTGTAGCTTAACTTTAATTTCCCCCTAATCTTTTTGAGAGAAGAAAAGCATCCACTGTTGTACATGTTGCCCTATAAACATCTAAAACTTCATTTAACCACCTTATACCTTCCTCTGTAATTTCGTAAAACCTTTTTCTACACTTCTCATAACCTCTAATAAGACCAGTTTGCTCCATTTCGTAAAGGATTGGGTAGATATTTCCTGGACTTAAAAGTATGTTAAGTTTTTCATAGATTTCAGCGATAATTCCATAACCCCAAGAAGTTTTTTCAGCTAAAATTGTTGCAATGATAATATCGATGAACGATTTAACGTATCTTTTCTTTACTTCTTTAAAACTCTTATTTAGAGTTGTTTTGACGTGAACTTTTCTTGTGTATTCTTCTTCTCTCTGAGTATAGCTCAAATTTTAAACCTCTACTCTAAAAAAGCCGTTAGTGAAATATTAACCCTTGTAAGTAGGATTGATACCTACACACCTTTAAATAGTAGCTTTTTCCATCTGTTTTAAGCCTGCATAGCGAGAGCATTTTTTATTTCTCTTATTTTTTCAGCTATAATTTTACCTTTTTCAGTTATGTGATAATAGCTTTGGATTGGTACAGTTTCAGCGCTTACTTCCCTACTTACAAGTCCGCTACCTATTAGAGAGTTCAAGCTTAAGGATAGGGTGCCACGACTTTTTACAATTTTAGCTATATCTTTATGCCTAACAGGACTATTTTCATAAATAAAATCAAGAATTCTGATTAATGGAAGGGAGAAAATTTTTTCAATTTTCAATTTTTACACACGTTATCAATACTTAACTTGCTAAGGCCCTTATGTAACCTTTATTCTTAAACTCTTTTTTAGTTCTGATAAGCTTTCTAAACAAAGCTTTTATACAAGATGTATGCTTATAATTTGTAGACACTAACTTTCGTGTTAGGGTCTATTTTTTGGGCGAAGAACAAATCTCAGGGTATATTGAAAGGCTTGGCTTAACAAAAAACCAGTGTAAAGTTCTTTTAACACTCTTAAAGTTTAAGGAGCTAACTGGAGGTATGCTGGCAAAATATGCTGGTATGCATAGACCTGAAGTTTATCGTGCATTAAAACAGCTTCAACAGCTAGGTCTTATTATAGTTAAACGTACTCATCCAGTAACCTTTTCTTCTCTTCCACCTGAAAAAGCATTAAAACTTCTTTTACTTCATAGGGAAGATGAGTTTAAAAGTTTAGAAAGAGGAGTAGATGAAGTTTTATTTCAACTTAAAGGTTTTATAAATGTAGATTCTAAAATTAAACCTGATATACAGGAAACAAGAATTCTAGTTTTATCTTCCTTAAAACAGGTTGAGAGTTTTATTGTTAAGCTTTGGACTAAAGCTAATGACGAAGTAAACGCAATGCTAGACTGGATAGAAATAAAGAGAATCCCCCAAACAAAACTTAAAGAAGTTATTGAAAGAAAAGCTAAAAATATTAGGGCTAGAATTATTGGTGAAATTAATTCTAAAAATATTCTTGAGGCAAAATGGTTTAGTAAGTTTTGTGATTTACGTTGCCTTACTAAGCTTCCAGTAAAACGGATGGTAA
The DNA here is from genome assembly GCA_964569845.1 of uncultured Candidatus Bathyarchaeia archaeon. Classification (GTDB taxonomy): domain Archaea; phylum Thermoproteota; class Bathyarchaeia; order Hecatellales; family Hecatellaceae; genus CAZMUQ01. The sequence continues at coordinate 3,193 of CAZMUQ010000018.1, forward strand.
TAGCTGATGAAGTTGAAATGTTAATTACTATAAACATAAGTTCCGGAAAAGAGAGAACTACCTTACTAAGTGGTGGTGAATGGGTTAAAGTTACTAAAAGATTTTTTGAATATCCTTGGCTTATTTCGAAACAGTTTAGCAAAATATCTAGAAAAATTTTGTTTAGTTCTTGACAAACTTATAGATATTAGGTTAACTATCTGAAAAATTAATTTTTATGTTGAGAAAAATGATAAATATTTATTGCAAAATATTCTTTAAGAAAGAAGTTTAGGGTGTTTTTGTATGGCTAAAATGTTGGATGGTAAAGTTGCGATTGTTACTGGTGCGGGTAGAGGTATTGGTAGGGGTGAAGCTTTACTTTTAGCTAGGTATGGCGCTAAAGTTGTTGTTAATGATCCTGGTGTAGGTTTAGATGGTAAGGGTAAAGATGTTATGGTTGTTGATAGTGTTGTTCAAGAAATTAAAAGTTTTGGTGGAGAAGCTGTAGCAAACTATGAGAGTGTTACAGATTTTAATGGTGCTAAAAGAATTATTGACCAAGCTGTAAGCACCTACGGGAAGCTGGATATTCTTGTTAATAATGCTGGCATTCTTAGGGATAGAATGGTTTTTAATATGAGTGAAGAAGATTGGAATATTGTAATAGATGTAAATCTTAAAGGAACCTTTAACTGTACTAGACATGCATGTGTATATTGGAGGGAGCAACATAAAGCAGGTAAACCTGTTAGTGGTAGAATAATTAGTACTACTTCTGATGCAGGTTTACTTTATAATCCAGGTCAAAGTAATTATGGTGCAGCTAAAGCTGGTGTAGCAGCTTTTACTCTTATTGTTGCTAAGGAGATGGCAAGGTATGGTGTTACAGCAAATGTTGTTGCTCCTATGGCTAGAACAAGATTAACAACTGATGCTACACCATCTTTAGCCCCCCTCATGGGTACACCTGAAAGTATGAAAGAAAAATTTGGTTACGATATTTTAGATCCTGAAAATATAGCACCATTAGTTGTTTACTTAGCTTCAGATGAAGCTAAGGATATTACAGGCCAGGTTTTCAGGATTGCTGGAGGCTACATATGGATTTTTGATTCATGGCATACTGTTGCAAGAATAGATAAGCATGGAAGATGGACACCCGAAGAAATTGGTGAAAGAATTAAAGAGCTTTTAAGTAAAGTTCCACCAAGACAAGAATTAGCTGGTGCAATGAAGGAAATAGGCTTAACGTAATGTAGTAAAAGCTTAGTTAAATATTCAAAAGAAAAACTAAAATATTTTTATGGATAAAGTTTACAAAAATATTCTTTTTATTTGTGATGCAAACACATTTCGAAGCCCTTTAGCTGAATTTCTACTCAAAAAAATGCTTTTTGATAATGGGATCTATGATGTTAAAGTTTATTCTGCGGGAGTTGCTTCTCATGTTCGTGATGGAAGCTTAATTTCTATGGACGTTAAGCTTCTCTTAAAAGATGAAGGAGTAATTGTTGAAGATAAGCCCTTCTCAAAAGACCTTAAAAAGCATAAGGAACTTTTAGAACAATCAGACCTTATTCTTACAATGACTAAAAAACAGAAAGAAGCTGTTTTAGCTTTTAAGGAAGCTAAAGGTAAAGATGTTTATACTTTAAAAGAGTTTATTGGAGAAAAAGGGGATATTGTAGATCCGCGAAGTTTAAATGAGGAAGGCTATGTTAGATGTAAGGAGGAAATAAAAAGATGCCTACTTCTACTTTTAGATAGGTTAAAGCAAAAATAAAAAAGAATTTTATTTTACTTTTTTGTTAAGTCAACTATTCTTACAAGTTTATGAAGTATTTTCTCAAGTTTTTCATAAGGAACCCACTCAATCTCAGCATCCACACCAAGCATATCTTTAAAACTTTTAATTATCCTACTTTTAAGCTCTTCAGGATCTTTAGTTAATGTTGGATTGTAGCTTGCTCTAAGCCTTAAAACATCCATCTGCTCAGCATACTTTATAATGTTGAATGCAGCTTCCTCTGTTTCAGGGTGTTTTTCAAAAACAGTTCTAACATCATAGGGTATTATACTTTTATCCTTAACCTTTATAACATACATAACTCTATCAAGAACCCTTATTCTTGGATGGGTTCTACCACAACCACATTTATCTTCACTCCACCATGCAAAATCTTCAGTAGCATAACGAATCCACGGGATACTTCTCATAAAAAGATTGGTTACAACATACTCTCCTCTTGACTTACCAGGTTCATCAGGTTCTAAAGGTTCACCTGTTTTAGAGTCTATAAGCTCAACATACCAATAATCAGCCCAAACATGTCCACCATTATGCATATAACATTCAACAGAAGAAACAAAAGGCTCACTTACACCAGAAATATCGTAAAAATCTTTTAGGTTAAACTTTTCAATATACCTTTTTCTTTGGTAGGGTGTTATAGCTTCCCCAGCCTGAAATAGGTACCCAACTTTCATAGCATCCTTAGGTTCCACACCCCTTTTAGCACATTCTTCAATTATATAGGGAAGGTAGTCTGCTATAAAGAAAATATGACTTGCAGGAAATTTTGTGTAAGATTCGCTGAAAAATGGTACTCCTACAACATTTCCAAAATAGGATGAACCTGGAAATTCGGCCCCCATTATCTTACCAAATGCTTTCCCCCAAATAGTAGACCACCAATGCCAAAATGGTGAAACACCTACTGCTGCAATACCCATATGTCTTGTTCCAGGCCTATGCTTCATCATCCATGCATATCTAATCATAGCCTCAGCGAGTTCCTCAGCTTCACTTTCAGTCATAGCTGTAAATGTTGGTATACCTGTTGTACCTGTTGATGAATGTATTGTTTCAAGCTCCTCAAATGGAACCGTAAGCATACCTGCAAATGGGTCGCCAGTTCTTTCAGCTTCAACCCTTAAATCATCCTTCCTGAAAAATGGAATTTTACGTCTAAAATCATCTAAAGTTTTAATATCTTCAGGTTTAACACCAGCCTCATCAAACCTTCTACGATAAAAAGATGAGTTGTTATAAGCATAAATGAGAAGTTCTTTAATCTTTTTTAACTGGATTTCTTTAAGCTCTTTTAAGGGCATGGTTTCAATTTTAGGGTCCCAATACTCACTTTCAATAACTTTTAACATTTAAAAATCCCCCCGAACCTAATCTACTGGGATTATCCTTGCATGAGTTCTTCCGCATTCACATGTTTCGATGCTAAGCTTAATATTCATATCGGTTTTAAACCTTATTAGGGGTGAACCTTCAGCCCAAAGATTTGTTATTGTAAGCTTTCCAGCTTCACCAGGATTAACAGGCTGATTATTTTCATCTAAAGCTTCCACGATAAACATATCCTCCCAGAAGTGTAAACCTTTATGGGCTTGACAATCTACAGCATAAAATTGACTTTCAGGCACATATGCTATATTGTACACTTCGCATCCCCAAACTTCTTTTAATCTTCCTCTTGCAGCATCAGATAATCCTCTTTCCCTTGTTGTTAAAACAATTTTTTTAATTCCACTTTCTTTTGGAGTTTTACCCTGAGCTTTAAATGCCTCATTAAGAGCTGAAAAAAGCTGTGGAAGAGCAACTACTGTTGAAGCTTTAAAAAACTTAAGATACTGTAAAGTTCTTCCAACCTCAATAGGTGTTATATAGGTAACAGTTAAAACTTTACAGTTAAGAATTCTGCTAACATCAGGCCTATAAGCAGGATGAGTTGTTGAAACCATACCTAAATGACTACCAGCTCTACCATCTATTTGAAGAATTACAACGTCTCCCTTACCTATCTCCATCATTCTCCACTGCCTAACAAATTGCTCAGTTAACACTAGAAAATCGTCTACTGTTCCAGCAATATAGATAGGTTTTTCTCCGGGAAATCCTTTAAGAACTTGAGTTAAATTTACTTGTCTTCCTTCGGTCCATACGCAACATATTCCACCATAAGGATCACCAGTTTTTTCTATGTAGTTTTCAATATCCTCTCTTACTGTTACAGGTATTTTTTCAATATCATTTAGGGTTTTAATGTCTTCAGGTTTTAATCCTGCAGCTTTAAGTTTTTCGTTGTAAAGATTTGAGAAGTTGTAAACATATTGTAATTGTCTTTTTAAAAGTTTAAGCTGCATATCCTTGAGTTTTTCCCTAGGCATAAGTTCAAAACGTGGATTGTAGCAAAAAACTACTTTTTCCATTTTTTTGCCTCCACTAAGAAGTTTAATTATCATATTTTTTATAAAAATTTTGTTAAATGAATGTTGATTGTTAGGTATGAAGACCTTTAAAGTTTTTATAGATTACCTTTTTATTATTTTAAAGCTTAAAGTTAGAACTCAATGCAACTAAAGTTTAATTTTGTGGTGTATAATGAATGGAGGCTATTAGCAGAGAGGTTAAAGAAGAATCTTCAATTATCAAAGAGTTAGATCCTCTTTTTAATCCTACATCTGTTGCAGTTATTGGTGCAACAGATAATAGGGAGAAGTGGGGTTACTGGACATTCTGTAGTATTGTTGAAAGTTTTAAGGGTAGAAAGTATGCTGTAAATATTTCAGGTAAAGATGTTTTAGGCTACAAGTCTTATAGGCGGATAACAGAAATACCTGGTAAAGTTGATTTAGCAGTTTTTGTTATCCCGGCTCAAAATGTTCTACCAGTTATGGAGGATTGTGTTGAAAAGGGTGTTAAAGCTGCAATTTTGATAACTGCAGGATTCCAAGAGACTGGAGAAGAAGGTAGAAAACTTCAAAATGAGGTTGTTAAAATTGCAAGAAAAGGTGGGATTAGGATTGTTGGACCTAATTGTATGGGTTTATGGAGTGCTTCTTCCAATCTTAAAGCCTTTATGCTTCCTTTACCAGTTTTAGATGGACCATTAGGCTTTGTAACTCAGGGAGGTAATGTTGGTGTCAGCATTTTAAGGATGGCTTATGATAGAAACATAGGCTTCCATAAGTATGTTAGCTGCGGTGCAACAGCAGACCTTCAAATTGAAGACTATATAGAGTATTTTGGTTATGACCCTAAGATTAAGGTTGTTCTAGCCTATATTGAGGGTTTAAATGATGGTAGAAGGTTTATGGAGAAGGTTAGAAAAATTGCTAAAAGAAAGCCTATCATAGTTTTAAAGTCTGGTAGAACTGAAGCTGCAGCTAAAGCTATTAAATCTCATGTTGGTGCTTTAGCAGGGTCAGATAAAGTTTATGATTCAGCTTTTAAAGAGGTTGGAGTTATTAGAGTTGATACTGTTGAGGAGCTTTTAGATGTTGGTGTAGGATTTTTAACTCAACCTCTTCCAAGAGGTAGAAATGTTGCTATTCTAACTGGTGGTGGTAGTTATGGTGTTATTTGTGCAGATGCATGTGAAATTAACGGGTTAAATGTTGTTAAGCTCCCAGATTGGGTTGTTGAGGAGCTTAATAAAATTCTTCCCCCAAGATGGAGTCATGGAAACCCTGTTGACCCTGCTGGTGATAGAAATCTTCACTATTATCTCCAAATTCCAGACATACTTTTAAGGCTTGGGGAAGTTGATTCTCTCATTTTTATGGGTTTTGGAGGATTTTATAGGTTTGCTTTTTTCATGAATGTTAAGATTGATGGTGTAGAACTTCCAGAAAATTATGAGGAATTTTCAAGGTTTATTGAGGAATACTCTATAAATCTTCTTCTCCAGTGGAAGAGAAAATATGGAAAACCTGTAGTAACAACAACCTTCCATGAATCTGAGTCAAAACTTAAAAATGGAGTGTACCATTATAGTTCACCTGAAAGAGCAGTAAAAGTTTTAGCTAAACTTGTAGAATATAAGGAGTTTCTGGAAAAAGAAAGCAGCAAAAAGCTGTAAATGTTAAGCATATTTAACCCAACCTTTCTTAACCTTTACTTTTAACCAAAAATTTACCTTTAAACACAACGTTTTTATATCTTAAAACTAAAGAGGTAGTGTTTTGGAGGTTAAAGGTGAACCCTATGAATAATTTTGAGATTAAAATTCTTGGTATTTGTGGTAGCCCAATAAGGGATGGAAATACTGAAGTTTTTTTAAGAAAAGCTTTAGAGTTTGCTGAAGCTGAGGGTGCAAAAACTGAGCTTATAAGACTTGCAGATATTGAGGTTAAAGATTGTGTTCACTGTAATTGGTGCTTATTTAATCAAACTGAAAATGATTTTTGTGCACAAAAAGATGGTATGACCGAGATTTACAGGAAAATTTTGGAATATGATGGGTTGCTTGTAGCTACGCCAGTATACATTAGAAGGTTTTCTGGTAAGCTGGCAAATTTACTTGACCGGTTACGTGCACTTGAACTTGGAAAATATTATCGGAGAAGGTATCCATTAAAAGATAAGGTTGCAGCATCCCTTGCAGTAAGCTGGTTTAGGCATGGAGGAACAGAAACAGCTCTTCTAACTCTTAACCAATCCTTCCTAATATGGGATATGATTGTTGCAGGTTTAGGTGCAGCAGGATTTTCAAGTATAAATGGAACAGGCAAGTTTGACCCCTCAGATAAACACTTAATTCTTAAGGATGAATTTGCCTTAAAACAGGCTGAAAAAACAGCAAAACGTATGGTTGAACTTATAAAAATGGTTAAGAAAGCTAAAGCCAAGTAATCTACACTTAACATTTTTTCTTAGTAAACCTGAAATGGATTTTTTAAAGATTAAAATTGCGCCAACAATACTTCCCCAAAACAAGGGAGGAATGGGGTAGCTTGGAGGAGAGAACTAAGCAGGTTATAAAAAGGGAGATAGGTGTAGATGCTGAAATTAGGTGGGTTAAGTATGAAGAGTTACCATTAATAGGTTGGGAGATAGCAAGAATAGTTGAAGAATAACTTTAAGCATGTTAAGTTAACTACCTAGTTAACATAAGGTTTATAGGTGTGGTTAAAATTGGATTTTGGGTTTACTGAGGAGCAGAAGCTAATTAAAAAATCTGCTGAAGAATTTTGTCAGAAGGAAGTTTCTCCCTACATTGATAAATGGTTAAAGGACAGGATTTTTCCTAGGGAGCTTATGAAAAAGTGTGCAAGTATAGGTTGGACTGGAATGAATATTAGGGAGGAGTATGGTGGTACACCATTAGATAACGTTAGTCAAGGAATAATTACAGAAGTTATAGGTAAATATGAAGTTCCAACCCAAATATTTCTTTCACTACAACTATCAAGATTACTTAACTATGCAACTGAGGAATGTAAAGAAAAGTTTACTGGAAAATTTTTGGATGGAGATTTAATTATTTGTGGAGGGTTTACAGAACCAGGCTGCGGCTCAGATGTTGCAGCAATAATTACTAGAGCTGTTAAAGATGGTGGGGAGTACCTGATAAATGGTGAGAAAGCTTGTATAAGCGGCCCATTATACTCAGATATTTTTGTTATTTCCGCTAAAACAGCTGAAATACCTGGCAAACCTCATAAAGCTATTAGCCTAATTCTAGTTGAAAAGGATAGGGAAGGTGTTGAAGCTTATGAGCTTGAAACAATGGCTCCAGGGTTTAAGGGAGATTTTGGCGGAGTAAAGTTTGATAATGTTAAAGTTCCTGTAGCAAACCTTATTGGTGAAGAAAATAAAGGTTTCTACCTTCTAATGAACGAATTTAACCTTATAAGAGTTCATGTAGCATTAATGGCTTTAGGTGCAGCTGAAAAGTCTATTGAGGAAGCTATTGAGTATGCAAAGCAAAGAAGAGCTTTTGGTTTACCTATATCAAAATTTCAAGCTGTAAGTTTTAGGCTTGCTGAACATTGGACAAAAATTGAAGCTGCAAAACTTTTAGCTTACAGAGCTTTATGGCTTGCAGATAAAGGTATATCAAGCTGGGCTGAAGCTTCAGCAGCAAAATGGTATGGTTGCGAGGTTGCTTTTAATGCTATAAATGATGCACTTCAAACCTATGGTGCATACGGCTATACGACGGAGTATCCTGTAGAGCGTAGATTCAGAGCTATTAGAGGTGCATTAATAGGTGATGGAACAGGCGACATCCAAAAACTTATAATTTCAAGAATATTATTCGGAAGAGAATATTCACCTTAATCTCCAAAAAAGAAAGGAAGATTAGTTTTAAATTTTATCTACAAACTCAACCTTCCTAAGTTTTTTGTAGAATGCAACTCTTTCATTAACAAAGTTTATCAATTCTTCAGCTGAAACTTTCCCTTTATATTCATCCTTTAAAACAACTTTTGCAAATGGTTTATGTCCAATTTCAGGGTCCCATTCACCATCAACATACGTATCCTTAACTGCTGGATGCTGGAGAAGTATAATTTCAAGGTCTCTTGGAAAGATTGGATAAGCTTTATATTTAAGAAACCTCTTCTTTAAACCTCTAAAGTAAAGTAGACCATTCTCATCCATCATTAAAAGGTCTCCAGTGTAAAGCCATCCATCTCTAATAGCTTTTTTAGTTTCCTCTGGATCCTTGTAGCCTCTCATAATCCATGGGGATTTAACAATAAGTTCTCCAACTTCTCCTGGTGGAAGTTCTTTTGTCCCAATTTCTTTATCAACAATTTTAACATCAACATCAGGTAAGGGGATACCGACAGAACCATAAACTCTAACATTTGGTGGTTGAGCTGTAACAACTAACCCTTCAGTTAAACCGTAACCCTGAATAAGTGGAATACCAACATCCTCAAAAAATGCTTTTTGAAGGTCAGGTGGAACAGGTGCTGCACCAGTTACACAAAGCATTAAACTTGGAACATCCTCCTTCCTTAAACCTTTCTTTAAGACAGCATCAAACATCATTGGTGGACCAGGCCAAAGATTAACATTATACTTTCTTATTAGTTCAAGCGCTTTATCAAGGTCAAACCTTTTCATTAAAACTATTGTTCCTCCAGCAATAACAGGTCCTGCTATTTCCATAACACCAAATAGGTGGGATAAGGGTATAGCAACAAGTGATGTTACTCCTTCTCTACGCCCATAAAATGCTGAAGCTGAAATCATAGCTGCAACTATCCCATAATGGGTATGGTAAACTTCAAGCGTTCTACCAACAATACCAGCATAATGTGCAATTACTGCTACATCTTCACGTGGATTAATTTGAACATTTGGAGGTTTAGCTTCATATTTTGCTAAAACACCCCCATAGCTTAAGGTATCTTTTCCTCCTTCAACAACAATGGTATTCTTTAACCCGTAACCATATTCCTCAAAAATCTTTTTTTCACGCTCCCAAACTTCAGCATCTGTAAAAATTACTTTAGGTTTGGTCATTTCAAAATGCATTTTTAAATCTTCACTGATAGTTAAAGCATCAATAATAGCAACCTTAGCTCCAGCTTTAAGCCCACCATAAAAGCATGATATAAACTCGGGCCTATTAAACATCATAACAGCTGCAGGATCCCCCCTCCTAACACCCATATCCCAAATTGCAGCTGCAATTTTACTTGATTCCTCAGAAACCCTTCCATAGGTGAATATTCTACCATCCTCATAAATTACAAGAGGTCTATCTGGTTTAGAAGATGCATGATCATCAAGAAACTTGTAAAGTGGTTTTTCAGGGTAGGGTTGTAAAGTTTTAGGTGTTCCTTCAGGCCAAATTTTAAACCACAATTTTTCTTTAACCAATTTTTTCACCTAAAATCTTATTTCTTCATACCTATTCATCTCTAACTATACATTTAATTTTTTCCATATATTTCAACATAAAAAAATTTAAGTTCTTAGAGTTTATAAGGATAGTTTAAGGGTTTAATGGAGGATGTTTTGAATTGGCTGAAGTTAAAAGGTCTGATAAAAAGGCTATAGGTAAAGAGTATCCCCCGATAACCTACATGGTAGATATTCCTGGGGTTAAGATTAGGGAGTATGCTGAAGCTATTGGTGATATGAATCCAATTTACTTTGATGAGGAATATGCCAAAAAGGCTGGATTTGATAGTATTATTGCTCCACCAACATTTGCAGCTGTTTTTGCTCTTAGACCATTAGCTTTTGCTCTTCAAGACCAAGATTTAGCTATAGACCTTGCAACAATGGTTCATGGTGCTCAAGAATTTGAGTTTTATAGACCTGTTAAACCTGGGGATAAGTTAACAATTAAGCCTAAAGTAGCAGATATTTATGAGAAAATGAGTAGAAGTGGTAGACCTATGGACTTTATTGTTATTGAAGCTGAAGTTGTAGATGAAAAAGGTGAGAAAGTTTTAGTTGCAAGGTCAACTTTAATTTGTAGGAGGTGAATTTTTTGAGTAAGAAGATTGTTTATTTTGAAGATGTTAATGTTGGTGATGAGATAAGTTCAACAAATCCTCCAGTAACAAGAGTTCATATAGCAAAATATGCTGGTGCCTCAGGAGATTTTAATCCTATTCATGTTGATGAGGAATTTGCTAAAAATACTCCTCAAAAAACTGTTATAGCTCATGGTATGTTGACAATGGGGTATGTGGCTCGAATGCTAACAGATTGGCTTCCAGATCCAGCACATCTTAAAAGGTTAAAAGTAGAATTTAGGGGTATGGTTTTCCCTGGAGATACTGTTACATGTAAAGGTAAAATTGTTGACAAATATCAGAAAAATGGGAAAAATTACGTTAAACTTGAAGTTTGGGCTGAAAATCAAAGAGGAGAAAAGGTTGCTATAGGTGAGGCTGAAGCAGTATTACCTTCAAAATCTTAGCTTCCATGTTTTTATCCACTTACCCTTTTCTTTTCCCTCTCAATAAATTCTCTTCTTAAAACTTTTCCTGCAAGACTTCTAGGAATTGATGCTACAAATTCAACTTCATGAATTTTTTTGTAGCCTGCAACTTTACTATTAACCCATTTTAATAATTCCTCTGCAAGCTCAGGTGAAGCTTTATATTCAGGTTTTAAGGCTACATATGCTTTTGGTACTTCAACCTTTTCAGGATCTGGTTTAGGTACAACAGCACAATCAAAAACTGCTGGATGTTCAAGTAAAACAGCTTCAAGCTCAGCTGGAGCTATAGTAAATCCCATACACTTGATAATCTCCTTCTTCCTTTCAACAATGTAAACATAGCCATCTTCATCCATTTTTGCAAGGTCTCCTGTAAGAAGCCACCCATCAGGTGTTAAAGCCTTAGCTGTTTCTTCAGGCCTCTTCCAGTAGCCCTTCATAACTTGAGGTCCTCGAATTGCAAGTTCTCCAACTTCTCCTGGTGGAAGTTCTTTTGCCGGATCATCCGGATCTACAATTTTTTCTTCGGTATCTGGAAATGGTGGTCCTACTGATTCAAGTTTTATATGTACTTTTGGATTTGAATTTGTTACTGGTGAGGTTTCAGATAAACCGTAACCCTGAGTTACTGTTACACCTGTTAATTTTTCAAATTCTTTTGCAACTTCAAGCATTATTGGTACAGCACCATTATTAACAAACTTTAAAGATGATAGGTCATATTTTTTAAGAAGGTCAGGATTTTTAACGTAGAAGCTTATAACAGGCATAACTGTAGCAACAGCATTAACCCTATACTTTTGAATTAGTTCAAGCCATTCAACAGGGTCAAATCTTTTCTGTATAACTATCTGTCCTCCTGCTAATGCTGAAGCATTTAAACACACCGTCATACCGTAGCTATGGTAAAGTGGAAGATGAACTAAAGTTACATTTTCCTCGTCATGAAGCCCCCAAGCAACAGCACTAAATAAGGCAACTTGGAGAGCATTAGATACAAGATTGTAGTGGGTAAGCATACAACCCTTGGGTAAGCCTGTTGTTCCTGCAGTATACTGTAAAGCTGCAATATCTTCTTCAGGGTTTATTTCAACTTTCGGCGGGTTTGGTGGATAGTTTTTAAGCAATTCATCAAAAAGGTAAGTTTCAGGAAACTTTTTCTCGCCGGTAATAATTATATGCTTTAATCTTGGAAGTTCTCTTCTAATATTTTCTATTGTAGGGTAAAATTCTTCATCAACAATCAAAGCTACAGCTTCTGAATCATCAAGCTGATGTTTTGCATCTTTTTCCTTAAATGATGGATTTAAAGCTGTAACTGTTGCACCAGCCTTTAAAATACCATAAAAAGCTATAACAAACTCTGGGGAATTCCACAAAAATATACCTACAGTATTTCCCTTTTTAATTCCTAAAGATGCTAAAGCTGTTGCAAGTCTATCACTTAATTCATCAACTTCACCAAAAGTTAACCTTTTTGGATGAAGTATGAAAACTCTGTCAGGAGTCCTCTTTGCTGTGTTTTTAAGCAATTGGAAAACAGGGATTTTAGGATAATAATCTCCAAATGAGAATTGAATATAGTTTCCAAATTTTTTTGCAGGCCAACCACCTTTAGGCAAAAAAGACCCCCCTTTAACAACTTCTTTCTAACCTTAAGTTAGAGTTTTATATGTTTAAAACTTTTTTATTTTAAAATTA
>CAZMUQ010000018.1:15690-20683 GCA_964569845.1 uncultured Candidatus Bathyarchaeia archaeon
TTTAAAACCTTAAATTTATAGATTATTACTTTATTTGTTGGGTTGAATATTTTTGAGGTAAGTTAACCTTTTTAAATAACTTTTACCCTTACTTTTATGCTAAAACCGAAACCCGTGTGTATTGTTAGGGTTTTAGGTTAAAGGTTTAGGTGTATAGGTTGGTTCAACTGGTATATGTAGCTTCATGTCCTCTTTGCGGGGGGGATATTTCATCAGAAAGGCTTCTTGCAGGGTTGCCCTGCGAAAAACATGGAGACACCCGTATTCAGATTTATGATGTAGAATGGATTTTTAGACCTTTTCATGTTAAGCCTTGGAGTGCTCAAAGGCTTTGGGCTAGACGTTTTATTAAGGAGGAAAGCTTCATCTTAACAGCTCCTACTGGCAGTGGTAAAACTTTAGCTGGTATGGCTTTTGCTTTGGCTTCAGCTTTAAAAGGTAAAAAATCTTTAATAATAGTTCCAACTGCAACCTTGGCTTACCAGGTTGAATCAAGGCTACGTGAGGCTGCTGAAGGAAGTGGTAGTAATGTTAGAATTGTTGGTTTACATACCCTTACAAAGAAACCTGAGAAAAGTGATGTTGAGGAAGCTCAAATAATTATCTCAACTTCGATGTCTCTTATAAGGAATAGGGATATGGTTAAAGATGTTAAGGTAAATCTTGTTTTTGTTGATGATGTTGATGGCTTTCTAAGGAAAAGTAAAGCTATTGATGTTGTTTTAGAAATGCTTGGAGTTACTGGTGAAATTTTAGAGGAAGCTGAAAAACTTTTAAGCCTTAAAAAGGTTGAAAGGGAGCAGGAAGATTTTTCTCATCAAATTTTAAAGTTAAGAGAGTGGTTTAAAGGAAAACAGGTTATTGTTTCAGGTGCAACCCAAACAGCAAAAAGAACTAAAAGAGTTCGCCTTTTAAATCTTCTTTTAGGTTTTGATGTTAGTACTAAGGTTCTTGGTGTTAGAAATATTCTTGATGTTTATACTATGGCTGAGAAGAATATTTATGAGCAGGTTATAAAGCTTGTTAGGATGCTTGGCCATGGAGGACTTATATATGTTCATGGTACAGAAAATGCTGTAAGTTTAGCTGAAGCTTTAGCTAAAGCTGGAATTAAAGCTGAAGCCTACATTAAAGCTTCAAAAAAACTTTTTAACATGTTTATGGTTTCAGAACTTCATGTTCTTGTTGGAACAGCAACCTCAAGAAGCTCACTTGTTAGAGGTGTTGACCTTCCTGAGGCTGCACGTTACGCAATATTTGTTGGTGTTCCAAAGTATGCTATAAAATTAACTTGGGATGAAATAACCCCTATGCGTGCACTTGTAGCTATAACCCATATTCTTAAATTTGTTAGGGAAGCTGAAGAAAAAGTTAGAGGCGGTAGGCTTATAGATAATTTACGTAAAATTTCAAATCTTACAAGATTTGACCTTGAAAAAATAAGAAAAGGTGAGATTGCAGGTAACCGTTTTCTTGAATATGCTAAGGGTGTTTTAGAAGAAAGTTTAAGCTTTTTAAAGGAGATGGTTAAAAAACCTGAAGTTTATGAGAATTCAAGTCTAACTGAAGATGGGCTTATTTTCCCTGATACTGTTACTTATGTTCAAGCTTCAGGTAGAACTAGTAGGCTTACACCTGGAGGTATGACTCAAGGTTTATCTGTTTTAATTGTAGATGATGAGAAAGCTTTTAAGCTTTTAAAGGAAAATCTTGAAGTTCTTGATATAAGTTTTAAACCTCTTTCTGAAATTAACTTGGATGCTATACTGGAAGAGGTTGATAAAACTAGAAAACTTAAGGTTGGTGTTGATGTTGAAGCTAAAGCTAAATCTCGCCTTGTTGTTGTTGAGTCTCCAACTAAAGCTAGAACTATTACAAGCTTTTTTGGTAAACCTGTTAGAAGGGTTATTAACAATGTTCCAACATTTGAAGTTATATCGCCTTTAGGCTTAATAGTAATAATGCCAACTAAGGGGCACTTTTATGACCTTGATATTGATAGAGAAGATTTTGGAGCTAAACTTTATGATGGAGATTTTTTGGTTTACTTTAAACCTATGAAATTTGAGGTTGTTGAAGCTTTACGTAAACTTACCCAAGATGTTGATGAAGTTCTTGTTGCAACAGACCCTGATGCTGAGGGTGAAAAAATTGCTTGGGATACGAGAGCTTTAGCTTCCCCGTTTAATCCAAATATTAAAAGAATTAGGTATCATGAGGTTACAAAAAGAGCAATAACTGAAGCTTTAACTAATCCTGAAAACTTTGATGAAAACCTTCTTCATGCCCAACTTTTAAGAAGGGTTGAAGATGCATGGATAGGTTTACCATTATCAATGATTCTCCAAAAAGCTTTTGGTTATAGAAGGCTTAGTGCAGGACGTGTTCAAACACCTGTACTTGGATGGGTTGTTGAAAGAACAGAAATAAATGCTAAGGAGAAAGTTGAGCTTATAAATTTAACTCTTGAAAACGGTTTCCAACTAACATTTAAAGCTCCAAGAGGAACCTTTTCAAAAATTAAGGAGAAAGGTGTTGTTGAAGTTATTAATGCTTGGAGAGAGGTAAGGGAGGTTATTCCTTCACCACCCTACATTACAAGTACACTTTTAATTGATGCTGGTAGGCAGCTTAAAATGGGAACTGATGAAGCTATGAGAATTGCTCAGGAGCTTTTTGAATCTGGGCTTATAACTTACCATAGAACAGATTCAACAATGGTTAGCGGGTTTGGTATAGAATTAGCTAAAAAGTATCTTTCAAAAGTTAACCTTGAAGAATATTCTGAACCTAGATCTTGGAGTGGAGAAGTTGGTGCTCATGAGTGTATTAGACCTACAAGACCTTTAAATGCTGAAGAAATTGAGGTTATGGTTAAAAGTAGGCTTTTACCATCATCCATACCTTTAGGGCGTAGACATTTCTCCCTTTATAATCTCATATTTAGAAGGTTTATTGCAAGCCAAATGAAATCTGCAAAAATAGAATATTTAAACCTAAAGATTGATGCTGGAGGCTTTCTCATAGAAAATCTTAGCTTTCCTGTTAAAATTTTGGAGCCTGGATTTACAACAGTTATGCATTTAGATGTTGCCAAAGTCTTTCCTGGTAAAGGAGTTTACAAGATTGTTGAAGGTAAGCGTAGGCTTATTGGTGCTGAACCGTTATACACTGAAGCTGACCTTATAAGGCTTATGAGGGAGAAGGGTATAGGAAGACCCAGTACTTATGCTGTTATAGTTGAAAAGTTGAAGGATAGATATTATGTTACAAAGTTAAAAGGTGGACAACTTGTAGCTACAAAGCTGGGTAAAAAAGCTTATGAATTTCTAGTTTCCCAATATAGGGAACTTCTTTCTGAAGAAAGAACTAGAATGCTTTATACTGATATGGATGCTGTTGAGCATGGGGAAATTAGGCTTATAGATGCAATAAAAAAACTTCATGAAGAAGTTTCCTATCTTTTAGACTCAAGTAAGCATTAAACTTTAAACTCTTCTAAACTTTTTGTTGTTTCCCAAACATAATTGAAAATCTTTTCAGTAATCTTTACCCATGGGCCTCCAACTAAAAATATAACTTCAACTTTCTCACTTCTTGGCCTCATTTTTCCTCCTTCTGATGCATCAACTAAAAGTTTTTCTCCGTCAACTAACATTGCCCTTAACGGGGTCCAAGAAAGGTAATGAATATTTACATATTTGCTAAGCCATTTTGCTTCAGCAATATTTTCACCGTCAACCTCACCAATAATTCTAACGTTCAAATTTTTAGCTTTTTTAACTATAATATCTTTAAACATTGTTTCAGGGATATTTTTGATTTCATTCCAGTAAAGTGATGCATCTATACTTTTCTTAGCTTCAAACCATAATCTTATAACTGTATTGATAACTTGCTTTGGTGAAGCTAAAATTGTAGCCGTAGTTTCCTTTTCTATTTGAGCTTTAACAGTATAATTTTCTGAAAGTTTCTTAATCTTGGGTAAAATTTTTTCTACTTCAAACCTTAAGTTTTTAATTTTATCTTCAAATTTAAGTAAAAGTATCTCTAAGGCTTCCTTTGGAGGAACGGATAAGGAAAAGCTTCTTGGAGATTTGAGCTTCATAGATATAAGACCTAAATTTTGAAGTTTTCCTAATGCACGATAAACTTCAGGTCTAGATACTCCTGAATGTTTTGCAATTTCGGTTCCTGTTAACTCATGAAATCTTACAAGTGTTAAAAAAACTCTGGTTTGAATTCTTGTTAATCCAAGTTTCTGTAAAAGATTAAAGATTTCTTCATCATGCATTATTTGCTTCTCTCCACTAACTTTTTAGAAGTTTAAGGTGTTATTACTTTTACTAAGTAGTTTAGCCAATACTCTATTAAGCTAAATTTAAATGTGTGTTGTAGTTGTAACATACAAGTCTTTATTTGTATTTAAAATTTATTTCATCCTAGATGAGGTAGAACTTATCATTGTTAAATCCAAAAAATGACGTTTTTCTAAGAAAACATGATTACCCTAAAATTGCTGAAGAACTTGAAAAAATTTTTAAAGATGCAACAACCCTAACAATAGGGGAAACCTTCTATAATGTAATGTTTTTCCTTGTTGAAAAGAAACTTAAAAAACCTCCTTTCAAAGTTTTAATTGAAAATTCAGCTTGTTTTTATAAAGCCTTAAAAGGTTTGCTTGGGGAAAGAGGTTTAAAAGTCTATATGTCTATTATTGCAGATTATTTAAGTAGCAGATACGGCCTAAACCTTAAAGCTGAAAATCTTATCCATATGTTTAAGCAAAATGAGGGAATTAAAATTTTCTTAAACATTTTGATGTGTAGCGATTTAAACCTTTAGGCTTAATTTTTCCTGTAATGTTATGTTTTAAAAGTCTATAACAAGTTTTTCTATGCCAATTTACCTTAACTTTTTATGGTAAAAGTTTTTAGTTAGCTTTTTCTTTTTAGACATCTGTTAAGAAAGTAGTGATGGGTTAAAAATTTAT
>CAZMUQ010000019.1:0-20611 GCA_964569845.1 uncultured Candidatus Bathyarchaeia archaeon
GCGTTAGAACCATCGAAAGCTTGCGAATCACTGGTCTCCTCTTTCCACGCTTAGGATTCCTTAGCCAACCCTTAGCTATCCAGATTCCTTGCCTAACAGCATCCAATGCTAACCTTGCTGGAAGCCTATAAGCTTCCCTAAGCTTATGGTAAAGGCTACGGTGAACCTTAGCAAGGTTTGTAGCCCTATTCTCAATACACCAGTTCACCACATACCTGACCGCATTCCTAAAGACCAAGAGAGTTTCATGGATGGGGTTGGCTAGCTCTGGGGGCAACTTCATAGCAAAGCTCAACGTTGCCTTAACCAGCATACCCAACCAACCCCAAAAGAATTAAATCAGACAAAAACCTAAGAATTTTTCGACAGCCTGAATAAGAGTAAGAAAACTTCCACTATGCTAATCCTAAATTTGTTGATGAATCATGGCTGAAAAAGCTGTTTTAGTTATAGATATGCAAAAGGATAATATTGGAAAGTTTTGTTTACACATAATCCCAAAAATTAAAATTCTAGTTGAGGAAGCCCGGAAAAAAGGTTTACCTGTTATTTATGCTTGCGACACAAGACTTAGAGATGACCCTATGTTTACAAGGTTTAATCTTCCTCCACACACAATAAAAGGAACAGAGGGATGGAAAATAATAGATGAACTTTCACCAGAAACAAATGATATTATAGTTGAAAAACCAAGGCTTAGTGCATTTTACGCTTCAAATCTGGACTTTCTTTTAAGGTATAAGGGAATAAAAACTCTTATTATCTCAGGTATAAGAACTGAGGGATGCGTATTAAAAACAATTATGGATGGATTAGAATTAGGGTACGAAATTATTCTTCCAGTGGACTGTATTGCATCACCATCAAAAGAAAACCATGAAGCAGCACTAAAAATTTTAGACCTTTTTCTAGTGAAAAAAACAAAGGTTGAAGAGTTAGTTAGGAGTCTTAATGGTTAAAATTGATAAATCAGGACATTATTATCCAGGCAACCATAGCTGGAATTGCAAGTTTTGTTACTGTCTACTTTCTTACTCCTAAAATAGCTAATTTTATGCGTAGAAGGGGAATTGTTGGAGTTGATGTTCACAAGGAATCTAAAGTTGAGATTCCAGAAATGTGTGGATTATCAATATTTTTAGGTTTAACTGTTTCGCTGATAATCTTAGCAATTTTTTCTGCAGATGTTTTAAAGTTTTTACCTTTTCTTTTAACCTTAACTTTAGCTGCTGTTGTAGGGGTTGTTGACTGGTTTAAGCCTTGGGGGGCTCTACAAAAAATTTTTCTTGTAGCTTTAACCTCAATACCATTTATTTTGTTTGGAGAATATCAACCATACCCAGTTTTACCCTTTATTGGTAAGCTTAGATTAACAATAATCTACCCTTTAATATTTATTCCAGCTTTTACAACTATCCTTGGTAACACATTAAATATGGTCGATGTTGTTAACGGCTCAATGGCTGGTGTATCAACAGTTTCAGCCATATTTTTAGCTATAACTGCAATAGTTCTTGGTAAGGTTGAAGTTTTACCCTTATATCTTTCTTTAACTTTAACTAGCTACGCCTTTTACATCTATAATAAATATCCAGCAAAAGTTTTTGCTGGGGATATTGGAAGCTTAACCTTAGGTGTAGCTTTTGCACTTACGGGTATAATTGGAGGATTGGAGGTCTTAACGTTGATCATTTTTATACCATCACTTATAAACAGCCTACTTATAGTTTCAAGTTTAGGAGGCTTTAAAGAAAGAAGAGAAATTAAAGATAGACCAACTATTTTGCTTAAAGGGGAGCTTTTATCTTCAAGTCTAAGTTTAAAGGCGCCAGTAACATTAACAAGAATAATTGTTGCAGAAACACCATTAAAAGAATTTGAAATTGCAAAAATTATCATAATTTTACACGTTTTTTCAGGTTTTCTTGCGATTTTAACAGCTATTTTTATGGTGGGTTAAAGTGTTTAAAGGTAGAGTTTTAAGACTTTTCCTACTTATAACATTTTTCTGGGTAATGTTTCTTGCTGTAAGCTGGCTTTTAGCAAAATTTTATCTACCACTAGTTAGGTTTTTATTTCAAGATAAACCATTAATTTTATCTGATGTTGTTACATGGATTGGTGTTTTAATTGTTTTATTAGCAATCATAATCCTTTTTAAAGAAATACTCTACATCTTTTTTTACGTTGAAAGTTTAAAAAGTTCACCTCCATCTGACAATCTATTGCTTTAACTGATTT
Source organism: uncultured Candidatus Bathyarchaeia archaeon (assembly GCA_964569845.1). Classification (GTDB taxonomy): domain Archaea; phylum Thermoproteota; class Bathyarchaeia; order Hecatellales; family Hecatellaceae; genus CAZMUQ01. The sequence continues at coordinate 2,242 of CAZMUQ010000019.1, forward strand.
TGGTAAAGCTTAAATATTGATGGTTTTAATGTGTTTTGTTGCAGTAAATTTAATAGTGGTTTGGTATGGGACATAGAAGAACTCATGCTCCAAGAAGGGGAAGTTTAGCATTTTACCCCAAGAAACGTGCTAGAAGTATTGTGCCTAGAGTTAGGTCTTGGCCTGAAGTTCAAAAACTTGCACTTCTAGGTTTTGCTGGATATAAAGCTGGAATGACTTATGGTTTTGTTGTTGAAGATAACAAGTTTTCACCAAATTATGGTAAAGAGGTTTTCTGCCCCCTAACGATAATAGAAACACCACCTTTATGGGTTATTGCTTTAAGAGCTTACGAGAAAACTTTTGATGGCTTAAAAACGTTTACAGAAGTTTGGAGTAAGGAGCTTCCAAAGGATATTTATAGAGCCTTAAAACCACCTAAAAATCATAATGCTGAAGAAAAACTTAGAAGAATAGAAGAAAACATTGATAAAATTGCTGAAATCAGGGTTTTAGTTGCAACCATTCCAAGAGAAGCAGGATTACCAAAAAAGAAGCCTGATATTTTGGAGGTTGCTGTTGGAGGTGGAAGTATTAAAGAAAAATTTGAGTATGCTAAGAGTATACTGGGGAAGCGTATACCGGTTACAGATGTTTTTAGTGAAGGGCAATATGTAGATGTTATTGCAGTTAGTAAGGGTAAAGGCTTCCAAGGGCCAATAAAGCGTTTTGGTGTTCACCGTCTTCAGCATAAATCACGCAAAACTAAGAGAGGAGTTGGATGTATTGGGCCTTGGAGTCCTCATGATGTTATGTGGACTGTTCCAAGACCAGGCCAGCTTGGCTTCCATCAAAGAACAGAATTTAATAAGAGAATAATTAAGATAGGTAAAGATGGTTCAGAGATTACACCAAAAGGTGGACTTAAAAGATATGGTATAATTAGAAGTCAATATCTACTTGTTAAGGGAAGTGTTCCAGGACCTGTTAAACGTTTAATAGTTTTAAGGTATCCTGTTAGATGGTTTGGAGAAGTTAAAACTCCAAATTTAGCCTACATCTACGTTTAGGTGTAAAATTTAATGACCGAAGAAAAAGCTGAAGAGTTTAAGGAGTTAGATGAAGCACCAGTTTACGGTTTAAATGGTGAAATAATCGGAAAAGTAGAGCTTCCATCAATTTTTAAAACACCTATAAGACCAGATTTAGTTAAGAGAGCTGTTCTTTCAATCCAGTCTATGAGACTTCAACCTAAAGGTAGAGACCCAATGGCTGGCAAAAGAACAACAGCCGAATCTAGAGGAGTTGGCTTAGGGATAGCAAGAATTCCAAGGGTTAAAGGTTCAGGTTATCTTAGAGCAGGTCAAGGTGCTTTTGCACCTGGAACTGTTGGTGGTAGACTTGCACACCCACCAACCCCTGAAAAAAAGATTGTTAAAAAGATTAATAAGAAAGAGAAAAAACTTGCTTTAAAATCAGCTATAGCTGCAACAGCTAAAAAAGATCTAGTTTTAAAACGGGGGCATAAAGTTAATGGGATACCTGCCCTTCCAGTTGTTGTTGATGGAAAAATTGAGGAAGTTAAAAATACTGGAAGACTTATCGAAATTTTAAGAAACTTAAAACTTGAGGGGGAATTAGAGAGAGTTAAGAATAGTAGAAGAATTCGAGCTGGTAAGGGTAAAATGAGAGGCAGGAGAATTAAACAAGCCAAGGGGCCATTAATAGTTGTTGAAGAAGATAAAGGTATTAGTAAGGCTGCAGCAAACATTCCTGGGCTAGATATTGCTTCGGTTAAAAGTCTTAATGTTGAATTGCTTGCACCAGGAACCCATCTTGGAAGATTAACTATTTGGAGTGAGCCTGCAATAAGGGTTTTAGATAAAGTTTTTAGTTAAAAGGAGGGTTTAACTTATGGCTGAAGCTGCTGAATTAGAAAAAGCTGGAAAAATAATACTTTACCCTGTTGTAACTGAGGATGCTATAAACCTTATAGAAACAGAAAATAAGCTTATTTTTATGGTTGATAAGAAAGCATCTAAAAAAGAGATTAAGCAGGCATTCGAAAAACTTTACAATGTTAAAGTTGAAAAAGTTAACACGTTGATAACTCCTAAAGGTGAGAAAAAAGCTTTTATCAAACTTAAGCCGGATTACAGGGCTTCAGAATTAGCTATAAAAATAGGTATACTCTAATTTATGCCCTTTTAAAGGTTTCTTTTAAACCATTCAGCTATAAGATGTGCACACTCTTCCATTTTACTAGGACTCAAGAAGGTATGGTCTGCGTTCTTAACCACTTTTAACTCTTTAGGTTCATTAGCTTTTTCAAAAAGTTCACTAATTTTTAAGGCAGGCAAAAATTCATCCTGATCTCCGTAGGTTAATAGAATGGGTTTTTGAAGTTTTTTAACAAGGTTTATTGGATTATTCTCTTCAACAAATTTTTCAATATTTTCTGGTGTAGCATCATCTGAAACTTTAAATCCTTTTAATTTATAGCTTGCAATAACAAAAGGAATTACAGATTTAAGGTTTGATGCTGGAGCTAAACCTGCATAAGCCTTTATAGCCTGATTTTTTACAGCAGTAATAAGACCTAAACCTCCACCAAGACTATGGCCAAGTAAACCTATTCTTTTAGAATCTACTTCAGCTCTTCTAGTTAAGTAGAGAATAGCCGAATTAATATCTTCTAACCAACCTTTAAGGCTAAATTCACCTTCACTTTCCCCATGACCTCTAATATCAAGACGAAAAGCAGCAATGTTATTATCACTTAAAGATTTTGCGATGCTTTCAAGTATACGTGAATCTTTACATCCTGTTGCACCATGACATAGAATGACAACTGGATAATTCTTTTCATCAGTTCTTGGAAGATGAAGATATCCTGCAAGCTTTAAACCGTCACTATTAAAATAAATCTTTTCTATATTTTGGAAACCAGTTTTCCTACAAACCTCAGCATACATACCGTAACATTCAGCAACTTTCCAGTAAAAATCCCAAGCTAATTTTGGGTTCCACATTGCTTTAGCAAAATGGGAAGCTAAAGCATAACAAGTGTAGGCATTATAAAAGAATTCAGCAGCCTTCTCAAATTCCTTAGAATATAAGGTTAAATAAGCGGAAAACTCATAAAGAGCTGCATTTTCACCCCAAAAATCTGGTTGATGAAGATTTATAGTGGGTTTTAAAGGTTCAACTGGTTTAGGTTTTATTGATGCAAGTTTTTCAAGTGTTTCTCTGATGTTTAAAAGTTCAAAGGAAAACTTACTCATAAAACTTCAACCCAAAATTCTTTAAAATGCTTTGGGATAATAAGTATTCTGGTCTGGTTAAGAGTTAAGTTTTTATTATCCTATATACCTTTATAGGTTTAACTGTACGTATGCTAAACATTATCTTAAAGGGAGTTTCAGCTTAAAAATGGGTAAAAGAATTATTGTTCAGCGTAGGGGGAGAGGCACACCCACATTCCGAGCCCATACTATTTATAGGGTTGCCCCTGTAAGATACCCCCCGATTCTAGCTAATATAGCTGGTAAGCAGCCTATTCGTGGTGTTGTTGAGAAACTTCTCCATGATCCTGGCAGAGGAACACCTTTAGCAATGATTAGATGTGAAAATGGAACAGTATTTTACAATGTTGCATGTGAAGGAATGTATGAGGGACAGGAAATCTACATTGGTGGTGACCGTTTAGATACTGGAAATATTCTACCAATTTCACAAATACCTGAGGGAACCATTATATGTAATGTTGAAAAAATACCCATGGATGGTGGAAAATTTGCTAGAGCTTCAGGTAGCTATGCTATTGTAACTGCTCACACACCTTACGGAACTACTATCAAACTTACATCTGGAAAAACCACCATAGTTAACAACAATGCTTTAGCAACAATAGGTGTTGTTGCAGGTTCAGGTAGAACTGATAAACCATTCATGAAAGCTGGAGAAAAATATTATCTTATGAGGTCTAGAGGAAGAAAGTGGCCAAGAGTTAGAGGAGTAGCTATGGTTGCAGCTTCACATCCATTTGGTGGAGGTAGGCATAGGCATGTAGGTAAACCTTCAACGGTTTCACGCCATGCTCCACCAGGACAAAAAGTTGGATTGATTGCTGCAAGAACAACTGGAAGAGCTAAGAAAAGTAGGAGTGCTAAGAGGAGCTAAAGTTGAGGGTTGAAGAAGCTTTTAGTGAAGCTTTTAGCTATGCTAAAGATTTCACTGGAGATATTGGTAGACTCATCATTCTCGCAATTTTAGGTATTATACCGATAATAAATTTTATTGTTCTAGGTTATGCATGTAAAGTTATAAGGCAGACACCAACAAGCAACAGTCCACCCAAGCTTGAAGAATTTTTAAACATGTGGATTGATGGGTTAAAGGTTGTAGTAGTAGGCATAATATACATGATAATACCCATACTAATCATATCAGCAGGGTTAATATCGACAAAAACAGGATTTATGAGACATCAACCTGTATTTTTCTTTAGTATCCTTTCATTTATAGGGTCTATAACTTTTTTAGTTGGTTTAGCATTAGCTTTTCTTCTTTCAATAATCCTAGTTATAGGGGTTGTTCATATGATTAAAACAGGCAATTTTTCTAAAGCATTTGCTGTTGGTGAAATTTTAGGTATAATTGGCGGAATAGGGTGGAGTAAATACCTTATTTGGCTAATTGTAGTCTTCATTCTTGAAGTTATTGTATTCACAATTGGGAATATACCACTTATCGGCTGGATAATTTTAATGTTTGTTACACCAATACTCGCAGTTTTTATAGCTAGGTCTATAACCATACTTTATAGTGAAGTTCAACAGGAAACAGCTAAATCGATAATTTAACTTTAAAAGTTAAAACTTAATAACTAAATAATTAAGTTTTCTTCTTTTAGGGGTTAATGTAGTTTTGAATTATCTTTTTGTTTATGATTCTAGAAGAGGGAAAAGTACAACGGGTAAGATATGTGAGTGGATTAGTGAAGGTTTAATAGAGGCATGTAAAGATGTTAACATTTTAGGTATTAAACGTGCTGTAGATGTTACTTCTGAGGATGTTGCTAGTGCAGATATAATTGTTATAGGTTCACCAATATACATGGAAAAACCTATGAAAAGCATCCTAAGTTTTCTTGAGAAAAATATGGAAAATTTAAAGTTAAAAAATATTGCATTATTCATAGTCTGCATAAGACTTTCAAAAGGTGGAAAATACTTAGAAAAGTTAAGAAGCCATGTTAAAGGTTCAATTATACTGGATAAAGTTTTTGGAGGGAAATTTTTATTCATAAATAGGGTTAATAAAAGTGAAGCTGTAAATTTTGGAGTGAAGTTATGTAAAAGGGTAGTAGAAGAAAAATCTTTTATAAGCTAAGGTTGTAGTTGTTTTACCCATGAAGAATAAACCAGATCTTTATGTTTACTGTCTTAATCAAGATGACCCTAAAAAGTGTACCGCAAGAAAACTTCAACATTTTGGTTTAGCTAAGATGCTAAAGCATAGGTTTGAAGTTCCCAAGAAAGCTATCCTACTTAACCCATTTGTAGCTACCATTTTAACACCATTAGATAGGGAATATGTCGCCAGATTTGGTGTAGTTTCCATCGATTGTTCATGGAAAAAAGTTAAAGAGGTTTTCCGTTGGAAGTTTAAGGGTTTAAATCGGCGTCTTCCATTACTTATCCCAGCAAATCCGATAAATTATGGTCATATTGGAAGATTGAGTTCGCTTGAAGCTTTAGCTGCAACTCTTTACATTTCAGGGTTTAAAAGTTATGCTGAAGAAGTTTTATCAATATATAAGTGGGGTAAAGTTTTTTTAACATTAAATAAAGAGCCATTAGAAGATTATTCTAAAGCTAAAAGTATAGAAGAAATTTTAAGGTTAGAGAAAGAATATTTTCCAATTTAATCTTTAAAGCTAAGAGAAATTAGATAAACTTAACAGCTAAAAAGAAAAATTAATTTTTGGTGTTTATTTTGGATGAAATCCGTATTTATGATGCTACAACCCATGTTGGTTATGGTTTCCCAAAAGAATCTTTAGAGCAAGCTTTAAAATGGGAACCCCATGCAATTGTTGCACAAGGAACATCAACAGACCCAGGACCATTCTACCTTGGTTCAGGTACATCTTACACTGAAGATGCAAATGTTAAGAGGGATTTAAAGCTAATTATTTCCTCAGCAAAGAGCTTAGGGATACCCTTTATATGTTCTGTTGGTGGTGCTGGTGCAGATATTCATGTTGAAAAAGTACTTAAACTTGTTGATGAAATTTCTAGGGAGGAGAATTTAAAGTTAAGAATTGCCGTTGTAAGTGGGGAGATTGATAAACATTGGCTTAAAGGTAAAATTACTAGTGGAGTTTTAACTAGGAAACTTGTAAATGTTGAAAGATTCAATGAAACTTTAACAATTAAAGATGTTGATGACTCTATTAGAATTGTTGCTCAAATGGGTTATGAACCAATAGTTAAGGCTTTGGATATGGGTGTTGATGGAGTTTTAACTGGTAGAGCTTTAGATTTAAGTTTAATTGCAGCTCTACCCTTAAAGTATGGTTTTGATAAAGGTTTAACCTTCCATATGGCAAAAATTCTTGAATGTGGTGCACTTGCAGCTGAGCCTGGTAGTGGTAGTGATGGTATGTTTGGTATTCTTAGGAAAGATTGCTTCCATGTTAAACCTCCAAACCCTTTAAGAAGATGCACAATTGCAAGTGTAGCAGCCCACTCATTTTATGAAAGAGATAATCCATACATGGAGAATTTACCTGATGGCTATCTTGATGTTGCTTCAGCAAACTATACACAGTTAGATGAGAAAACAGTTACTATTTCAGGTAGCAAGTTTATTCCTTCAGGTGAGTATTGGATTAAGCTTGAAGGAGTTAAACTTGTAGGGTATAGAACAATATGTATTGCAGGTGTAAGAGACCCTACAATAATCTCAAAAATTGATGAAATTATTGATGGAGTTAAAAATTTAGGTTTTAAAGTTTTCAAAGATGCAGGATTAAGGCTTAATGAAGACTACACTGTTGTTTTCAGGGTTTATGGTAAAGATGGAGTTATGGGTGAAACTGAACCTAAAAGAGGCTTAAAAGCTAAGGAGATATGTATAATTATTGATGTTGTAGCTAAGGAGCAAAATATAGCTAACAGTATATGTGCATTTTTAAGGTCAAGTTTCTTACATTTTGGGTTTGAAGGTAGAAAAACAACAGCAGGAAATCTTGCATTCCCATTTTCACCTTCAGATATACCTGTAGGTCCGGTTTACATTTTTAATATTTGGCATAAAATTAGGCTTGAAAACCCGTATGAACCCTTTAAAATTAGGGTTATTGAATTTCCAGCTAAAATGGTGAGGGAGGTTTATGGTTAAGCTTAAGGATATTGTTAAGATTGTTAGAAGTAAAAATGCAGGCCCATTTAAGCTTACTATAGACCTATTTTTTGATGATAAAGATAAGTATCTGCTTGTTAAAAACTCTAAAACAATTACAAAAAGAAAAATTGCAAAAATATACCGCATACCAGAGGAAAATGTTGAAGGAATATTTTTTGTTGACAATGTTTTAGGTATAAAAATAACTATAATTAAGAAAACAGCATCAGATGAAATTTATGCAACAGATGTTTATGGTGCTCAGCAACATATTCCAATAATGGATTTAACCATCCAACCTTAAAACATGAAATTTGATGGGAAAAAGGGGATTTGGGGGAAATTTCCAGTTTATCTAGGCTTACCATATGGAATATCCTTATGAATTCTAGGATTTTCTAAGATAGTTGGAATTTTATCTAAAAGGTCTGTTGGAACTATATGGTAGCCTCTCTCATTTACAGCTAAATCTCCAGCAGCTCCATTAACAAAAATACCTGCAACCGCAGCTTCATAGGGTGCTACTCCTTGAGCTAAAAATCCTCCAACAATTCCAGCTAAAATATCTCCTGTTCCACCAACAGTCATCCCAGGATTTCCTGTCCAGTTAAATTTGACTTTAAACCCATCTGAAACAATATCAACTGGACCTTTAACAATCAAGGTACATCCAAGTTTCTTTGCGGTATCCATAACTTGTTTACCGTCATCCTCAAGAATTCCTGTTAAATCTATATTAGAAAGCATTTTGTATTCTCCACGATGCGGTGTAAGAACAAGTTTACCTTTAACCTTATCTTTAAATTGACTATAAGCTTTAACTCCATCAGCATCAAGTAAAACTGGAAGAAACTTTTCCTCTGCAATTTTAAGTATTTCAAAAACAGTTTTAAAAGTTTCAGACCTAGTTTCAAGTCCAGGTCCAACAACAATAGCTGTAGCTTTATCCAGGTAAGGTTTAAGCTCATCAAGATTTTTTGGATTCAAAAATTCTCCTTCAAGTTTTATAGTAATTAGGTTTGGGGAATATGAGGCAATAATTCTAGCAGTTTTTTCTGGAGCTGCAATATAAACAAGGTCAACACCAACTCTTAAAGCTGCTAAACCTGCTAAAGCAGGTGCACCAGTAAATGTTTTTGAACCGCCAATAATTAAAAGTCTTCCAAAACTACCTTTATGAGCTGATGAAGGTCTAGGTTTAACAACTTTTTTAACATCTCCAGGACCAGTATAGATTTCAGCTTCTAACGGTATACCTATATCTGCAACATAAATTTCACCTGTATATTCCTTCGCCTTTAAAAGCCCAATTTTAGGTTTATGAAAGGTTACAGTTAAACTTGCTTTAACAGCTTCACCTAAAACTTCACCTGTAGAAGCATCTAAACCTGTTGGAGTATCAATAGATACAATAAAACAGTTAAGCTTGTTTAAAGTTTTAACAGCATCAAGTATTGGAGGTTTAAGTTTACCTTTAACTCCTATACCAAGCATAGCATCAACAACAATTTTACTAGGGACCTTGCTAGGAATAAGGTTTGAATCAGAGATAATGTTGATTTCAACAGAATTCTTTAACCTCTTAAGAATACTCCAATTTAGCCTTACATTTTCATCAACAATTTTTTCTTCAACACCTATAAGATAAAAGTAGACTTTAAAACCTTTAGAAGCAAGATAACGTGAAGCAACCATTCCATCTCCACCATTTCTACCAGCACCAGCAAAAACTGTGCAAACTTTTTCTTTAGCTTTTTCAGCAACCTTATCAGCAACAGCCTTACCTGCACATTCCATAAGTTGAAGAAGGGAAATGCCAAGATATTCTGCATTACTTTCTAAAGCAAACATTTCTTCAGCTGTTAAAGCTTCACTATCACGCTTCAAGAAGCTTACACCAGCATTCTTAGGCTAGATTTAATTATCCTTAAAGCTAATATAACTTTTAGGGGAGAAACATGCCAACAGCCTACGTATTAATCAACACTGAGATTGGAGCAGAGGATGCTGTTCTCAAAGAAATTAGAAAAATAAAGAATGTTGTTGAAGCATACACTGTTTACGGAACATATGATATTATAGCTAAGGTTCAAGCAGAATCAATGGATAAGCTTAAAGAATGTGTAACATGGAATATTAGGAGATTAGATAAAGTACGCTCAACTCTTACAATGATTGTTATTGAAGAATCTTAGGTATCCCTAACCTTGCAACTTCATGTTGGATTAGATGATACTGACTCCACTAAAAGTGGATGTACAACCTATATTACATCATGCTTGATTGAGGTTTTACATAAAAAAGGCTATACAAATTTTTTAGATTATCCTAACCTTATTAGGTTAAATCCTTTTTTAACATCTCCAGGACCAGTATAGATTTCAGCTTCTAACGGTATACCTATATCTGCAACATAAATTTCACCTGTATATTCCTTCGCCTTTAAAAGCCCAATTTTAGGTTTATGAAAGGTTACAGTTAAACTTGCTTTAACAGCTTCACCTAAAACTTCACCTGTAGAAGCATCTAAACCTGTTGGAGTATCAATAGATACAATAAAACAGTTAAGCTTGTTTAAAGTTTTAACAGCATCAAGTATTGGAGGTTTAAGTTTACCTTTAACTCCTATACCAAGCATAGCATCAACAACAATTTTACTAGGGACCTTGCTAGGAATAAGGTTTGAATCAGAGATAATGTTGATTTCAACAGAATTCTTTAACCTCTTAAGAATACTCCAATTTAGCCTTACATTTTCATCAACAATTTTTTCTTCAACACCTATAAGATAAAAGTAGACTTTAAAACCTTTAGAAGCAAGATAACGTGAAGCAACCATTCCATCTCCACCATTTCTACCAGCACCAGCAAAAACTGTGCAAACTTTTTCTTTAGCTTTTTCAGCAACCTTATCAGCAACAGCCTTACCTGCACATTCCATAAGTTGAAGAAGGGAAATGCCAAGATATTCTGCATTACTTTCTAAAGCAAACATTTCTTCAGCTGTTAAAGCTTCACTATCACGCTTCAAGAAGCTTACACCAGCATTCTTAGGCTAGATTTAATTATCCTTAAAGCTAATATAACTTTTAGGGGAGAAACATGCCAACAGCCTACGTATTAATCAACACTGAGATTGGAGCAGAGGATGCTGTTCTCAAAGAAATTAGAAAAATAAAGAATGTTGTTGAAGCATACACTGTTTACGGAACATATGATATTATAGCTAAGGTTCAAGCAGAATCAATGGATAAGCTTAAAGAATGTGTAACATGGAATATTAGGAGATTAGATAAAGTACGCTCAACTCTTACAATGATTGTTATTGAAGAATCTTAGGTATCCCTAACCTTGCAACTTCATGTTGGATTAGATGATACTGACTCCACTAAAAGTGGATGTACAACCTATATTACATCATGCTTGATTGAGGTTTTACATAAAAAAGGCTATACAAATTTTTTAGATTATCCTAACCTTATTAGGTTAAATCCTAATATTCCATGGAAAACTAGGGGGAACGGTGCTACCTGCTTAAGACTAAATCTTAAAGCTAAAGATGATTGTAGGGATGTTGAAGATGTTGTTCTAGATTTTATTGAAAAAAATTTTGAGAGAGATAGTGAAACTAATCCTGGAATTGCTTTTTTAGAAGGAGATGTACCCATAGTTCTTAAAAATTTTTCTTCTGAAGCTTTATGGAGGGTTGTTGATGTAGATGAAGCTTTAAGAATTGCTGGAAACATTAAATGTAAAGTTTACTGGTTTAATGATGTTAAGGGTGTTGTTGGAGCTTTAGCTGCCATTGGTGAAACCCTTGATGGAGACCATACATATGAAGTTTTAACCTATAGAAAGATTGAGAATAGAGGTAAACCTAGAAGAATTGATTTAAACTCTGTTTGGAAGATGGATAAAGTAACTAAACCATTAACATATAACAATATTGACTATGAAACAGGAAGGATACTTATAACTCCTAGAGGAAGAGACCCGGTTTTGTACGGTATCCGTGGAGAAAGTTTTAACATTGTTAAGTATGCTATGAGGCTTATCAAAGTTTACGAACCTATTGAACGTTGGACTATATTTAGGTCAAATCAAGGTACAGATGCACATTTAAGAAAGATATGTAAAATTTGTGAAACTAAGCCTTATAGTTCCCTTATTTTAGAAGGATACGTTTCAAGTCAACCTTCAATGACCATCGGAGGGCATATTATTTTTAAACTTAAAGATGAAACAGGTGAAATATACTGTGCTGCTTACGAGCCTACAGGAAATTTTAGAAACATTATTAAAAATCTTATTGTAGGAGATAGGATTAGAGTTTATGGTGGACTTAGAAAAGCACCACCAATAACGCCTAAAACAGTAAACCTAGAAAAAATCGAAATTTTAAATTTAGCTAAAAAGGTTGAAGAAAAAAATCCACAATGCCCTATTTGTAGCAAAAGAATGACTTCAATGGGTTTAAATAAGGGGTTTAAATGTGAAAAATGTGGTTATAGAGATCCTAAAGCAAAGAAAATTTTAATTGAAGTTGAAAGAAACATTAAACCAACACTTTATATTCCTCCTCCAAGAGCCCAAAGGCATTTAACAAAACCATATGAAAGATATGGGCAAGAAAAAACTTTTACTTTTAAAGTTTACAAAAAAATTCAACCAAAAAATTTTTGGGGTTTAGGAGATTCATGAAAATCTTAGTTGAGCTTTAGACAGCTTAAGGAGGAAGCGTAAAAATGGAGGAAAGTATCCCCCAAGAAACATTAAGCCTTGTAAATGATGCAAAGAAGCTTCACTCTCATTTTGGCCCATTTCTTGCATATGGTTTAAGAGTAGGATTTATAGGTCTTAGAGAAACTAAGAAGAAGAAAGGTGACCCAAATCTTAGTGTAAATGTAAGTTTACCATATAAAACTCCAATATCATGCATTCTTGATGGAATTCAGGTTGCAACTTCCTGTACACTTGGAAATAAAAGGTTAAAAGTGAAAAATTCAAACCAAATTACCTTCAATTTTAAGGTTAAAAATGGAGATACATTAATGGTAACAATTAAACCTGTAAATTTTAAAAAGTTTAAGGATGAATTCATGGTTAAAACTTCAACTGACGAAGAGATGGAAAAACTTGCATACAAAGTTTTAGTAAAACCTGAAAATGAGCTTTTTAGGGTAAGAATAAGAAGATTAAAATAGTAAAAGTGGTAGAAGTTTATTCTTCAAGGTATAAACCTAGAAAATCATAAGATAAGTCAAAAAGAAGGAATCCTAGTAAGTGAGTTAATGATAAAAAGTTAACGAGAAACAATATTATAACTGCTATTTTAAGAAACATTCTAAACCTAAAAAATATGCTAAATCCCCCCTTTTGTGCAAACTTTTCATGTGTAAATTCATCTAATATAACTACAAGTGTAAGTACAAGTAGAAGCCAAAAAACAGGTGTAGAAAAACCTAGGAAAATAGATAAAGCCAAGATTAAGATTAATCCTAGGAGAAGGTTTGGTTTATCAACTTTAAGTGATAATAAACATCCAATAATTATTGAACAAATTATTGTTGAACTTTGAGGATCATTTTTTATAAGTATCCAAAAAAGGAAAGCTGAAATTGTTGAAGTTAAGTAGGCTTTTAGCTTTAATCCTTTTTCACCCAGATAATCTGCAATTTTTAATGATAAACCTGCAAGAAAAAATGTAAGTATAAGCTGTATAGGTGTTAGTGATACCAATATTCATCAAGGATAAGAAAAATAAGTTAAAATGTTAATCCTTTACTTTTAAAATGCTTATTTAATCTTCAAAAAGATGAACAGAGCATGAAATACATGGATCATATGCTCTTATAAGTGACTCTATTCTTGCTATTGCCTGCTTTCTTGGGAGGTTTAGAAGTGTAGGCAACATTACTCTTATATCCTCCTCTATATTTGCAACGTTTTGGGCTGTTGGAGTTAAAATGTCTGCTTCCCTAATAAACCCATCTTCATCAATACTATATTTATGGTATAAGATTCCTCTTGGAGCTTCAACAACACTTGCACCAACCCCAGCTTTAACTTTAACATCTGCTTGCTCATCCCTTAAACCTATGCTTAAAAGGTCTTCAATAATTTTAATGGACTCTTCAACACAATGAACAACTTCTACTGCTTGAGCTATATTGTAATGGTATGGGTTATAGCTTGGAAACTTCACTCCAACATTATCTATAACTTTTTTAGCTTCATCATTGAGTTGACCTTTATTTATGTTTAATCTTGCAAGAGCACCTACACAAAATGGTTTACCATTTCTAAAGCTAAATTTTGCTGTTGAATATGGCTTTACAACTTCTACAACGGTATCCTTATAGTTTCTGGCTTCAACCTTTAAACCCTCACTTGAAGCAACATAACCATCATATAATCCATACTCAGCTTCATTTTTTAGTGCAGCATACTCTGTATTTCTTTCAAAATCAGGTATACTAAGTTTTGCAAAAAGTTCAACAGTTTTAACAGCATCATCTCTAACCTTTTTAAGTTTATCTAATAATACTTTAAGCTGTGTTTCTGAAGGAAGTTTACGAAAACCATTTATGGTAGTGCTTACAGGATGAACAGCTCTACCCCCAACAACATCAATTAGGCTATTTGCTACCTCCCTAAGTCTTAAAGCTATTTTAACCTCTTCAGGATACTTTTTTAATGCTGAGAAAATATCTTTAAAACCTAGAAAATCAGGTAAAGCTAAAAAGTATAAATGGCCTACGTGACTTTGAATAATTTCACCAAAGTTTATAAGTTTTCTTAGTTTAATAGTTTGTTCTGAAGGTTGAATTTCAAATGCATCTTCAACAGCCTTAATTGAGCATAAATTATGGGAGCAGGGACATATACCACAAATCCTAGAAACAAAGTATATCACCTCATCAAATTTTCTACCCCTAATAAATCCCTCAAAAAGCCTAACACCCTCTAAAACCTCAACATGAACATCACCAGTCTTAAAGTTAACAGTATACGACATATGGCCTTCAACTCTTGGAAGGTAGCCAAACTTTAGTATCTTACTTTTAATCATTCCTTCTACACCTCACCTTCAGCAATCTCCCTGAAACCTTCCATTAAGCTAGCATACCTTCTAAAAAGAAGAGTTAAATCTTTCTTTTTGATAATTTGCTTTAAAATTTCAGCTTCAGATGCAAAATTAGCCTCCTTTAAGGGCCCTCTACAACCATCACAAATATAGCCTGCAGCAGGACAAGGAGCATTACAACCACCACGGGTTACAGGTCCAAGGCAGGGTAAACCATTAACAAGCATACATTCAGTTTCCCTTATTTTACATTCAACACAAACAGCATAATTTGGGATTTCTGGAGTTTTACCTAAAATGAGAGCTTTTAAAGCTTCAACAACTTCTCTTCCATTTACTGGGCAACCTGGAATGTAAAAATCAACCTTAACGTAAGCATCTATAGGTTTTGCTTCAACAAGTTTAATGGAGGTACTATCAGGATAAACATAGTTTTTAACTTCATCTAGTTTTAGAAAGTTACGTATAGTTTGTATACCTCCAGTACATGCACATGCACCTAAAGCAATAAGGGTATCAGAATTTTCCCTAATCCTTTTAAGAATCTCAACTTCCTCTTCATCTCCAGGATAACCTTCAACAATAGAAATGTCATAATGTCCGCGAAGCTTACCCTCAGATGCAAGCCTAAAACTTTTAACTTTCACCATTTTAAGTATATTTAAAAAATCAGGATGGTTAGCAAAAGCCCACAAACAACCATTACAATCTGTTAGGTCGAAAATACCAATTACAGGTTTAACTTTTTTTAGGCTACCTTTCTTATTCATGGAAGTTTCACCTCAGGAACCTCCTCAAGAGGAATATTTTTAAGCTCCTTAAACGTGAAAACAGGCCCATCAAGACAAACAAACTTTGAACCAACCATACAATGTCTACAATTTCCAACACCACATCTCATACGCCTCTCAAGTGAAAGGTATATTGAATCTTCAGTAAAACCTAATTCTAGAAGTTTTTTAACAACAAATCTGTACATAACAACAGGGCCACAAACTAAAGCTACACTGTTGCTTGGAGTTACTGTTACAATGTCAAAAAGTTTCGTTACAACACCAACACATCCACTCCAACTTTCATCTGGAGTATCAACTGTTAAATATACTCCGCAAGTTTTACACCACAATTCACGCTCCTTTTCAAAAAGGAGGTAGCTTGGCGCCCTGTCACCATAAAGAATTTTAACATCACCATAATTTTCTCTAAGATTTATAACCATGTTTATAGCTGACCTTAAAGGTGCTAAACCTATTCCCCCAGCAACAAATACAAGATTCTTTCCTTTAAAATCATCCATAGGGAAACCTCTTCCATAAGGCCCTCTAACCCATACAATATCACCAACACTTAAACTATGCAAAGCATTTGTAACATTTCCAACAGCTCTAACACAGAGCTTAAAATGTTCTTTCTCGGTTGGTGATGAAGATAAACTTATAGGTGCTTCCCCAATACCAGGTACAGCAACCTGAACAAACTGTCCAGGAGAAAAATTAAACTTTTCCTGCAATCTTTTATTTTTAAACTTTAAGGTAAAAGTTTTAACTTTTGGAGCTTCATCAACTATATCTACTATCACAGCTGGACTGGGAATATATGGATTTTTCTTTTTGTTCATGAAAAAACCTCCCAAATCTTTTTAATCTCCTCTCTTAAGTCTATTTTTGCTGGGCAATAGGTTACACATCTACCACAACCAACACAACCAGGAACCCCTACCTGGTCAACAAATACTTTAAACTTATCATAAAACCAGTTTCTTATTCTATGCTGAATTGTTGGTCTAAAATTGCCTCCTCCAGCAACAATTGAAAAATCTGGGAGAGTACAGGCATCCCATCTTCTAACACGTTTACCTGTTTTAAAATCAGTATCAACTGTATCCATAAAATTAAAGCAGCAGCAAATAGGGCAAACCATTGTGCAGTTTCCGCATCCAAGACACCTTTTAGCAATATCACTCCATATTTTTTCATCCGCAAAACATTCATCTATTTTTTCAGGTAAACCTTCAATTTTTACTGGAATTTTTTCTTCAACTTTCTCGGCAAAGCGTTTTTCAACCTCTATAGCTAATGCTGAATCTACATCTTCAAAAATAGGAGATTCTGTAAGTTTTTCACCAAGCTTTGAAGCTACATAAACACAGTAGTATTCTTCATCCATCTCCCTTAAAAACAGGTCATAACCTTTATCTACACTAAGAGTACCCATAGACTTGCAGAAGCATGTTTCAGATGGTTGACATTCTACACCAATAATTAGAGTATTTTTTCTTTTAGCTAGGTAATAGGAATCCTTATACTTAAAACTGTAAGCTTTGTCAAGAATTTGCAAAGCATTAATATCGCATGGGTGAACTCCAAATAAAACTCTTTTCTCAACTACAACCTTCTCTTTAACTTTTAACCCTTTAAACTCTAAAACTTCTTCCTCTGGCGGTAAAAAAAGTTTCTTAGCTGAGATCATAGTTTTTGTATACTTAATCTCAAAAGGTTTCCCATTAGTAAATTCTTCAAATATATAGATATTTCCCCGCTTTACTGGAACATAAACCTTATAATCGTTAGCTAAACTTTCAAGAAACTCTCTAACTTTATCCTTCCTAATCTTCTTATACTTAGAGATCCATTTACCCCCCTTTAACCATTTGCTTAAAAATGCTGATGGAACTACTATTTATTTTTTAACCTCTAAAGTCTTTAAAAAATAAAAAGGGAAGTTATTTAATGTTATAAATCAACCCAAGAAACCCTAAAATTTTTGGGGGTTTCAACAGTTTGAAGGTTAGAGTTCACGTTATTGTAAGTGGAAGAGTTCAAGGAGTATTTTTCCGGTATGAAACTAAAAAAGAAGCTTTAAAAAGGGGAGTTAAAGGCTGGGTTAGAAACCTGCCTACTGGAGAAGTTGAAGCTGTTTTTGAAGGTGAAAAGGAAGATGTTGAAGAAATGATAAAATTTTGCCGTAAAGGACCACCTCTAGCAAAAGTTAAGGATGTTAAAGTTTCATGGGAAGAATACAAAGGAGAATTTGAAGACTTTAAAATTATACACTAAAAAATAGAAAAAACACTAAGTCAAAAAGCATAAAAATAAAAGCTTCCAAAAGAAAAAAGGAAATAAAACTTTTAAGAAACCCCACCCAATATCTCCCTAAAAGATAAAAAACAAGGAAGCGGGGTGGGGTAGCCAGGTTAACCCGCGGGGCTCATAACCCCGAGATCCGTGGTTCAAATCCACGCCCCGCTACCAACATCCGTGGTATAACTTTCTCCCCAATTTTCTCCTAGTTGTCAGGCTTAAATTGTTAAAAAATCCTAGGGGTTTAGGGTGTTAAGCTTTGCTGTTGATTTTTCATCTTTTCCTATAAGGCGGTTTCCAGGCTTTCGTCCCTAAAAACTCCTTCAAGATGTCTTGTGATCTTGCAGATAAAGAGGATGTCGGTAAGCTTCTCCACGAGGTTGTTAAAGCCTCTTCAAGGGATTCTTCTCTAAGCTTCAGTATTACGTGGATGTTGCATATGCTGATGGTATCGCCACGGATTCCCGCAGGCTTTTGAGTTACCAACTAAACTCGAGACCTTGCTTCCTAGCCTCACGTATACATCCCCTGATTTTTATCGAAGAAGGTGCTCCCTCTTTGGGTATGTAGTTGTAGGCTTGTTTCCGAATAGGGGAGTGTGAACCCCTTCTTAATTTTAACCAGCGTAAGCCAAACCTTATGATAGTATTTAAACTCTTCTTTCTTCTTGTTGAAGGTCTTTCAAAGTAGAGGATTAAACAGTTTCTCTAAGAGTTCTCTATTTTTTCTATATTTTTCTTCTTCTATTAGGGGTTTACATTCTGAAAGCTTCTTTTCGCCAGATATGAGCTTGATGGCGAAGGTGAAGCAA
>CAZMUQ010000020.1:0-11922 GCA_964569845.1 uncultured Candidatus Bathyarchaeia archaeon
GCCTAAGGTTTGGTAAAAATGTCTATCAATGAAAACTGGTTTCATTTACTACATCCTAAAGTTATCCATCTGGTAACAACTTTAGATTCTAGGGGAAGAATAAATGCCGCACCCTTTACTTGGATAACTCCAATCTCTGATGATCCTCCAATTATACTTATGGCTGCTTGGTATGAGTCAGATACATTTAAAAATATTGAGGAAACAGGAGAATTTGTTTTAAATGTTGTTCCAAAAGAGCTTAAGCAGAAAATTCTGATTTGTGCTAAAAAGCTTCCAAGAGGTGTTAATGAGCTAGAAAAAGCTGGATTAACTTGGAGTAAGTCAAAAATAGTTAAACCTCCTAGGGTGAATGAATGTATTGCTTGGGTTGAATGTTCAGCTAAAGAGGTTGTGAAAAAAGAGGATGAGTATAGCTTTATTGTGGCTGAAGTTAAATGTGTAGATGTTAAGAAAAATTGTTTTAATAAAAATTTTCTTCCAAAAGTTGACATTCTTTTACATTTGGGTGGAGGAAACTATTCATCAATAAGGGTTTAAAGCTTGATAAGGAAAATTAAGCTTACTACAAAATCAATAGGTATACTATTTATCAAAATTTTAGAAGATAAAAATCCTAAAACCGGAGAAGCTATTTGGAATTCCTTACCTTTTGAATCTAGAGCTCAAATTTGGGGTGAAGAAGTTTACTTTAAAATTCCAGTATTTTTAGGGCTTGAGGATCCTCAGGTTGATGTTGAGGTCGGGGATGTTGCATACTGGCCTCCAGAGCATTGTATGTGCATATTTTTTGGTAAAACTCCTTCAAGTATAGGTGATAAGCCAAGAGCATACAGTCCAGTAAATGTTTTTGGTAAAGTTACTGGTGATGCTAAAATACTTAAAGCCATTAAAAAAGGAGAAAAATTATTGGTTGAAAAAGCTTAAACTTCCTAGTAACCATCAAAGGTTAAAAAGTGTTTTTAGGTTGTTTTAACTATGATTAAAAAGATTTTGTCAGAAATTCCCTCTTATTCTGATGAGCTTAACCTGAATTTAGCTAAAGCTGAGGATAGGTTTAAATGGTTATTAGCTTCAATTCTTTTTGCTAAGAGGATTTCTAGTGAAATAGCAAAGAAAACTTTTCAAAAATTTATTGAAAATGGTTTAACCAGTCCGGATAGTTTGCTAAAGGCCGGATGGGATAAAATTGCTGAAGTTTTAGATGCTGGTGGATATGTTAGATACGATTTTTCAACAGCAACAAACATACTTGAAACTGTTAAGCTTCTTAAAAAACAATATCAAGGGAGCCTAGAAAACTTGTATGAAAATGCTAGCAACTCTAAAGATCTGGAAAGAAGGTTAAGAGAATTTAAAGGAGTTGGACCTGTTGCTGTTAATATTTTTCTTAGAGAGCTTAGAAAAGTTTGGGATAAAGCTAAGCCTGAAATCTCCAGTATAGCCTTAAACATGGCTAAACAGTTAAAATTGGATAAACAAGATGCAGAACTTTACGAGTCTAAGCTTATAAGGATATTTTTACAATATTGTAAAAAAAGACGATGTAAGGAATGTCCAGTTAAAGAATATTGTGAAAAATGCGGCCTATCTAAGCATTAAAAAGCCTTCTTATTAGTTTATTTGGAATCTTCTGACTTAAAGTTTATTTTCACATAGAAATTCTTTTTATCCTAGTATTATGCACAGCATCATGGTTGTTGGATTAAGAGAAAAAGATGCAGGTAAAACTGTTGTTGCTCAAGCAGTAATAGAGTACTTAAAAGAGAAAGGTGTTAATGTATGTGGTTATAAACCTAAAGCTGGAAATAGTTTTTGGTATGATTACGATGTTGTTTATGAGTCTCTTTTGCAAGGTAGACTTTATGGGAAGGATGCAAAAATTTTAAAAAATAGCTCTAAAACTGATTTACCTGAAGAAGTTGTCAACCCTATTCATAGGTTGTGGGTTGAGAATTCTACCTATATACCTATAAACGGATTACCTAGTTTCCTAGTTGATAGGGTAACAATATCAGAAGATGGAAAATTTTTTATAGTGGTTAACAATCTAGAATTAGAAAAATATCCTGAGTGTGAAAAATTTTTAGAGAATTTATGTTTAAATGCAGAAAAAATATTTGAAGTTTCTGATGTATATAGGTTAAATAGCATTATTAAAGAGTATTACGATAAAGCTGTTGAGCTTGCTTATAAAAGGATTAAGCAAAATTATGACATTATTGTTGTGGAAAGCTATAGCGACATAGCCTTACCTTGGGATAAGATAGAAAATGTTAAAATTATTTTGGCTGTTGAACCATGGCATATTTATCTTTATAACCCGGATAAGTATCTAACAGCAGTTAAACTTTCAACTCAATTAAGAAAAGAAGGAGAAATATCAACTTTACAGGTTAAACAGCTAGTAAAACCCGCTAAAGAAGTTAAAGTAGCACCCTCAAGAAGCAGAGAAATAAGTAGGAAGCTTAAAGAGAAGATAGGAGAAATATTAGTAGAAAGCTAAAATCGGATTTAATGGTAGCCGAGGTAAATTCTTTTTGGTATTTAAACTATCATGATAAGATTAAGCTACTTTTTAAGTAAAAATTTTAACCAGATTGCTCACAAATTAGATTAGTGTACCCAGCTTTTAGAGGTAAAGCCTCCAGCCGAAACTATAATCGCGCGCTAACTCTAAAAAACATTATGAGAGGTTTGGGGTTAACATCAAAGTAGTAGTGTTGCTCCTGTTAGCTTGATACCCTCTTTCGGGTCTAATGTTATTCCATACTTATCCATGGTGCCTGAGCCTATAATCAATTCGGGCATCTTAACTCTGCGGCCTTCAACTTCGACTTCCTCCACAAACTTATCTATGATGAGTATTACCTCGGGCGGTAATAGTTCGACATTATCCATGATTATAGTTACTTGGGCATACTTATCCGCTTCTACAAAATCGCCATTTACTAGGTAGAGTTTAATAGGTTTAGGGAGTTTCGACCAGCTGGTGTTGAAGCTCTTTTCGAAGAATGTTCGCTGAATCACTGTATGGCCTGAGCCTGTATCGAATAACGCCGTACAGCTAACCTCTTTATCCATAAACTTAATTCCTACATTCTTCAACGCACGCATCTGCCAACGCCAATACAATAATTGAGGCCGTGGCTAATTAAATTTAGGGAATTAGCGTGCTAAGATGTTGCTAAATTCTGAGAGTTAACATTTAAATGTATATGCTAGAAGTGGAACTAATAAAGGCGATAACAAGGTTAACATAAAAAACATCTATTTAGCAATAAACTAGTGTGCTAAGAAACCACTGAATCTTTTAAAAGACTTTTGTTTAGCTTGCTACACATGATATAACATTAAACTACTTCACTGGTATCTTAAGAGTTTTTTCTACTTCCGCAACGACTTTTGGCAGGATCCCCCTAACCCTTCCTTCCAGTACGTAGTCTGAGATTATTCAAATTTTCCGGCTAGCCTTATGTGGCTTATATGTTCTGGTCTTTCAGCTTTATACCTTGTCCAGAATTCTTTAATGAAAACTTTCCTATAGGCTGATAGTTTATCTATAACTACTTTTTGAGGTTTAGCCGTTAAGCATCCTTCTAGGTTTGGTCTGGGCTACGCTTAGTTAGGTGTCTTTGAGCGGCCGGATAATGCTACCCATTCCGCCTTCTGGATCCATGTCGAGGATTAGAAGGAGGCCCTGATAGCCTTCTTTCTTTACGATTATTTCGTAGACCTTTCCAAGTTTGAAGGTGTAACTTAGCTCCCCGTTACTGTTAGTGTAACCTACGAATGTGCCATTTATATAAATCTCAGCTTTCTCAACAGGATGTCCGTTGGAGGTAATTTGTATGGTTTCGAGCTGTTCATTGTTTCGGACTTCTTTAAGCTCTCTGCTAAAGGACAGAGTTCCTTTAAGTTTTACGTTTACGGGCATTTCTTGAGGAAGAAATCCTTCCTTTTCTACGTAGACTCTATGCCAGCCTTCCTCCTTAAAAACATAGGTAAGTTCACCGCTTGAGTTTGTCTTGCCTATGTATATTCCCTTCGTTGATGGATAGTTCTTTGCGACGTAAACCTTAGCTCCCTTAACAGGATTCCCTTCGGGGTTTCTAATGATTATCTTAACCTCTTCACCAACGATAACGTCCTCAGGTATGACATCTATTCTTAGCTTATTAGCAGCTACTGGTGGTCTAGAACCTGTTATGCTAACTTCGATTATTGTTGGGTTTAACACTAAAGTACCAGATATAAACATTAGCAGACCCACAACGACTAAGAGGATAGCTCTACCAAGCATCTATAACATGCTCCTCCAAAAGCTAAAATTGATTATTATTGATTTAAGGATTAAAATAATCATTACCCCCTTTCCACGTAAAACCATGAAGATGGGCAGAGATAGGGTTAATTGTCTTCTTAGTGATGTAGTTTTGGCTGGCCTCTTTACTCTTAAGGATAGCGACTTCTCTTCATTTCATTCAGGTTTACATCTGGCTAGAGACAATTGAGACTACAAAGAAATGTTCAACTACTATGTGAATGCTTTAAGCGACCCAACAGGCAAAAAAGTCGACCAATCCTAAGAAGTTTAGGCAAGAAAACCCTAACCATAGAATACAGCAAAATCAAAACCCCAACAGAAAAAATAACCAAAAAAGCCCAAACAGGAAAAATTTTTTGGTAGCCCGGGGGAGATTCGAACTCCCGTCAGCGGGTCCAAAGCCCGCTATGCTTGGCCGCTACACCACCGGGCTTCTGGGTAGGATGTTTGGATGATATTGTTTATGAAGCTATTTATAAGGGTTAAAGCTTTATTTTAAAATTCTTTTGGTGTTGAAGCCATTGTTTGAAGTAATACTCCAAATCCTCCAGAGTATATAGCTAAACCTATGAGGCTTCCTGTTAAGCTTAAAGCTCCCGTTAAAATTGCATCTCTAACCATAAGTTCACCTTTACCAATTTTAACCCAATTTTCATAGTTTCCTTCAAGCTTAAAATCTGACTTTTCATCTGGTTTTGCTTCTTTTATGCTTCTAATTTTTCCTCTTCTAATCTCTATAAGAAAGGATTTTTCAAGATCTTTTGCAGTTAAAATTATTGTGCCATCGAAATCTCCTATACCAATTTCAAAATCAGGGTTCTTATTAACATTTTCAGCTATTTGCTTAAAAAATTCTAAGGTGAAAAATTTAACCATAAACTTCAACCCCCAAAATTTTTTCAACTAGTAAGCTTTATAAAACTTTCTAGCCCCTACATTTTATAAGTTAAATATGAGATAACTATTCTTTAGGAGTGTCTTTCTTGGAGGGGTTAAATTGAGTAGCTATAAGGCAATAATAGTTGAAAAGAAGGATAATATTATGAAGATAACTTTGAATAGGCCTAAGGTTTTAAATGCTATCAACACAGATATCATCTTGGAGTTAAATTCAGCTTTAAATGAAGCTGAAAAAGATGCTGATGTTAAGGTTGTTGTTATTACTGGTGCTGGTGATAGAGCTTTTAGTGCAGGAGCGGATGTTTCAAGGTTTTTAGAGATTAAAACTCCTGCAGATGCTAAAGAGTTTTTAAGGGAAAGTCTTGAAAAGGTTATTTTATGCATTGAGAAGCTTGGAAAACCTGTAATTGCAGCTGTTAATGGTCTTGCTCTTGGTGGTGGATGTGAACTTGCAATGGCATGTGATATTGTAATTGCAAGTGAAAAAGCATTATTTGGCCAACCTGAGATTAATGTTGGTGTTCTCCCAGGATGGGGTGGAATGTCTAGGCTTGCAAAAATTGTTGGAATTCATAAAGCAAAAGAGCTTGCCCTTACAGGAGATATTATTCCTGCAGCTGAAGCTGAAAGATTAGGCCTGGTTAATAAGGTTGTTCCACCAGAAAAACTTGAAGAAGCGGTAATGGAGATGGCAAATAAACTTAAAAGTAAAAGTCCATTAGCTATTAAACTTATAAAGGAAGCCATAAACCGTGGTTTTGCACCAGATATGGAACTAGCATTAGAGAGAGATATCGACCTATTTGCAGTAATGGCTGTTTCCGAGGATGCAAAGGAAGGGGTTAAAGCATTTCTTGAAAAAAGGAAACCTGAATTTAAGGGAAGGTAAAATCAATCAATTTCTACTTTTTTATGTTTAACTAATTTTTTTACTGAATAATAATTAGTTGCTATTTAATTGGGGTTTTAAGAGGGATGGTTAACAACCAAACTTTCTTTGATAAACTTTTTCATCCTAAATCTGTTGCTATCATTGGAGCTTCAGCTAAACTCCAAAAATTTGGCTCTAGATACTTGGATGCTCTTCTTAATTTTGGTTTTAAAGGTAAAATCTACCCTGTTAACCCTACAACATCAGAAATCCTAGGTTTAAAGTGTTATAAAAGTGTTAAAGAAATTCCTGATACCGTGGATGTAGCATTTATAAGTGTTCCGGCCCATCTTGTCCCTAAAGTTGTTATGGATTGTGTAGATAAGAAAATCAACTTTATTGTTGTTTTTTCTTCAGGTTTTAGTGAAACTGGGCTTGAAGAAGGTAAAAAACTTGAAGAAGAGCTTCTGAAGATAGTTAAAGGCGGCTTTACAAGGCTTATTGGGCCTAACTGTTTTGGTGTATATTGTCCAGGCGGAGGTTTAACTCTTTTACCTGGAGCAGATTTTCCAAGAGAAAGTGGAAGTGTTGCATTTATTTCTCAAAGTGGCGGTTTAGCTGAAAGATTTTGTATTTATGCTAGAAGTTTAGGTTTAAGGTTTAGTAAGGTTGTAAGTTATGGTAATGCTTTAGACATCAATGAATCAGACCTTCTTGAGTATCTTATCAAGGATCCTGAAACAAGAATTATTGCTATGTACATTGAGAGTATTAAGGATAGTAAACGCTTTATGAGACTTATTAAAGAGGCTGCTAGAGTTAAACCAGTAGTAATATGGAAGGGTGGACTTACAGAAGTTGGAAGCAAGGCTGCTAAAAGTCATACAGGTGCTATAGCTGGAAAAAAGGAAATATGGCATGCATTTTTTAGGCAAACTGGAGCTATAAAAGCTGAAGGTCTTGAGGATCTTGTGGATATTTCCCTAATCTTTCAACTGTTCTCTAAACCTTGTGGTAGGAATGTTGCTATTATTTGTGTTGGTGGTGGTATGGCTGTTGCATCTGCTGATGCTTGTGAAATTTATGGGCTTAAAGTTCCAGATTTCCAACCTGAAACTGTGGAGAAAATTAAGATGCTTGCTCAACCTGTAGGAGTTTCCTTAAGAAATCCTGTAGATTTAGGTTCACCTTTTACTCCACCTGAAGCCTATCAAGAGATCTTGAAGATTGCTGCTTTAGACCCTAAAATAGATGTTTTGATGGTTTTAGTTTGGCATCTCCCACTTTTTTATGGTGAAAAAACTTTTGTAGATGAGGATTTTGCTAAAAAAACTTTTGAAGCACCTATTTATGTAAAGAATAGTATAAAGAAACCTATTATCCTTATTCTTTATGAAACCCCCCTAGAGCTTGAAATGTTAAATGCTGAAAAAGTTCGAAGAGAAATTAAAAATAAACATATAGAGGTAGGAATACCTGTATATCCAAATATTGAGAGAGCTGCTAGAGCGCTTGCAAAATTTATAGAGTATCATGAATTTTTAAGGAGAAACTCTTAAGTGTTTCAATGTTTAAATATCTGCTAAACTCTTAATGTAGATGGTGTTACCTAAAGATGGTTAAGCAGTTTACTTATAGGGGATATCCGTTAGAGGGGCTTCTCCAAATGCCTATGGATGACTTTATAAGGCTTTTACCATCAAAGGCTAGAAGAAAAATGCTTAGAGGTCTCCCTATAGAACATAGAAAAATCTTGGAGAAGATTAGGGAACTTAGAGAGAAAGGTTTACTTGAAAAAACTGTAATTAAAACTCATTGTAGAGATATGCTTATTCTACCTGAAATGGTTGGTGTAACTTTTGCTGTGCATAATGGGAAAGAGTTTGTACATGTAACCATTAAACCTGAGATGATAGGGCATCTCCTAGGAGAGTTCTCCATAACCTGTAAAAAAGTTGACCATGGTGCTCCAGGTGTTGGTGCAAGTAGAAGCTCAATGTATGTGCCTTTAAAGTAGGGTTAACAGCTTCACCCCACTATCCCCTTTTAGGTTGAAGCTTTGTCTAATAGGAATATATGGTTTATAATTTGCTTATGGTATTTTGTTTTTCTTTTAGGTGCTTTACACATTCCTGTTATCGCTGTTTGGTATAGATTCATAGGTTTAACTTATGCTGTTATAGGTATTCTTACTATGATACCATACCTTGTTAGAATTCCAACAAACATTCTTGTTGGAAAATTTGTTGATAAAGTTGGTCGGAAACCATGCACAGTTTTGGGTCCTTTAATTTCAGCTTTAGGTTTAACTTTAATTCCGATTTTCCATAAACCTTGGATTTTTATTGCTTTTTGGGTTGCTTTAGCAGGCTTAGGTTACTCCTTTATTATAGTATCCCTTACAACTATGGCTTATGATGTTGCTCCAGTTGAGAAAGCTGGAGAATATATGGGGACAGCTAGAGGTATAGGTTTACTTGGTCTTGGGGTAGGTTCGCTTATCTCAGGTTTAGTTTTATCTATTCTAGGCTACTTTGCAACATTTTATCTTGCTGCAACAATTTACCTTACTTCATGTATGATAGGACTTTTTCTTATAAGTGAAACCAAGAAAACTGTTGCTAAGCATACCTTATCTACAAGCATTATAACTAAAAAAAATTTAACTAGCGGAGAAAAGGTTTTAGTTACTGCTAAAAGCTATAAATCCTTAATCAAGAATCGTGCAATTCTTTCCTGTCTTTTAATAAACATGGTTTACTGGTTTATGCTTGCATTATATCTTTTCTGGATTCCAATATTTTTAAGAGAAATTGGTGTAGCAAAATTTTTTGTTGGAATTTTTCCTGGAATTTTTTACTTAATTTATGGTTTAGCTGCACCCCTTGGTGGTAGACTTTCAGATAAGGTTGGTAGAAGAGTTGCTATGGGTTTAGGTTTAAGTTTAGCTGCTATTGGATGTTTTTCTTTAAGGTGGATCGGGGGTAGTGAATTTACAATATTAGCAACTACACTTTTAACAGCTCTTATAAGTGGCTCTGGTGCAGGTATTTATGGTCCTTTAGCTTATGCTGTAGCTGCAGATTCATCAGATTTATCTATTAGAGGGGTTGCTATGGGTTTTGTTCAATCCTTTAGTGAGCTTGGCTCAGTTTTTTCTCCAATATTTATAAGTTTCATTCTTACGGTAACTAATAGCTGGATAACTCTTTTCACATTGATGAGTATTGTACCAATTTTTGGTTTGATGGTTGTAGTTTTCCTTTTACCTGAAACTTTTCATAAGGTTAAAAAAGTTTAGCTTTTAAAGTTTACTGTTTATAGCTTTCTTTACATGCTTTTATTATAGTTTCAGCTACAAGCTCAGCACTTCCTAAGCCTATACTAACACTTTTCTTTGCAAATAACTCATTAACTTTATTTCTGATAATGCTTTCATCTATCTTGCATCCTTTAAGCTCTTTTTCTAACTCCTCTAAAGCGTCAGCAGGATACATATGCACTGTCCCGGTAAACATGATATCCTCAATAATATCTCCTCTTCTTAAAACATAAGTCCTAATTAACGGTCCAGCAGGAACTTTAACTGAATATTTTCCTAAACTAGTTCCTTCAGGGATTTCAGAAAATTTTTTCTCAGCAGACCTTGAAAGTAAATTTTCTTCTGATGAGAATATTTTGTAGGCTTCATCAGCATACTTAACTTCTTCTTCAGAAAATTCTCCAGGTTCAACCTCGATATTAAAAGCATCCTTTACAACTTTTAACGTAATATCTATCCAGTTGTTTACTATTTTGTTTCTGCTGGGTTTTCTTTTTTAAATGCTTCTGCCTCCTCAAAACTCCACGACCTAAGAGAAACCTCCCTAAAAACCTTATCAGAAAACTTACCCCTAGAAGAAACCAAACCCTACCATAACCTTCCTCAAGCCTTAAGATTTGGATCCCAAATTTCCTATTTTTTAAGTTTTTCTCCATATTTTGTGAGGTTGATGAGCGCTTTTGCAGCTCTCTCAGGTGTTGGATAGGTAGGTATATGGTACTTTTCAAATTCCTTTTTACCTAAAGTTTGAATATCCTTAAACCCGATTAAACATGCAACAACAGTTTTATCATTTTCTTTAGCTGTTCTAGATATTTCTTCTACTGGTGGTTTTAACTCTGGATTATAAATGTTGATGTAAACCATTGAGTCAACATTCTCATCAGATAAAACTAACTTTAAAACTTCAACATGCTTTTCATAGTCTGCTAAGATAAATGCTAAATCTACAGGGTTACTTCTAATAGTGTAAGGTGGAACAATTTCCTCTATTTTCCTTATTGTTTTTTCTGAAAATTCTGCTAAGGTTAATCCTCCTTTAATACAGGTATCTATAGTTATAATTGATGGTCCAGCTTCCTTGGAAACTATAGCAAATCTTCTACCTTTTGGTGGTTTTTGAAAACAAAAAGCCTTAATTGTATCAGTAAACTCTACACAATCTCCAACTAGAATCATTCCAGCTTGCTTAAAAGCTGAAGAATAAATTTCACTTTTACCTGCTAAGGAGCCTGTATGAGAGTATACTGCTTTACTGCTTTCTTCAACACCAACCTTGTATACTATTATAGGTTTTTTTCTTACAACTTCTCTTGCAACTTTCATAAGTCTTCTAGCATCTTCAACTCCCTCAATATGTAATGCTATAATTCTTGTTTCAGAATCTTCAGCAAGATATTCAAGTAAATCTGCAAATTCAACATTACATCTATTACCAACACCAATAATTTTACTAAAACCAATTTCTTCATCATGTAGCTGAAATGCTAAAATATGGCATACTCCACCACTTTGGCCAACAATGGCAACTTCTCCCTTTTTTAGGTAGGAGAATGGTGTGGTAAAGGAAGCATTAAGATTTGCATGAGGATTAACCATACCAAAAGTGTTAGGTCCAATAACTTTTATTCCAGCTTTATCAGCTATTTTCTTTAATTCTTCCTGAAGCTTTAAACCTTCTTTCCTTCCAGTTTCCTTAAATCCACCAGTTATGATAACTACTCCGCCTACACCCTTTAAAGCACACTCCCTAAATGCTTGAAGGATTCCTGCTACTGGAACAACAATTATTGCTAAATCAACCTCACCCGGTATGCTTAAAATGTTTGGATAACACTTTAAACCTAAAATTTTATCAGTACTAGGATTGACAGGGTAAATTTCTCCTTGAAAACCAGATTCAACAAGGCTTTTAACACATTGAAAACCCATTTTTAAGGGATTGTTTGAAGCTCCAATGATAGCAACAGATTTAGGATAAAAAAGTTTTCTAAACTCCTCTAAAATATTCATCGCTAAGAACCCTCTTTTCCTTTATAAGTATTAAAGCTTAAATATTCATCCATCCTTAAAGTTTTCCTTAAAATATGGTATTATCTCTTTACCATAAACTTTAAAAACATAGTTTGTATCTGGCCCAACATTTATTACTGCAAAATGTGTTATTCCAGCTTTAATAAATTCTTCAATTTGTTTGATGCATGCTTCAACATCCCCAAGAATGTTAAATTCTAGAGTAATCTGCTTTACAATATCTTTGGGTATTCTACCTGAGAAATCTAAAAGCTTTTGAAGATACTCTTGAGTGGTCAATATTTTGTGGATGCTAAATTCTTCGGGAACACTTAAACCATAAAGCTGTTTAAGTTTATCTCCAAATGATACGGCTAAAGGTTTAACCCACTTTTCCACGGCCATAAATGCTTTCTCAAAATCTTCATCTATAGCAGTATAGGTAAATAGGACACGGTCAATTTCGTCTAAGCTTTTCCCAGATTTTTT
>CAZMUQ010000020.1:12022-19499 GCA_964569845.1 uncultured Candidatus Bathyarchaeia archaeon
CTGCAATCCAAAGAGAATCAAAGCTATTTTCCTCGGCTTTCCTAGCTCTGAGAAATATACCATTTATTGATGGGCTTGGAGATCCTATCAAGATACCGAATCTAATTTTGATCATGTACCTTTCCACCAATCTTTATAATAAAGGTTAAATGATATCTATAAATAGAGTAATTACAAGTTAGGGGTTTATGATGGAGTTTTTACCTAACATACCTTTAAGCTCTATTGTTATCTTTATTTTAGGTTTGACTTTAACCTTCGTAATAACCTATATTTTAAACTTTTTCTTGACGGGTTTTTTCCGTAGACTTCTTGAAAGGCAGCCTAGATTTGAAACAACTTACAGGTTTATTAGAAGATTATTTATAGCTATCGTTGCAACAATTGGTGTTTTAGCAGTAACATTTACAGCCTTCCCTGAAACTAGTGGTATTGTTGCTTCAATCTTTGTTGCTGCAGGTTTTGCCTCAATAGTTATAGGTCTTGCAGCTCAATCAAGTCTTTCAAATATAATTTCAGGTGTTATTGTTTCACTTTCTCAACCAATAAAGCTTGGTGATGCTGTAATGTTTAGGAATGACTTCTGCTTTGTTGAAGATATTAGGCTTATGCATACAGTTTTAAGAACATGGGATAATAGGCGTTTGATGGTTCCAAACTCTGTACTTCAAAATGAAGTTATAACAAATTATAGTGCAGAAGACCCTACTATGCTTGTTCCGGTTTTTGTTCAGGTAAGCTATGAATCTGATTTGGAGAAGGCTATGAAGATTATGGTTGATGTTGCAAAAAAGCATCCTAATTGTATGCCTATAGGTGATTTACCTAATGTTGTTGTTATGGAGTTTGCAGATTCGGGAATAACTCTTAGGCTTTTATCTAGGGCTAAAGACCAACCTACAGCTTTTATGATGGCTAGGGATCTGCTAAAAGAAATTAAAAGAGAGTTTGATAAGCATGGAATAGAGATACCCTATCCTAGAAGATATATTGTTGTAGGTAAGCATGTTGAGGAGAAACTTTCAAGGATAGCAGATAACTTAGAAGAACTTTTAAAACTTTATAGACAAAAAGGCTAGAACTTGTATTTATCCTCTCTATAAATTCTTTTAAGAAAGATATAGAATATATTGTTATGGTGAGAAAAACTGTCTTTTGAGACGAGGAAAATCCAAAAAACTGTTGATGGTACTTGCCTTGTTTCTCTTCCAAAAAGGTGGGTTAAAAAGTTTAACCTCAAAAAAGGCTCAATAGTTTATGTTAAAGAGCGTAGTGATGGATGTTTAATCCTAGATCCCCAGCAAACAACAGAGTTTTCACCAGAAATAACCTTAAAAGCTACTGGTAGAATTGAAAGTAAAATTTTAAGTAGTTATCTTCTAGGTTATGAAACTATAAGCCTTGAATCTCCAAAGATTACTGAGGACCATTTAAGAAGAGTTAAACTAACAATGAATCGCTTAGTTGGTGTTGAGCTTATTGAAGAATCTCCACAAAAAATTGTTCTTCAATGCTTACTTAAACCAACAGCCTACTCTCCTGAAAAAATTCTTAGACGTAAATATACGCTTTCCCTTGGTATGCTTAAAGACCTTTTTGATGTCTTATTAAACTCCGATACGGAGCTTGTAAAATCTCTACCTAAAAAGGATGATGAAATCGATAGATTATATTTCCTACTTGTAAGAATCTTAAGAACAATAACTCTTAATCCTAAGCTTAGTGAAAAACTTGAGTTTTCACCAATAGATTGCTTAGATTATAGGATTGCTGCAAGCCTTATAGAAAGCATTGCAGACCGTATTGTTTTAATAGCTAAGGAGATAAGCGGTATCTTGCCATTTAAGTTTCCAGAAAACCTTGTAGCTGAAATTAAAAAGATTGAGGAAAATATGCATCTTGCATATGAAGGTGCAATAAAAGCTTTCTTCTCCAAGAATGAGAGGATCCATACAGAAGCAATAGAAAGAATGTATGAAGTTATGGATAACATTAAAAATCTTGAAAAAGCCTTAGAAAAGGAATCCTCCACACCTCCACGTTTAGCTTATGTTCTACCTTTTTCTCTTAAAGGGATAGCTGGAAGTATAAGAGATCTTTTAGACCTTGTAACCACAATACCCCCCGCTATAGTTTCCGTTTAATAGATTCCTTTTTTATTTTGGTTTAAGCAGAATTTTCTAGGAAAGCTATAAATACTAAACTTTATGTATAAAATTGTGAAAAAGTATAAAATTGAATTCTTTTTAAGGTGTGAAAAAGATGTCTTTATGGAGTTTAAACTTTGAGTTTCTTGAAACAATGCTAAGAAGCGAATTAAAAGAGCTTCAGTTAAAAAAGCTTAAAAAACAAGTAAGATATGTCTACAATAATTCACCTTTTTATCGTAGAAGGTTTGATGAGGCTGGTGTTAAACCTGAAGATATTAAAACTTTAGATGACTTAAGGAAAATACCATTAACAACTAGGGATGAGGCTGTTAAAGATGCTTCACCTCAGAACCCTTTCGGGGGTAGGTTATGTGTATCTGAGGAAGATGCTGCATACATATTCTCCCCCCAGGATCAGGTTTTAAAAGGGCCGCTTCTTTACACAGCTTACACTCATGATGATAGAAACATGATTTTAAATTATCTTTTTAAGATATTTTTTGATGGTTGGTCTTGAAAAGGGAATGATTGTGGAGCTTCAAGCAACAGTAAATGAGGTTTTAAGTTTAATTGAAGGTTTTGGTACAACTCATAGAGCTTTACAGCGTATTATTCCGTTTACAGCTATACCTGTTGAAACTTCTCTTCCACTTATAGATCTTCCAAGGATAATTCATCTTACAAGGTCTATTAAACCTCACATAATTATAACAACTGTAAGTTTTGCTAAAATGATGGAAGATGAAGTTAAAAAAACCGGTGTTTCCCCAAAAGAAGCATTTAACTGTAAAATAGTTCTCCATAGAACAAAGCTTGG
This sequence comes from uncultured Candidatus Bathyarchaeia archaeon, assembly GCA_964569845.1. Classification (GTDB taxonomy): domain Archaea; phylum Thermoproteota; class Bathyarchaeia; order Hecatellales; family Hecatellaceae; genus CAZMUQ01. The sequence goes on from CAZMUQ010000020.1 coordinate 14,990, forward strand.
TGAACCATTTCTAACTGAAGATGAAAGGAAAAGGTTTACCGGGGAGTGGGGGGGTCTTCATCTTTCAATGATGGATGTCCAGGATAACCACTTTTTTGCTTTTGAATGCCCAGAAAAAAGTGGATTACATGTATGGGAGGATGGATTTATTGTTGAAGTTGTTGATGAAAAAACAGGTGAAGCCAAAAGTGAAGATGAAATTGGAAAACTTGCAATAACAAATCTTTGGACTAAGGGTACACCAATGTTAAGGTATCTAACATGGTATAATGCTAAACTTGTTAGCGACACCTGTAATTGTGGAAGAACTCATACAAGAATAATTTTAGTTTAGGGGGGTGTAATCAAAAATTGGTTAAAAAATGGAAAAAATTTTGGAATGAAGAAATTGAAACCATGCCTAAAGATGAATTAAAAAATTTACAGTTAAAAAAGCTTTTAGCTCAGCTAGATTATGTTTACCACTATTCTAAGTTTTACAATAAAAAGTTTAGGGAAGCAGGAGTATCTCCAGATGATATTAAATCTTTTAGCGATTTTGATAAGGTTCCAATGACTTATAAGGATGAGATTAGAGCTGAACGTGATAAAACAGGGGATCCTTTTGGCGGAACCTTATGTACACCTTTAAGTGACGAAATTATAACTATTCATGCTTCAACAGGTACAACAGGTTTACCTACAATTTTTGCATATACACGTGAAGATCTTACGGTTGCCTCTGAACAGGAGATTAGGCTTAAATGGATGAGAGGTTGGCGTCCAGGAGATTTTGCTATAGGTGGAGCTTTTAGGTGGCATGGTTATATTCCTATACATTTCTTAGGTGTTGATAGAATTGGAATTAAAAGTGTTGGTGATTGTGGTTATCCCTTACCAAATATTATGGATAAGCATATTCAGATTATGAAGACCTTTAAACCTACAATTCTTGCAGGCCCAACTCTCTACATTTATGCTCTTGTTGAGGCTGCTAAAAGACTTGGTGAAGATTTTAAGAAGCTTTGTGAAAATGTTCGTATAATTGATACTGGTTATGGTGATATTGTAACTAAAACTGTTAAAAGAAAACTTGAAGATGAAACGGGTATACCTGTTGATAGGGTCTATGATTTTGGTGGTATAGCTGACCCGTTGTGGTATTTTGGTGATTGCGAAATGCATGCAGGTTTACATTCATGCGACGACTTATTTCTTGTTGAGATTAGGGATCCTAGAACTCATGAACCTGTAGCTGAGGGTGAGCGGGGAGAGATTGTTGTTACAAATCTTTTTGCTAAGGCAACCCCAGTTATTAAGTGGGGTGCTGAAGATATAGGATTTATTTCAACAGAGAAGTGTGGTTGTGGTAGAACTCATACAAGGGTTACATTTCTTGGTAGGGAGGCTTTCGCGGTAAATATTAAGGGTAAAGTTATCTTTCCATCAGAAGTGGAAAATGCTTTAGCTGACGTTCCAGGGTTTACTGAGTGGTTTACAATCTACAAGTATAAACCTTTCCCGCTTGATAAATTAAAAATCAAGATTGCAGTAGATTTTACAAAGGTTAAAGATGAAAACGAGTTTAAGAAAGCTATTTCAGAAAAAGCTATGGAAAGTTTTGGTGCTGAAGCAGAAGTAGAAATTGCTAAATCAATTTCAGAGTTGCCTTTCCTAGGACACAAGGTTCAAAAACTTGTTGATTTAACAAAGAAAACCTAAATTTTTTATTTTTTTACCTTTATAAGTGTAATCTTATACATTATTTTTAAGCTTGAAGGGTAAATTGTAGGGGTTGAAGGGCTTATCATCGATTTTCTTGTTGCTCTTCAAAGTATACCTTTACCTCCAATAATCCTATCCTTATTTATAATATTGTTTGCGATTTTTCTTTCACCTCTTTTTTCCCATAAACTTGGTATTCCTGTTGTTGTTATTGAGGTGGTCATAGGAATAATTATAGGAAGGTCCTTCCTAAACATTATACCTCCTGATCCTTGGCTTCAGTTTTTTTCTTATTTTGGCTTAATCTACTTGCTTTTTCTTGCAGGCTTAGAGATAAATTTTGGAGAAATTAGAGAAAAACTTTTACCTGTTGTTTCTGTTGCTTTAAGCTCCCTTTTTATTCCTTTTCTTCTAGGATGCTTAACTGCTTTTACCATTGTTGAGGTTAACCCGCTTTTCTTAGGTGTTATTCTTTCAACAACTTCGCTTGGTGTTGTTTTACCTTTAAGTAAGGAGATTAGAAGACATGAAACGTTTACTCATCTTTTGCTTGGATCCGTTGTACTTGTTGATGTTTTTAGTATGTTTCTTCTTGCAGCTTCAATACAACTTATCCTTGGAAGACCTTTTGAACTTTTCATATATTCAACATTTTTTATTTTGCTTCTTTTTACTTTACCAGTTTTCTTTAATAGATTTGAACTTGGAAGAAAAGTAAGAAGCTGTTGTGGGGGGCCTTCATACTTTCATTTTGAAGTTAGGTTTTGTTTTGCATTAATAGCTGGTTTAGCATTATTAGCTGAGGTTATAGGTTTTCATGCAATTATAGGAGCATTTATTGCAGGTTTAGCAATTTCAGAATTGACTTGGAGAGGAAGCGAACTTGAGCAAAATCTTATAAGTTTTGGTTACGGATTTTTTATTCCTCTTTTTTTTATAATGGTTGGCGTAAACACAAATCTTCCTCTCCTACTAGGAAGCATTAAGAATCTTTTAGTTTTGTTAGTTATAACTCTTGTAGGGATTTTTGGAAAAGTTTTTGGTATCTTTCCTTTATCAAAAATTTTTGGTTTAAGTTTCAGAGAAGGTGTTTCCTTAGGGTTTATAGAATCAGCAAGATTAAGCCTAATTTTAGCTGGTGCAGAAATAGGGAGAAGTTTAGGGATAATAGATGAAGCTATTTTCTCAACTCTAGTAATCTTCTCTATAATATCAGTTTTAGTAGGTCCTTCTGTAGGAAAATTTCTTCTAAAAGAAAAAGGAGAGAAAAGTTAATTTGATAAATTTTTGGCTTTAGCTTCTAAGTTTTTTGTAGGCATCTAATGCCGCAGCTATTATTGGATATGCTATTGGTGAGGGTGTAAGGAGAGGATGAGTTCCATACTGCATTGTGTAGAGGTCATAAAGGGTTACATGTTTCTGAATGGCTAAACCTATCAAATTTATAAACTCTCCTACGCAACTACCGCCGCAAGCTTCTCCACCTAAAAGGTAGCCTCCATCTTTACTAAATATCAGCTTAACCTCGGTTTTTCTGGTTCCAGGCATAGTTCCAGGATGCCTATCTACTGTTTCAGCTTTTCCTGTAATAACGTCAAACCCTATCCTTTTAGCTGCAGATTCTGTTAACCCTGCAGCTCCAAAAGCTTCTCCTCCTATGTTTGTTAAAAACACTCCTACAACCCCTAAAACTGTTCTAGGAAGCCTAAGTCCAGCTATATTTGCTGCTGCAACTCTAGCTTCAAAAGCTGCTACAGAAGCAAGCAATGCAGGAGTTGGTGTACCTATAAAAAAGCTGCGTTTTTCAGCGCAATCTCCAATTGCATAAATGTTTGGGTCGCTTGTTCTCATATATTCATCTACAGCAATACTTCTTTCACCAATTTTTAATCCTGCTTTTTCAGCTAAACTAATATTCGGCCTAACTCCAACAGCTACAACTACAACATCCGCAGGAATAGTTTTACCATCTGAAAGTTTAACAGCTTCAACCTTTTCTTTACCTAAGATAGCTTCAACCCTACAGTTGGTCATAATTTTAACTCCTTTAGTCTTAAGGATTTCTTCAACCTTAATTGCAAACTCTTCATCAAGGTTTAAAAGTAAACAGTGAGGCAAAATTTCAACAATAGTTACATCCTTTTTTAGGTTGCTTAGGTCATCTGCAAGTTCCACGCCTATAAATCCTCCACCAATAACAACAATTTTTTTAGCTTCCCTAACAGCTTTTTGTAATTCTTGAAGAATCTCCCACTTTTTTGTAATTGTATAAACACCTTTAAGATTTGTTCCCTCTATTGGTGGAGTAAAAGGTGTTGAACCTGTAGATAGAATAAGTTTTCCATACCTAAACTTTAAGCCTTTAGCAGTTTCAATAGTTTTATTTTCTCTGTCTATACCTAAAACTTCATCTACAACTATTTCAACTCCAAGTTTTTTTAAAGGTTCATCTGGAAGAATATTTTTATCACAAGTTTCAAGTGTTGCAGCTAAGTACGGGATTGCACAAGGTACTTGAGCTTTTTCATCAACTCTAACCAAGAGGACGTCTAAATCATTACGAAGTGTTTTTAAGGTTAAAGCTGCAGTATATCCCGCAGCACTGCCGCCAATTATTATTACATCATATACATCCTTCATTTTTAATCATTAAACAGTATTCCTAACATACCTATTAATATTTCCTATATATCCTATGTAAAATTTTGTGTTCATTTCCTATTAACAATTCTTCCATATTTTAAAACCCAAATTAATGCAAAAATAAACTTTTTTATGTGTTTAATGGTTTTAACACCCAAGCAAA
>CAZMUQ010000021.1:0-18496 GCA_964569845.1 uncultured Candidatus Bathyarchaeia archaeon
CCCTACGCCACATGGAAGCCCTTAAACAGATAAGGCGTGAGGGGGAAGCCCTAAAAGAGATAGTTAAAGAGATAAGAGGCGTCAACGAGGTTGTGGATAAATATGGGGAGAACCCCAGCGCCCTCATCCAAATCCTCTTAGATCTCCAAGCCAAAAACCACTGGATTTCTAAGATAGCTCTCCTCTGGGTTTCGGAGAGGCTTAGAATCCCCTTATCCCAAATCTACCAAGTAGTAACTTTCTATAAGGCTTTCAGTCTTAAGCCGAGAGGCAAACATCTAATTCGGGTGTGCCTAGGCACTGCCTGCCATGTTCGCGGCGGACCTAAAATTATGGAGGCAGTGAAGAGGCATCTTGGAATATCGTGTGGAGAAACCACTCCAGACGGACTTTTCACACTTGAACGTGTCAACTGTTTGGGCTGTTGCGCTTTAGGCCCTGTTATGATGGTAGACAACAAGTATTACGGTAATTTAACTCCAACCTCAGCTGTGAAAGTGCTGGATAAAATTAGGAAGGGGGAAAGTGAAAAGTGACTTGGAGGATTCGTGGGAAAAAGATGTTGGAGAAGATTAGAAGTGAAATCTTGTCTAAGAGGGAGCCTAGCAAGCCATGTATTGCAATCTGTGCAAGCACTGGCTGCGCTTCCCTAGGCTCTTTGGAGCTGGTTGAAAGGCTGAAGGAGGAACTGGAGAAGAAGGGCTTAACGGATAAGGTGGATTTAAAGTTAACTGGATGTATGGGCTTCTGTGAGCTTGGCCCAAGACTGACAATATATCCGGAGGAAATACCATACTTCAAGGTCAAACCTGAGGATGCGGAGGATATAGTTTCCCAAACCATAATTAAAGGCCAGATAATTGAGAGGCTTCTATACGTGGATCCATCTACAGGTGAGAGGATTAGAAGACTTGAAGATATACCCTTCTACAGGTATCAATATAGGCTTCTACTTGAAAACAATGCTAAGATAGATCCGAAAAATATTGAGGATTATATTGCTCTTGGAGGTTATCAGGCTCTAGCTAAAGCCCTCTTCGAAATGAAGCCTGAAGAAATTGTTGATGAGATTAAAAGGTCTGGACTTAGAGGTAGAGGCGGAGGAGGCTTCCCCACAGGGATTAAATGGGAAACTACGAGGAAGGCTCCTGGAGAGCCAAAATACGTTTTGGTTAACTGTGATGAGGGTGATCCTGGAGCCTTCATGGATAGGGCTTTGATGGAGGGGAATCCACATTTAATCTTGGAAGGCTTAATTATAGGAGCTTACGCTATTGGTGCAAGTCAAGGCTACATTTACGTTAGGGAAGAGTATCCTTTAGCGGTTAAAAACATCACTTTAGCTATTCAGCAGGCCCAAGAACATGGGCTTCTAGGCGAAGACATTATGGGTTCAGGCTTCAGCTTCCATGTTAAAGTTCACAGGGGGGCTGGAGCCTTTGTTTCAGGCGAATCCACAGCCCTCATGTCGGCGATTGAAGGTAGGGTTGGAGAGCCGAGGCTGAAATATATTCACACGGCTGTTAAGGGTTTATGGGATAAGCCTAGCTGCCTGAATAATGTGGAAACCTGGGCTAATGTTCCCTATATTATTTTGAGGGGGGCAGACTGGTTTAGAAGCATAGGCACCCCCAACAGTCCTGGAACTAAGATTTTCTCACTAGTTGGGAAGGTGAAAAACACGGGGCTCGTAGAAGTCCCCATGGGAATAACCCTAAGAGACATAATCTTCAAGATTGGTGGAGGCATTAGGGGAGGGAAAAAGTTTAAGGCTGTTCAGACGGGAGGGCCTTCAGGAGGCTTCATTCCAGAGCAGTACTTAGATACTCCAGTAGACTTTGATAGTTTAACTAAGCTAGGCTCTATGATGGGCTCTGGCGGGATGATAGTTATGGATGAAGACACCTGCATTGTAGATGTAACCCGCTACTATGTAGACTTCCTATTTCAGGAATCCTGCGGTAAATGTGTCCCCTGCAGGGAGGGGTTAAAGCAGGCTAGGAAAATTTTAAACCACATATGCGAAGGGAAGGGAACCATGGAGGACTTGGAAACCCTTCAAGACCTATCAGAGCTTCTCCGCAATGCCTCCCTTTGCGCCCTTGGAACCACAGCAGCAAACCCCATCATGACCTCCATCGAATACTTCCGCAACGAGTATGAAGCCCACATCCTGGAGAAGCGTTGCCCAGCTAAGGTTTGCAAAGCCCTAGTAGCCTACTATATTAGCCCTGAGAAATGTCAGGCATGCGGAATATGCTTGAGAAATTGTCCTGTCCAAGCTATCTCGGGCGAGAAAGACATTGTTCACGTGATTAACCAAGATAGATGTATTAGGTGTGGGGTGTGCTTTGAAGTATGCCCCTTTAACGCTGTGGAGAAATATTCGCCTGCAACCCCTCCACCAGCAAAATATGGGGTAAAGGTTGTTAGGAGGAAGAAAGAGAAATGAGCAGGGAGGTAACCCTTGAAATAGATGGTAGAAAGGTTAAGGCTAGGGAAGGCATGACCATCCTAGAAGCAGCTAGGGAAGCAGGGATAGAAATCCCAACTCTCTGCTACCATGAAAAGCTTAAACCTTATGGAGCCTGCAGGCTTTGCACTGTTGAAATAGTTAGGAAGGGTAGAAGCAGGCTTGTGGCTTCCTGCGCCTACCCAGTGGAGGAAGGATTAATAGTTAAAACCGAAACGGAGCTAGTTAGAAAGGTTAGAAAGCTTATCTTAGAACTTCTGCTACCCCTAGCTCCAACCGGACCTATTAAGAGTTTAGCTAAAAAATATGGGGCTAAGGAGGGTAGGTTTAAAGCTGAATTAACAGGTTGCATCCTTTGCGGTCTCTGCGTTCGCTACTGCGCCGAGGTTAAGGGAGCTCATGCCATATGTTTCGTGGGTAGAGGGGCTGAGAGGCAGGTAGCCTTTGTTCCTGAAGTAGCCCCAAACATCTGTCCCACATGCAGGGAATGCTACGAGCTATGTCCCGGAGGTAAAATTGTGGAGGCTGAAAGTAAAAGTATGCTCTCCACCCCTATCAGCGAAAAGATTTCAAGGAAATAATAGAAGACTTTAATTCTTCCTGTTTTACGGTGTTATTACGCACCCGAAGGAAGCCGAAAAACCTTGCCCTCAGCTACTATATCCAAAAGTTTGTGGAGCTTTACCTTCTCCTCATTAAGGCATGAGCTATGTTGATGGTTGTGTTAAACTTTAGAGCAAGCCATATCAACAATTAAGCCTAGTGGTGCGGATATTTAGGATGGTATGGTGTCAACAACCTCTATTCCCCTTATTTTCTTAAAGATTTTGTCGTGGGTTAATATCTTCTTGATGCTTTTATTTTTCATTGTTGCTAAGATTACGCTGTCCCTGCCACCAATATCCATGTTGGCATACTCCGCCAAAATGTCTAATGCGGTTTTTAAGATTTCCAAGTCTAATTCAGCTAGGGTTAAGGTTGAAAGACCAAGTATCTTTTCCATTCTCTCTTTAAATTCGTGTTTTGGCATGTGCCGAAAATAATGTGCAATCTCGATAACCGTGATGATGTTCAGAACTATTCCTTCATGGATAACTTTCCTCATAATTTTGAGGACATGTTTGTGTTCTGGGAAACGTTTATCAAACCAGTAAATCCAGTAGTTTGCATCAACATAATATGTCATGTTTTTCCCCAGATTTCCTTAAGCCTTAAAGGGTCGATTTTCGGTATCACTGCATCTTCTCCAATGAAACCTTCCATATCACCTATAAATTCTTCAGGTGACAGCAGCTTTGTTATCACTATTCTCCCATCTTCAACAGTAAGTTTAAGTTTAACACCCTCATGAAAACCCAACTTTTCACGCATACTTTTAGGTATTAGAAGCCGGCCTTTCTCATCTAACATTACTTTCTCATCCATAAATCCCACTAAACCAGAACATCCAAAACATATAAACTTTAACCTGACAGCCAAAATCTACCTTAACTTTCTTACTTCAACCTTTTCCAACTTGAAGTTTTCAGCAACAGCTTCTACAGGATATGTTTGCATGTTTTCTCCTCCAAAATGTATAGTAATACTGTACATGGTTCCGTAAGCTCACCAGGTCGAAGTGTAGCTAAAGCTTCAATTGTATCTATTCCTTTAGCTAGAAGCTTCCCGGCATCTTCCCCTTTTAATGTTTCAAGATTTTTTATGGCTATTTCATTCTCACCCATAGAGGCTCACCCAGAAAAACTAGACTTGGCTTCAGGCTTAAAAAGAGAAGGCTGAGAAGAAGAGGGTTGGGAGAGAGGTGAGGGAGCCGTAACTAAAATGGTGACGCCGCCGGACGGACTCGAACCGTCGACCAACGGGTTAACAGCTTCAGCCTTTAGGTTTGTTTAACCTAAAGTCCGCTGCTCTACCACGCTGAGCTACGGCGGCTCATCTTATTTTTTATCATAGGCTAATTTTAAATCTTTCTTACTTATACTAGTAGTTGTTGAGGGAGGTATCTTTGATTTTTAAGAATATTGTTGTTGAGTATAAGGATAATATCTCTATCATCAGTATTAATAGACCTGAAGTTTTAAATGCTTTAAACATTGAAACCATCAGAGAACTTATTAAGGCTTTTGATGAAGCTGAAAGAAGTGAGAATGTTAAGGTTGTTATTTTAAAGGGTTCTGGCCGCGCATTTTGTTCTGGTGGAGACTTAAAATCTGTGAAGGATAACATCAAAAAAATCGTGGATACTGCTAAGGAAGCTGAGAAGCTTATACTTAAAATTCAAAATCTTGAAAAACCTGTAATTGCAGCTGTAAATGGTTATGCGGTAGCAGCTGGATTTAATCTTGCATTAGCATGTGACCTTATAATAGCATCTGAAAATGCAAGATTTGGAGAAGTATTTTTGAACATAGGTTTTCATCCTGATACTGGTGGAACGTACTTTTTAACTCGTATTGTTGGCCCGTATAAAGCTAAGGAGCTTTTCTTTACGGGGAAGATTATTGATGCTTGGGAGGCTGAAAGGTTAGGCTTAGTTAATAAGGTTGTTTCACCAGAAAAACTTGATGAGGAAGCTATAAGCTTAGCTAAAAGTTTAGCTTCAGGCCCATGTAAAGCTATTGGGCTTACAAAAAGAACAATCAATAAGGCTTTAAGTTTAGATTTATCTTCAACCATGAAAATTGAATTAGAAGCATGCAGCATTACTGCTAAAACTGAAGATTTTAGTGAGGGAGTTAAAGCTATGCTTGAAAAAAGGAAGCCCATTTTTACCGGGAAATAAATTTTTAATTTTTATTTTCCCATTATTTGGAGGATTTAAAGTTGGTTTTACTAATTCGAGATTCTGATGTACGTTTAATTTTAGATTTTAAGGAAGCTATTGAGGCTGTTGAAGCTTGCTTTAAAGAGTATGCTAAAGGTATGGTGTGGCTTCCTCAAAGATTAAGCTTAAATCTTAACAAGTTTGAAGGATGGTTTAGCGTTATGCCTACGTATCTTCTAGAAAGTAATGTTTTAACTGTTAAGCTTGTATCATCATATCCTAAGAATATTTTTCAGGGTAAACCTAATATTTCAGCTATTTTAGCTTACATTGAACCTTCAACAGGTATCCCCCTAGCTTTAATGGAAGCATCTTACCTTACCACTGTAAGAACAGCAGCCGCAAGTGCTGTTGCAACAAAATATTTAGCTAGGAGAGAAGCTAGTGTTCTTGGAGTTTTTGGTAGTGGTGTACAAGCCAAGGGACATGTTGAAGCTTTAGCTAATATTAAAAATTTTAACCTTGTAAAAGTTTATAGTCCAAACCCTGAACATAGAGATAAATTTTCTGCAATGCTTAAAAATAAGCTTAAATTAAACATTATACCTGTTAAAAAGCCTGAAGATGCTGCTAAAAACACTGATATAATTATTACTGCAACAACATCAAAAAATCCTGTTTTTTTAGGTGAATGGGTCAACATAGGAGTTCACATAAATTCTATTGGTGCACATACACCAGATGCAAGGGAGCTTGATGATGTAACTATTAAAAAGGCAAAAATAGTTGTTGATTGTAAGGAAGCTGCTTTAAATGAAACTGGAGACCTGATTATACCAATAAAAAAAGGAATTATCGATGCAAAATCTATTTATGCTGAATTAGGAGAAGTAGTTTCAGGTTTAAAACCTGGTAGAGAATTTGATGAGGAGATTACACTTTTTAAATCTGTTGGTTTAGCTATAGAGGATGCTGCAGTAGCAAAAATTGTTTATGAAAAAGTCAAAAAACGTGGTTTAGGTTTAGAGGTTAAACTTGAAGATTAGGCTTATTTAAAGGTCAGACCCGCAGTTTTAGTTCATCAACAAATTCCTCTAATACACCAGGGTTCATCATCCCAAGAAAAACTTACCTTTTACATTAAGTTAAGTTTTTAGGTTAACACTTCAGCAAGATATATGTTATGCTTATCTGCAACTATACGTGCCTTAACCGTTGAACCTATCGGGATATCTTCAGCATTAATTAAGGTTATAACTCTACCCTTTTCACGTGTTAAAGCAATTTTCTCTTTTTTAAGCCAACCTAAACCTACAATTTTAAGCTTAACCTTATCAAATTTTTTATACGGTTTTGGAAGAAGAGGACGTTTATGTATTTTAAAATCTTGATGACTTAAGATAAGTTTAACCTTGTAATCCTTTTCCATTAGCCTAAGTCTAGAGTAAAATTCTTTCCAACTAAAACTTTTAATACCTTTAACTTTACGGCCATGTTTATGAATTTCATATTTTTGTATTCCAAGAGGAGGCCATCTTCCTCCAGCCTTAATTTTGCATGCAAATTCAACTATTTTTGGGATTTCATTATCATTTAAACCTAAAATCCATACTGGTGCTATAAGTAGCTCTATATTAGTGCTTTCAACCGTGTATTTTGCAAGCTCAATTATACGGTTTACATCATACATAGTTGTACCAGCTAGTTTTTTAGCAAGCTCAGAGTTTAAAGCATCAATTGAAAGATTTATTCTTGAAAGTCCTGCTGCTGAAAGTCTATCTAAAATTTTCTCAGTAAGCAGGAAACCATGAGTTTGCATGGAAACAACTTCAACACCTTTTATACTTTTAAGTTGATGTACAAGTTCAACAAGGTTTGGATAGGTTAAAGGGTCTCCAACAGTATCTATGTGAGCTTCAATTCCCCACTCACCTTTAAACTTTACAATCTTTTTAAACTCCTCAACTAAATAGTCTAAAGGAACAATATACTCCACCTGCCTAACCTTAGAATCTGGACCAGCATCAGTTGAGCAAAAAATGCAGGATAACGGGCAGGTTGATATAGGTCTAACTTGAATTACATTTGTACCTCTATCTATTAAGCCAAAGGCAATACATCCAATAAGAGGAATTGGGGGTTCAACTCTAATTATGGGTTTACGGGAAAACATTAGCAATTTACCTTAATGGTAGATGAAGAGTAAGAAGGTAAAGGTATATTATATTTCTACCCTACCTATGTAGCTACTGTTCCTTTTAACTTTAAAGCTTCATTTAAAAATTGTTCATGTCTTTGTAGAATTATGTTTAAATCTTGAATTATGGTTTGGAGAGTAAAGCATAGGTTTGCATACGCTTTTTCATTTTTTAAGATTTGCTTATAAAGATTTAAGAATCCTATAACCAGTTTTAACTTTTCATTAAACACTTCAAGTTTAGGTGCAATTTCTAAAGTATCAAATTTTCTCTTTCTACATTGACGCTTAAGCTCATTTACAAGATTTTTAACATCATCTAAAGTGTTTATTGCCAGTAAACCTGCACTTTTATGGAGCCTTCTCTTTGATGGTTTATCTTTAACTACTAAACCCACATTTTTCAATGCTTCACCTAAATTTTCAACAATAATCTGAATTCTATTATAGGCAAGAAAACTATGAAGCCTCAAATCACCCCTACTTTTACTAACCAACCTACCTAAAATGTTAACTAGATCTAATAGCACCCAGTATAATGCTTTAAGCGAATCTAAAATATGAGGAACCATAGAAGATGTATTCAATCCTATGTAAAACCTCCCCTAGGAAGCTTCATTTTCTCGCTTCCTAAAATATGATGGAAAAAGCTAATAATGGAGATTTAAATTTTTCTTTATAACATCTTACCTATAATGCTGAAAAAACTTAAATTCGCTTAAAACTTTAAAAGTTTTAAGACTTAATTTTTGGTGCTAGCTTATGATTGAAGATAAAAAAATTAGTAAAAACCTTTGGAAAAATGGTGAACGTTTAGAAGAGTCTTGGAAAAGAGTTAAGCTGGGAGAACCATACAAGAAAGCTTGTGAAAATCTCCGTAAAGCTATCGCTGGAAGAAAAGATTTTGACCCAATAACACTTTTCATTTGGGGGACAATGATGGCTAAAGGAGTTTTAGAGATTCTTAAGAGAGTTGAAGAAAAATTTGGAGTTGAAGGTCAAAAAGTTGTTCGTGAAGCCTTAAACGATGTTGGATATGATGCTATAAAGCAGCTTTTAGAAGATTCCCAAATACCTAAGGATTTATCTGATGTTGAAAAAGCATCATTTATTGCTACAGCAGTAAATACTATACTTTATAGTTCTCTTGAGGCACCAAGAATAATAGATGAAAACACTTATGAGTTTGATATTCTTTGGTGCCCTCACCAGGATACCTATACAGCTTTTGATTGTAGAGTTCAAAGGTACTTTGTTGAAGGTATGTTAAAGTTTTTCCGTGATAAAGGTCTTCCAACTTATCATATAAAATTTACATCTATTATTCCTGCAGGAGCTAAAACATGCCACTTTATTGCTAAACGTGCAAGCCCGAATCAGCCTGATCCATGGTTCCAGTATAGTGAATTTCTTCAGCAACGTGCATTAAAAAAGCTGGAGGAAGATAGAAAAAAGCTTTGAGGTTTTTCTTATGGCTGAAGAGTTGGTTAAATTTAGGAGAGTTATTGATAGTATAGATAGCAAGCTTACTAAACTTTTAATTGAAAGACTTAAAGTTATTAGTATGGTTGCAGAAGTTAAAAAGAAGTATGGTTTGAATGCTTATGATGCTAAAAGAATAGAGGAAATTTTAGCTAACGTTAGAAAAATTGCTGAAAATGAAAATTTTAACCCTAAACTTGTTGAAGAAATTTATAGGATTATTATTGATTACTGCATAAAATTTGAGAAAAAGCTTTTAGGTTTAAATACTAATGCTTAGGATGATGTTTTCTCCTGAAATTTTTACAACTATAGGGTTTATGCTAATATTTGCGGGTATTCTAATTGTAACTGTGGCTATGCTTTTAATGATTTTTACATCTCTAGGTAAAGGTAAGGTTGAAGGGGGAGGAATCATATTTTTAGGACCCATACCAATAATTTTTGGTTCAAACATAAAAATTGTGAAAATACTTGCTCTTGTCTCTATTTTCCTTATAGTTTTGCTAGTAATTCTTATCCTTCTACCAGCATTTTTATCCATTGGAGGTTTAAAACTTGGGTGAATTTAAGTGTGAGATTTGTAATTTAAGAGATGCTAGGTATGTTTGCCAGTATTGTGGGAGAAGAATTTGTAATTACTGCAAAATTCCAGGTAGATTTTTATGTATAGAGTGCTGGAAAACAAGGGAAAATTACGTTGAAAGCCAGGTTAAAGTTGAAGAAGAAAAAACGCCTTTACCATTAAAACTCATGTTTTTAGGCTTCTTAATTATAATTTTAGGCTTTATACTTATGTTTATTTCAGCTTTTCTTGGAAACCTGCCTGAAAAAAGTTGGAGCGGCGGAGTTTTTTGGATATTCCCCCTACCTCCAATACTTATTAGCTCAAGTTTAGGTGGAGTTTTTACAGTTATAACATTTATAACCTTCCTAATCTTTCTTTTTATCTTTATTTTTCTTGTAGCTAAGACTTTAAGATAACTTAAAAACTTGCTTATTAAAGGTAAATAACCCCGAAGGTTTTAGCCTTAATCGGAAATCTACCAGTAGAGTAGACTTGTTCCTCCCTCTTATCAAGCATAATCTCAATAAGTTCTGGTATAATTTTCTTGGTTAACTCTTCTGAAGGTTTACCATAAGTTATACCCTTGCATTTAGTATCAAGGTAAACATAGAAATTTTCTCCACCATACGTGAAAAGTGCATCATTAGCAAAACCGTACAAAGGCTTTCTATAAATTTTAAAAGGCCAAAGTTTACATGCTTTAGGTTTAATATCCTGAATTAAGCATAAGTATTTATCCCCAATTCTAAACCTGAAAATACAACCATTAGGACCATGTTTAAGGTAGAAACCTGAAATATTAAATTCAGTATATTCTGGGCCAAACTTTCCAGTAATTTTTAGCCATTCATCTAGTGTTAAGGGTACAATTGGTGAGCTACAACATATATCTCCACAACCATAACATTGCCAGGTTTTAACATTTCTCCATGGAGTAACCTTCATCTTTAATCCTCAAAATTCTCCCTTAAATTCCTATTTCCAATAAGATTAATTAAAAATTTAACTTTATCTTAGATTTTTAATGTTTAAAGGTTTTAATGTTTTTACTAATCTTTTGGTGGTAGTTTTTGGTTGAAGGTACACCTAGAACATATAAGGATGCTGGTGTTGATGTTGAGGAGGAGGATGAAGCTTTAAAATTTATGATTAAATGGTGTAGTAAAACTTTCAATTTTAGGCCTGATGTTGGTAAACCTGTTATACCTATAGGGCATTTTGCAGGTATTATAAAGTTTTTAGATAAGTATGGTTTGGTCTTAAAAACTGACGGAGTTGGCTCTAAAGTTTTTATTGCTCAACTTATGAATAAATATGATACTGTCGGTATTGATTGTGTTGCTATGAATGTTAATGATGTTATTTGTGTTGGTGCTGAACCTTTATCCTTCGTAGACTATATTGCTCTCCAAAAACCTGATAAAAAGATGCTGGAAGAGATAGCTAAAGGATTGTATGAGGGGGCCAAACTCGCTAAAGTTACGATTGTTGGAGGAGAGGTTGCCCAGCTTCCTGAGATGATTAAAGGTAAGCGGGAAGGATATGGGTTTGACCTTGTAGGCATGTGTATAGGTGTTGTAGACTTGGAAAAAATTGTTGATGGTAAAAATTTAGTTGAAGGTGATGTTGTTATTGGGTTAGAAAGTTCAGGAATTCATAGTAACGGCCTAACTTTAGCTCGGAAAGTTTTACTTGATGGAGCTGGCATGGATGTTTTTAGCTATATTGATGATTTTGGATGCATACTTGGTGAAGAGCTTCTTAAACCAACAAAAATTTATGTCCAGGAAGTTATGGAAATGATTAAAGCTGGGTTAAACATTAAAGTTTTAGCAAATATTACAGGTAAAGGTTTACTCAATCTTTTAAGAGTAGGAGAAGGTTACGGTTATGTTTTAGAAAACCTCCCTCAACCTCATCCAGTTTTTAAGCTTATCCAGAAAATTGGAAAAATTCCAGAAGAAGAGATGTACAGTGTTTATAATATGGGAATAGGTTTTTGTATTGTTGCCTCTAAGGAGGATGCTGATAAAGTAATTGATATAGCAGAAAAGCATAAAACAAAAGCATATAAACTTGGTTTTGCAGTAAAAGACCCGGAAAGGAAGCTATATTTAAAATCTGTGAAACTTTTAGGTTTTAAGGGTAAGTTTAAGAGGGTTTAGGGTAAATTGTAGAAACCTTGTAAATTGGGGGTTCAGATTTAGCGTATGAAACATTTGTTAAGTATTTTTTTGCAACCCTTACAGCTTCTAAGACTTCTGCAAATGTAGCTTCTCTCCAAGGTGTACCTGGAACTCTAGTATATTTATCAATCCTATAGGGAATTGAGGAATTTACTGAAGCTATAAATTTTGCAATTTTTTCGATTTCATCAACTTCTACAAGCTTTGGAATTAAAACTGTTTCACATCTAAGCTTAACACCCATATCCCAAAGAAGCTTAAAGTTTTCTAAGACCCTTTTATTAGATACCCCGGTGTAATATATGTGAATATCATCTGTGTAAGCTTTAATGCTAACTTCAACTTCATCCACACCTGCATTTTTTAACTCTTTAATCATGTCTTCATCCAAATTGTAACCGTTAGTTAATAGTAGTATTGAATTTACTTTAAGCTTTTTAAGAATCCTAATAATATCAATAAGGTCATTATCGATTGTTGGTTCACCATAACAACCAACAACAGCATGTTTAACGTTTAGGGGTTTAAGAAGATTTTCAAGCTCAAAAAGATCTAATGTTTTAGTGTTATCTGGAGATCCAAGTTTAAAACGCACATTATCTGGAAGATAAAAATTCCAAGGGGTAATTTTCATGGTGCATCCTTTACACCTAAAATTACAGCTTATAAAAAAAAGTGAAACTATACCCTCATACTCTGAGAATGCAACATGATAAATATTGGTCAATCTTTATTCCCCAGGACTCCGCCACTAAACTAGTAGATTTTTTAAACTTAAATTTAAAATTTGAAGCTATTACTTAGCCTGATACCTATCTTTAAGATGAGGTTTCAATTTCCTTGTAAGTTTTTAAGGTTTCTTTTGCACATTTTTCCCATGAAAAAGCCTTTACACGTTCTAAACCTTTTTTGATAAGCTCTTTTCTTAAAGTTTCATCTAATATAACCATCTTAATAGCTTTAACAATCTCACCAGCATCTAATGGGTTAACAAGTATGCCAGCATTCCCAGCAATTTCTGGTAAACTTGTAACGTTTGAAGCTATAACAGGACAACCACAAGCCATAGCCTCTAAAACAGGTAAACCAAAACCCTCATAAAGAGAAAGCAGAACAAAACATTCAGCATGAGAGTAAAGTATAGCTAAGTCTTTATTACTTACATAACCTGCGAAAATTACATCCCTTATTAAGCCTAATTCCCTAATAGTTTCTAAGGTTTTCTTTCTAAAAGCTGGATCACCTCTACTACTTGATAAACCAACTTTAACTAATTTTAAATCTTTAAATCTTAGGTCCTTCTTAAGAAGATGGAAAACTTTGAAAAGCATTGTAAGGTTTTTTCTAGGTTGTTCTGAGCCTACATACAGGATATAAGGTTCTTTTATAGGGCGTTCAGAACAATTTTTTAAAGGTTTAAAGTTTTCATGGTCAACACCTAGATAAGTAACATCAACTTTTTCTTCAGATATTTTTAGAAATTTTGTAATGTCTTTTTTTGTATAGTTTGATACTGTTATTATTTTACTTGCTTTTTTGATACCATCATAATCCATCTGAAGATAAAATTTGTCCCTAGCATTTGGCTTTTGGATTAAGGGTTTATGGCATCTTAAATCTAAAAATCTTATTAGGTCGTGCACCGTAATAATAACTTTTTTCTTTCTAAGAAGTTTAATGTATCTTCCAAAATGCTGGTTAGGTAGGTGTAAAGCATCATTAATTTCCTTAAGTGTTTTATAGAGTAAAAACTCCTTGTAAAGGTTTTTTATGCTTTGAAAGCTAAAAGTTGGAATATTAAACATTCTAGTAAATTTACCTTCAACATAAATCTTTGGAACATCTAAGCGTTTAGCTAAATTCTGGCTATAAATTTCTAATGAACCAAAACCCTTGGTTACAACAAGTGTAACCATAAACATCAGCCTTTCTCAAATCTTATTTTAAGCTGTAATGCAGGCTAAAGGAAATGTTAGGAAATCATCTTAAACCTCAAAAATTAAACAAGAACTCCAGAACTAGTATAGTTTGTTAGGACTAATAAAGGTTTAAAAGGTGTATAAAAATTTATGATTTTACATACGAAATTTTATATAGCATCTTAAGCAAAAATAAAGTTAGCTCAACTTTAGCATCTTAATTGGCTTAAATTAACACTTTAACTTAAAAAATAGGATAAACAAAATTTTGGAAAATTTTTAGGAGGTGTTACTTGATGGCCTCAATCAAGGTAGCAATAGCAGGTGTTGGCAACTGTGCATCTTCACTCATCCAAGGAGTATGCTTTTACAGGAATAATGGGGGTAGTGAGGATGATGTTGGACTTATGCATCCTAATTTTGGGGGATATCATATTAGTGACATAGAATTTGTAGCAGCGTTTGATGTTGACCCTAGAAAAGTTGGTAAAGACCTTTCAGAAGCCATTTTCTCCCCTCCAAATTGTACCATAAAGTTTGCTGATGTTCCAAGGATAGGTGTCAGGGTTGAAGCTGCACCTATTCTTGACGGTGTTGCACCTCACATGAAGGAGGCTTTTGGTTTAGCTGATGTTCAACCATTGAAACCTGTTGATGTTGCTGATGTTCTAAAGGAAAGTGGAGCTGAGATACTTATCAACTATTTACCTGTTGGAAGTATGAAAGCAACCCAATTTTATGCTGAACAAGCCTTAAAAGCTGGCTGTGGATTTATAAATGCTATACCAGAGTTTATAGCTTCAAACCCAAACTGGGCTAAAAAGTTTGAGGAAGCTAGGCTTCCTATTGCTGGTGATGATATTAAAAGCCAGATTGGAGCAACAATTCTACATAGGATGCTTGTAGACCTGCTTAGAAGTAGAGGTGTTAAAGTTGAAGAAACCTACCAGTTAAACATCGGCGGAAACACTGATTTTCTAAACATGACTGTTGAAGATAGATTAGCTAGGAAAAGAATAAGTAAAACCGAGGCTGTAACATCCCTTCTATCATATACAATTCCTGTAAGAATAGGCCCCTCAGACTACATTCCTTTCCTTAAAGATAGAAAAATATGTTATATCAACATTGTTGGCAGAAAGTTTGGGGGAGTACCAGTATACATAGATGTTAAACTTAGCGTTGAAGACTCTCCAAACAGCGCAGGAGTGATGGTTGATGTTATCAGAGCGATGAAAATCGCTCTTGATAGAGGAATTAGTGGACCGTTAATTAGCATATCAGCCTACGCATTTAAGCATCCACCAATTCAGGTTTCAGACTATGTAGCAAGAAGATGGGTTGAAGAATTTATAGAGGGAAAAAGGGAAAGATAATTTCTGCTCTACTTAATAAAATAAGCTTTTTTTTGAATTACCATTTTTACCTTCACTTATAATTAAAACGTTTTATATGACCACACATTAAACAAGTTAAAACCACATGTGATTTTCTTCTTCTTTGAATTCTAACCCTACAATTTAAGCCTGGAATCATAAGCTTTTTGCATCCTCTACAAATAAAAATCTTCCATTTACGCGGGATTTTAACCCTACTTTTCATACTAACCTTTCTAGCAAGATAAACATATCTTTGAG
The DNA here is from genome assembly GCA_964569845.1 of uncultured Candidatus Bathyarchaeia archaeon. Lineage (GTDB taxonomy): Archaea > Thermoproteota > Bathyarchaeia > Hecatellales > Hecatellaceae > CAZMUQ01. Next base: position 15,227 of record CAZMUQ010000021.1, read on the forward strand.
CTAGTTTTTCATCTTGCTCCATCATTTTTAAAGCATTTTCCATAAGAATCTCTATTCTCTCTCTCGCAATCTCCCTAATTTCTTTCTTTCTTTTAGCTGAAGCCAACTTCTCTCCTCATATTTATGGAGAGAAGGCATCATATACTATTTTTGATGTTAAAATGCTAAACTTTATTCTTGTTGAAGCCTCCTTAGAAGTAGTACCAAGAGAAATCCAAAACCATCCGCAGATTAAAGCTTATGCTAAAAGATTTAAGAAAAAACCTGAAAAAATTTTGCTTGATAAATCCTATCATTACCAAGCTATGGGTAAGTTACCATTTAAAGAAAAAAGAGGACGTCCTGATATAGTTCACTTTACTCTTCTTGAAGTTTTAGGGTCGCCTTTAAACCTTGAGGGGCTAATCAAAACATATATCCACACACTTACAAACTATGCTATCTATATTAACCCTGAAACACGTCTACCAAGAAACTATAACAGGTTTGTAGGTTTAATAGAGCAGCTTTTTCAAGTTGGAAAAGTACCGTTGGAAGGAGAACCTCTACTAACCATGGAAAAGCTTAGCCTTGAAAATCTACTTAAAAAAATTAACCCGTCAAAAACGTTTCTTCTAACAGAAAAAGGAAAACCATCAACCCCAATTATGCTTGCTGAAAAATTAGAAAAAGAGGTTAATCCTGTAATCATGATCGGAGGATTTCCTCACGGAGAATTTAAGGATGAAACATTAAAACTTACAGATGAAAAGATTTGCATAGACCCGAAACCTCTAGATACTTGGATAGTAGCTTCAAGAGTTATAGCAGCTTATGAAGCAAAAATAGGGCTACCTGAAAAAAGGTTAAAAATTCAACCATAAAACCATAAATAACACAGCCTAAAAGTTAAAATATGTAGATGCGGCCGTGGTCCAGCCTGGTTAAGACAGGGGCCTGCCACGCCTCTAACCCGGGTTCAAATCCCGGCGGCCGCATCAAAAATAAGCATTTCTCTTGTATTCTTTTGTCTTTTTAATCTTCATGAAGTTTTTGAAAATATTTTTATGTGTTGAGGCATACAAGTGTACTAGTGATGCGTAAAAAGGTAAAGAAAAGAACAACTATCGTTTTTGATAGCAGGGATAGAGAGTTTCTAGATAGATTAATCAGTGAAGGAAAAGAGTCAGGAATAAAATCTTTTTTATCAAAGCTTTTTGACATTTATCGTTCAATGACTATTTATGATTGGAAGTATCCTGGTGAATGTTACTCGGGTATAAGTAGGACAGCATTTTTTGCTCAAGAAAACCTGCAAACTCTTATAGACTTTATTCAGAAGGATAAACGTAGGGAAGTTGGAAGAAAGATGGGGGAAGCTGCAAGAATATCCATAACTTCTAGTTTAGGTTTAAAACAGGTGGAAAGAAAAAACTGGTCTAAGATTCTTAGAAGACTACGAATTTTCGGGTATGGTGATTTTATACTTCAAAAAAATATTGTAATTGTAAGAAACCCATTTATACCTGACTTAGAAGTTTTAACAGGTTTTTTAGAGGGGATACTGGACTGTAACTTAAAAACTAGAACAATGACACCGCCTATAATTCTTGAGGCAGAAAAAGAGAAGGTATAAAACGCTTACTTAACTTAAAAAAGTTTAACAGTTTCGGGGGTATTAATACCTGTATCTTTCACCTAGCCACTTCTCAATTAATCTTCCAACAAAGGTGTATTCTGGGTGAGCATAGAATACGTTTATAACACCTAAAAGTTCACCTTTAGAAATTTTACCATCACAGATTGGGTGAAATATTACCTCATTAACTTTTCTTCTTTTTTCAATTTTTCTTGGCACACCTATATTTACCAATGAAGCAATAAATCCTAATGCATGCCTCATAAATGAACATGGAAAAACTATTGATTCTGGAGGAATATCAACATCCTCAATTTTTATGTTTACTAGTTGGTTTGCTTTTACCTCCTTATCCTCCGCAGCTATAAGCATCAACCAAACACCATCAGGACCAACCTTATATGTGTAGTTGTGTGCTTCAACATCAATCTTAGCAAGTTTTCCTCCAACTTTATCCTCCCAGAAGGTTAAAATTACCATAGGAATCCCCCAACCTTCTAAATATAGACGTATACATAAGCATATAAAGTTAATCTTGAAAAATAGAAACATGCATATTCATAAAACCTAAACTCAAAAAACTTATCTACCAAACTGCTAATATTCTGGTTTGAACAAACCCTTACACATTGAATATGCGTAACACAATTTTAGCATGATACTTGACAGCCATCTATTGTCGATAAATTGCCTCCATATCTTAAAAATCTAATTTCTCTGGGATATTAACTGTTCACAGCTAATGATAAACGTTTAAAAGCAAAGATATGTCAAGAAAAAAAAGAATTTTAGACCATTTAGCAACAAACTAGCATGCTGAGATGATTAAACTTAAAAGTTTCGAATAATCACACATTTATAAACAATCGTATTACTACATTAGAGCGGTTTATTAAGCTACAGTGAGAGGGGGAATTCTGTTTAAAATGCTTGGAATGGTCGTAGCAGTTGTTACGATTGCCCTTGTTCTAGGTTATTACTACTTCTTCTCCTATCAGCCTTCCATAAGCAGATACAAGAAACCAACAGTCACGGTCGTTGACACTAAGGTCGGGCCGTTACATTACCTTATCCAGAATAGGTTTCGCAGGAGGCTTTATGGTGGGATACATTACTTTGGTAAATCTAAGCTTTCCGCTTGATAAAGTGTTTAGGGAGGGGGATAATGCACCATAAATTCGTAATATTCCCGTTTACTGCGATAGTTGGACAAGATTTAATGAAAAAAGCATTGCTAGTTAATGCGATAGACCCAACTATTGGGGGAGTGCTGATAAAGGGAGATAAAGGAACCGGAAAGTCAACAGCAGTACGTGCATTAGCAGATTTGCTTCCAAAAATAAAGGTCGTTAAGGATTGCCCCTTCAATTGTTCTCCTGAGGACTTAAGACTTATGTGTAAATCCTGTCAAGAGAGGTACAAAAAAGAGGGGAAACTACCATGGATCGAAAAAAAGATGACAATTGTGGATATGCCCCTATCAGCAACAGAAGATATGGTTGTAGGAACAATTGATATTAGGAAAGCGCTTAAAGAGGGGATTAAGGCATTAGAGCCTGGTATTTTAGCAAAGGCTAACAGAAATATACTGTACATCGATGAGGTAAATTTGCTTGATGACCACCTTGTAAACATTCTTTTGGATGCTGCAG
>CAZMUQ010000022.1:0-16800 GCA_964569845.1 uncultured Candidatus Bathyarchaeia archaeon
ATCTTTTAACCATTCAACTATTATTTTTCTTAGTATTGTATTGCTGACTTATTGGTTTCATGATAAATTTTTTGAAGTTTCTCCAGGATAATCCATAACGTTTCAGGTAAGGAAATTGTTTTGTTAATTGTTTTATGTTGTTTTCTAGTTCTGTTCTTGGTCTAGCCATTAAATCCTCCATTTTTGACAAATTGTCAGGTTGTCAAATTACCAGTGAAAATTTATTTTTTCTAATCCACTTCATTGGGGCAATCTTAGGATAATCCATGCGTTTTTTTGACCATAATACTAATTAATTTGTGTGTTATGGTAAGTCTCAAACTATGTAGCGTTTCTTCCTTCTCCCTGTTTTTTATCTACATACAATTCCCACAAGATTTCAACATAGTTTAACAAATAAAAAATTGGGTGTGAAAATGGGAGAAAAAATAGAGAAAATATGAGCAAACCTCCTTTGTGGGTTCAAATCTTACCCCTGCATCAAGATAAACCCTGTAGTATTTTTGCAGAATAAGGAGAAAATTAAAATTAAAGCTTTATAATTTAGATTTTAACTTAAATTTTTACAATTTTCATTAACTTCTTTTACAGCTTGAAGTATTTTCATGTTTTGTCCTAGTGTAAGGCAAAAGTTAAGAAACGCATCTAAATCTTTTGGTAAACACTCATCATCAAAACCGCACTTTAAAAAGTTTCTTCTGTACCATTCATCAGTTTTCTTATCATCTGTTAAAGTATTCTTTATAACAGTAACTATGTCCGCCTCAATTAATTCTGCAATTTTCTTAATTTCATTAAATAGGGAAATTTTTGTTGCTAGCATGCAGTTTGAAGCATACTTTATTAGAGAAGCGGTTTTTAAGTCTGTGAAAACCAATTCATATTGAACGTAGGTTTTTTTACTAAAGTTATCATAAAATTTTTTAAGAATTTCTTTTGGCTTGTCATCTTTAACACCGATAATAACCCTAGGTATATAGATAAAATCTAGTTCAGCTGTTTCGCTTCTTAAAAATTCAGGAGAAAAGCATATGCCAAAATTTCCTTTACCTGCAGCTACATATATTTCCTCTAAGTCGAAGGGGAGAACTGTGCTTTTAATAACTATGAGGTGGTATTCCTCTTTGTTTCTTACAAGGTTAACTATGTCTAGCACAACCTGCCTAACATGCCCTGAGTAATGCTTACCATCCAATGTTGGTGTTGGTACACAAACAAATGAAATATTACTTTTCGTTATGCAATCTTCCAGGCTATAGCTAACATTATATCTAAGCATTTCAAGTTCAATAAGCTTTGATTTGTCTATGTCATAAAAGACTACGCTGTATCCAAATGCATGTAAAACTTTACCTATAGCTTTACCCACATTACCACTACCTATTATAGAGAATCTGAACTCGCACATCACCCACTAATTCTTTCTTACTTTCTTTCTTTGATGCCTATTTAAAACTTCTCTCTTAAGTGTAACATATGCTTAAACTTTTTCATGATAAAAAAACGCTTAAGTATATTGTATTGTTTAACTAGATACGACTTAAAGTTAAATTGTTTGGGGGTGCAGGTTGTGGCGGAAGAAGTTAATGTTAAACTTTATGAGCAAATTTTTGGTTGTGTTCCCACAAGGTTAATTATAGAATCCCTTAAAAGTGGTGAAAAATCGTTCAAAGATATTCATAGCGAATTGGAGAAGAATTCTGAAGGTTTGGGGGAAATGGTTACTCGGCTTCATCTTTCCCTGCTTGAGATGAGGGGTTTAGTAGAGAAAACTGACAAGGGAAACGAAAAATACTTCAAGTTAACAGATAAATGGAAAAAACTTGAGGAGAAGATTAAAAGCCAAAAAACCTAATGTTTGTGGTTTGTTTCTGCTAAAATTTTTAACACAAGTTTTTCCTTATATTTGCCACTTTCCATCTTTAACAATTTCTTTTCTATCACATATCAAAGTCGGATTTTTTATTAAACCATCTAGATGAATTCCTGCTCTAATTTTTCCTCCTATAGTGCTATTATCCCCTAATGCTATATGAACAGTTTCATAAACTTTTTCATCTTCAAGAATATTTCCAACAATTTTTGCTCCATAGTTGCATCCTAGCCCTAACTCAGCAATATTATAAGCTTCTTTTGTACCTGTAGATTCAAGAATTTTTTTAAGCTGGTTTGCTTCAGCTCCGCCGGTAATTTTAACAGCATAACCATTTTTAACTTCAATTTTTATGGACTCTTTTAAAATACCGATTCCAGCCATTGAGCCGTCAAAAATTATCACCCCATTTGCTGTTTCCTCTAATGGAGCAACAAAAACTTCCCCTGCAGGTAGATTTCCAAAATCACCCTTATTATGGAGTATTCCAGTATCCACTATAATTTGCCTTCCCTCAATAGACATTGTTACATCTGTACCTGAAGGAGATTTTACATTCACTGTTTTTACACCTTCTAAGGCTTTCCTCATTTTTTCACAGTATTCTTTCACTTTACCATAATCTATATTCATCGTTTCAATAAACATCTCCTTAGTTATACCTGGCATAGTAGCACCTCTAGCTCCCTTAGCTGTAGCATTTTTTCTAGCTTGAGTATGGGTTAAACTATACTTTGTTGGTGCAATAAAAGCATCAACGTAAGACCACATTTCAGCTACAGGTTTTGGTGGTTCCTCACCATGCCTAGTTCTAGGCTTTATAACTACAAGAAGAGCTTCGCAACCAACATTTAAACTGGCTTCAAATATAGCTTTACCTATTTCCTCCTTCTCCGTGTCTGTCATAACTAGGAAAGTTTCAGTAGGTTTAATATTGAGACAAGATTTAACAACAGCTTGAGCAGCTTCACTTAAGCTCAATACTTCTCACCCTAAAAGTCTCTGTTAAGCCTAAATTTATGACAATAACATTGTTTCTGTAAGCTTTTATTAGTGGTAAATTTAATATGTCTAAACTGTTTAAAGTGATTAATTAGTTATTTCGATTTGGGGTGTAGAGAATGGTAGCTTCCCAAGCAAATAAGGGTGTATCAGCAGTTCTCCTTATTGCTATAATCATCATTGCGGTTGTTGCAGGAGTTGTTGGCTTTTATGCTGGTCAAACAGCTGGTTATAAAGCTGGATATGAGGCAGCTAAACCTGCAGGGCCTACTTTACCTGATAAAATTAAGATAGGATCATTGATGGCTCTTAGTGGCTTCTTAGGCCCAATGGGTGGAAAAATAGTTAAGGGTGTTGAATTAGCTGTTGATGAAATTAATGCTCATGGCGGAATTGCAGGTAGACCTGTTGAACTTATAGTTGAAGATACAGCAACAGATCCTAAAGTTGCTTTAGAAGCATTTAAGAAACTTGTTGAGGTTGATGGTGTACAGGTTGTTATTGGACCTATGTCTAGTCCTGAAACCATGGCTATAGGTGAATATGCAAATGAGAGGCATGTTGTTGTAATTTCTCCTTCTGCTACAGCTACGGAAATAACTACAAAATTCCCGGATGATTACATCTTTAGAACTGTTGGTAGTGATGCTTTGCAGGGTAAAGCCTTAGCTGAAATAATTCTTGATAAAGGTTTTAGTAAAGTTGCAACTCTAGTTTTAAACAATCCTTATGGTATTGGAATAGAGGAGAAAGCTAAGGAGGTTTTAGGGGATAAAGTTATCTTATCCCTAAGATACGATCCAGCTAAAATGGACTTTAGAACAGAGCTTTCACAGATTAAAGATTCAGGTGCAGATTGTGTTTTGTATGTTGGATGGTATGAAGATGGTAGAGTAATGTTTAAACAAGCTTTAGAAATGGGGTTAGACAATGTTCAATGGGTTGCTGCTGAAGGTGTTTACGGCGAACCTATGTTTGATGTTCCGGAGGCAGCAGAATTTATGAGTAGGGCTGTTATTGGAACTAGACCTATAGCTCCAACAGGACTTGTTACTTACGAAATTTTCGCTGAAAAGTTTAAGGAGAAGTTTGGTGAGGCACCATCCATGTATGTTGATACAGCTTACGATGCAACAATGCTTGCAGCTTTAGCTATAGCTTATGCTGGAGAATATGATGGAGCTAAAATTAAAGAAGTATTACCATACGTAAGCCAATCCTATATTGGAGCAACAGGTCATAAAATGTTTGATAAAAATGGTGACCAGCTAACCCAGTACTATGAAATATGGAAAGTTGACAAAGTAAATGGAGAATATAAGTTTATAGGTATAGGTACATGGCCAAAAACATAAAAACAACTACAACTATTTTTTTTAAGTAAAAAAGAGAAGAGTTTTTAGGTTTGTTTTTTAACTCGAAGTTCTTGGTTTAAGAATAGGGTTTCCAGGTGGTAAGATTATTCTTCCTGAGGCTGTATTTACACAAATAGCAAGAATCAGGTACAATCCTATAATACCAAGTATAAGTAATAAGATGCCTCCAATGAGTATGAGAATAAGATTGTATACTATGAATCCTATGCCTAATGCAAGTAATGCTAAATCTGCAACTATCATAAATGCTGATAATATGGAGCTACGATAAAAATATGCGGGGGTTATCATTACAAGGCAAAGCCCACCAGCTAAAACACCCCACCCCATCATAGGGTAAAGTGAGTGTACACCTGCTGTTTCTCCCCAAACGGTTAAAGCAGCATTTACTCCTGCAACAAGAATAAAGCATCCACCAAAAAGAAGCATAGTTCCCCCATTAACAAGGTCTTTATTTCTTAGGTCTATAACTCCAGCAATCATTTGTACAGCTCCAGCAACAATACATAAGGCTGCAAGGTAGATGTATGATCCTATAGGTTCAACAAGTCCTGTTAAAAATGCAAAAAAGCAGAAAGCAGCCATAACAACAGCTCCAAGACCAGCTACAGCTGGAGATGCAAAAGGTGCAATTTCTGATTGATGGCTCAAGGGTTCACCTCTTATATATGCTTCCAATATGAAGAATTTAAAATTTATTGTTGTAAACAAAATAAACAGATTTAACAATTGAATTTTTTACTATAAAACAGCATAAACAGCTAACAGTAGAATGTGGGATAGTTGCAGCAATAGTTTTTATATCAGTATTTTTTAGGTTCATCCGAAAAAAATTTAACATAATCCTTCTTTCTGTGATTTATGGTTATGGTTAACTGGTTTCAGGTCTTGTTTAACTCAGCTGTTACTGGAAGCATTTATTTACTTGCAGCTATAGGTCTAACTTTAACTTATGGTCTTTCAAGATTTCCAAATTTTGCTCATGCAGAATTTATGGCTCTAGGTGCATATGCAGGATACTTCGTAGCTGAGCAACTTAACTTAGGATTCCATACTGCGGTTTTTTCAGCTTTTGTAGCTTCAGCTTTTTTAGGTTTTCTATCTTATAAAGTTGTTTTTAAACCTCTTTCAAATCGTGGTGCAACAACAATACACTTAATGGTTGCATCAATAGGTTTAGGTTTCTTTATCAGACATTTAATTCAACAGATTTGGGGGGGTGAACCTTTAACTTTCAGGGTTGTATGGAGCTTTTTTAATATAGGTCCTTTAAGAGTTACAATTCTTTGGCTTCTAATGATTATAACAGCAGTAGTTACCGCCTTAGTTATGCACATTTTTTTAACAAGAACAATGGTTGGTAAGGCTATTAGAGCATCAGCAAACAATCCTGAACTTGCGATGGCTTCAGGAATAAGTATTGATAAAATTTCTGTTATAGTATGGATTATCGGTGCAGCCTTAGCTGGGATAGGAGGTCTTTTTAGGGCTGCAGATACAAGAGTTGTACCAATTATAGGATGGGAAATTCTTCTTCCAGCATTTGCTGCAGTTATTCTTGGCGGGATTGGAAGTTTCTATGGTGCAATAGCTGCATGCCTTATTTTAGGTTTAGCTGAAAATTTTGGTGTTGTTCTCCTCTTAACGCTTAATCTTTCAACAGATTATAGGTTTGCTATAGCCTTTATTGTTTTAATTTTAACTTTAATCTTTAAACCTACAGGTCTTGGAGGACTTTTTGGAGAGGGTGGGAAAACTGGCTGACCCCTTAGTTTACCTCTTAGACATGGTTATTTTTATAGGTATATACTCTATCGTTTCTGTAAGTCTAAATCTTGAATATGGTTTTACTGGTCTTGCAAACTTTGGCAAAGTTGCATTTTTTATGGTTGGTGCATACTCATCAGCTATTCTTGCAAATTTTGGTTACCCGTATATTGTATGCATCCTAGTTGCAGCAGCAATAGCTGGTTTAGCAGGTTTTTTTGTGTCTATCCCAGCTTTAAGATTAAGGGCAGATTATCTTGCAATTGTAACTTTAGCTTTTGGTGAAATTTTAAGGTTTATTTTTAAGAATGAGGATTGGATTGCTGGTGGTGTCCAAGGTATAACTGTTCCTCCAGCTTTTCAACTAGCTGGTATTCCTATCCGTTTTTCAATGCTTATCCAAATTGGTATAGTTTACCTTTCCTTAGCTTTATGTTATCTTTTAGTACAGCTTATAGTTAACTCTCCCTATGGTAGAACATTAAAAGCTATAAGAGAAGATGAACTTGCAGTTCAAGCTTTAGGTAAAAATACCTTCAACTATAAAACTCAAGTTTTTAGTTTAAGTTCAGCTATGACAGGACTTGCTGGAAGTCTTTTTGCTCAATATGTAAGGTTTATTGACCCGTACACTTTTGAACCCTTCCTTACATTCTCAGTTTGGATGATGGTTATTCTTGGAGGTCCAGCAAACAATCTTGGAGCTATTTTAGGTGCTGGTGTTGTTACATCTTTAGAAAGAGGTGCAAGAATAGTTAAAGACTATATTTTGCTTCCAGTTGACCCGCACAATCTTAGAATAATGTTGATAGGCATCTTAATAATCCTTATATTGATGTATAAGCCTGAAGGTTTGCTTAAGGAAAGCAAAATTAAAACATCTGCTTTAGAGGTTTCAAAAAAATGGAGAAGAAGACAATCTTAAAAACTGAAAACCTTACAAAAGCTTTTGGTGGACTTAAAGCAGTTAACAATGTAACTTTAACTGTAAAGGATAACACTATTACAGGGCTTATAGGTCCAAATGGTTCAGGTAAAACTACATTGTTTAATGTTATTTCAGGTGTTTATAAACCAACATCCGGGGCAATATATTTTAATGGTAAAAGGATTGATGGTTTAAGCCCACATAAAGTTTACCATGAAGGTCTTGTTAGAACCTTCCAGATTCCAAGACTTTTCCAGAAGCTAACAGTTCTAGAAAACATGATTGTTGCAGCAAGAAGTAATACAGGTGAAAATCTACTTGGAACTTTTTTAAGAAGAAGAAGGTGGAGTGAAGAAGAAGAGAAGCTTGCAGAAAAAGCTTTAGAGATTCTTGAGCTTCTTGAGCTTGACAATTTAAGAGATACTCCTGCAGGTGAACTTTCAGGTGGACAGATGAAGCTTCTTGAACTTGGTAGAGCATTAATAACTGAACCTAAAATGCTTTTACTAGATGAACCTGCTGCAGGTGTTAATCCCACGCTCGCTAAAAGAATCTTTGAAAAGATTACTCAGCTTAGAGATGAACTTCTACTAACATTTTTTACTATTGAACATAGGGTTGAAATTTTGTTAGAACATGCAGATTGGATTTATGTTATGCATAATGGTTCAATTATTTCTCAAGGTAAACCTGACGATGTTATAAATGATAAAACAGTTGTGGATGTTTATCTTGGTGAAGCTTAAATGAGTAAACTTCTTAAAGTTCAAGATGTTTATGCGGGGTATGGAAAGCTTATAGTTGTTCGTAAGGTATCTCTTACTGTTGAAAAAAACGAGATTATAGTTATTGTTGGGCCTAATGGTAGTGGGAAATCAACTCTTATAAAAAGTATCATTGGTTTTTCAAAGATTTTTGATGGAAAAGTTTTCTACAATGATTCTGAAATTACAGGAATTAAACCTGATGCTGCTATAAGAATGGGGATAGGTTATGTTCCCCAGATAAATAATGTGTTTACAAACCTTACAGTTGAGGAAAACCTTGAAATAGGTGGATACGTTAGAAAAGACAAATCTAAAGTTAAAATGGACATTAGAGAAATTTTTGATATGTTTCCAATTTTAAAACCACGTAGAAAGGAGAAAGCAAGTACTCTTAGTGGAGGAGAAAGGCAAATACTAGCTTTAGCTAGAGTTATGGTTCTTAAGCCAAAAATAGTGTTGTTTGACGAGCCTACAGCATCCCTTTCACCAAAGATGGCAAGCCAAGTTTTATCTTACATTAAAGATGTTTGTTTTCAAGGTATACCTGTAATAATGGCTGAACAGAATGCAAGAAAAGGTCTTGCAGTTGCTGATAGAGGGTATGTTTTGGTTGATGGTAGATGTGTAAAGGAGGGTTTATCAAAAGAGATATTGGAGGATAGGGAGATAGGTAAGTTATATTTAGGGATTAAAACCGAGGCTTCTTAGTACTTTATGGTTAGTTAGGTTTATAAGTTCTTACAAACTTAACATCTTTAGCCTTTTTAACCTTCATAGGTTGGGGTTAATCTGCTTAAACTTAATGTTTCTTGGAGGGTTTGCTAAGGTTTAATGTTAAACTCTATTATCTGGCTTATTACTGGTAGATGCAACTTCAATTGTAAATATTGTTACGCCTCAAAGTTTAAAAGTTTAAATGAACTTAGCACAGATGAATGTCTAAGAATTATTAGGGAAGCTGGAGAACTAGAAGTTAACCATATAAGTTTTACAGGTGGGGAACCTCTTTTAAGAAGAGATATTCTTAACCTTATAGGTGAGGCTAGAAGAAATAATATCTATGTAACCCTTGTAACTAATGGTTCAACAATAAATGAAAAAAATGCTGAAATATTAGCTAAGCTTGGCATCCTAGTTTACCTTAGTGTTGATGGGTTAAAAGATTCCCATGAAAAGATTAGGGGGTATGGTTCCTGGAAATTTATAGAGAGGGCTGTCAGACTTTTTAAAAAATTTGGTGTAGAATTTGCAACAGTTACCGCCTTAAACAAGGAAAACTATCTTGACATTGAATCAATTTTAAAGTTTTCTATTGAAGTTGGTGCAAGCTACCATTGCTTTATTCCTATTATGCCTTTTGGTAGAGCAGTATGGTCTAATGTTTTGAATAGGAGTGAAATTTTAAGGTTTTTAAGGCTTCTTAATGACATCTGCAATAGGCTTGATGTTACAGTTGACCTTTGGTGTATGCCGTTTGCAGAAAGATATGTAAACTCACCCAACATCTATGTTAATGTTTGTAGAAGAATGGAAACTATGGATCTTAGTGTTGATGGAAGTGTTCTTCTTTGTGATGTTTTAGATATAGTTTTAACAAGTGTTAAGGGTAAAAGTTTAAGAGAAGCATGGATTGAACAAGAAAATCATAAACTTATTAAGCAAATCTTAAACCCAAAGCTAGAAGAACCATGTATAACATGCCCAGTAAAGTTTAAATGCTTTGGTGGATGCTATGCTCGTGCATTTTCAAAATATGGGGATTTTAATAAGCCTGATCCGTTATGTCCAGCGGTAAGTAGTTCTTTAGACAAAGACTAGCTTAATTTCATCCTGATCCGGGTTTCAACTTAAACTAGGCTTTAGTTTCCCCTAGAAATTTTAAAATATGTTTAATAGTTACAGGTATGGGAGATTCAAGTTTTTTTAGAAGCTTAGAAGTATTCATCTTGTATTTCTCGGGATTTTTAAGAATTTTCAGGGAAATCTTAAGTAGTTTTTTAACATCTGGGATATACTTAACATTAAAACCTCTTCTTTTAAGGTATTTTAAAATCCTATCATTAAAGTAAAAGCTTAAAGTTGGAGTTCCAAGTAGGGCTGATTCTCTAGCTAAAGTTCCTCCAGAAGAAATAACAAGGTCTACAGTATTAACAAGTTTAGGTGCATAAGGAGGTTTTTCAGGGATAAATATTTTGCTTAACCCCTCTACAAGCTTTCTATCCTCCTCATATCTTGGAAGATAAATTACTGCTGCATACTTTAGTAGCTTTTTTATGACATTCCTTATAATGCTAATGTTAACATTAAAACCTTCATCATGGTTTACATAGCTAGCCTTATATTCAATACCGCGAAAAACGATAACTCTATCAAAATTTTGGCCACTTAAAATTTTATCTAAAACTTTTTCACGATTTAATGGCTTGTACTCCTTAATCCATGCAATTTCCTCTACACCTTTAAACCTAAAAATTTTATCTTTTTCTAATCCAAACCTAGACCACTCAGATTTTCTGTATGCTTCAGGTATTATCAGGCAGGATGCATAGGGAACTGTAAGCTTTACAACAGGTGTATTGTGTAAAGTATCATTATTGTAAACTACTGGCTTTCTAAGCATATACGCAATCCTAATACCGCTTACACTTCCATGACTCCACAAAACATCAGGAAAACCATTTTTCTTAAAATGCTTTAAAAGCATAAATTCTCTTTTAAGTGTTGCTTCAAGCTTTCCTTCAATAGATGGTTTTCCATACCAGCCTAACACTGAATAAGGTACTTTTAAAATGTTTAAAAGGTCTATAGTTTGCGTTTCCTTTCTAGCTAAAACTTCAACTTCGCATTTATTTTTAAGCTTTTTATAGAGCATTGAAGCAAAAATTGCTTGTTTTGGTGTTGCCACATCTAAAACTACCTTACCATTCACCTGCTATCTTAACCTCCCAACCCAAGCTTTATATCTATCATCTGATTTAAGTGCTGCTTCAACAATATCTAAACTTAAGCCTAAACTTTTTGCTATACTTAAACTATACCTCGTATCCTTAGGCAGACATTCTCCTCCTATGCCATACCTTGCCTCCAAAATTTCAATATTCCACTTAGTATTACAGGCATTTCTAACTTCTTCAAAATTTAAACCCAGACTTTCACAAAACATTCTCAATTCTTCTGCAAAAGCAATTTGAACAAACCTATAGGTGTTTTCAATTATTTTGCAAAGTTCAGCAACTTCAACTTTGCTGACAATATAGGTGGGTATACCAAGTTTACTGTAAAAGTTTTTAGCAAGATTTAAAGCTTCACTATTAACTGCACCTAAAACTCTTAACTGTTTAACTCCATGATGTTTAGGGTCTTCTCTCCAATATCTGTGGGGGCAGTGTGCAATTTTTTTTAGGTTAAATTTTTCCATGATGCTTTTACAAGTACCCACGGGGATTGTACTTTCAATGCATACAAGGCTATCAGGGTTTTTTTGTTTTATTCTCTCACAAACATCATAAATACTTTTTAAATCTGGTTGTTGATTAACATCTAATCCTGTACTTACACATATAACATAGATATTTACATCGCGGGGTACGTCATCCCAGTTTGATGTTACTTTTAAACCTCTAACTTTAACGTCTAAAACATCGTAACCATAAACTCTAAAACCTTTACGTTTAATATATATTGCTGTAGGTAGTCCAACAGTTCCTAAACCTACAACACAAACAGTATCCTGTTTTTTACTCAAAACTAAAGCACCATTAAGCAGTGTGATAATATCTTCATGTAAAAGTTTAAACTTAACGTTTTTGATATTTTAGTTTAAGCTTATAAGAGGTTTAGCAATGAGTTTCCCTGTAGCTTCTGTTGAAATACGTGTAATATCTCATGCGACAGAGAATATTGAAAAAGTTTTAGAAAGTCTTAAAAATGTTTTAACAGAGGAAGTTTATGAAGGTGTTAACTTTTCTGAGGAAAAACTTGAAGGTCATCATGGAAACCCTATTATACTCATTAAAACAAAAATTTACTCTAAATCTTATGCAAGAAAAATTATCCGTAACATCTTTTCCAGGCTTGAGGATTTTGACCGAAATTTGCTTCTTAAAAGGGTAGAGGATAATGTTGATGAAGATGGAAACTTCTATCTTCGACTTGATAAACAAGCAGCATACAACGGTATGTTTAGGATTTCAAATTCAGATCCAATTCATCTAAAAATTAAGCTTGCAGTTCCACGTAAACAAAAGGAGAAAATAACTGAGTTTTTTAGGGGAATGATAAAGCAATAAACTTGAGAGTGTTAAAGTTTGAGAAGATTTGCAGATTTACATTTAAACATTAAGAAGGAAGAAGATGTTGAGGATGTTTTAAGTTTTCTTACTAAACTTGGTTATGGAATGGTTGGATTAGTTTCAGATTTAAATGGGAAAAAAGTTGAAGATTGGAAAAGAATTGGTGAAAGTTTAGGTATTGATGTTGTCAGCAGAATTAACCTCCAACCAGCATCCACTGGTGAACTTCTTAGAATGCTTAGAAAGTTAAGAAGAAGATTTGAGGTTATAGCTGTTATTTGTACATCTAAGCACATTGCAAGACTTGCTGCAAGAGACCGCAGAGTAGATTTGCTTGTTTTCCCTACAAGAAATTTAAATTTTTTTGATAACTCTGAAGCTCAATTAGCATCAAAATCTAATGCATGTTTAGAATTAAACATTAAACATATTATTGAAACTCCAAGAAGATTTTTACCTAAAGTACTCTTCGAACTTAAAAGAGTTGTTAAGATTGCTAAAAAATATGAGGTTCCGATTATTACATGTAGTGGAGCTACATGTATTTACGAGGTTAAAGCGCCAAAAGATCTTGCATCCATACCTTACATTCTAGGTTTAACTGAAGAAGAAGCTTTACAAACTGTTCTACTAAATCCTAAAGCTATTGTTGAGAAAAATAGGATAAAGCTTAGTAAAAATTTTGTTGGTGTCGGGGTATATGTTCTTGAGAGGGAGGAGGATGTTAAAAAGTTTAACTGCGAATAGGTTTTAAGGTTTAGGTTTAACGGTTTCTTTAAACATAAAAATTAGAATAAAGGCTCCAATAAATGTTAGTAAAGCTGTAACATAGAAGATATTTACCAGGCTTGTAAAATCTGCAATAATTCCTCCCATTATTGGGCCTAAAGCCATTCCTATACTCATTGCTGTTAAAAATAACCCCATAGCTTCCCCAAATCTTTCCCTACCACTAAGATCTGCAATAGCTGCAGAATAAGCTGGAGCAGTAATCCCACCAGCAAGCCCAAAAAATACTAGGATTATAAGAAAATCTAGAAAGTTTTTAGTAAAAGTTAGTAGGGTTAGAGATACTCCACCAATAATAGAGCCTAAAACCATTAAATTTTTTCTACCATATTTGTCTGAAAGTTTTCCAAATTTTTTCTGAAAGATTATAAGTGCTAATGCTTGAACTGTTAAAAGTAATCCCACTTCAGACATGCCTAAACCCAATTTAAAGCCTATGAGAGGAAAAAATGCTAAAAGGGCAGAAAAACCTACGCTTGTAACAATTCTTGAAAAAACTATGGAAAGCATATTTTTATCCCTTAGCAAATAAAATCCATAAGATATTTTGATAATTTTAGTATCCCCTATTACTCCACTAAAACCTTGTTTTCTGCTTTCCCTCAACTTAAAAGTATCTAAAACAAGTCCAATTGATGCTAAAAAAGCACACATATAAAATGGTGCATGGAAGCTAAGCTTATCCGCTAAAATTCCGCCTAAAAGAGGTCCAAATCCTATGCCTGCAAAAAGAGCTGTGTTAAATAACCCCATAGCCTCACCCCTTCTATCCTCCGGAGAAACATCTGCAACATAAGCCATAGCTGCTGGAACAACTAAAGCTGAAGCAATACCATGAAGAATTCTACAAAAAATTAGTTGAAGTATAGTCCTTGAGAGAATATAAATAATGGAAGCTAAAACATAAACCCCCATACCTAAAACTATAAAAAACTTTCTACCAAAAATGTCCGATAAACTTCCAAAAGGTATCATTGTTGTAGCTCTAACAACTGCAAAAGCTGCGAAAATAACTCCAACTTCAAACCCTGAAGCTCCTAGGGAGGTTGCATAAATTGGTAGGAGGGGGGCTATAAATCCAAGCCCAAGCATGACAGAAAAAATTGATAAATTAAGAATGAAAGTTGAACCCTTCTCTATGCTTGACACCATTGTAACTATGGGTTTCTAATTAAATCCTTATAAATCCTCTTCTCATAATTTATGGTGGAAAGCTTTAAATCTCCATAATCAAATCTAGTTTAACGTTAGGATTCCTGGCTTTTTTAGTTTGAGGTTCAAATGATGGACGGTGTTAAACCTCCAATACCGGTAGTTATTAAAAACCTATCTGATTTTGCAAGATTAGCTTTAGCCCTGACAGAATCACCACCTCTTCTTTGGCATTTTAAAATTGATAGAAAAAGTTTTCTTGGTTTATTATCTATTTACACGTTTTGGAAAGGTGATTTACCAATTTTTGCGTATGTTAGGTTAAAGGAGAAACCTCAACCATTTTTAGCATATAAAAGTGATGGTGAATATGAGAAATATTTCTTCGTAAACAATGTTGAAGATACAAGGTATGTTTATGCTCCAATTATAAGTCTTAAAAATCCGCCTGAAATATTTGTTAAACTTTTAAGTGGTAAAACTCATGGAATAAAGAAGCCTTTAAAAGTTGAACTTGATAGCTTAAACTCCCTTATACGTCTTCTATATCTAATTTTTTCTAGAGATTATGTTTCTTTCCCTATTTGGCGTTTTAAAATTGATGGTAAATGGATTGTTGGAGCTTATATTCCTTTTGAACGCTACTACGAATCAAATGCCTTGCCATTATTCTTCTATGTTAGATTAAGAAGGGTTTTTAGAGAGCCATTTTTAAGATATACAACTTCAAAATTAAATGGAGAGCAGCTTGAATATTGTGTAAATACTAGTGAAACAAGATTCTTCTATGTAAAAGTTATTGATGTTAAAGATATGCCTCTTTTTCCAAGCTAAATCTCAAATAACATTTTATTATCTTTTATTTTGATTTTGCCAAAGTTCATTTTTTAGAAGGTCTCTTACAGCTGCTCTTACAACTGCGCTTCTACTTGGATACATACCTGTCTTGATAAGCTCATCTATCCCTTGAACAAGAGCATCTGGAAGTTTAACGGTGATAAGCTTCATAGTTGAGGGCATTCCAAGAAATTTTCATTTTAAGAAAGATATTAAGCCTAGTGTTTATTGTTTTAGAGTTTAAACTAAAACTTTTTAAAATTTGAAAATCCTTAAGTGCTTGTTTAAGTTATCTATAGTTTAGGTGTAATATTATGGGCGGCGTCAAGAGAAAAAGTATTACAAAGATGGAGAAAGCCCAAAGACTTAGAGAAGAAAGGGAAAGGATGGAAGCAAGAAAAAAGAAAGGCGCTGTAGTTGAAAAGAAATCTTATAGTGCAATCTTACCGAATATTGATGAAAATACGCTAGTAAATGAGATTAAAAAGATGAAAGTTATAACACCTTCATCCATAGCTTCAACCTTTTCACTTCGTCTAAGTGTTGCTAAAGATTTTCTTGAAGAACTTCAAAGAAAAGGTCTTATTGAACTTGTTACTGGATGTAGAAGGTTAAAAATATATAAGCCGCTTATTTCAGCAGCCTAGTTTTAGGCTAAGATTTTCCATCTAAAAATTCAGGGATTTTTCTCTGTAAAATTAAACATTTAAGCATTATGCTGTGCTTAACCCATTCAACAATTGGTATTCTTAAAATTTTTGAAGCTTCTTTTAAAGTATCCGAAAAGGTTTGAAATGTTTTAGGTTTTGTTTTTAAAGCCCATCTCACGCTCTCTCTAACATTCCAAACACCTACAGGTAGCGTATAGCCACTATAAATTTCTCTTAAAAGTAAAGCTGAAGCTTGCCTTTTTTCATGTTTAAGAGCTTCAGCAACTGCAAGTCTAGCAGCATAATAACATCCGCCAACGGTAGCATAACTTTTTCTGCCCTTAAATCCTTCAAAATCTCCCATAATTTCAGGTTTTAATCCAGAAGTATTCCAAATTGTTCCTGGAAACCATGCTTCTATCCACTCAAAACTCCATTTTCCAGGTATAAGTATTACTATGAAAAGGTTATCTAGATTCCTAAAACTATAAAGCCTATATTCGTTTATGCTCTCATAGTGTTTAATTTCTCCTATAAGGTTTAAAGATATTATGCTATCTACTGCTGTAATACTCCACCTTGTTGGTATAAGCACCCTATTCTTAAAAACTCCAAGCATACCTAAACTTAAAATATGTTGAATTCTTGATACAGGTATACCTTCATTATAAAGCCTTAAAACAGCTTCTTCAGCCTTTAAATCATAGTCATAAAAACATCTTTCTAACTTTCTTTCTCCTCTCCCCCCAGCAATCTTAAGCTCCTTTATAGGTGCTGATACCCCAAAAGGTTGACTCCAATCATCAAGAACAATAGTTGGAGCCGGCTTTTTTACGAAGATAGCTTCACTATCAACAGATTTAAAGCTTAAAGCTGCATCATGAAGCATTTCAATAAACTTTAACCCCTTTCTAGCAGCATCAACTCTAACCCTAAACTTTCCCCAAACAAGTGAAAATCTTAAATCTAAAATATCCCTTAAACTTTTCCCTATCCAGTTTTCAGGTAAATCTAAATTTGAAGTATCCCCATAAAACGGTGGAATTAAAGGTCCAACTTGAACTTTAGGGTAGCCTTGATGCCCAACAAAAGCACTTGGAGGTGTTGAACCCTCAATAAAATCTAAATCCAAGATTTTCTTATGCTTTTTTAACACATCCAACTTTAAAAGAATAGGACAGTATGGTTTACCACAAAGCATCCTTCCAGCTTTACATAAAAGGCAGAGTGAGCTTGAAGGCTCTACAATTTTGAGATTTTTAATATCTCCTATAACTTCTTCAAACATTAAAAACCCAGGTAAAATTTATCATAAAGTATTTCCAAATTTTCTAAGATAAGTTTTTCCTCAACCTGCTCTGTTATAA
>CAZMUQ010000023.1:0-16687 GCA_964569845.1 uncultured Candidatus Bathyarchaeia archaeon
CTCTGCTAGTTTTCACTATTGATGTTGTACATGCAAGATCCCCTGTAACGTTAACACTTAAAACCTTGAAATTTTAAGCCTACAATATCCCCACTATTTAGCTTTAACCTTAAACCTATAAGCTTCAGTAAACCACAATTTAGGATACCTTCAATACCTAAAATTTCCTTTCCGTTAACCATTGGTTTAACATTAGTTTTAAAAGCAACACCAGAATACATTCTTCTAAAACCTTTACCAACAACATCTCCATTTAAAGTTTTTAGTAACCCTAACTTTTTAACTCCAATAGCAACCCCAAATTTGTGATGCGGAATTCCACCATCAAAACAGTAAAATTTTCCGGAAAATTTTAAGGGTAAACTTGTTTTATTTTCATTCAAGTTTAAAGGTTTAACCAAAGAAAAGCTTTTAAAGTTTTCAGCAACCTCAAAAAGTATTTCATCACCAACCCTAGATTTAACTTTTAAAGGTTTCATAAACTCCCTATCAACCTTAACTTTAAAAGCCCCCCTAGCTCTATAAGGATTATTTTTAAGAGTTCTAAGCTCAAAATGTGCATGTAAACTTGTCCAAGGCGGAAAATATCCTGAAACAATCATTTTACCTAGAGGATCTCCAAGAAAAATTTTTTCACCAATTTTAACCTTAGGTTTAACATGCAAAACTTTTAGAGCATATTCTTCATTAAGCTTAATAAGAATTAAAGGCTCCTTACCATATGCATCACTTCTAAGCTTTAAAGATTCAAACCACTTAACGTTAACAATCCTACCCTCATCAAGAGGCATTAAAGCATCAGTACCATCAAAATAAACATCTAAAGCTGATTCAGCTTTATGAGCTGGATAAGGGCTATTAAAAATACTAAAACATGTTTTCCATGGAAGCTTAAAAATAAATCCTTTACTTTTAGCAACAACCCTAAAACTTTTCAACTTTCTTCAACCATGCACCTGGTAAACTCTAAAACTTTTTTAGCAGCTTCAATAGCTGCAGCTTCCTTAGCTTCAAATGTTTCAGCTCCAATATGAGGTGTACAAACAACATGCGGATGATTAAGAATTTTAAGATTTTTTGGAGGCTCCTCAGAATATACATCTAAACCTACACCTGAAATTTTACCTTCAATGAGAGCCTTATAAAGTGCATCTTCATCTACAATTCCTCCTCTAGAAGTGTTAACTAGTATCGGTTTTTTACGCATAAGGTTAAACTCCCTTTCACCTATAAGCATTCTAGTATCTCCTGTTAAGGGAACATGAATAGTTATAACATCAGCTTCAGTAAGCAACTCTTCAAGATTTAAAGCAACTCTAAAGCCCTCTTCTAAAGCTTCTTTAAGCTTAGCTTTAGCTAGTTTTCCGTTTTCCCTAAAAAGGATATCATAAACTATAACTTTCATCCCAAAAGCTTTACCTATTTTTGCAACCCTTGAACCTATCCTACCAAAACCGATAACACCCAAAGTTTTACCTGAAAGTATGGTTCCTGTAAGCTTACTTTTTATCCATTCACCCCTCTTAACAGAAGAGTCTGCATAAGGAATCTTTCTTGCAACTGCTAAAATAAGTCCGAAAGTTAATTCTGCAACAGATTGAGCTGTAGCTTCTCCAGTATTATAAACTTTTACACCTTTTTCCTCAGCTTTCCTAACATCAATATTATCTAAACCGATTCCTGCTCTAACAACAATTTTAAGTTTTCCGCAATCTTCTAAAGTATCGCTTGTAAGCTTTGTTTTTCCACGTAAAATTATGCAATCAAAATTTTTAATAATATTTTTAAGCTCTTCAGCTGAAATCTCATCTTTAACTTCAACTTCAAATCCAGCTTTCCTTAAAATTTCAGCACATTTTTCATGAACTTTATCACAGATAAGAACTTTAAAACTCAAGTTAAGTTTTCACCCTCTCCCCTTAGCTGAAACAATTTTTACAATATCCCTATGCTTTAAAACATAATCTTCCCCAAGCCTTCTTCTACTTCTAACATCCACAGCATATATAAATGTTTCAGCAAGTTCACTATGAATCATTCCTGCAAAATCTTTAACAGTTGTACCTTTAGGTATAAGGTAACAATCAGGTAAAACTCTTCCATAATGGTCTGTAAGCTTACTTTCATCTTCAACAGGAAAAACAGCAATTAAACCTGCAATATTAAAAAGTGAAAAGTTTAATGCTTGCTGAACACCAGTACCACCATAAACTCTTAAAACTCTATCTTTAACCATTTTTAAAGCTAAAACCTGCTTTTCAGTAAGTTTCCCCTCATCTAAAACTTTAAAATCAGAATCTCCAGGCTTATAACCTATAAGCTTAGCTTCAGCAGCTCTTCTTAAAACAAGTTCAGCTTCAGCTGAACATGGAATAACGGGGTAGCCTGTCTCCTTAAGAAGCCTAATATTTTCTTCAGCTTGAGGTAGGTCAATCTTGTTAGCTACAAGAATAATTGGTTTAGCTTCCCTCCTAATATTGGATGCAAGCAATCTAAGCTCTTCATCCGTAAAGCTTGAAGGTTTTTTAGATTTAAGGTTAAGCCTCTCTAAAGCTTCCTCAATAAACCTTCTTTTAACTTGTAAACCTGAAAGTTTTGATGTTAAAAGGCTTGTTAAATCCTCCCTTAAAGTTTCAGCTTTTCTAGCAATTCTATCCCAATCCTTCTTTAAAATCTGAAAAAACCACATATCAAACTCTTTTTCAAGAAACCTTAAATCTTCAACAGGGTTTCTTGTTCCAGGTTTACATGGTCGACCCTCCTCATCTGTTGCTCCAGCAGCATCTAAAATTAGTAAAAGAACATCAGCTTTTCTAACTTCATCTAAAAACTGGTTTCCTAAACCTCTTCCACGCCAAGCTTCAGGTACAAGTCCAGGACAATCAACAAGATTTACAGGGCAAAATCTTACACCATCCACACATGCAGAATTTACAGGGTCATCCTTTACATTAAACTCTTTACAAACACATTCAACAGTCACATAGGTTACACCAACATTAGCTTTTTTAGTGGTAAAAGGATAATTTGCTATAGGAACTGAAGCCAGAGTTGCAGCTGAAAAAAATGTGCTTTTACCAACATTAGGTTTACCAACTAAACCTACAACAACCATTCATCAACAACCTAAAAAAAGTTAATTAAATCTTGCTTAAAAAGCCTTGATAAAGTTTTATATAAGAATTAAGCTTTAAACTTCCCATAAAACTAAAAACTAGGACAGCTTAAAAGCAAACCTAAATAAAAATTTGCTTCACAAGTTTTAAATGGTAAAACCTAACACTAAAAAATTTCTTAAGCTAGGTTTTTATGGAATTAGGAGATAGCCTATTTAGATTTGGATTATGCTCCAATTAGGTTTTTCTTTAATGTTCAGCAGCTTCTCAAATTTAACATTTAAAACTTTTAAAGCCCTATTCCAACCAACTAAACCTCCACCATGTTTAACGGTTTCCAAGATTACCTCACCAAATTTTTCATCTCCAATGGATAAAGTTGCCTGAATTTGAGCATGTTTAGGGTTTAAAGTTTCAACTACAAACCTTCTATCATTCTTTAAACCTGAAATTATTCTTTTATAAGCTTCCTCCAAGTATTTTAGAGGTTTAACCTTGTAAAGCTGAAGAGGTGTGTGAGGTTTAGGTATAAGCGGATTGATACTTAACCTTACACTCTTAAAACCAAAACCAGCATCAGCAACTTTTTTAGCAAGATTAACAATCTTATCTAAATCCTCAAAAGTTTCATCTGGAACACCAACCATAAAATAAAGTTTAACATTTCTTATTCCAGCTTTAAAAGCTAGCTTAGCAGCTTCAACAACATCTTCATCCTTAAAATGCTTACCTAAACTTTTTCTAAGCTGCCAGCATCCAACTTCAGGTGCAAAAGTTACTGTTCGCTGCCTACCTTTAACAAGACACCTAAAAAGTTTCTCAGAAACATTATCTACAGCTAATGAGGGAACTGAAATTTCAACATTACCGCTATTTAAGCTTACAATGTATTCACATAAATCTTCAAGTTTAGGGTAATATGCTAAACCTGCACCTACAAGTGTAACCTTGCTAACACCAGTAAATCTTAAACCTTCAAAAATGATATCTTCAAGCTTCCCTAAACTTCTAAACCTCATAGGCCAACCAATATGAGTTATAAGGCAAAATCTACATTTTCTGGGACAACCTCTAACAACTTCAACCATAAAAGTTTTACCAAAAATAGGCATATAGGGGCTTTTAAAATCAACTTCAGGTAAAATTTCAGCTAAAGGATGAGGCGCCTCATCCAAGTTTTCAATATAAACCCTCCTAGCTTTTAAAGCTTCAGCAGGGAAAAAACCATCTTTTTTCTCAAAAATCCTTAAGGATTTTTCTTTTAAGGCTTGCTTTAAACCTTCAACAAAAAAATCTAGGATAGGTTCAAGTTCACCTATGATAAAAAGGTCTATAAAGTTTTTTAGGGGAAGCGGATTCTCAGTAATGCATGGACCTCCAGCAACTATTAAAGGTTTAAGCTTTCTTTTCCACCTTAAAACCTCGATTCCTGAATCTAAAAGCATCTTTAAAGCATTAAAGTAATCCTCCTCAAACTGAAAGGTAAAAGCTATAACATCAAATCTACTTAATGGTTGGTGAGATTCTAAACTTAGTATAGGCTCACCTTTTAATGGAAGAAAAAACCTTTCACAAACAACATCTTCCCTAGAGTTTAAAAGAGCATAAAGAAGCTGAACCGTAAAACCTGACATACCAACCCTGTAAATATTGGGATAACATAAAGCTATTCTAAGCTCAACCTTACGCCAATCCTTCTTAACAATATTTCTTTCCTTAAGATTCATCAAAACCTATAAAACTCCTCTAATTGTATAAAGCCTCCAAAAATTAAAAGATAAACAACCTGTAAAGTTTTTACCTAAAATTAAAGAATTTTAACAATGTAAATTTAAGTTTAAAGTAACAACTAGAAATTTTCAGTTTATTTAAGATAGCAGGGGGCTATAATGGCGGCTAAAGTTAAAATTAGGGAGTTTAAAAATGAGGATACCTCCACTGTTCTTAGAGTTATTAATGATTCTGCTAAAGCATACAAATCTGTTCTTCCTCCAAATGTTTACAAGGAACCTCAAATGAGTTTAGAGGAATTTCTTGAGGAAGCTAAAAGAATAAAGTTTTATGTAGCTGAGTTTGAGGGAAAAATTGTTGGTGTTATGGGTTATGAGTATGTTAAAGATGTATGCTTAATTAGGCATGCATATATTAAACCAGGATATCAAAGAATAGGAATTGGAACCCTACTTCTTAAACATCTAGAAAATCTCATAAAAATTGAGGGTAAAACACGGAAACTTATTGTTGGAACTTATGCTAAAGCCTACTGGGCAATAGCATTCTATAGGAAGCATGGATTCAATCTAGTGTCAGATTCAGATAGTGTACTAAGAAGCTATTATCAGATACTAGATATTCAAAGAAAAAACTCTGTAGCTTTAGAAAAAACTCTTTAACTTCCTAAGCTAACTTAAACTTTTAAACTTTAATTTTTGCTCAACTATAACCCTCGTATTCGGAGGGACATCCCGGTAAACACAAATATTTGGGCCTATTTGACTATTTGGCCCAATTTTTACTCCAGGCATTAGACTTACATTTATACCTGTTTGAACATTATCCCCTAAGATAACTCCAAGTTTTTCTCTTCCACTGTCAGTAAGCTTACCTTTTAAAAACATTTTAATTGCCCCCCTATCAAATCTAAGGTTTCCTACAAGTGTTCCTGCACCAAGATTACAATTTTCACCTATAATACTATCCCCAACATAGGATAAATGTGGAATCTTAGAATTATCCATAACTAAAGAATTTTTAATTTCGCATCCATTTCCAACTTTAACATTCCTACCGAGACTGGTATAAGCTCTAAGATAACAGTTAGGCCCAATATTTGAGCCTCCACCAATATAAACTGGACCTTCAACATATACTCCAGACCTTAAAATAGCTCCCCTCTCAACAACAACTAAACCTGAAATTTTAACACCTTTCTCAATTTTACCCTCAATTTTTGAGCGTCTAAGACTTAAAAGATACCTTTTATTTGCTTCAAGCAGGTCCCATGGTTTTCCAATATCAAGCCAATCTAAACTTTTAACCTTTACAGTATAAACATTAAATCCTTCCTTAACCATAAGCCTAACAGCATCTGTAAGTTCAACTTCTCCTCTAACAGATTTTTCAACTTTACTTAAAAACTTAAAAATATCTTGGTTAAACACGTATACACCTGCATTTATAAGGTTGCTTAAAGGTTGATTAGGCTTCTCAACCAAATCTTTAACCTTACCATCCCTATCCAGCATAAGAACACCATAATCTTCAGGATTACTAACTTCAACAGCAACCAGAATAGGAGACTTCCTTTTCCTGTAAGCCTTATAAACCCTTGTTAAAACCCCGTTTGCAAGGTACAAATCTCCATAGGAAACAATAAATTCCTCGTCAACTAATCCATCTAAAATTTTTAAAGCATCACCAGTCCCGGAGGGTTTTTCCTGCCACACATATTTTAACCTTAAACCACTTTTTTTACCATCACCAAAAAACTTGATAATATGCTCACCAAGATAACCTACAACAATGTAAACTTCTTTAACTCTTAAAGTTTTAAGTTGACTTAAAATATAGCTTAAAAGAGGCTTACCACCAACAGGTAAAAGTGGTTTAGGTTTAGTTAAAGTTAAAGGTTGAAGCCTTTCCCCAAACCCAGCTGCTAAAATAACAGCTTTCAACCTTAAAACCTTAACTTGAAGGTTGACTTGGAGTTACTTGTAAAACTTCTAAAGGTTTAGTTAAAAGCTTAGTTTTTCTTATGCCAACATGCCTTAAAGGTGCAATTTTTGTTGCATGATTATAGATGTCTGATGCAATCTTACCTAAAACAGCTTCCTGAACAAACTGTTCATAGCTTAAGTTTTTACTTTTCTCAAGGATAACTTCACCCATAATTTTTCTTATAGCCTTTTCTTGAGAGGGGGCCAATCTTCTTCTTGAAAATGCTACACCATAAACTCTAATCTTCCATCCATCCTTAGTTTCAACATCAAATATTCCATCAATTTTTGAGCTTCCACGCCGCACAAGACTTCTAAGGTATTCTCTACTATACTCATGACCCTTGAATACTGTTTCAAGTCTTAAACCATCAACTTTAACAACTTGAAAGTAAAGCTTAATATTCATATGGGAAAAATCTTTTTTTGTTAAATCATAAAGAGTAGCCTCAACAACTCTTCCAACAGCATTTTCAGGGTTTGTTACAGGAATTAAAGCTATTTCATGACCTCCAAAATACTTTGGAGCATAAACTGTACACCATGTTTTTAAACGCCACTTATCTCTAATCTTCCTACTAGACATGCCACCTCAAACCCTTAACATCAACATAGACATAGACAATTAATCAACCTTTAAAACTTTTTAGGCCAAAGAAGTGTTTTAGGTAGCTTATATTCACCAAATCTACGTTTAACCTCTAAAGGCCAATCTTCAACATTTAAACCGTGAGTTGAAAGAAAAGCAGTAATCCATCTTGAAATACCAAGCCCTGTACATCCTGTCCATATCTCCCTATTTTTAGCTTCATGAATACTAAAGCTTTTAACAAACTTATCCTTATGTATAAAGCATCCTGCAATTTCAAGCCACTCAGCCTTACCTCTTTCACCACGGTAGGGTAGGTAAACTTCAACATCAAATGCTGCAACATTTTCACTTCTACTTATATCTCCAATTTCACCCTCCTTCATATAGAAAGGAGCTGCTGCAACAACCCTCCATTCAAGCTCTAAAATTTTATCTACAACTCTAACAACCTCATCAACAATAGAATCTCTAATTTCAACAACTTGTTTAGGTGTTCCAAGATAAACAAGCTCAATTCTCCTAAACTCTTGAAGCCTAGCTAAACCTTCAACACCACCACCCTCCCAACGGTAGGTCCAG
This sequence comes from uncultured Candidatus Bathyarchaeia archaeon, assembly GCA_964569845.1. Taxonomy (GTDB): domain Archaea; phylum Thermoproteota; class Bathyarchaeia; order Hecatellales; family Hecatellaceae; genus CAZMUQ01. The sequence goes on from CAZMUQ010000023.1 coordinate 8,004, forward strand.
CCAGACCTATCATAAAGCTTAAAAGGTAAATCTTCAACTCTTAAAGTTTCATGACTAAAAAACTGCCAAAAAGGTTCACATTGAGCTGGAGCTAAAACATACTCAGGATCTTTAATAATTCTTTTTAGCATATCTCTTGGAACAGTTTTAGTAAGCTTAACAGCCTCTTTAAACTCTTCAAATGCTTCAGGATCTCTTGGTGGAGGGCAAACATAATACATTCCTTCAGGGATTTCCTCCAGATACCCAGGCATTCTCCGCATAACATCTAAAGGTATAAGTTTAGGTAGCATAAACGGCTGAAAATCAAGTTTATGAACAACCTCATCTAAAAGTATACTTTCAATAGACTCTAAAAGCTTAGCATAAGGTGTAGTGTAAATCCATTGACCTCTACCAGGAAACTCCTTAATCCAACCATACTCTAAACAAGCTTTAGCAGGATCCTCCCAAAATTTAACTTTCTTAGGTGGACTTTGCTTAACAATCGGAATTTCAACGGCAGCTTGCTTAGGTTTTTCAAGTTTTTCTAAGGTTTCTCTTATAAGGTTAAAAACTCTATCAGGTACATTTCTTTTAAGTTCAGATTCACTCATAGGTTTAAGTTTAACATGCAATTCTTTATCTTTAAGCTTAACCTCATCAACATAAGTTAAACTTTTAATTTTCTCTAAAGCTTCTTTAGAAAATTCTTTAACTGGAATTTGGAAAATTATTGTTGAGGCTTCAACTTTTCTTAAGCCGATCTTAAACTTTAACCCGAAATCTTCAGCTAAAATTTTTCTAAATCTTAAGGCTAAACTTGTTGGCCTAATCTTTAAATTTGAGGTAAAATTTACCGTTAAGATGTTTCCATTTAAACTTAAAATTTCAATTTTAACTTTTTCTAAATCATCCTTCCAAGTTTTTTTAAATGCTTCAAGAGTTTTTTCAGCAACTTCCTTAACATTTTCATTTAAACCTTCAATGTTACGGCTCATTGTGAAATTGCATGTAAAGCTTAACTTAACATCTTCCTGCAACCTACTACACCTCTTAAAGTTTTTTCTGCGAGTTGGAAACTTGCTAAAATATCATCTAAAGTTGAAAGAAATGTTTCAAAACTTTTTCTACATTCAATATAGGTTAAAACATTTTTACCTTTACACCATGTTTTAACTTTTAAACCTTTTGGTGTTGGAGTATTATCTGGAGATATACTATCAACTAAAATTTTAGCATACCTTGCACTTTTAACTGGGATAACAATTTTAGCCTTAAAAATGCTCAACCAGCATCCTTAAACTTAACGTTTTCGGTTGAAATAAAAGTTTAGCTTTTAACTTTTCTTAATTCTTCACCAACCATAAGGTTAACATATTTAATAAACTCTTTTTCACATTTTTCAGGTATAGTTGCACCAGCAGCAATGCTGTGACCTCCACCTTTACCTTTAACTTTTTCTGAAGCTTTTTGCATAATTAAACCTAAATTTAAGCCTTTATCTACAAGAATTTGGCTTGTACGGGCTGAAATCTTAACTTTACCATCTCTTGTTTTTGTTAATGCTATAACTGGTTTATCAGGTTTAAAGTCAAAGGAGCTTGAAAGTATTGAGGCTATAGGGCTAAGCATTTTTTCATCAACAACATTGTGGCATTTAACTATGTAGATATTTTCATCCTCAATAATCAATCTTTTTTTCTCCTCCATTAAAATGCTAATATAACCTCCAATGGTTTTACGGTATTCATTCAGAAGATTTTGAGCTTCCTCAAGAAACTCTCCTCTACAACCAAGACACAAACTTACAGCAAGCCCAGGTTTACCCATTTTTACACATGCATTAAGAAGAGCAGCATATTCACGTGCATCTCTAAGTGGAGTCCATTTATCCTCTAGGGTGAAACTATAAACACAACCTATAAGCTGAAAAATTAAGTCCCCTGTAAAACCTTTAGATGCAAGATAAACTGTAAGCTGAGAGAAAATTTTCTCCTTCTCCTCCTTACTTAAATCTACAAGTGAACGCCACCTATCATCAACCTTAACAGGTATACCTAAGCCTGCAAGAAAACTTAAGCATCTATCCTCCTCACCACTAAGCCCAGGTATAAATGGGTTCATGGTTGTAGCTATAGCTTTATGGATAGGTCTTGTCTCTCTACCATAAAAAAGTAGGTCTGTTTCAACCTTAACAAGCCCAGCCTTTTCAGCATCTTCAACAACAAGCTTATTTAAGCTTTGAAGACATCTACCTTTACCCTTATCTTGAAGGTCTCCTAAAGCTCCAACAATAGCTAAGCATGAAAGATCTACATTATTTTTATCCATATTTTTTGCAACAAAATAGCATACACTTGAACCACTAACCTCAGAAGCACCATCAATCCCATGAAGCATAGGGTTTAAGTGAAGGATGTTTTTAGGATTTAAGTTTAAAGGTTTATGGTGGTCTAAAACAATAATTTTTAAGTTTTCAGGTATATGCTCCTGTAGAATATCAAGGTAGCCGCTTCCAATTTCAGCAAAAAGATAAACATTTGAAGCTATCTCCCTAATCTCCCTTAAAATATTCTCATCAACTCTATCTATAATTCTTAAAAGAAATTTTCCTCCAAGCCTGTAAATAGCCTTTCCAATTATTGAACCTGCAGCAACACCATCAGCATCACTATGAGCAAAAATTGGGATAAATTCTTCAGCCTCAACAAGTTTAACAATCTCATCAGCAACAATTTTACAATTATTAAAGAAATCCTCAAACCTTTTATCCATAAGGTAAATTAAACCTCTTATTAAACAGTTTACTAAAGGAATGATCCTACTTTAGGTTCATAACGCCAGTCTGGTGGAAGAACCCCCTCCCTCTTATAGTATTCTGAAAGCCTATGAATTTTAGACTCTAAAAGTTGAAGGTTATGGATATTTCTACGGTCACTTCTATTTTTCTCCAGATGCCTAACCATTCTTTCAGCTTTTTTAAGTAGGTTTGAAAGGTCTTCAGGGATTTTTGGAGCTAAGTTGTGTTCCCTAAGAATTTGGAGAACACTTTTATCAGTTACAGCTTTAACAAGCGGGATACCATACTGGTCTCTAAGAATTTGGCCTATCATACTTGGGGGGTAACCTTCTCTTGCAAGTTTAACAACTAAAGCTTCAACTTCATCAGCCCTATACTCACACCACGAAGGAGCCCTTTTAAATACTGGTCTTGTTGAATGTGATTTACCTCTTTTATGGGAGTGAATTCTAGCCATAAAATCCACCTAGCTCTAGCAGAATTATGGTTGTAGATACTTCCTTATAAGGTCAACTTTTCACATAGCGGTAACTTCCTCTAGTACCAATTCTTCTAATGCCATGTTTATCAAAATGCTTTAGTATAGCCTGCTGAATTACATCTTGATTATGATACCATCCTCTCCTAGCCATCTCATCCCTAATCTCCTTTAACCTTTTAGGCTCATTAAAAAAGCCTTCATCCTTAAGAATAGTTAACCTTTCAACAACCTGAGAAGTTTCACCGCTTCTTTTATAACTTCTTCTCCCAGTTTTACCCTGCCTTTCTAAAGTTAAACCTGAAAATTCAACTTGCTCTAAAATCTTTGAAAGAAGATTTTCATACTGCTCCTTAACATAACTATAGTCTCCACTAAGTTCAACCTCAAAATCTCCAATTTTAACTCTAAACCTTAAACCTGAAGCTTCAACCATACCTACCACTATTATCCATCCTCCACATTTTCTAAATCACTAGTTAAGGTAGGAGATACCTCAAATTTTTTAAGAACGTTATCTAGTACTACAGCAACATTTATAGGTGAAATTTTATATCTTCCACGACTTGTAAGCTCAACGTAACCTTTTCTTTTAAGTTCAGTTAAACGTGCTGAAATCTGCTTTCTATCTACACCAAGTTTAGCTGAAATTTCCTCAGGGCTTAAATCTTCAGAGTTAATAGGGTTTAAAATTTTACTTGAAAGCTTGTAAGCAAGAAATCTAGCTAAAAGTACTGTTATTATACGCTCTGAAAGTGTAAGTTTTGATAGATTGACTGTGTAGATTGGTTCTCCTGTTTCCCTACCAATCCTAAACAGCTTTGTAGCCTTTTTAACAAGGTTCTCGAAATATTCTTTCTCGTCAATAAGTAGTTCTTCTAAACTTTTCAATAAAACACCTCCACTCTAGGAAGACACAGCCACAAATAAAAATTTTTCGACTGAAAAATACATGAAAATATACATAGAAATCAAAGAAAATTCAAAATCAAACATTAAACATGTTCTTAAACCATTTAAAGAATGCTCTAGAAGCTTTTGACCTATGAGAAAACTTATTTTTCTCTTCAACACTCATCTCAGCAAAAGTTTTCCTAGAATTTTTAGGCTTAAATATTGGGTCAAAACCGAAACCATGCTCTCCACGAGGCTTACTAACAATTACACCATCAACCCTACCCCTAAAAATTTTAGGTGAAATATTTGGAGAACCGAAAGCAATAACCGATAAAAAGTAAGCTTTTCTATTCTTAACATTAACCATAAGCCTCAAAATACCCTCAAAACCAATAGTTTTATAAGTATAAGAGGAGTATGGACCTGGAAAACCTTTAAGAGAAGGAATAAACAAACCTGAATCCTCAACAAAAACAGGGAGACGATACTTATCTAAAACACTTTTAAGGCTAGTTAAGGCTATCTGTTCAAGATTTTCAGATTGAATTTCAACAGCTTCAAAGTTCAGATGCTTAACTTTAACACCATACTTTAAGGCTAAGCTTTCAACTTCCCTGAATTTTCCAGTATTTCTAGTTGCAAAATAAGCCTCCATTAAATATCAAAAAAGTTTAAGAGATTTTAAACTTTAATGTTTTACTCTAAAACCATCTTAATTATTAAAAAGTAGGCTTAGTCTGCTTCCCTTTGAAGCTCTGGTAATATTTTTTCAAAGTAGTCTAATGCTTCAGGATTTAAGATTGCATCTCTATTAGTAACAGGTCTACCATGAATAATATTTGAAACAGCAATCTCAACTTTCTTCATGTTAAATGTGTAGGGTATATCTGGCACCCTAATAATTAGTGAAGGCACATGTCTAGGTGAAGCTTCCCTTCTTAAAGCATCCCTAATCTTCTTCTTTAGTTCTGGTGTTAAATCATAACCTGGATTAAGCTTAACAAAAAGAATTATACGTTGGTCACCTTTCCAAGCTTGTCCAACAGCTAAGCTATCAGCAACTTCAGGCAACTTTTCAACAATATTGTATATTTCACCTGTACCTATACGAACACCTGAAGGCTTCAAAGTTGCATCAGAACGCCCGTAAAATGTTATCCCACCAGTATCACTATGAAACTCAACAAAATCTCCATGCCTCCAAACATTTTTATTTGGGTAAAATCTGAAGTATGCATCTAAATATTTTTCATTATTAGGGTCATTCCAAAAGTATAAGGGCATACTTGGTGCTGGAGCCTCACAAACAAGTTCACCTGGCTTATCAATAACAGGGTTTCCATTTTCATCGTAAGCCTTAATCTTCATAGCCAAAGCTGGTGCTTGAATTTGTCCTGCATAAACTGGAAGTATTGGGCATCCTGCAGCAAAGCAGCCGTTAATATCAGTTCCACCTGAAATTGAGTTGAAGTGTAAGTCTTTTTTAATTGCATCATAAACCCATTCAAATCCTTCAGCTGAAAGCGGGGAACCTGTTTGAGTTATTTCTCTTAAAGTTGAAAGGTTACAAGATGTTTTAGGTTCAACATTTTCACTTCTTAAAGCATTAATATAACTTGCACTACAACCAAAAATTGTTATCTTCTCTTCATCAATCAATTTCCACACAGCATAGGGGTCTGGATAAAAAGGATTTCCATCATAAACAACTATTGTTGCACCTAAAGCTAGATTTGGAGCCATCCAATTCCACATCATCCAGCTTGGACTAGTTATATACATGTGTATATCGGTATTTTTCACATCAACATGTAACATTAACTCTTTTAACTGGTTTACAAGAACCCCAGCTACACTTTGAACCATACATTTAGGTTTACCTGTTGTTCCAGATGTAAACATTATATAAAGTGGATGATTTGCTTCTACCTGTTCAAATCTGATTTTTTTCTCCGATGAGAGAAAATCTTCATAATAAATAGCATTTGGAATATTACTTAAATTAGGTTTTTCTTGAAGATAAGAAACTACAACAACCTTTTTTAGGGAAGGAAGCATTCTAGCTACAGCTTCAACATTTGATAAAAGATTAAAGGTTTTTCCCTTATACCAATACCCATCAACAGTAAAAAGAACCTTAGGCTCTATCTGAGAAAACCTATCCACAACAGCTGATGGTCCAAGCTCACTTCCACAAGATGACCATACTGCACCAATGCTTGTTGCAGCAAGCATAGCAACATAGGTTTCAGGAATATTGGGCATGTAAGCTGCAACACGATCACCCCGTGAAACTCCAGCTTCAAGTAGAGCATTAGCTAAACATGCAACCTGCTCATAAAGCTCAGCAAAAGTTAAAACTTTTCTTAGCCCAATTTCAGACCTTGCTATTATAGCAGGACGGCTATTTTTAAATCTTAAAAGATTTTCAGCAAAATTTAGCTTTGCACCAATAAACCATCTTGCACCTGGAAACTTGTTTAAATCATCAACAACCTTCTCATATTCATGTGAAACTTTAATTTTTAAAAACTCCCATACAGTAGCCCAAAAATCGGGTATTTTTTCAACAGACCAATCATACAACTGCCAATAAGATTCTATGTTAAAATCATGCTTCTTGTTCACAAATTCAATAAACCTTGTTATATTAGCCTCTTTTATACGCTCTTCAGAAGGTTTCCACAACAATTTACCCAAAAAATAGCCCCCTTTAGTCTCTATATTAAGCTAAGTTTACCTTGATATTTTAGCTTGATGTTTCAATTCTTCTTTGCAGAAATAGCGCTTAAGCTTAATAATAAAAAAGAGTTTGCTAAAAATAAAAAAATAGGTTTTGTTTAGTAGGGAACAAATGTTAAACCAAGAGCAAAAGGTATAGAAGCAAATATAAGGCAACCGATACAGTATCCGAAAATATCCCTTGCTCTAGTTCCAGTTATACCTAGAAGAGCTATAGCCCAGAATGGTTGGAATAGGTTTGTCCAAGCATCACCTGCTGCATACGCTATAATAGATTTACCTAAAGGAACATTAAGCATAGCAGAAGTTCTTGTAATTACTTCTCCAATGGTTGCCCATTCACCTCCACCAGAAGGTACAAAGAGGTTTATAAGTCCAGCCAAAGCCCAACATATAACAGGCCATGTTAATGGGCTTGCTCCTGCAGCTAAAGCTTTAGCTATAACTGTTGCTAGGTTTGGTCCTCCAGCAACAACATAAGAGTATCTTAGAATGCCCATTATACCTGCATAAAACGGAAATTGAAGAATTATTCCTGCAACTGCTGGTGTTGCTCTAGCAATAGCACGCATGTAGGCTATAGGATTCATGTATAGTAGGAAGCCTATTAGGATAAAGCAGAAGTTTAGAGAGTTCAGGTTTAAGCCTTTCATGAATCCTAGGGCTCCAAACCACCAATACATGGCTATAATAGCAAAAATAACTGTTATTCCAGCAAGAATTTTACTGTTTTCAAGCTTATCAGCAATAGTTACCTTCTCAGGTTTAGCTGCTTTAGCTTCCTCTTCCTCCTTTTTAACAACCTCTAATATATGGGGAGCAATAACATCTATACCCTTACATGCTTCAGCACGTCTAGGAGCTAAAGCCCAAAAAATGATTACACCAGAAACTATGATTATAATCATGTTTATCAGGGTATACGGATGGAAAATTGTCTCATTTAAGGGTATAAGCTCTCTACCAAAAACTTCCTTGTAAACCCCAGCAAGAAAATGTCCAGGTGTGTTTGAAAGTAGAGGTGCTGAAGCAGATAAACCCCAATGCCAATTTAAACCTAAACCAGCATAAGCAGCTGCACAAACAACCGGGTAATGTAAAGGTCTACCCTTACGGTAAAATTCTATACCTATTGCCCTAGCTAAAACAGCTCCAACTATAAGACTTAAACCCCAATTTATCCATGCACAAATTAAAGAAACAAAAGCTGCTAAAGCAGCTGCTGATTTTGTATCCTTAGGCATACTTGCAAGCCTACCTAAACCACGGTAAATAAGTGGATGATATGCTATAGCATAACCTGTAACAAGGATAAGACACATCTGCATGGCAAATGCAAGCAAACCCCAAAAACCTTTATACCAGCAATCCTTGAAAAGCCATCTTGTAACTTCTGCAGGCCCCATAACATCATAAGGCCTCATAACAACTAAGGCTAAAAGCACAGCAATTATTGTTAGAATAAGAGCAAAAATTAAGGGGTCAGGCATCCAGCCCTCAACACTAGCTGAAAGCCTACCACCAAATTTTTCAACCCAACTTTCCCGGGCTTCTTTTTTAGCCAAGAAATTCTCACCAATTAAATATCTACTTTATTATAAGGTATATATAATTTTAGCAAATATGCTTATATTACTTCCAAGATTTTAAACAACCCCCTGCTTGTTTATGCTGTAAACATAAGCAATAAAAAATGTGAGGTGAAATTAAAGCTCCTTAAAACTGTTAACCCTTAAACTAAAAAAGATGCGTTAGTTTAGTTGTAATCTTTCCTTTAATCTTGAA
>CAZMUQ010000024.1:0-4602 GCA_964569845.1 uncultured Candidatus Bathyarchaeia archaeon
TCCCTATAAAACTGCTTTATTATTTCATCTTTTTCAATTAAAACACTACAGTAATGGCAACGTAAAACTACAGGATCCTCGTTTTCCACGTAAAAAAGTTGTTTAACTGGTTCTTGGCTGTTAGTTATGCATCTTTGATTTGGACACCTAATAATATCCTTAACAATGCTTGGAAGTTTAACCTGCTCCTTTTTTATAACCTTAAAATCTCTGATAATGTTTATTGTTGCCTTTGGTGCAACTAAAGCTATCTCTGCAACTTCTTTAGGGCTAATTTCTCTTCCCTCAATTTTAACAATATCTTTTTTCCCAAGCTTTTTACTTGGAACATTCATTAAAATACTTACAATGAAACCTTCACGCCCAGAAATATTAAGAATTCTTAAAACTGCTAAAGCTGTTCCACTTGTAATATGGTCTATAACAGTGCCTTCACGGATTTTTTCTACACGTAGTTGCCTTCCACTTTCTAATTCTACCATCAAATATATCTAGTTTAACCTAAAATTTAACTGTGATGATGGCCGGGTGAAAGGGGTTAATATGTTTAAAGGGAGGGATATAATTTCTATAAGGGATTTTTCAAGGGAAGAAATAGACCATCTTCTTAAGGTAGCTGAAGAAATAGAAAAAACGCCACAAGAAAAGTTAAAAATACTTTCTGGAAAAATTATGGGACTTCTATTTTTTGAGCCAAGCACCAGAACAAGATTAAGTTTTGAGGTTGCAATGAAAAAGCTTGGTGGAGAGGTTATAGGCTTTAGTGAGCCTACAGCATCTTCAGTTGAGAAAGGTGAAACTCTTGCAGATACTGTAAGAGTTGTTGAAAACTATGTTGATGTTATAGTTCTACGTCATCCTTTAGAAGGTTCAGCAAGAATGGCTGCTGAATATGCATCTATACCTGTAATAAATGCAGGTTCAGGAGCTGAAGAACATCCAACTCAAGCTTTCCTAGATTTATACACCATATTTAAGGAAAAAGGAAGAATTGACGGGTTAAAAATAGGGATTTTAGGCGATTTAAGATATGGTAGAACAGTTCACTCTTTAACCTATGCCCTATCCATGTACAACATTGTACTATACTTAATATCACCTGAACAATTAAGAATACGTAGAGAAGTTCTTGAAGCAATCAAAAATAAGATTGAAGTTAAAGAATCTTTGAATGTTGAAGATGTTATTGGGGAGCTAGATGTTCTATATGTAACAAGAATTCAGAGAGAACGCTTCCCAGACATATCAGAATACGAGAAAATTAAAGGGGCATATAAGATAACAACCTCAACCCTACAAAAATGTAAAGAAGACCTCATACTTTTACATCCTCTTCCAAGAGTTAACGAAGTTAGTCCTGAAGTTGACGAAACTAAGCATGCAAAATACTTTAAACAGGTAAAATATGGCTTGATTATTAGAATGGCATTACTTGGACTAGTTTTAGGGGCATTAGAATAAAAATAAACATAAACATTATAACTATTGTTGCCCCATTAATTTATGGCTAATTAGAACCCTAAATATAAACCTCCCCCAACAAGTACAACTGTACAATATAATGGTGAAGTGTAAATTGGGGCAGACTCTTAAAGGTAGGAAAACATGCTTAAAATGTAAATTTTATAGGATGGTTGCAGACGATGAAAGGAATAGAACATCCCTAGATTTATGCTTAAAAAAGGGACCCCTACCTGCAGCTTACACCTTTAGCGACTTATGTTGTAGTGGAAGCTCATGCACATTTATTCTAACTCTTAAATGCTTAGAGGAAATTGCCGAGAAATGCGAATATTATGAGGAGGAAACTTAAGAAATAAAAAACTAGGATGAAAAGATTAAGAAGGTTAAATATATAAGTGTGATAAATGTTATGTATTTTTCAATCAAGAAATAAAAACAAAAAGAATAGTGTGGTGGTTAAAAATTGGTTGATATTTTAGCTTATGGTGCATACATTCCACTTTGGAGAATTAGCAGGGATGAAATTGCTAGAGGTGCGGGGGTTCCATCTGCTGGTGGTGAAAAAGCTGTTGCTTCATGGGATGAAGATAGCTTATCAATGGCTGTTGAAGCTGGAGTTGATTGTTTAGGTGAACAGTTAAACCCTAAGGAGATCGATGCCTTATACTTTGCATCAACAACCTCACCATTTAAAGAAAAGCATGCATCCTCAATAATAGCTTCAGCATTAGACCTTAGAAGAGATGTAGTAACTATAGATTTCGCAGGTACAACAAAAGCAGGCACTACAGCATTAAAAGCTGCAGCTGATGCTGTTAAGGCAGGCTCAGCAAAAAAGGTTTTAGTTGTAGCTGGAGAATGCATGGTTTTAACTCCATCCACAGATTTTGAACAAGTTTGCGGGGATGCTGCAGCAGCAATCCTAGTTGGTAAGGAGGATGGTATAGCTGAAATAAGTGATTTTGTATCCACAATAGAACCTATACCTGGACCTTGGAGGCGAAGTACAGATACACTTCCACAAAGATTTGAATCAAAACTTGATTTAAGATACGGCTTTATTAAGTCAACTGTTAGTACTATGCAAAGCCTTCTTAAAAAGTATAACCTCTCAATTAAAGATTTCTCTAAGCTTGTTTTTAATGCTCCAGATCCAAGAGGCTACCTTGAAGTTATGAGAAGTATGGGGGCGGATGTTAAACAGCTTCAAGACCCCCTATTTACAAATGTAGGTATAACAGGCGCAGTACACCCCCTACTTTTGCTTGTTGCAGCTTTAGAGAGTGCTAAAGCTAATGAGAAAATTTTATGTGCAGGTTATGGGGATGGTTGTGATGCTTTTTATGTTGAAACAAAAAAGAAGGTTGAGGAGTTAAAGGGTACTAGAAGAGCAACAACAGTTTACGTAAAATCTAAGCGTATGCTTGCAACCTATGAAGAATATCTAGATTTTAGGAAGCTTCGTGAAAGAGCACAGCCAGAGTATCCTAGAGCTTCAATTGTAAAGTATTGGAGAGATGAAAAAGCAGTTCTTCCATTCTATGGTATGAAGTGTAAGAGCTGCGGCTCAATAACTTATCCTATAGGTAGATGTTGTGTTGTATGTGGTGCAAAAGATAATTATGAGGAAGTTAAAATTGCAAGACGTGGAAAAGTTTACACTTTCACCTTTGATTATTTATGTGGTCCTGGAAGCGCTGTTGGAGAATATGCTGCACTTAACCCTGCAATAAGAGTTGTTGCAGATATGGAGGATGGTTGTAGACTTTTCCTTGAACTTACAGATTGTAAACCTACCCCTGAAGAAGTATATATAGATATGCCTGTAGAACTAACATTTAGGTTGATGAATGAAAGAACAAACTTTAGGTTTTATAGTTGGAGGGGGAGGCCTGTAAGAAGTTAAGTAATGGAGGTGGAAAAGTATGGTTGGAAGTATAAAGGATAAAGTTGCAATAATAGGAACAGGAGTTACAAAGTTTGGAGAAATATGGGAAAAAGACCAGGAAGATTTACTTGTAGAGGCTGTTTATGAAGCTGTTAATGAAGCAAATGTAGACCTTAAAAGGGATGTTGAAGCTATATGGGTTGGAACCCAGTACCATTTCACAGGAATGTCAGGTGCAATTTTCTCAGACGCATTAAAAGTTTTTGGTAAACCTGTTACAAGAGTAGAAAACTTCTGCGCTTCAGGTATGGATGCTGTTAGAAATGCTGCTTATGCTGTTGCATCAGGAATGTATGATATTGTAATTGCTTGTGGTGTTGAGAAAATTTTAGATTATGGTGGAAGAGGATTACCTTTAGCTGGTGGTGAACTTCACCCAGTAATGGGCTGGTCCTCTGCACCTGCAATGTTTGCTTTAGTTGCAAATAGAGCTTTTAAGGTTTGGGGTTGGACCAAAGAAGACCTTGCAAGAGTTTCTGTTAAAAACCATTATAATGGTGCACGTCATCCCAAAGCTCACTTTAGAAGAGAAATAACCATTGAAACAGCTTTAAGAGCACCTATGATAGCTTACCCGTTAGGCTTATATGATTGCTGTGCAATGTCTGATGGGGCTGCAGCTGTTATTTTAACCAGACCTGAAATAGCTAAAAAATATGTTGGAGATAACTATGCAGTAATTAAAGCTTTAGGTATGGCTGTTGAAACACTAGGACCATGGTATAGACCTAGTGAAAGCTTCTTAAGCTTCCCTGCAAATGTTAAAGCTGCTGAAGCTGCATACAAAGAAGCTGATATAGAAGATCCACGTAAAGAACTAGATTTTGGAATTGTTCATGATTGCTTCACTATTACTGAGCTTATAAACTATCAAGATATGAAGCTATGTAAACCTGGTGAAGCTGCAAGTCTTATACGTGAAGGGGTTACAGCAATAGATGGAGATTTTCCAATAAATCCTGATGGAGGCTTAAAATGTTTTGGCCATCCTATAGGAGCTACTGGCTGCAGAATGACTGTTGAACTTACAAGGCAAGTGCTTGGTAGAGCTGAAGGTTTACAAGTTAAAAATGCTGAAGTAGGATTTGCCCATAATCTTGGTGGAGCATATACTGTAGCAACAGTACTTATTGTTGGAAGGAGGTAACTTTTTAACTTAAACTTTAAATTTTTTGATAAACCTTCTTTTA
>CAZMUQ010000024.1:4702-16202 GCA_964569845.1 uncultured Candidatus Bathyarchaeia archaeon
GGAGAGGTACATGTACTTTTTGGACCTAATGGAGTTGGTAAAAGTACAATTGTTTATGCTATTCTTGGCTTTCCAGGTTATAAGGTTGTTAAGGGTAGGATTATTTTTAAGGGTAAGGATATAACGGAAATCCCAACCTATGAGCGTGTAAAGATGGGGATTGGAGTGGCATTTCAACATCCACCAAAAATTAAAGGATTAAGGGTTGCAGATATAGTAAATATTTGTGCTAATAGAACTGGTGAGGAAATCAATGAAGATATTTTAAAACTTGTAGATAAACTAAAAATTCCTAAAGAGTTTCTTCAAAGAGATTTTAATGTTGGCTTTTCTGGTGGAGAAATAAAGAAAAATGAGATTTTACAGTTGATGATTCAAAATCCTGATTTTATAATTCTTGATGAACCTGACTCCGGTGTTGACATGGAGAATATAGGCTTAATTGGTGAAATAATGAGCAGGTTACTTGAAAGAAATTTAATGCCAAGTTTAAGAAGAAAAGCTGGACTGTTAATAACTCATTCCGGATATATTTTAAGATTTGTTAAAGCTGATAGAGCTCATGTTCTACTTAATGGTAGAAAAGCTTGCTCAGGGAATCCTGAGGAAATATTAAGAAATATTATGGAAAGAGGTTACGAAGAATGCATAAAAAGATGCCTAATAGAGTAGAAAAAGAAGATGATAATATTTTAGAAGGCGGAAAAGAAAAATCTATATCCTCATTACAGGATATTCCTGAACAGTTTAAAGATAAACTTACATGTATTGGTTTTAGTTTTAATGAGGATGAAAGGTCAGGATCCTACGTTCAATTTAACCGTTCACCCATATTTTCAAGAGCAAGAATAAGTGGTGTTGAAGTTTTAAGTATAATTGAAGCTTTAGAAAGATATGAATGGCTTAAAGATTATTGGTGGAAAATTTTACCCTCAAATTTAGATGAATATACACGTTTAGCTAATGAAAAGCTAACTTATGGATACTTTATAAGAGTTAAGCCAAAAACAAGAATAATACTTCCAATTCAAGCATGCCTTTTCATATCTAAACCTAAAATTTCTCAACATGTTCATAACATAATCATTGCTGAAGAAGAATCAGAGCTTCACATAATCACAGGGTGTGCTACAGCTCCCCATGTAACATCAGCTTTACATGTAGGTGTTTCAGAGTTTTACATTAAAAGGGGTGCAAAAGTAACTTTTACAATGATTCATAGCTGGGGGAAAAATATTGAAGTTAAACCTAGAACAGGAGTATTAGTTAAAGATGATTCATCATTTATAAGCAACTATGTTTGCCTAGGACCTGTAGGAAATCTTCAAATGTACCCTACAGCCTACTGTGCTGGAGAAAATGCTAAAGTAACATTTCAATCCATAATTCTAGCTTCAGAGAATTCCGTAATGGATGTTGGTTCAAGAGTTCACCTTAAAGCTAGAAATAGTAGAGCAAATATAATTTCTAGGGCTGTTGCAAAAGATTACGGGGAAATTTATGCTAGAGGGCATCTTATAGGTGAAAATGCTGATGTTAAAGGATACCTAGAGTGTAGAGGAATAATGCTCTCGGATACAGCAAAAATTTATGCTATACCTGAGCTTGAAGCAAAAGCTAAAGATGTAAACCTAGCACATGAAGCAGCTGTTGGTAAAATTGCTGAAGAAGAAATACTGTACCTTACTGCTAGAGGATTAACACCTGATGAAGCAACAACAGTTCTTATTGGTGGATTTTTAAGGCTTAACCTTGAAGACCTACCTCAAAAATTAAGATTTGAAGTTTCAAGAATGATGAAAACAATTATCGAAAAAGCCTTCTAACCCTGATTTTTTATAATATCAGACTGCCTAAATTTACGTTTCCAGTAATCTATAAGTCTTCTCAAAGCTTTTGCAGCCCTATCAGGTGTAGGAAAAACAGGTATACCTTCCTCCACCAGTTTTCTCCTAAACCTACCAATGCTTCTCCACTTCCATCTTTTAATTTCATCTTCATCAACCTCACCTGTACCAACAACTACAACAACAGGTTTACCATCCCTTTTTAGCTTTATAATATCTTTAACATGTCCTTCAACCCATAAATCCCAAACATCGCTAGGTAAAGGGTCATCCTCAGTTATATTTGCAACATAAAAATCAGCTTTCCCAGCTTCACCAGCAATTCTTAAGATTTCAAAGGGGGACATTGGAGAATCTTGGAGAATTGAAGCATCTATAGGATTTTTAAGCCAATCCCAGACAATTGGTGCAATTTCTTTAAGCTTTTCCCTAACCTGTAAAGGTAAATCTGGAAGTTCAAAACCTTTTTCCTCCCATAAATCTGCTGAAAGTACACTTTTACCTCCACCTCCACCAGCAATAAAAACTCTTTTACCTGTTATTGGTGGAAGGAAGCTAAAAGCAACAACCTGGTCTACAAGCTCATGAAGAGTTTTAACTTCAACAACATTACATTGCTTAAAAACAGCTCTCCAAACATCCATTGAACCTGCAATTGAGGCAGTATGAGATAAAATTGATGATGCTCCTGCTCTACTTCTACCACCTTTAAGAACAACAACAGGTTTCTTTTTTGCAGCGTAGGCTAAAGCATCCATAAACTTTTTCCCATTTTTAACCCCCTCAACGTAAAAAGCAATAATTTTTGTTTTAGGATCTTGTGCAAAATAGTATAAAAGTTCAGATTCATCTATATCTAAAGCATTACCATAACTTACAACCTTAGTAAAACGTAAACCTCTTAAAGCACCATAACGTACAAACTCGCTTGAAGCCCCACCACTCTGAAAAATTCCTCCAACAAAACCTTCTTCCTTTGGAAAATCATAGTTAAAAGATAAACCGATCTTTGGATTATAGAGACCCATACAATTTGGACCTAAAATTCTAACACCAAAACTTTTAGCTTTTTCTAATATCTCCTCTTCAAGCTTAACTCTATCTTCTCTTCCAGTTTCCTTCATTCTAGCAGTAAAAAGATGTAAAAGTTTAACATTTTTAATGTGACATTCCTCAAGAAGACTTAAAACCTTTTCAGCCGGAATACAGCAAATAACGTAATCTATATTTGACTCTGGAATATCTCTAAGCCTTGGATAAACTTTAAGTCCAAAAATTTCCTTAAGGCTTGGATTTACTGGGAAAATTTTTCCTGGAAAACCATAATCTAGAAGGTGGCGTGTATAATGGTATCCTGCTGAGATAGGATTTGATGAGGCTCCAATAATAGCAACAGAATTAGGATTAAAAAGTTTATCAATGCTATAGAATTTTTCATTTAAATTTTTCATCAAGAACCATAACCTCAAGAAAATATCAAACTTCCTTTTAAAAGCTAATTAAGCAAAGTTTAAAAATTTTAAGTATCCAGGTCAGGTGGTAGCCAAATCGGTCATCACTCCCCTTCGGGAGTAAACCATCATCCCTAACCTATATTTTAATTATTAGGAGGAGATTTTTAAGATTAAAGTGGCATTTAAGATAAACTTTTAGGTAATTGGAGGCCTATAAAATTTAAGCTTTCCAAATTGCCAGTCACGTAGAATTGTTTTTGCAGCTTCCTCGATATTTAACTCTCCACCCTTAATTAAAAAGCCTCTTTTAGCAGCAAGTAACTCTAAAAATTTGTATGGTTCTTCAGCCTCAACACCATAAGTTTCCTTCAGTATGTTTGGCATTAAATTTAAAATTTCCTCCAAAAGTTTTAAAGCTGGAGGAATAGGATTTTTAAGTTTTTCTGGAGGAATAAATCCTTTAAGAACAAGCTCATAACTGCTTGACTTTTTTATTAAGGGTAAAACTCCAGGAGTGTCCACAATAAGCAAGTTTTTATCAATTCTTACAAGTTTTTCTCCTTTAGTGAAGCCTGGTATTGGAGAAGTTTCAGCAACATAGTAGCCTCTTAAACCATTAATTATTGTTGATTTCCCAACATTGGGGTAACCAACAACAGCAATAATTGCAGGTTTTTCCTTTATCAATCTTTCAACACAATTTTTAAGTTTTCGAATGTCCTGAGCATTTTTAGCATTAACAGCAACAATATCATAACCATTTAAATGGAAAAATTTGACCCATTTTTTGGTAACATCTTCAGGTACTAGGTCAGCTTTACTTAAAACTAGTATAAGCTTTTTACCAAAACTTTTAGCAAGCTTCTCTAATTCTAGGCTTCTTGTACCTAGAGGATCTCTTGAATCTAAAACTTCAAGAATTATGTTAGCTTTTTCTAAAACCCTTCTAACTCTAAACCATGCAGCTTTTCCCTTAGTTTTAAGCTTAAATTTTACAGGCATAACTTACCAACCAAAATTAATTTTCACCATCTTTTACGCAAAAACTTAGAAACCTATTTAAAAGTCTATTCTTTATGATGATAAGCTTAGGCTTAAGTATATGCATGTATCTCCAAGTTAAGGTTAAAACCTTTCCAGGGTCTTCAACGCCTCCTACATCAACCATTAAAATATCAACTCTACCATTAAGATAGCTTAAAATAGCATTTTTTACGCTTCTAACATCCCAAACATCAATTTGTTTTATGTAAACGTTTAAATAACTATGTAACCTTTCTCTTGCCTTAAAAATTTCAGAGGAACTTTTATCTAAAGCTAAAACTTTAGAAGATATTTTTGCAAGAAGTTTTGTTGTTTTCCCTGAACCACATCCAAACTCTACAACATTATCCTTACTGCATATTCTTCTTTTAGCAACCTCACGGTAACCTTTAACATCATCTACAATGATAATCTTCATGTAAACCACTTCAATGTGAAACATAAACTCCAGGTTCTAAGTATTTTACCTTAATAGTAGCCTAAGAGAAAAATTTGTAAAGAGTACAAGTATGAAAGGGTTTTAAATTTTATAAAGATTAAAAAACTTTCCTTTTTAGTAAACTCTAAATTCGTATCCGCATTTTGGGCATTTTGCCATGTTACACTGTACAACTGATGGGCAGTTGCCGCATGCAAACATACGCCCATAGGAAATATCAAATCTAAAACCACAATTTGGACAGGTTAAGAGGTTTTGCTTACCCAATAATTTTAGCACCTCATATTGGAGGGATTCCTGACATTTGATGTTAAGATTAGTTTAGATATAAGTTTGACTTTAATCCTTAACTGTTAGGGAAGTCAGCTAATTTTAGTTTAGAAGTCTTTTATTAAAGTGTATCGAAAAGCATATTTTTGTGCTTTTGCACTTTTTTCATGGGGAATATTTATGAAAATATGTGTAACAGCAGTTGCAGGAAGTTTAGATGCCCAAGTAGATCCAAGATTTGGTAGGTGTGCATATTTTGTAATTGTAGATCCGGATACTATGAGTTTTAAGGCTATACCTAACACCAACGTTGATGCTTTAAGTGGTGCTGGAATTCAATCAGCTCAAATGGTTGTAAATGAAGGTGTAGATGTGGTTATAACTGGTCAGGTTGGTCCTAATGCATACCAGGTTTTATCATCTGCTGGTGTAAAAATTATCACAGGAGCTTTTGGCACTGTAAGGGAAGTTGTTGAAGCATATAAGAGTGGACGTTTAAGGGAAACTCCATTCTCCCCAGGTTTTGGTATGGGTAGAGGAATGGGAATGGGTATGGGTATGGGAAGAGGTAGAGGAATGGGTCGCAGAATGGGAATTGGAGGATTTGGACCCACCTTAAGCCCGCAAATACCTTCTCAACCGACTCCACCAGCTCAGTTAACAAGGGAGCAGGAAATTTTAATGTTGGAGGAGCAGCTAAAGTTTTTGCAGGAACAATTAAAACAAGTTAAAAAGAGGCTTGAAGAGCTTAGAAGTGAGTAAAAAGTTTAAATATGTGCATATGCACAATATATTTGGGGTGAAAAAGAATGGCCTGGGGATGGTTTGGAAGAGGACGTGGCGGATGGTATGGTCCATGGCCAGGTAGAGGACCATGGAGCTGGCTTCCACCATGGCAAAGACCAGGATGGTTGTTTGGTAGAGGATGGTGTTGGTGGTTTTTAGCACCCTACCTATTTAGACCATATCCAACATATACTCCAACAGCTTATCCTTACCCATATCCTGCAACTTATCCTTACCCACCATATTACCCCACTAGCTGGTGGTGAGGTAGGATGGGTTATAGATGGAGAAGAATGTATTATTTGACAGGTTTACCAGGTTGGCTTAGATTTGGTTACTCTCCTGGATGGCTTGGTTACTCTCCAACAGGATTACCTCCAACAGCTCAATGGTTAATCCAAAGTGGAATATTACCACAACTTTATAATCAAGGCTTAATTCCGACATCACCCATCTCACCATTCCAACCACCTCTACCAGCAGAACAAGAAAAACAAATCCTAGAACAGCAAGCAAAAATGTTAGAGGATCAAATTGAAGCAATAAAAAGAAGAATAGAGGAGCTTAAAAAAACCCCGCAAAGCCAAGCTTCTCCAGCTTCACAGCAATTTCCAGCTATGATGCCATTTATACCTCCACTATACCCGCCACCAATAACACCATATCCTGGTCTTCAAACACCAGAAGAGGAGTTAGCCGCCTTAGAAGAGTATAAAAAAGAGTTGGATGAGGAAGTTAAGGGTGTAGAAGCAAGAATAGAGGAGCTTAAAAAGCTTTTAGGCCAAAAAAAGGAGTAAACTATAAACCTATTTTTTAAAGACTGTGATTTGTGGTATCTTTTGAAACCTAAAAAAATTAGGATTGCAATACCTACCACGGGAAACAAAAAGTTAAATGATAAAATTTCAGAGTTTTTCGGGAAAACACCAACATTTACAATTATAGACCTTGTTGATGGTAAAGTTGAGAAGATAAAAGTTACGAAGAATCCTGCATCAGCCTACCAGTATGGTTCAGGGCCTATTGCGGTTAAAGTTTTAGTAGATTCAAAGGTTAATGCTGTTGTTGTAGGTAAAATTGGTCCTGGAGCATCAACACTGTTAAAGCAACATAAAATCCAAGAAATTAAGGCTAAACCAGGAGTTAAAGTAGCTGAAGCTTTAGAAGAAATACTTAAAAACTTCAAAGCTTTTAGTTAAAACTCTTATAATATTTTTCTCCAAGAAAAACTTCTTCAACAATTTTTCCCTGTCTAATAAGCTGATTTAACAAGAGTTTTAAATCTCTCTCCCCCACTTTAAACATTCCCACCAAGTCTTGAAGGCGGCAGGGTCTACGTTTTAAAATTTTTAAAATCTCAGTTTTTGTAGCCTCTAAACTTAAAGTTTTACTCTTAAATGTATATTCTACTCTTGATAAAATTCTAGGTTTCCCAAGTTTTTCCATAAAAATTTTTGTAATTTTTCTCATCTCTTCTCTTCCGGGAGGTTTAACATATTTTTCTGATGCTGGTCTTGTTGGAATGTTTAACTGGATCTCGTCAGGGTTTATTACTTCAGCTAATCTTACTAGGCCTTTAACTTCCTCTAAGCTTGTATTCAGCTTATTTTTTGCAAATCTAACAAACATTATTTGTAATGCTAATCTACAGGAAAAACTATGTTTTAAGATTTTTAATCCATCAACAATTTCTTCAAGTAAAAAATTATCTGCTGGACGGTTTATAGCTTCAAAGACTTTTTGACTTGAAGCATCAAGCTTAGCTATAACAAAATCTGCTTCCCCTAGATTTTCTCTAACATCTTTACGGTTAACAAGAGAAGAATTTGTTAAAACTGCTACTGGCAGGTTTCCCACTACTCTTTTAACCTGCTTAATAATTTTACCAAGCCTCAAATTTAATGTTGGTTCCCCGCTTCCTGAAAAGGTTATGTAATCTATTTCCTCCAGCCTAAGCTTCTTTAACATTCTTTCTAAATCTTTTAAAATAGTATTTATTCCTGGATAAGAAGAAGAATTTAAATCTTCAGGTTTGGAAATCTTTCTAAAAGTTTTACCAAGCTGACAATATATACAGTCAAATGTACATGTTTTAGGTGTTGGGAGAACATCCACTCCAAGAGAAATGCCTAATCTCCAAGAGTAAACTGGTCCATAAATTGTTAAGCCGAATATTTTTCACCTCTAAGCCTAAATGTTATAGTGTCGGCGAAAAATATATTTTTATGCAAATGCACACAATTATTAGAAAACAAGGATACAAGTAAAGGGGGTGGTAAACCTGCCCTTTGGTCTTGGTCCATGGGGCTGGTTTATGTTCCCCTACCTTTATGGAACATACTATCCATACTACTGGATGTACGCTTGGAGCCCATACTGGTGGTGGCGTTGTAGATGGTTCCCATGGCTTCCTAGATGGTGGTGGACTGGAATTTATGGGCCAATAACACCTTGGACCTGGTACTACTATTAATAAACCTAGCTAAAAAGTTAAAAATAGTTGCAGTTAAATGTTTAAATTTTCCTTTTTATACATGTTAGGAGGAATAAGGTAGTGGAAGACTTTGAGCTTGAAAAAATTAGAAGGAAAAAATTGTTAGAGTTGATGCAGAGTATGCATGGAGTTAAAGGAAAGTCAGGATTGAAAATTTGTGTTCCAACTTTAGGTTGGAATGGCTTAGATGATTATGTTTGTGAGCATTTTGGTAGAGCTCCAACATTTACAATTATAGATTTAACTACAAATGAGGTTAAAGTTATACCAAATACAAGTGAGCATATGGGTGGAAGCCGGCTTCCACCAGAATTAATGTTGGAGTATGGAGTAGATGTAATGATTTGTTCAAGTTTAGGACCAAGAGCAATACACATGTTTGAGCAGTTTGGAATTGAAGTTTATGTTGGAGCATCTGGAAAAGTAAGGGAAGCTGTCCAAGCATGGCAGGCTGGAAAACTTCAACAAGCAACAGATGAAAATGCTTGCAGAATGCATAGGCATCATATAAACCTTTAGTGCTAGCAATAATGATTATTTCGATTGCAAGTGGTAAAGGTGGAACAGGAAAAACACTTGTAGCTGTAAACCTAGCTTTAGCTGTTAGAAATGTTAAAATCTTAGATTGTGATGTTGAAGAACCAAATGCTCATCTTTTTATAAAACCAGAAATTAAAGAAGTAAGACCTGTTTATGTTTTAATCCCAAAAGTTAATGAAGAACTTTGTAATTTTTGTGGGGAATGCTCAAAGTTCTGTGAGTTTAATGCTATAGTTGTTGTTGCTAAAAAAGTTATAGTTTTTCCTGAACTTTGCCATAACTGTGGTGGATGCATACTTGCTTGCCCAAGAAATGCTTTAATAGAGCAGAGAAAAGAGGTAGGGATTGTTGAGAGAGGTTTCAAAGGAGATATAGAATTTATAGCCGGAAGATTAATAGTTGGGGAACCTAGACCAATCCCAGTAATAGATGAAGTAAAAAAAGAGGCAGAAAACAAGAAAGATAATAGGGATATTATAATAGATAGCCCGCCTGGAACCTCATGCCCAGTTATAGCATCAATCTATGGTAGTGACTACTGTATCCTTGTAGCAGAACCTACACCGTTTGGGTTATATGATTTAAAACTTATGGTTGAAGTTGTAAGAAAGATGGGTATTAAATTTGGTGTTATAGTTAATAAGGCAGGAATAGGTGGGAAAGAAATCTACAAATATTGTGAAAAAGAAGAAATCCCTATATTGCTTGAAATCCCCTATAGCAGAAAAATTGCTGAACTGTATTCTAAGGGGATACCATTTATAGAGGAAATGGAAGATTGGAAGGAAAAGTTTAAAAGTTTTTTTGAAAGTTTAAAGGAGAAGATTAAGACTTGAAGCAAATTGCAGTTTTAAGTGGTAAAGGTGGAACAGGAAAAACAACACTAGCTGCATCTTTTGCAGCTTTAAGCCAAAATCTTGTTGTTGCTGATTGTGATGTTGATGCCCCAGATTTACATTTACTCTTAAAACCTGAAAAAATAGAGTTTAAGCAGGAATTTAAAGGCTCAAAAATTGCAATAATAAATGAAGATTTATGTACTAAATGTGGTGAATGTGAAAAATTTTGTAGATTTAATGCTATAAAAAATTTTAATGTGGACCCCATTAAATGTGAGGGATGTGGTGTATGTGCCTATATTTGTCCAGTTAAAGCTGTAACCCTTAAAGATAAAATTTCAGGATATGTTTATATTTCAAGAACAAAGTATGGACCTTTATCCTATGCAAAACTTGAAATTGCTGAATCAAATTCAGGTAAACTTGTAACACTTGTTAAGAATAATGCAAAAAATGTTGCATTAAAAGAAGGGTTTAACCAAATTTTAATTGACGGCCCTCCAGGTATTGGATGTCCAGTTATAGCTTCACTTGCAGAAGTAAATTTAGTTATAATTGTTGTTGAACCAACAACTTCCGGAATTCATGATTTAAAAAGAGTTTTAGAGTTAGTAAACCATTTCAGAATACCAGCAGTTACTGCAGTAAACATGTTTGACATTAATAAGGAGAATACAGACAGAATTGTTAAATTTTGTAATCAAAATGGAGTTAAAGTTATCGGAAAAATACCATTTAACAAAATTGTTGTTGAAGCTTTAGCAGAAGGAAAACCTGTCACAGAATATGCTCCAGAGGCTGATGTATCAATAGAGATAAGAAACATATGGAATAAAATCTCAAATCTAACTATCTAATATCTAAATCTTTTTAGGGTTTCATTTTTATTCCAGCTGTTTTATAGAATAGGGGTATATGGCTAATTATATCTTCATCCTCATACCATCCTCCAGGATTCTGGAGAACTATAAGGTCACCTCCACCACTAGTTTTCTGGATAAGGATGAATATTATCATTGAGGGATTTGTTAGGCTTGTAGCAACAATAATATCTTCCTGCGGCCTTAAAACATAGAAAAGTCTACTTTTAAGCCTATCCTCAAGCTCATCCATATTTTTCACAACATTAAAAAACCATTTAAAAGTATGCACACTCTTAATAGGTTTTTCATTAAAATTAACCAACCAAAATCCCCTGGAAGAATCTAAAATATTGAAGAATTTAAAATATTAACGTTAAAATTTTAAAGGTTGAAAAAAGTTTAAAGACTTTACCCATTTCAGGTTCAGATGTCAAACCTTTTAATATTCTAAGTAGGGGTATTAGTGTCCATACAGCTTTTGGTTCAATACCTAAAATTTGCTTTATACTTACTTGGAAGTTGGTCAAATAATGAGTCAGATGTGTATCTTTCGGGATTGGTAGCCTAAGGGTTTTTCCTATTTTGACAATTTTTACAAATTTACCCATTTTACCTATTTTATCAAGTTGTCAGATTGCCAGATTGCCAAATTGGCACCAAAAATTTGAATTTTTTATGTTTTGCTTTGGATCTCCATCCCTGTTAAATGTCCTATAAGCATTAATCAGGTGAAGCCGAAAGTAAACCTATGGGAGATAGGTGTAAACATCATCCTTATCAACGGTTGCTAAAACTTTAACATTAGTTAAATCATTAAAAGTATCAGCAACTTCTTTTGGAAGAAACAATAAGTCATCAGGAGAAGGTTAGAAGTTTAAAGCTTAAAAAGCTTTACTGGCAGTGTTAATTAACAGTACTTTGAGG
>CAZMUQ010000025.1:0-15683 GCA_964569845.1 uncultured Candidatus Bathyarchaeia archaeon
TATCCTTTCCATTTCATTATCCTTATAAGTGGATAGTATATTAGGAGTGTTGGCTCTTTTTCCTTGAATGTTAAACCTAAGCCTATTACTGGGCTATATAATAGTTTCACTATCTGGGAGTGTGGTTTAAGTTTTTTAATTTCATCTTCAACTAGAACGCCCTCTTTAATCAGAATCGGAATTTCCTTAGAAAATTCATAGTAACGCTTTTTAGCATATTCAAAAATAGTCATAGGTTTTAGATGTTCTGAGATTACACTTGTATCCGTTATCCATTCTAGTCCAGCTTTTAAAATCCTAGATCTTAAAACTGCATCAACATGGTATCGAACATTCCTAGGGAAACCACCAAGTCTTCTGATAACTTCAGTCCTATAAATGTTATTATCTATACTGTAAAGTTTTTCGCCGCCAAACCACCTTAAACCAAATTCCTCAAATTTTCTAAGTGTAGGTTGGGTTGATATTCTCCAACCTTGGGCAACAGCAACTTTAGGATACTTAAAATATTCAAAAATTTTTTCAAACCAACCCTTAGTGAGCAATAAATCCTGCTCAAAAGAGCAAAAAAACTCTGTTTTAACTTTACTTAAAGCAAGGTTGGCTCCCTCACCAATACCCCCCTTCTCGTTAAGAAAAACCTTCCAACCAAAATCTTTAGCAATCTCTGCTGATTCATCAACTGAATGGTCGTCAACAAAAATTTTATCACCAACAATTTCCTCTGGAATAACTTCATCAATTCTTTTTAGGGTTAAAGGTAAGTATCTTGCACCATTCTTAGCCCACATAACTAAGTCAAACTTCATGAAAATCCAACCATAAAACTAAATTATCAACATAAGAAACTGTTATAAAATCATTATTTTAACCTTATAAGCTGATAAGTTAAATTTTTGCTAATCAAAAACCTGAGGAGATAAATAGCAGGCAAGTCTTGTTGTACGGAGCGAGGCTAGACTTTAAGTAAATGTAAATGTTAATGAGAGATGTTTCATCTTACATTTTTGATGAAAAATGAATATTGTTCAGACAAAATTAAGCGATGTAGAGTATAAGATGCTGGAAGAATATGCTAGAAAATCAGGTAAATCTATTAAAGAAGTTGTTCATGAAGCTATCTTAAAATTTATTACTAAAATTAGCCCAGAAGACTCAATATTTACTCAACCACCTGCTACTTCTAAAACAGGAAAACATGAAAAAACTTCAGAACAGCATGATAAAATTCTTTATGGAGTAAATTGATGGCTTTTATTAATGTAGTAGATGTATGGTATGTTTTAGAGGTTGAAGATGATGTAAACCATAGAAAAGTGGTTTTCTAAAGCTTCCTTGAAAATATTAAAGTGGTTATGTTGAATAATTATCTTTACTGTTGATGGTTAAGTTTTGAGGTTTGATTTTATGTTTGTTTGTGGTGTTGATGAGGCTGGTAGGGGTTGTGTTTTTGGCCCATTGGTTGTTGCTGGAGTTGTTTTTGATAAGGAAAATATTGAGGTTTTAAGGGGTATTGGTGTTAAGGATTCTAAGCTTTTAACTCCTAGGGAAAGGAGGGAGATTGCTGAAAAAATTAAAAGTTTAGCTTTAAAATTTAAGGTTGTTGAAGTTTCTCCAGCTGAAATTGATTCTTATGTTTTAAGGGGTAAAAAACTTCGAAAACTTAATTGGCTTGAAGCTAAAGTTATGGCTAAAGTTATTGAAGAACTAGACCCTGATATAGCTTATGTTGATGCTTCAGATATTAATGCTGAAAGATTTGGCAGATGGGTAGAAGAATTCTTAACCAAGAAGATTAGGGTAGTTTCAGAGCATGATGCAGACCGTAAATGGCTAATTGTAGGTGCAGCTTCAATCCTAGCTAAAGTTCACAGAGATAAGGTTATAGGGGAACTTAAAACAGCTTACGGAGATTTTGGAAGCGGATACCCCCACGACCCAAAAACACTAAAATTCTTGGAAGAATGGATAAAAACCCATAAAAAACCACCAGAATTTGCAAGAAAATCATGGAAAACAGTAAAAAAACTTCTAAGCAAACAAGAAAAACTAAAACTCCAGTAAACTAAAAAATTTAGCCTTAATATGCTATAAATGCTTCAACTTTTTTAAGCTGCTTTGTAACAGGGTCAACCTCAAAACCTAAACCTTCTAAAGCTTCAACCCCAAGCACTAATGCATCACCTTCTTCCCCAAAAACTACAAGTCTTGTTGCTTTTTCACCCATAAGCTCAATTACAGCTTCTCCAACACCTCTTTCAACCAACTTACCCTCAATTATTTTAAACTTTCTCCTACTTATCGGAGTAACCCCAATTTTCTCCAAAAATTTTTCTTGGAATCCATGTTAAAAGTGAACCTGTACCAGCTAAAAGTTTAAGAGTTTCAGAACCTTTTTCACCAAAAATCTTAACCTCAACTGATGTAAAACCCAAAACCTAAACCCTCTAAAGTTAAAAAATACCTTCTGCTTAGGTAAGGCGCTTTAATCTTCTTGGGGTGCTTCAAAACCTATAACAATTAGGCTTCCAAGCTTACCTATCAACTCTTGAACTTGAGGCTTATAAAGATACAATTCTTCTCCTCCAGCCATACTAAAAGGCTTTTCAGTTAAACCTAAAACAGTTTTTACCAAATGCTTCTCAAACTTTCCACCTGCAACAACAAATACTCCTTGGCCAAACCTCATCATCCTTATAACAAGAATAGGAAGCATAACTTTTCCATGAAAACTTCTAGGAACAATTTTTGAAACATTTTCTAAGTCGCTTTTCTTAAAATATATTTTGTTTCCATCGTTAGCCTCAACCCAAGGATCCTTTTCAACTAAAAGTTGAGCTAAAGTTTTCCTATTTTTTGGTAGATGCTTATTTATATCCCTAATTAAACGTTCAATGTAGGCTAGGTAGCGGTCATAACCACGAAGACTATCCATAAGCCTTACCTATACTCCACAACTATTAAGCTATGAGCTTTATCATAAGGTTCAAGATTTACTGCATCAACCCTTCTAAACCCTCTATCCTCTAAAACCTTAACTTCATGTTTAAAAACTTCAGAAGGCTCCTTAGTTACATCTATACTTCTAGCTTTAACAGCTATTGCAGCTTTACCATCCCTTTTAAGGTATAATTCAGCATTATCAGCTAAAATTTTAGCCTGCTCAGGTTGAGCAACATCACAATAGATAAAGTTAACCTTCTCAACCATAAACCTGTAAATTTCAGGATGCCTAGCATCTGCAAGTATAGGAAACATGTTAGGCCTATAAGCACAAACATTATTTGTAAGCTCCCTAACAACCCTTTCAGCAAAATCTACACAATAAACTCTTCCACCCAAGCCAACAATATCTGAAACATGACTTGCAGTTGTACCTGTAGCTGCTCCAAGATATAAAACCTTATCAGCCTCCTTTAAAGGAAAAATCTTCAACCCTTTAAGTATAGCTGCTGCAAGCTTACTTCTATAGGGATCCCAAACCCTATACTCAACACCCTGAAACTTTACAAGCCTTTCCCCATAAACAACTCTTCCTGGAGCTAGATTTCTAGTTGCAAGTCTACGGCTTCCATCCTCAAAAAGAACCCAGAATACCCCGTTAAAACCTTGAGGTTCAACTTTTACAGGGTTCAAAGCTAACCCTATCCTTTCCTCTTTTTAGCCTTCTTCTTCCTACTAGGTTTTAGTGGTGGAGCCTTATATTTTTCCCTTATCTCCTCAATCCTTTTTTCAAGCTCACTTTTAAGCTTTTCACCTTGGTCTACACCTGTAAAAACATCTATTCTTGCAGCTATTGCAAGCTTACCAGCTAAAGCTCTAGCAATCTTACCTCTCTGCCATTTTGGAGCTTGACGTATAAGGTAATGTTGAAAAATAATACCATGCTTTGGAGGTTTTGCACCTGTTCTTAAAGCTCTAAAAAGAGCTTTTTCAGCCCCAAGAACCTGAATTGTGCTTGCTGGAAGTTTTGCAAGCTCCTCTAAGCCTCCACTTAAAGCTATCAACCTAGCACCAAGAGTTGGACCTGCTAAAGCCTTAATATTTGGTGCAATCTCACCCATAACCTCATCAATTTTTTCTGTTAAAAGGCGTCTAACAGCTAAAGTTTCAAGGTAGAGGCTGCAGAATCTTTGAAGAACCTCCATATCCTCAATATTCATAGGAGCCCCTATAGATGCTTCAGCAGCTTCAACTATTCTTTCAACCTTAGATTTTGGTAGCCCAAGTTTAGCTACATCTTCAGCCTTAAAATTCTCCCTTAAACCTATATCCCTAATAAGTTTAACATAGGTTTCATGAGCATCAACAATCTTACCTAGCTCAGGGAAATGTAAACCATACCACTCCCCTATTCTTCCAGCATAAAGATTTAAAGTTTTATCAAGCTCATCAACAGCATTTATAAGCTGAATAACGATTTTATCTCTTCTCATAGCCTCCCTTCTAACCTTAGCCTTTGTTAAAGCCATAGAAAACTCATGAAGAAAACTGTAAAACTCATCTATACTTCCAGTAAATCCAGCTTGAACAGCAATTTCTGGAAGATTAGCTCTTAAATATTCTCCAGCCTTAGAAGGCTTCTCAACTTCAACATCAACCTTAAACTTTTCATGGATACTTTTAGCTAAACTGCTATTTTCAAGAACAAGTTTAACATCTCTACCAGTAAACCGTTTAATAAGCTTCTCAGCTTCCTCAACAATTTCTCCAGCTTCAACTTTTAAAACTTTTTCAGCAGCTTTTTCAGGGTTTCTTGGAAATAAAGCCTTATCTACAATAACATTATCCTGGCTTAAAGCCAAAAACCCTAAAACAGAGTCAACTATGAATACTTTCTCCATGGTTTAATTATCCCTTAAACCAATTATCATACATAAATTCTTATTTATTTTTGCTTATGTAACCTTTAAAGGTATAACCTTAGTGGTAAGGTTAGGCGTTTAGAATGGTTAAACTTGAGGTTGAAATTGCAGGTTTAAAGTTTAAAAATCCAGTTTTAAATGCTTCAGGAATCTTAGGGTTAACAGCTTCAACTCTTAAAAGGCTTGTGGAAGCTGGTGTTGGAGGGGTTGTAACAAAATCTATAGGTTTAAAACCTAGGGTAGGAAACCCTAATCCAACTATTGTTGAGGTTAACTGTGGACTTTTAAACTGTATGGGTTTACCTAACCCAGGAGTTGAAGAAGCTACTAAAGAGTTAAAAGAGGTTACTGGTAGATTTAAGGTTCCATTAATAGCAAGTATTTATGGTTTTAATGTTAAAGAATATGTTAAGGTTGCTAAAAATCTTCAAGATATTGGTGTTGATGGTTTAGAGCTAAATTGTAGTTGCCCCCACATGGAGAAGGTTAGACTTATTGGGCAAAACCCTAAACTTGTAGGTAAAGTTACAAAAGCTGTTAAAAAGTCTGTTGAAATTCCTGTTTTTGTTAAATTAACCGCCAATGTTACGGATATTGTTTTAACAGCTAAAGCAGCAGTAGAAGCTGGTGCTGATGCATTAACCCTAATAAACACAGTTAAAGGTTTAGCTGTAGATGTTAACATTGAAAAACCTATTCTTAGCGGAACTTTTGGCGGGCTTTCAGGTTTAGCATTAAAACCAATAGCTTTAGCCTGCGTTTATGAGGTTTACAAGGCAAAACTAAATATACCAATTATTGGTTGTGGAGGAATTTGCCACTGGAAAGATGCTGTAGAGTTTTTTCTTACTGGTGCTTCTCTTATCCAAGTTGGAACAGGTTTAATGGTTAAAGGCTTCAAAATTTTTGGTGAAATTTTGAATGGTTTAGAAAAGCATCTAAAAAGGAAGGGGTATTCAAGTGTTGATGAACTTGTTGGAAGGGCTGTAAAATGAAAAACCTAGATTTTTACCATAAACCTAGAATTGTTAAAGTCTTAAAAGTTAAGGTTGAATCGCCAACTGTTAAAACCATATTTTTTAAGGATAAGTTAGCCTCAAAAGCTAAACCTGGCCAATTTTTGATGGTTTGGATTCCAGGTGTTGATGAAGTACCCATGAGCTTATCTTATATTGGTGGTGGAGGTGATATTTCAGCTATAACAGTTAAAATGGTTGGTGAAGCAACCAAAGCACTTCATAAACTTAAAAATGGAGACATATTTGGTATTCGAGGTCCTTATGGGAATGGTTTTAACCTTGTTAAAGGAGATGTTTTACTTATTGGTGGTGGGGTTGGTGTTGCCCCCCTCCTACCCCTAATTAAGCAGCTTAAAAATTTTGGAAGTAAACCAGTATTAATAGTTGGAGCAAAATCTAAGGATGAGCTTATCCTTATTAGGGAAGCTAAAAAAATTTTAGGTTTAAAAAATGTTTTAACAGCAACTGAGGATGGGTCTGAAGGATTTAAAGGTTTAGCTTCAAATCTTCTAGAAGAAATTTTAAGAGAAGGTAAGCTTTTTAAGCAGATTTATGCTTCAGGTCCTGAATTAATGTTGAAAAAGGTTCTGAATTTAGCTTTAAAATTTAAGGTTGAAGCTCAACTTAGCTTAACTAGGTATATTAAGTGTGGAGTTGGTTTATGTGGAAGCTGTGCTATCAATGGATTAAGAGTTTGTACAGATGGACCAATATTTTCAAGTAAAATCTTAGCTAAGATTAAGGAATTTGGAGTTTATAGTAGGGATGCTTCTGGTAGAAGGATTAAAATTGAGTAAATGTTAAAATACTTGTATAACTTATCTTTAGGTTTGGTGATAAGCTTATGCCAACTCACGGTTCACTTACAAAAGCTGGTAAAGTTAGAATGCAAACCCCTAAAATCCCTGCAAGAGAGAAGAAATCCCCTATACCTAAATATAGGAATAAAAGAAACTATGAAAAGCGTGTAATTCTAAGAAGAACTCCTGGACAAAACTGGTTTATTGGCAGAAGATAAATTAAACCAAACCTTGCTTATACTCCTAAAATTTTGTACCTTACCCTACATTTCTCGCAGATTTTTCTTCCCACACCAAATAAAGTTAAAGCACCTACAAAAACATAATCAGCATTAAATTCTACGTTAGACGTTTTTAAAATTTTTAACAACATTTGAAACTTTTTCTAGACATTTTAATGCTACATTATAGGTAGGAAATCCTCTTAAACCGCACTCTGCCCCTGCATAGGGGACTCTTTCAATACCAAAAAATTCTACTATTTTTTTAAGCCTTCTTATTAGTATTTCCTCATCTTCAAGAAATTCTTCAGGATTTACTTTCCCCCTTCTAATTTCTCCCCAGATTTCCCCCATCTTTTTAAGAATAATTCCCTTATCTTTATCTGGATACAGTTTTTCAAGTTTTTGTTGAAGAAGTTTATCGAAATCTGTTATAGAAATGCTTGCTTTAATAAGCTTATCATTTTTCTCAACCATTTCTTTTGCATACTTTGAAAAGTAAAATTGGTCTTCAACATGTGTTTCAATAATCTTTAAGCTTTTAACTGCAAAATATAGCTCATCTCTAGTATTATGCAGATGTAAAACTGTTTTAACATTTCTTGAGTAAGCCTTATAGAAAATTTTTTCCCAAGCTTTAATCAAAGCTTCTCTACCATCAGAACCATAATCAAGTTGAGGGTCATCAACAACACTAAAAAGCGGCTCATCTACACTAACAATTTTAACAGACCCCTCCTTTACACTAAAAATATTTGCTTCAACAATTTCCCCTAGGACATCTGCAAGTTGCAGGAAAAGTTCAGGATCTCTATACTTAAACATGTAGGAAAGTGTATGTGGCCCTGTAATACAAATTTTAACTTTAACTTCAAAACCAACCTTCTCGTAAATCTCCTTTAAGTTATCTTTTAAAACTTTAACTTCAGGAATGAATCCCCCACCCTTAACTTTTAAGCTTTTTTCAGCTAAAAATTCTCCATTAATCTTAATGATACCATCAACCATTTCAAGAAACATTTCATTCATATCTCTAAATTGAGGATAATTTGGAATGCTAACTCCCGCTTTAATCTTATCAATAAAAGCCTTAACAACTTTAGACTTAAAATACTCTCCAAGTTCTGAAGCTTCAACCAAAAATTTTTTATAATCTCCTTCGAATGGTAAACTTCCAACATCATAAGAATAAATCATTAAATTCACCAAATATATGTGAGGTTTATACGAGGTAGATAAGCATTAAAATTTCTATTTAGCTAAAATCTTTTTAAGGTCATCCATAACTTTTACTAAGCTTGATTTTGGTGCAACCCTTCTAACAAGATTATCATAGTGGTTTACAATTTCTAAAAGCTCTTTAACCTTCTCCATTTCTCCATCTTCTCTAAACTTTAAAATTCTTGTAGCATGAATAACACTTTCAACAATAGCTGGTATAGCTCTAAAATATGTTAAAGGTGGTTGAGACTTAATTTTTGAAGCTAAAACTTTACATAAGAAGATTCCCCTATCACCATAAACTTTAAACCTTAAAACTTTAGCTTCAACATAACCATCAGCAATCCTAAGCCTTGGAGCATAAACATTTCTAGATTTTTCAAACCAAACTGATGGAATCCTGACACCCTTTAAACGTTTAAACGTTGTTTTAAAAAATACTTCAGGTTTCCATGTAAAATTTATGGTGCAACATCGCCAATACCTTAAATTTTTGTATGTTTGTGTTTGAATATATGGGCTTATTAAAACTGTGCCACTCCTCTTTACGATTATGCCCATAGGAGCTGCGTTACATGAGCCATCAGGATTATAAGTTGAAACTATAGTTTCAAATATGCAATTTGGTGTTAAACCAAATTTTAAAAACCATTTTTTAGTCAAATTTAACCACAATACTGTAGATTTAAACTTAATGAGGAATAAAAGCTATTTAAATTTAGGTTTAAACTTGGTTTCACGTTTCAAACTTAAAGATTGGTGGTCTTGGTATGATAGGATAGCTCAAATGTTAAAGCTAAATAGGCAGTTAGACCAAAAATCAGCCTACATTTTAAGTAAACTTATCATCAATAAAAGCTTAAAGCTAAACTATTTAGCTAAAAAGTTTTCTAAAAAAATCTTACTTGTAGTTGGTGCAGGTCCAAGTGTTGAAGATGACCTTCAAAAAGTTTTAAATTCAGGTTTCTACAAGAAATGTTTAATTGCTGCTGCTGATGGTGCAACAACACCAATCTTAAAAATCGGATTAACTCCAGATTTCATAGTGACAGATCTTGATGGAAGATTGGAAGATATTTTTAAAGCTTCAAAACTTGGCTCAATTCCTATTATCCATGCTCACGGGGATAATATTGAAGCTTTAAAAACTTATGTACCAATGTTTAAAAAAGTTTTAGGGACAACTCAAGTTAAACCTGTAGCAAGAGTTTACAATTTTGGGGGATTTACTGATGGTGACCGTTGTGTTTTTCTGGGGGAAAGATTTAATGTGAGAAAGATTGTTTTGGCTGGAATGAATTTTGGTAGTAAGATTGGGGTTTATTCTAAGCCTGAAGATTTTTATATGCTTAATCCTAAGGCTTTAAAAATCAAAATTTTAAAGCTTAAGATAGCTAAAATGCTTATTGAATGGTTTTCAACATGGGCTAAAGCTGAAATTTTAAATTTAACTTCTGATGGTGAAAAAATTAAAGGTGTTAAAAAGGTAGGTTATAAGGACCTTATAAGCCTAAAATAGGGTTATGCTTCTTAGCCATAAAAAGTAATAAAAGACCTTTAAAGTTTTAATCTTAAAGTTTTTCTAGGTCTTAGTATTATAGAATTTAAGGTTGAATTTTAAGTTAGATAGCGATTATGAGGTTGTTATTAAAGTTCAAAACCTTGTTAAAGTATATAATGGTTTTAAAGCTTTAAATGGTATTTCATTTGAGGTTAGAAAAGGCGAGATTTATGGTCTTTTAGGTCCAAATGGTGCAGGTAAAACCACAACTTTAAGGATTATTCTAGGTCTTTTAGAGCCAACAGAAGGATTAGTTAAAGTTTTTAACTTTTCACCCTTAAAGGATCCTGTAAAGGTGAAAAGTTTAGTTGGCTATGTTCCAGAAGATGTTTTACTGCTTGAAACCCTTACACCTAAAGAGTTTTTTGAGTTTGTTGCCTCCATTAGACGTTTAAATCTTGATATTGCTAATAAACGTTTAAACCAGCTTGCATCAGCTTTTGAAATTAAAGATTATTTTAATGTTCCAATAGCTTCTCTCTCCTCTGGAACAAAGCAAAAAATAGCGGTAATTTCTGCTCTTCTACACGACCCTCCTCTTCTAATTTTTGATGAGCCTATGATTGGGCTTGATGCTAAATCCTCAAGAATACTGAAGGATTTGATGAGAATGCATGTTGAAAGAGGAGGAACAATTCTTTTTTCAACCCATATTTTAGAAGTTGCTGAAAAACTTTGCACAAGAATAGGGATAATCAATAAGGGTAGAATTATTGCTGAAGGAACTGTTGAAGAATTAAGAAAACTTATACGTGAAACTGATGCTTCTCTTGAAGAGATACTTTTAAGAGTGATTGAAGAAGATAAGCTCGTAGCTGAAACTGTTAAAACTTTACGTGAGGCTTTTAGAGAACAGTGAAACTCAAAGAAACACTTAAAATTGGTAGAATTCTTTGTAAAGAGGCTATTTTTAAAGCTTCCTTTGAGAGAAGAATGTTTAAAGGTGACCTTAAAACAGCAATAAAACTTTCACTTAGAGATGCTAAACTTAGCAAGCTTTCGTTAATAGGAATTTTCATTTTTTTATCTATCTATCTTAGCTTTCTAAGATCAAACTTTTTTAACCCTAGGGAGGCCCTCTTTTTTGATGCTGCTCTAATAACTCTCTACCTTATTCTAAGTTTTTTCCTCATATTTTTTATGGGTTTAAATCTTGCAATCTCAATGTATACTTCTAAAATTTTCTTGGCTATTAACCATCTGCCAATATCGCCTAATGACTTAGCAAAACTTCCTTCAGCAACTTTTACCTCATTTTTTGATATCCCCCTTATACTACTTATTATTCCCTTATCAATTTTTTACGGATATGTGTCAAAATCAGTTTTTGCAGGTTTATCCATCCTATTTGTAAGCCTTATAAATATCTCCATTGCTTTTCTATGCATAGCTTGGTTTTCAAAAATATTTTATAATAAATTTCTTGTTGTTGCGCCTTCAAAAGCTAAATCTATTCTAAGAATTTTTTTCATGTTTTTATGGGTACTAGGTTCTGCAGGTATAGGTTTTATGTGGTTTATGTTTGCATCAAGGCCTTCCACAATAAACCTTATTGTAGCATTTTTTAAGGAAATTTTGGTTTCAAATAAACTTGTATGCTTAATATATCCTTTACCCTTAAGTTTAGCAGCATCCTTAACTGTAAACCTTAAATTATATTTAGTTTTTACTCTTCACCACTATCTACTACTTCTCACATCCTTAATCTTCTACACCTTTTTAGGTTTTTTTGGTGTTAAATTGGCTGGAAAAATTTTAACAAGAATCTGTACTGGTGAAGAAGTTAAGTTTTCTAGGAAGAATTTGAAGTCAGTAGAGAAGGTATGGATAAGGTTTAGTGGAGGTATCTTTAAAGCTTTAATTTTGAAAGACCTTAAAATTATGTCTAGAGATCCTTCACAAATTTTAGCTTTTGTTCTTCCCATAGTTTTTATGCTATCTATTATTTTCCCTATAATTGGGAAGAGTAATGTTGATTTAACTGATACTTTTTTCCTATTTTCAGGTTTAGCTGCAATTTTTGCATTTCTTACTCCGTACATACTTGGAGGTGATGTTTCTTCAAATGCTTATCCGTTAACTTTACCATTAAGTTTAAAAACAATAATTTTTTCTAAAGCTTTACTTGTAATCCTTGTTTATACTCCAACACTAATGGTACTTACAGCTTTTCTTATTGTCAAAACTTTTAGTTTTCCTATTTTTCTCATACTTTTTCTTGCTTTTCAACCTGCAATTATTGCTGGAATATTTTTTGAGCTTTATGTAGCTTTCAAGGTTGGTGGTGAAACTTTAACTATAAATGTGCCTTCAAACCTTGTAAAACTTATACCAGTAGTTTTTGTAGGTTTAATGGTAAGTTTATCTCCTCTAATCTTTTTTATAGCAGCTTACAATCTAGTAGGCTTAGAAAGTTTAACCTTAATTTTACCATTAACTTTAAGCCTATTTCTCCTGATTATAGCTTTTTTAACAATTCATATAGGGGTTAAAGGTTGAAGCTGAATAGAAAGATTCTTATAGTTACAGGTTTACTTGCAGAAGATACCATTAAAAAGCAGATTAAAAAAAGTCAAGTTAAGGCTGATGTACTAGTTTTACCTATCCAAGTTGCAGCTCTTCTAACTCCATCCTATATTTTAAGAAAACTTAGAGAATTTAATGTTAAAGATTTTAACCTTATACTTGTTCCAGGTATGATTAAGGGTTCTGTAGCTGAGATTTCAAAAAGTTTAGGGGTAGCTGTTTTTAAAGGACCTAAGCATGCAGTGGATCTTCCATTAATTCTTGAAAACTTAGATAAGCTTAAGCTTTCAACAGTTAAACCTGCATGCGAGCTTTTGGATGAGGAACTTAAAAAAGTTAGCCTTAAAAAATGCTGGGAAGCTACTGTTCAACCTTTAAAGTTTAAGGATAAAGGTTTTCCTGTAGGTTTTCCTGGAAAACGTGTTTGGATTTCTAGTAGACTCCCTCCAATCATTATGGCTGAGGTTGTTGATGCTTCCTCCCTCCCGGATAGTGAAGTTTTGGGTAAAGCTAAACAGTATATCAAAGGTGGAGCTGAAATTGTTGATGTAGGCATGGAAACTGGTGGTGGAAAACCTGAAAAAGCCTACGAGCTGGTTAAATTCCTAGTTAAAAAGTTAAACAAGCCTATAAGCATAGATTCTGTTGATGTAGATGAGATTAGGGCTGCTGTTAAAGCTGGTGTAAACCTTATTTTAAGCGTTAATAGTGAAAATGTTAAAAAACTTTCTAAGGATAGTAGAGTTCTTAAAACACCAGTTGTTGTAATTCCAACAGATAAAGATGGATATATTCCTGAAAATTATGTTGAAAGGGTTAAAACACTAGAAGAAAACATTAATTTAGCTAGGAAATTTGGCTTTAACTATCTAATTGCGGATCCTATACTGAATATTAACAACTTTGTTGATTCAATACTCGGATACTTTGAATTTAGAAAAAGGAATCCTAATTTTCCCGTACTTTTTGGTGCTGGAAACATAACCGAGCTTGTTGATGCTGATTCTCAAGGACTAAATTTTCTACTTACACTTTTAGCTTTTGAAGTTAAAGCAAACATTCTACTTACAACTGAAGCAAGCAATAAAACTAAGGGAAGTATTTTTGAGGTTTCAACAGCTATTAAAATGATTTTAGCCGCAAAAAATCTTCAAATTCCTCCAAAAAATCTTGGTTTAGACCTTTTAAGGTTTAAGGAGAAGGTTAGAAAAGATGAGGATATGCTTAAGGAGGAGCTTAAACATTGGAGATTTAAAGCTTCTAAGGTTAAAGTTAACATGGAAGAGGGAGATTATACTAGGGATCCTAAAGGATACTTTAAAGTTTATGTTAATAGAGAAAGAGGAAAAATTGTTGTTTTCTATTTTACCTATGATAAACATAAGCCACCTCTTATTTTTGAAGGTTCAAACCCGGTAGCATTAGGTAGGAGAATTGTTAAAGAAGGCTTAATTTCTCTTCTGGACCATGCAGTTTATCTTGGTTCTGAGCTTCAAAAAGCAAATATTGCACTTAAAACTGGGAGAAGCTACCTTCAAGATTTTGATGTTTTCTAACTTTAAGTTTTAACATATATAAGTAATGCGTATCTAACTTTAAGGAAGCTACACCAAGATTTTATGGTGCTGATATTTATGGTTGAAAAAGCTTCCTGGAAAAATTTGCCTGAAGTTCATGATAATCAACCAAAGATAAAGGTGCCCCTAGATAAGGTTGGAATTGTTGGTGTAAAAATGCCTATAGGTTTTATTTATCTTGGTGAGCATCCAACATTAATCGTTCCTAAATTTTCCGTATACGTAAACTTACCTAAAAATCAAAGGGGAATTCATGCTTCAAGGCATTATGAAACTATTGTTGAAGGCTTAGAGAAGTTTGCAGGTAAAACCTACAAGCTTGAGGATGTTTGTAAGCATATTGTTGAGGAGCTTTTAAACAAACATAACTATGTAACCTATGCTGAAGTTAAAGCTATTGGTGAAGCTATGATAAAAAAAACTACACCAAAAACAGGCATGATAAGTTATGAACCATGTAAAATTTTTGCTTTAGCTTCAGCTTACAAAAAATCTGGTGATACAATTATTATTAAAAAGAAGATAGGTGTACTTGTTGAAGGAATAACTTCCTGTCCTTGTGCTCAAGAAATGCTAAAAGAAGAATTTAACCAGAAAAATACTAGATGTAAAGGTTTTCTTGAAGATTTTCCATGGGCAACGCATATGCAGCGTAGCTACGGTTTAATTGTTATGGATGTTCCTGATGGTTTTAATGTTGATGCATTTAAACTTGTAAAAATTATAGAAGATTCTATGAGCTCTTCAAGTTACGGTTTACTTAAAAGAATTGATGAGGCTGAACTTGTAAAGCAAGCTATCAATAAACCTAGATTTGTTGAGGATTGTATAAGATTTATGATGGAAGGCTTTATTAAAGAATTTAAAAGTTTACCTGATAATGTTACTGTCAAATTTAAACAACGAAGCAAAGAAACAATCCATAAACATGACTTTGTAGCTGAAAAACTTATAACCGTTGGAGAATTAAAGAAGATAATTCACCCAGAATAAGCTAAAATCTCTATTCAATCTTCCAATTATTTTTACAAAGCTGGCTATAAATTTCTGGTCTTAGGTCCTTTACAACATGTTGATTCTTTATCCTTAACCTTACACGTTCCATATCTACATCTGCTACTACAATAAGCTCTTTACCTATTTTACCATCAGCTAAAACTTTATTTCCTCCAGGATAAAGTATTGAAGATTTACCATAAAATCTAAATTCCTCTTCAGCTTTTATCCCCCCAATAAGTACTGAATGAACAACAATAAACTGGTTTTCCACAACTCTAGCTTCACAGCATCTTCTTAAATCTAGGAAGCTTGATTTATCTGGTGCTGCTGAAGGTACAAAAAGAATTTCAACACCTTTTAACCTTAAAATTCTTGAAATTTCAGGAAAAAGTGAATCATAGCATATTATTATTGAAGCTTTTCCATAAGGTGTTTCAAAAATTTTTAGTTCTTCCCCATATCCATCTAACCCCATAACCTTATCTGCAGCATGAAGATGAATTTTTCTGTACCTACCAATTTCTCCTTCAGGGGAAATTAGCATACTTGTGTTATAGTACCTTTCCCCAATTTTTTCTGGGATGCTTCCAGCAATAATAAATACCTGATATTTCCTAGCTAAATCCTCCATAAACTCCTTGAATTTTTCGAAGTACTCTTCAGCTAGCTTTTTTAATGCTTCATTAAGTTTAGCTGTGGAAAGGTAAACAGTAGCAGCTTCAATTGTAAAGTATTCAGGAAAAACAATAAACTCCGAGTTACTTTTCTTAGCCTTAATTACAATTTCCTCAACATGTTTTTCAAATTTTTCAAGGCTTTTAACATTTTTAGCTTTAAACTGTACAGATGAAATTTTAACCATAATTTCACCAGTGTTACTAACTATACATGGTT
>CAZMUQ010000026.1:0-14052 GCA_964569845.1 uncultured Candidatus Bathyarchaeia archaeon
CTAATATTATTATCTCCACTAAAATACATATACCCCTTATCTCCTTACGGTAAAACCAAAAATTCTCTTTTCCATATTAAGGTTTAAGGAGGATTTACTGTAAACCTTTTTTTAAATCTTTCTAGGATACCTATTGTTTTTAAGCCAAAAAACCATAGAAAGGCTAAATTTCCGAAAGCATGAAGACTATCAAACCAGATACTTCTAACTTCAACTAGTAAAAGAGTTTCAAATGTTAAAGGATAGATAAAGAAAAACCAAAACCATAAATTCATAATTAACCCAAAAATGTAACCCCAAATAAAACCAAAAAACGATAAACCAAATCTTCCAACCTTAAATTTTCCAAGTATACTTGAGCTTAAACCAACTAAACCCCATGCAAACATCTGGTAAATAGTCCATGGGCCATGGGTTAGGATAAAATTTGAAAGTAGTGGTGTTAAAATACCAACCATAAAACCTGCAATCCCCCCGAAAACATATCCTACACAGGTTATAAGGTAGGTGCATGGGTTAAGGCTTGGTATAGCTGCAAAAGGTATTCGTAAAGCTGCGGATAAAGCTCCAAGCATAGCTATTAAAGCTATTTCCTTAGAACTTTTAACCTTAAACCCAAAAATAAAGGTACAAGTTAGTATTACAGCACAAACAGTTATTGTTACTAGTAATCCTAGATTAAATTGAAAATTTAAAGCTGCAGGTGGAAGGTAAATTAGAAGGATTACTAGAGTTAATGACACTAACATTACTGTAAAAATCAACGAATTCTTTTTCATATCCCTAAAACCTTAACAAACTCTTCAACTGTCAAAACATTTGGAGGAAAACCATACTCTTCATATGCTTGTGCAAGTCTGTTCATTTGTGGCGAGAAGAATAAAGCCTTTGACAAAATTTCTCTTTTAAACCCATCCACAATAACTTTTCCATCCCCCATTAATACAACCCTATCTGCATACTCTGCTACAACTTCAACATCATGGGTTACTAGGATTATTGTATTTCCATTTTTCCTATAATTATCAAGATACTTCATAAGTTCAACTTTTAACTTGTAATCCATCCCTCTTGTAGGTTCATCTAAAACTAGGATTTTAGGTTGTAAGGCTATAATTGATGCTAAAGCAACTCTTTGTTTCTCACCACCACTAAGAAATCTTGGATAAACCTTTTCTTTTCCTTCTAACCCGAATACTTTAAGAACATAATTAACCCTTCTTTTAATTTCATCTTCTGGAAGATTCAAATTTTTTAAACCAAACATTATTTCCTCCTCAACAGTTTCAGCAAAAAGATGGTCGCTTGGATTTTGAAAAACGAATCCAACAATTTCACTAAGCTTTGCTGTAGGTATTTTTTCTACATTAACCCCATAAACATAAACTTCTCCCTTAGATGGTTTAAGTAAGCCACTAAAATGTTTAACAAGAGTTGTTTTTCCTGAAGAATTTCTACCCATAATAGCTACAAATTCTCCCTCAAAAATCTTTAAATTAATGTTTTTTAAAGCCTTAAAACCATTAGGGTAGGTATAGGATAAATTTTTAACTTCAATAGCTACCCTCTTAGAGTTAAAGTATGAATATTCGCTTTGCTTTTCAGGGTTTTTATTAAGTTTTTTAAATCTTATTTTTTTAAGTTCGTTATTAAGTGAAATTCTTAGCTCCTTAACTGTTAAAGGATAATTGTTAAAATTGAAACCCCTTTTTTTAAGTTTCTTTACAAGTTTAACCACTGGTGGAAAAAGGTCGTAAAATTCTTCTAGATTATGCTTATTCATAACTTCTCTTGGTTTTCCATCAGCAACTATTCTCCCATCTAACATCAAAATTAGCCTATCAGCGTGATGCAGCACTCTTTCAAGTCTATGCTCAACAAGTATAATGGTTATTCCTAGCTCATCATTTAATTTCTCAATTAATGCAAGAATATCCTCAGAACTTTTAGGGTCAAGCTGTGATGTAGGTTCATCTAAAACTAGGATTTTAGGTTGTAAAGCTAATACGGAGGCAATAGCAATTTTTTGTTTTTCTCCTCCAGAAAGCTCATAAATATTCTTTAAACGTAGCTCTTCAGCTCCAACAGCATTTAAACTTTCTTCAATTCTTTTAGCAATGAGGCTTTTAGGAAAACCAAAATTTTCTAGTCCAAAAGCAATTTCATCCTCAACATTTAAAGCTACAAGCTGATTTTCAGGATCTTGGGATACAAAACCAACTTTTAATGCAAGCTTTCTTGTTGAAGTTTTAAGTACGTCAAAACCTTCAACATTAACTTTCCCTTTAATTTTTCCGCCGTAGAAGTGAGGTATTAACCCGTTTAAACATCGACATAAACTTGTTTTACCACAACTTGAAGGTCCTGAAATAAGAACAAATTCTCCATCCTCAATTTTAGTGTTAATATTCTCTAATGCAGGTTTCACTGTTTCAGGATAGTAAAATGTGAAATCCTCAAAGATAATCACTTTCCTCCAACCCCTTAAACATTAAAACTGTTGAAACAGAACCAATAACGCTTAGAATTAAAATTATGTAGACATCTAAGTTGGATAAAATCTCTGCTTGAATTGTCGGATAAAAATGGAATTCCCCAAAATTAAAAAATCTTACAACAACACTTAAAACTAAAAGTAAAGTTGTAAGAAGTAAGCTAATTTTATTTTTTAAGTTAACTTTTATTTCCCTATAAAACGTTCTTCTAATTTTTCCACCAAATCCTCTAACTTCCATTGCTTCAGCAACTTCTACTGCTCTTTCCAGAGAATTTGAAAGTACGGCTACTAAAACTGGAAAACTATTTTTAATGCGTGTTAAAAAGCCTCCTCTACTAAAATCTAACCCCCTTACCTTAAAAGTTTCAACAACATTCCTTATATTCATAACCATCGTTGGGATAAATCTTGTTGAAAGTGAAGTTATAAGTGCTAAGTTATAAGGAAACTTAAACCTTAATATCAACCTCATAAGGTCATCTGAGTTTACACTATAGCTAAAAACTGCGAAAATTGAAGCTATAACGACCAGTCTTAAAGCCATAATAAACCCAAAAAATAAGCTTTCGAAAGTTAGCTTAAATCTTAAAAATCCTAAAAATGGTATGTTAAATAACGCTTGACAGATTATGGTTTCACCTTCTCCTGAAAAAATCATGTTAAAAATGATAATCATGGGAATTAATGGAAAGATATACCCTAAAAGTTTAATCCAGTACTTTAAAATGTTAGCTAGGAAAACAGACAATACTGTTAAAGCTAAAAGCATGAGAAGATAAACTGGATTATCAAAAATCAAACTTAAAATTAGTAAAACTAAAACCCACATTAACCCGCATAATGGATTAACTTTGCAGGTTGAACTTTTACCTAAAATGTTTACTGTTAACATAATGGCACCTTATAAACATTATCGTCTAAAATAAGTAAAGCAAAACATGCTTCAACAACTTCCCATTCTTCCAAAAGTACTTTTACAGATTTTTTTACATCTTCATCCCTCAACCCTGAAATAATCAATACAATTTTTTCGCAAGCCAAGGTACCCTTAGGATTCCAAGGATTTTGTGTTGCTTGGATAACCCCCCCATGGTTAAGGATTTTAGCTACTCCTCCTTTAACATCAAGAATATAAAGCTTATCATCGTCGAAGTGCATAAACAATCCTAATTTCTTCCAATTGTTATTCAGCTCTAGAATAGGCTTAAATCCGGCTTTCCCAATAACAATTAAATTTGAATCTTCATACTCCTTTCTAGTTATCTCACCTAAACTTCTAATTTTAACATTTTTAATTTTGAATTTTTTTAGGTAGTTGCTAACTTTTAATGCTTCACTCTTAAATCCCTCCTCATAAAGAATTATAGTATCAAATGTTTTCCCAGCGTAACCTTGAACAAACGATTTAGGAAATCCTCCAACAATAGCCGGAGTAAAGAAGTAGAAATCCCAATTATGAAAATCAAATTGGATAGTTTCCCCACCCCTTAAAAAGTACTGGTTTGCGCCAACATTAGCTAGAAAACCATTAACATAGTAAAACCAGTCTTCCTTACTAGTTGGAAATTTTGAGCTTAAATTGTTAATGCTATAGATAAATCCTCCTCCATATCTTGTTTCAACTTTAGCAGTAAGCTTTAATACGTCTAAAGCAGTCATACCTGGTTTAAGTTTAACAGTTTTTTTAAGTAAAACTTCTTGGCCAAAATTTCTTGTTACAATAATTTCAGTAAAATTTTCAGCTAGTTTTCCACCAAAATTTGTAGGGTTTAACAGGTTATT
Source organism: uncultured Candidatus Bathyarchaeia archaeon (assembly GCA_964569845.1). Classification (GTDB taxonomy): domain Archaea; phylum Thermoproteota; class Bathyarchaeia; order Hecatellales; family Hecatellaceae; genus CAZMUQ01. Next base: position 4,280 of record CAZMUQ010000026.1, read on the forward strand.
AACTAAAAAAGTGAGAAAAATTGAGGTAAGAATTATCAAAAAAATAATGATTAATATTTTTTTCTCTTTTTTAACCAATCTTACGTGGCCTCTATCCCTAGAATCTTTAAGAGTTGTATTCTTCCTTCAAATGTTGGATACATTTCAAGTTTTTTACCGTAGGCTTGAATTAGAAGCATCCTAGTAGTTTCATCTGTTATGCTTGGTAGTTGTCTAACTATAAGTCCATTTTCAACCAAAAATTTGTAGGCTTCATTAACACCTTCGGAGCTTAGTATATTTTTAGCTTCCTCTAAAACTTTAGGTACTTCGGAGAGGCTTAGTGTCCTATTTGGCTTTAAAATTTCAACCTCTTTTGTAATGGTAACGTTTTCAATCCCTAAAACTTTCAAAAGTTGTATTCTTCCTTCAAATGTTGGATACATTTCAAGCTTACTTCCATAGAATTTTGTAAGGGTATTAATAAGATAATCGGGGATGCTTGTTATATTCTCCCTTATAAGACCATTAGAAACCAGAAACTCGTAGGTTGCAGAAACGTTACCTGTAGATGCTAAAATTTCTTCAGCTTCTCTTCTAATTTTTAGTAGCTTAGTGATTTCTGGTGGTGTAGAAACTTTAACCTTTACCTTACCACTTTTAACATAGTTTCCAGCTTTTTTAGCATAAATCCAATATTCCCCAGTACTACTAAAGCTTAATATTAGTTTCCCATTATCATCAGTTTTACCGTAAATTTTCCCATCAACATAGATATCAGCATCTTTAATAGGTTTCCAGGAATATTGCCAAGTGTCAAGGTCAAGGTAAAGATAGTAAACAGTTACTGTAAAGTTTTCATTAACGTAAACTTCATTATCACTAACAATCAACTTTAGTGGGGTTCTTGTTGAATAATACCATAAAATTTCATCACCATCCTTTAATGGACCAAAACTTGTAAGCCAACTAAATCCACATCCACAGGGCGGTGGAACATTATAGTTTACAAGATACATCCATCCATAATAGCCTTGATTAGCTTCACCGTAAACACTATCAACAAAAAGATCCCAGCCAGGATACCATGCATCATTAACACCAACATTACCATTTGTAGCAATATAAAGAGCTGTTAATGGGCATGGTTCTAAAGTGTAAACTTTCTCACTACTAGCTGTAACATTAACTTTCCCTGGAAGGTTAACCCAATCCTCGTATAAAGTTTCAGTTGAACCTTCAACTCTAACATAAACTTTAGGATCCTTAACCTGCAATATACCTAAACTTCTCCATGAAAACATTTTTTTACCATGTGTTTGCTGAGGATTTTTGATTGGGTAGGGTTTCCCTGCTAATGCCTGAATTGCGCATGCAGTTGTGTATATAGGGTTCATCCTGTTTAACTTAGTCCAATTAAATGAACCATCAGAATTTTGAAGGCTTAAAAGAAACTGGACAGGATTTTTTCCATCTTTAACCCAGTTATAGGGGTTTTCATCCACAGCCTTTAATGCACATATAACCCATGCTGTTGAAATTGAGTTAGAACCACCAATCCATGCAAATCCACCATCACTAGTTTGTTTACTTTTTAGAAAGCTAAGTGCCTTAATTATTGCAGGTGAAGATTTATTTTCACCTGCTGCAATTAAAGCCATTATTGCAGCTGCAGTATCATCAGGGTCTGAAGTTGAATTTAAAGCAAAACTCCATCCACCATCCTTATTCTGGTTTTTTAAGATGTATTCTCTAATACTTTTAACCTCTTTAGAGTCTACATTTTCTCCAGCAGCAACAAGAGCCATTAAACCCCAAAAATCATCATTTAAAAGTTTAGGATCCCCTATTTGTATACCATCATAAAATTTCTTCAGCTTCTCTACACAGTTAACCCCACTTAAATTATAGGGATTTTCACCCACAGAAACAGCTGCAAGAATAAGTTTTTCCCATGAGAATACATCATCAACCCCCTTCACCCTACTCTTTAAATAATCGACAATTGATGGGCCATCATCAATCCTCCAACTATACGGATTTTCACCAGCTGCAACTAAAGCTAAAGTAACCCAAATAGAATTAGCGAATCCTCCAATACTTCCATCCTCATTCTGATTACTTCTTAAATACTCTACTGCATTTCTAATGGCATACGAGACTTCGTCAGCTTGACTGTAAGCTGATAATGGTAAAAATACTGCTACAATTAAGGATAGTACGATGAGCCATGTAAGAAATTTCTTGGATGGATTGTCCAACCGATTCACCAAACTAAAAATATAAAAATTTAAGTTTTAAATTTTTTGCTAAAAAATTTTTGTAAGGATCCAGAAAAGGATATCTCCTAAGAAAATTGAGACAATTAACCCTAGTTCTATAAAAACTATCATTGGTATAGTTGGAGTAACCCATACATTTTCAGGTAAATCTTCAACGTTAATAGTATTTTGCCAATGGATAGGTTTAATGGAGAGATTTAACTTTCTCCTAGTTTCCCTATCTCTAGTTACTTGTTTTTCCTCCAGGATCATAAACATGTAAGGTCTTTTCGCTATAATCTCTTTTTTAACTTTAAACCCTAAAAGTAGAGCAAAAAATTTTTTGCGAATTTTTTCTTCTTCAAAACCATCAAAAAGGCTTCCCCCCATAATCTTAAAGAAAAAGTTTTTTAAGAGTATTATTGGAACTAAAAGAAGACTTAAAATTAAGCTGTTAGTAAAAATTGAGAAGGAGAAAGGAAAAATCTGCGTAAAACTCAGTAATGGTTGGAAGATTTTAAGAGGCCATGGAAAAGTTAAAGCTAAGCATAGGAGTGCTTTAACATCAGCTCCCCCAAATAATCCAAGATAAAAAACCGGAATTGTTATTCCTGCTATAATCATAATTGATATTGCTAGAAGATATAGTAGCATAATATTTCCGGAGAGATATATTTCTAAAAGTGTTAAAGCTAAGCCTACTGGTGCAAAGATAATCCAAGCATAATTAGTAACTTCTCTAGTTTTCCAGTCAGACCAGGAGGCATAACTAAGCACAATTAATGTAAAAGTCAGCTTAAAAATTTCCAAAATTTTAATGAGTAATAATTGGGGCTCCATAAAAAACTACACCCTAAAAATGTTAAAACTTTAATTTATGCCTGTAAATTTTGCCGTTTAATATATGGATAACTTCAAATCCAAGATTAGTTAAAAAATCAGCAATAAATCTTCTGTGGCAACGCCAAAAAAATTTTTCGCTACACATAATAGCAACATTTTCTTTACTTTTTTCCAAAATTTTTAAAAGTTTTTCGATCCCAGTTTTAAACTCTAAAGTTTCCATAAACATTTTATATCCTCCGCTTCTAAAACCTCCAAGCTCTGGAAGATGGACATACTCTATACCTAAATCTTTAAGTTCTTTGCTAAGATTATCCTTGTTAAACCATGGGAATTTTCTGCTAGTGGGAAATCTTCTCACATCAATTATAAGCTTAATATGATATGAGGATAAAACTTTAAAAAATTCATTCACTTTCCTTGTACTATGACCAATAGTGTATACTTTCAACGTCAAAGTTAAGGTGATTATTCTTTTCTAAAAAAGTGTTCTGTGAACTTTGTAGTGGTTTAGTTTTGTAAAGTTTACAGAACCCTAAAAATATATTATTATCGTTAGACTTTAAATTCCTTAAATATGGGTAAGAACAGAAAAAGTATAGGTTGTAAGGGGGATGACTTTAAGGGTTAAATGCTTAATTTCTGAGTTAAGCTTAAATCAACCGTATCTCCTGTGTGGAACAATAGATAGTAGTTTAATAGCTAAACAGGTTGTCGACTATCTTATAGGAAAGCTTGATGCTAAACTTTTTAGGGAAATTTACTCAAACTATTTTCCATCTTATGTACTTGTTAAAAATGATGGAACTGTTGAATTAATGAGAAATGAACTGTATTTTTGGAGAAATGATAAGCAAAAAAATGATCTAATGTTTTTTACAGGGAATACTCAACCTTTAACACCAGAAGGTCAATATGAAGTTGCATATGAGGTTTTAAACTTAGCTGGAGAGCTTAATGTTAAGAAGGTTTTTACTTTTTCAGCTTATCCTGTTAAAGGATACTCCAACAATGGTAAACCTAAGGTTTATGCTGTTGCAACGGAGAAAAAAACATTAAATGAGCTTGAAGGGTACGATGTTAAAATCCTGGATAAAGGTTATGTTAGAGGTTTAAATGGCTTAATCTTTGGATTAGCTAAACTTAAAAAAATAAGTGGGATCTGTTTTTTTGCTGAAACAGTAAGCTATTTAACGCCTTCAGGAAGAATGGTTGTAGATGTAAAACCTGTTCAAGCAATCCTGGAAACTTTAACGAAATTTTTAGATATTAAAGTTGACCTAACAGAGATAGAAAAGCAGGTAAAGGTGACCGAAGATTTTATCAAAAAACTAGAAGAAATCGAACGTCAAGCATTAGAGGAACTCTCAAAAACGTTTGCACCTAAAAAACAAACCTACTATATTTAGCCTCTAAACAGTTTAGTAGGGCTAGATTAAACATTGAATAAGAAAGAAAAAGAGATTATAAGCCTGTTTGAGGAAAAAAACAATTTAAAAATTAGGCTTAAATTTTTTCCCTCCTTAACTAACCCAATAGCTGTTGTGGGTTCACCTGGTTTACGCTCTGTTGGAAAACTTGCTTTAAATAGTTTAGTTAAAAAACTTAAAGCAAAACTTTTCCTACAAATTTACTCTAAGAGTTTCCCTGTATTTTACGAAACAAAACCTTCATACGCTCCCATGCCTGGTTTCCTTGGAGATGCTGGTGTTAAATTTAAGAATTCTAAGTTTATACTTCCAAAAGTTAACTTTTACTTTGCAGTTAAACCTGAAATTATCCTTGTAAGAGGTTATCATGCAAATTTTCAAGGTCAATATGAGGTTGCATGGGGAGTTCTAGATTTACTTGAAAAATTTAATGTTAAAAAGATGATAGTCCTTGCAGGTTATGGTATGGATGGACCTGAAGTTTGCTGTGCAGCAACAAAAAAAGAGCTTTTAGATGAAGCTAAAAAAAATTTTGGTTTAGATGTTGGTTATGAAGGACCATTTATGGGTTTCTCTGGGCTTATTTTTGGGTTAGCTATTCTTAAAAATATTGATGCATTATGTCTCTTTGGTAAAACCCAACCTTATCCAGAAAATCCTGAAAAACCTGACCCTGAAGCTGCAGAAAAAGTTTATTTGAAGCTTTGCCAGATGCTAGGTTTAAATTCTAACCTATAAAATCCTAACCCTAAAATAATTTATTTTACTTACACGACTGTTACAGATTTTGCTAGATTTCTAGGCTTATCTGGATCTAAATTTTTCTCTACAGCCATATAGTATGCAAAAAGTTGAAGTGGAATTATGTAGGGTATGGGTGTTAATATCTCAGGTATACCTTTAGGTATTTCAATGTAATTATCAAGGTTCTTTAAAACTTCATCACCTTCCTCAACAATGCCTATAATTGTTGCCCCTCTGCTTTTCATTTCAATAATGTTATTAACCATAGGTCTATAAGTTTCCCCTTTAGGACATATGCATATAACCGGGATTCCAGGCTCTATGAGGCTTATAGGCCCATGCTTACTTTCCCCAGCAGGATAAGCAATGCATGGAATGTAGGAAACTTCTAAAAGCTTTAATCTTCCTTCTAAAGCTGTTGCAAAATTAACTCCTCTAGCAAGAAAAACAAATAAGTTTTTATTTTTAAATTTTGATGCAAGTTTTTTAACATTTTCCTCCTGCTCATCAAGAATTTTCTCAACAAGTTTAGGCATCTCATAAAGCTTACTCTTAATATTGTCAAAATCTTCTTGGGAAATTTTACCTTTAACTTTTGCAAGATTTAGGGCTAAAATTGTTAAAACTGCAAGCTGAGCTGTAAAGGTTTTAGTTGCAGCTACACCAATTTCAGGACCTGAATTTTGGCATAAATAAGCTCTTGAAACTCTTGTAAGGGTTGAACCTATAACATTTGTTAAACCCAAAATTGTTGCAGCTTTAAATCTTGCATGGTCGATGGCTCTAAGAACATCAGCTGTTTCTCCGGATTGGCTTACAGCAAGGATGGTAGTATCAATGTTAACATATTCTCCAAATTGTTCAATAAATTCTGAAGCTACAACAGGATAAGTTAAGGTTTTTGCAAGCTTACTAAAAATATATGAACCTGCAATGCATGCATGGTGAGATGTACCTGAAGCTAGAAGGAAAATTTCTTTAGCTCTACTAAGAAATACTGTTAAAAGGTCTACGTATCTTTGCTGAACTCTTAAAGCTTCACGTAAAGATTCTGGTTGTTCATGGATCTCTTTAAGCATAAAGTGGGGATATCCACCTTTTATGGCACTTTCAAAACTCCAAGTAATAGTTTTAGCTTTTCTTGAAACCAGAGAGCCATCTTCAATTTTTTCGAGAATTAAGTCTTTAAGACTTAAAGTAGCTATTTCCCCATCATAAACCTCTAAAATATCCCTTGTTAATGGTAATAAGGCTGGAATGTCTGAAGCACAGAAGTACCCTTTATCTGATAAACCAATTATAAGAGGACTTTCCCTTCTTGCTGTAAGTAAAAGGTCTGGTTCAAGACTACAAATTGCAGCTATAGCATACGAACCCTTAAGCCTTTTAACAGCTTCCCTGAAAGCTTTAACAAAATTTAAGCCATTTTTAAGGTTTTCCTCTATAAGATGTGGAATAACTTCAGTATCTGTTTTAGAAATAAAGATGTGACCTTTTGCTTCAAGCTCCCTTTTAAGCTCCTCAAAATTTTCAATTATACCGTTATGAACAACAGCAATTTGATTTTTACAATCTAAATGTGGGTGAGCATTAATTTTTGAGGGAGCTCCATGAGTTGCCCATCTAGTATGAGCTATTCCTATTCTTCCTGGAAGCTCATCAAGATTAAGAGCTTTATGAATTTCATCAATTTTTCCAGCATCCTTTTTTACATAAAGCTTTCCATCATGAATTGTTGCTTCTCCCGCTGAATCATAACCCCGATATTCTAAGATTTTTAAGGATTTATGTAAAACTGGTGCTGCATCTCCAGTTTTAAGTATACATCCAAAGATTCCGCACAACTTTAATCTTCCTAGAGAAAATATTCTTAACAAAATTTAAGTATTACTTAGTCTTAAAACACGTTTTCCACTAAAATTGTTTCTCCAGCTAAAACTTTCATTCCTTTTACTCCCTTAATCTTTACATTATCCATACTTGGAATAATTAAGTCTACATGAGAACCAAAATGTACTCTACCTATACGTTGCCCAATAACAACATTATCTCCTTCCTTAACATAGCAGTCAATTTTACCTATTATTAAGGCTGCAATCTGAATAATGGCAACATAAAAACCTTTTGGATGCTGAATAACTATTACATTCCTCCTGTTTAATGTTCTAAATCTTGGGTTTCCAAGTCTTAAACGCTTACCCTTAAAGCTTTTAATCATAACAACCTTACCATTAATCGGAGAACGGTTCACATGAACATCAAAAGGAGACATATAGATGCCGAAAATGTATCCATCTTTAATTGGTAAATCAATCCAGGTAAGATTTTTAAGCTCAATTTTCTCATCCTGGATTCCCCTTATAGCTCCATTTTCAATTTTATCCAGGTAAATTAGTTTCCCATCGGCTGGTGAAACTATGATGTTATCATTCTCAGCAACTTCTCTTTCAGGATCTCTATAAAAGTATAGCAGAAAAGCTATAACTGGGAAAAGTACTGTTATTGCTAATAGTGCTTGGAAAGTTGAGTTTAACATCATTTTTGTTTTCCAGTTAATGTTATAGTAAGATTTATTTTAAGCATAGTTTATCAAGCTTATATAGGTTTACCAGCATGGATACGCCTAAAATCAGCTTACTTTACATCGAAGGCTTAAAGCTTAATTTAGCTAGTAGTGTTGAAAAGCATGTTGAAAATGTTTTCTTAGGTTTTAGTTGCGTAAGAGGTTTTGTTAGTAGGGATATTTTGAATGGTAGTTTTAATCCTGCTAGAAGACAGTATTATTCAACTATTATTCTTAGGAATCTTAAAGAGTATACCCATAAAATGGATGCTGAAAAATTTTTGTTAATAGTTGATGTTGACCTATATGTTCCAAGGTTAAACTTTGTTTTTGGTGAAGCTTTATTTCCAGGAAAATTTGCTGTAGTTTCGGTTTTTAGACTTAAACCTGAATTTTATGGTGCAGCTGCGGATGATCTTCTACTTCTTTCTAGACTTAAGAAGGAGGTTATACATGAATTAGGGCATACTTTTGGTCTTTCTCATTGTGAAAACCCTAAATGTGTAATGTACTTCTCTAACAGCATAATTGATACTGACAATAAGCTTGACACTTTTTGTAGTACTTGCAATCTGAAGCTTTTAAGGTTGATGGAAGGAGTTAGATGAGCAACTTTAAAGTTAAAATCTACCATTTTCTGCCATTTCTTTTAACAATTCTTCTTTCAATATTATTTGCTTATATCCTCTTAAAGGCTTATAATATTCCTCCTTTAAGGTTAACATTCCCTGTTAAAGGCTCATTTCTTTTTGATGCTTTCTACTTTACTCTTACTGTAGCTTTTGCTGGATTAGCAGTTTACATGCTTAGTAAGCATAAACGGTTCAAAATTTTAAAAGTTCTTATATTTTTAAGCTACTTTACCATAGTTTTCATTCTTTACGTATTTTATCTCCCAGCATTTTTATGGTTTATAGGGGTTTTTAATTTATCTCTAAGCTTGCCAGCCTTCTTTCTAGTATGTATAGTAGCTGCATCCCTTACTCTTTACTGTATTTTTGTTGTTAAAGGTTTACCTAGAAATATCTTAATCTTAGTTTTTGTGTCAAGTTTAGGGGCACTTTTAGGATTTACAATTCCAACTTTAAGCCTTACCACAATTCTTCTTGCTCTCTCAATTTATGATGCTTTTGCTGTAAGTGTTGGACCGATTAGAAAACTTGTAACCCTTGCTGATAGCACCAGTAAATGGGTTTTAACTGAGCTCTCCTTCACATACAAAAACATCTTTATAGGTTTAGGTGACCTTATCCTTTACTCTTCTCTAATAGCTCACATCTACATTTTCTTTTCTCTCCAAATATTTCTATTATGCTTTATCATAGTTCTTCTAGGAATATTTTTATCCCTAAAAATGCTTGAAAAATGGGGAATGTTTCCAGGGTTACCAATAACAATAATTCCCCCAGTAATCCTCCTCTTAACAATAACCCTTTTTAATTTAACCTAAACACAAAAAACAGAAATATGACAAATAAAGTAAAATTTTTGGATGCGGCCGTGGTCTAGACTGGACTAGGACAGGGGCCCTCCAAGCCCCTAACCCGGGTTCAAATCCCGGCGGCCGCATCATTTTCTTGGAGAGGAGTCTTGGATATTTACTATTGTTTCAACTTCATTTTTTATTCGTTGTTTAGCATAAGAGTCATTTTCTAGTAAACAAATTCTTAATAACTCTTCAATTCTTTGACCTAAAGTGTAAAATTTGCTTGCAAATTCCCCTAATAGTTCTTACCCAAAATGACTTTATCTTCCAAAATTTTACCTCTCCTAATTAAACTTAAATTTTAACTTTTCTGAGGATCGCCTTAGCTTTCCTTAAGAAAATTTTTGCATCTTCTATAACGCTTACAGCTCCTTCTTCAGAAAATCTATGAGCATAGTCTGCTTCTTCCCTTAAATCCATAGCTTCACCAAATCTTTCAATACTATCTCCTAAACTTTTCTCTGTAT
>CAZMUQ010000027.1:0-13957 GCA_964569845.1 uncultured Candidatus Bathyarchaeia archaeon
AAAGAATGATGTGATAGATGTTTGTTTCATCCGTCATTTAAGCCTACTCTCTAGGCCAACACCACCACTGTTGCTTGTATGGGGGGATATGTTCCCAGCTTATAAATGGGAACTGGTCTGGAGATGTTTGAAGAGCCCACTTTAAAGGTTTCTTTAAAACTCTTCCACTCTTTGTTGAGTATGGCCTTAAGTCTCTCTCTAAAACCCATTCTAGAAGTCTTCCAAGTCCTAAAACTCTATCAATATTTACACCAGTATCAACACCCATCTCATCAAGCATAACAAGCGTATCCTCGGTTGAGCAGTTTCCAGTTAAATCTGAGAATGTGTAAAGAGTTCCTGTTCCTGCGGGTACAATACCGTCAGCAAAAAATGTTGGCTGTCCACCTAACCCTCCAAGAGAAGCTTCAACGATTTCTGCTCCTCCAAGTATTGCTGCTAAAGTGTTAGCTAAACCCATACCTCTAGTATCATGGAAATGTGCTAGATGACAATCTGCATCTGGAAATCTGTCATGAAGTTCACAGTAAAACTCGTAAACCTCTTTTGGATTAGCTTCACCAGTAGTATCACATGGTGTAAACTTTTTAATACCCATTTCTAAGCCTTTTTCAATAAGCCACATAGCTTTCTTAGTTGTTTTTTCCCAAGGCCAGTTACCAGTAATAGGGCAACCAAAAACTGATGCTATAGCCATATCTATAGTTATACCTGCACCTTGACAAAGCTCAACGAATGCTGGAATCTCCTTTAAAAATTGTTCAACAGTTCTATTAGCATTCCTCATGCAATGCTCATCTGTTGTTGAAATTGTAAAAGCACAAATATCTACTGGTAACCCTTCATCTTTAGCTTTAACAGCTCTTTCAAAAGCTCTCTTAGTCATAGCATAACATTTATACTTTACACCAGGCTTCCTTTTAATTCCCCTAAGAACATCCTCAGCATCCCTAAATTGAGGCATCCATCTTGGATGAGCAAAATTTGTAACCTCAACAGTATCAAACCCGCACTCAGAAAACTGGTTTATAAAGAAAACCTTAGTTTCTGTTGGCAGTATTTTTCTTTCATGCTGAATACCATCCCTAGCAAGAAGCTCAACCATCTTAACATGTTTAGGCAGCTGACTATCAAAAAGCTCCTTAATAAATTTCCTATTTTCTTCTTGAATCTTTGTATGAGTCAATTCGCTTAAATCCCCCTTTCCTATTCAGAAGAGAGAAAGAGAGTTTTATGCTGTTCTCTTAAAATTCTCTTTAAAATTTTTCCTGTTAAGGTTCTTGGAAAATCATCCATGAATACTATTTTCTTTGGAGCCTTAAACCTTGCAATTCTTTCTTTACACCATTGAACAAGCTCATCTTCAGAAGTCTTCATACCCTCCCTAAGCTTAACAAAAGCTGTAACAGCTTGCCCCCATTTTTCATGCGGTAAACCTACAACAGCACACTCATAAACTGCTGGATGCTCCATTAAAACATTTTCAACCTCAGTTGATGCTACATGTTCACCTCCGGTTACAATAACGTCATCAGACCTTTCAGCTAAATGTAGATATCCATCCTCATCAAACCATCCTAAATCTCCAGCTGTAACCCATTCACCCTTAATAGCTTTAGCAGTTTTTTCAGGATCCTTATAGTAACCTAAAAATGCCATAGGAGTTTTAACCCATATCTGGCCTACAACACCTGGTGGACATTCCTTACCATTCTCATCCAGTATTTTAACTTCTATCCCAGGTAAAACTTGACCAACCGTATCAAGTTTTCTACCTTGAATAATATCCTTATGTCTTAGGGTTGTAACTGGGCCTGTTTCTGTTGAACCATAACTATTACTTAACCTAATATTTTTGAAGAAGTTTACAACTTTTTTAATGGTTGATGGGTAAAGCATTGCTGAACCACTACCAATTGATTCGACACTGCTTGCATCATACTTCTTTTTAACTTCATCTGGAAGTTCAAGCATTGAAAGAAGCATTGCAGGTACAACAGACGTCGTTGTAACCTTGTACTTATCTATAAGCCTAAGAACCTCCTCAGCATCAAACTTCCCACCAGGAGCCCTATAAATTACGTTTGTTCCACCATACCAGAAGGTTATGGAGGTACTCCAAATAGAGTTTGAATGAACCAGAGGCATAAGAACCAGCAAAACTCTTTTTTCAGGGTTTACACCCTCCCTAGACCATCCTCTCATAACAGCATGCCGCATATTTTCAAGTAAAGCCTTATGGGAAACCATAACACCCTTAGGTAAACCTGTTGTTCCAGAGGTATAGCCAATATAGCATAGGTCTGAGGGTTTGATATATACATCAGGGTCTTCAGGGGATCCGCTAGAGATAAAGTCCTCGTAGCTTAGCATGTTTGAAGGAACTTCCTCACCTATCACTATGTAGTGTTTAATCTTTTTAAGGTCCTCCATTATTGGAGCTATTGTCCCCAAAAGTTCATCCTCAATTATCATTACTTCAGCATCGCAATGGTTTATTATATACTTCATATTTTCCAATGTTAATCTGTAGTTTATGGGTACAAGAACAATTCCAGCTCTAATTAAGGCTTGAATTATTTCAACAGCCTCTAAGCAGTTGTAGGTTAAGTAGGCAACCTTATCACCTTTTTTTATACCAAAGCTCATCAACGCATTCGCCAGTCTATTAACTCTCTCATCAAGCTCCTTATAGGTTATACTTTTAATTATCTCCCCATGCTCAAAGATTGCAGCCTTTTTTTCAGGGTATTTCCAGGAGCTGACTTTTAAGCCCATGCTGACATCCATCATTTCCTACCACCTACCTAATATTTGAATGAAGATAAACAAGTACACATTTGTATATTTTTTAGATACTACGATGTATTGAAAAAAGCATTATAAGACTTGCCTACAAATTCTATGTAGAAATTTTCCAGAATTTATACTAAATTTTAAACAAAATTGTAGAGAATACTTTTTTAGGTGGTTAAAAGGAAAATAAGAAAGACAGCCATAACACCTGTAAGATAGATACCATCAAAAGTTCCAGCACCCCCTATACTAATCATTATAGCTCCAAGGTTTGGAAGTTTTTTAAGGTTAAGAAGGTCAGCACCAATTAATGTTCCAAGTGAACCTGAAACATATGCAATAATATAGGGGTTTGCTGGTGTAAAAACCGGAAAAATTATAATTGTTAGAAGTGCCGTTAAAAGTGGTGGAAGAAAACCTGGAACCATAATACCTACACCTGGAACAATCCTAGAAAACTTGTTAACTACTAATGTAATAATAAAAGTTAAGAGGAAAATTTTCATGTAAGTTAATGGAGGATTAGGATCTGAGATAGGTATAGTATATAGAAGAAGATAAGCTGAAACAAAAATAGGGATTATTGCTCCACCAAGGTTTATAGCAACAATCATCTTCTGCTCTCTTAAAACAACTTCAGGAATTATCCACCTAAAACCAAAAAATGATATTTCACGGGAAATAAACGTTGGCTGATTTACTTTAAACTCCTTTAATGGAAAATTTATCATACCTCCAATCAATGAAACCCATATTACAATAAAAACTAAAGGTAAGGGTAAACCAAGCCCATACCTAAAAACAACACTATAAAACATTAGAAAAAATGGCAGAAAGATCAATGTTATCAGAAATACTAAGAAAAATTGAGGTAAAACTATTGGTTGTAAAATTATCCTCTTCTTCCTCTCCTTAGTAGAGAAATATTCATCTAACATTCTATTCAAGCCAACTACTTCAGCTAATTTAACAGGAATAATGTATATAATATCTACATTAGGATAAACTTTCCTAAACAGGGTTCTGCCTAGATGGGTGTTGTAAACTGTGTGTTGGTTGTTCCATCTAGGCTTCCCCCATCAAGGTCATCTGGGGGTTTTCGGGGTGAACCCAAACTCCCCACATATTTGGCTAGGATATTCATCGCACCAGCAACATGTCTGTCTAGACCGCAAGTTGGACATTTCGGGGAACTATCTATCCTACCCCCACATCTCGGACAAACCTTAGAGGTATCTCTTGGATTAACATAAAATATGGGCATACGATTATTCAAATTAGCCTTATAGTGGATGAAGAGCTGTAAGCGCCTAAAATTCCATGAATGTAGCCTGCGGTTAAGCCTCCTACCATAGTCTATGCGGTTTCTTATACCCTTCAAATCCTCCAAGATTATCGCTTTACCCTTGAACGTTTCAACAATCCGCTTTGAAACCTTGTGGAGGACGTCATTAACTCTCCTCTTTTCCCTTTCACGATATTTAGCTAAGACCTTTACTTTAGTCCTTAAGCTCCTAATTTTCTTCTGAATGCTTCTCCGCTTCTTAAAATAGACATGATGTAACCTCTTGACTTCCGTTAAGTCAAAGACCTTAACCTCTCCACCATCATAGGCTGTTACGTTTGTTTCATTTAAGTCTAAAGCTACATATCCGTTTGGCTTTGTCAGGTCTATTTGCTGTTTGAGGGGTATTATAACCCACCTCTCGTTTATTATTGGCTCTCCAACCTTAGCCTTACCCTGTCTCCAGAGTTTAACAAACTTCCGCTGGTAACTCCCCATTTCAAGGTTTAGATAAACAAATTTGCGTGGCTTAACTGAAATCCTAAGTCTTTCACCCTCAAACCTGCAGAGCATAGGGTTAAGCTTAACGATAGCCTTCCTAACTACGGGTTTCTCCCCCTTAAACCTCCAACCCCTAACAATAGATAGTGCAACCCTGTAGGCTGTGGGGAAGAAAGCCCTACTATAATCATATCTTTGTGAAAGCTCACCATAAACCAGCCTATGAAGCTTACTAATGCTAGTCGCTTTATGCTGGACAGCCTTATCTATGCAAAAGTTCACCATGTCCTTAAAATCTCTTAGAAGCCCGTCTATCTCAGGGGTCTTCTCGTAGCCAAACTTAACGCTTAGGATGACCTCCAAATCAAATGGAATTTACCCAGAGTAAAATTTAAGTCTTTCACCAACACTTACTTTACAACACGAAATTAGGCAGAACCCTAAACAGTAAACATTTATCAACCTTAAAAGTATAGGTTTTCTTTGGATGATGAGTGGCGACGACAATGAATTGATGATTTTGGTCCACATTCTGACTAATAAATTAAATATCAAAAAGAACTTTAACAACAATTAAATCATCCTCCTTCCCTATTTCCATTGAATGGTAAGTTACAGCTTTAACTTCAACTTTTGATGGATGCTTTTCAGGATTAAACTGTTCACCCCAAGCTTCACCTTTAAGCCTAAAACCACTAGGAAAACTGCTAATCTCATAAATCTTAAATTTTGAAAAAAGCATACCTTCAGAGCCAAACCTTATAAGCAGATTCTCAAGCCAATTATAGAGTAAAGCTTTCTCATCTTCACCTTCAACATAAACTTCAACCTTAATTTTAGGTTCAACAAGCTTCGCATCAGTCATTGATTGAAACATTGCTAAAGCTGCATTTTCAAAAGCTTCTTCTAAAGTTTTACCATAAGCTGCAACATAAATGTCGCTTACATGCTCAAGAAATTTAAATTTTGATGTACCCAAGTTTCTTAACCTCAAAATAAGTTTACATAAGGCTAAGTTAAAACCTTGCCTTTAAATCTAATCATTCTCCAATTTTTAAGGTAATCTTCAATTTGGGGGAGAGTTATAGGAGTAAAATGGGATTGTAAGGCTAACTCCTTTAAAACATCAAATCCTAAAACTAAGCCAACAAGTTCAGATATATGAAGAACAGGAAGACTAAACTTTTTAAGTTTTTCATTTCTTGCAAATTCGTCAAAAGTGTAAAGACAAGCTGGACAAGTGACAACGATAAGATTTGCACCAGCTTCTTTCATAGATTTAAGTTTAGCTTTTGTTACATTGGTAGATAGTTTAGGATTTTTAAGTGATGAGATATTAAGTTTTACACCACAACAAAGATGTTTTTCACCATACTCAACAACTTCACCACCAAGTTTGCTTACAAGTTCTTCAAGAAAACCTGGATCTTCAGAATTTCCTAAAACTTTTTCAGGAGAAGATTTCATGTAGTGGCATCCATAATGAACTGCAACTTTAACTCCTTCAAGACTAATTTTTTGTTGCTCCAATATCTTATCCTTAGCCCTGTAAAATACTTCAGCCACATGAAAAATGTTAACATTCCAATCAGGTTTAATATTAAGACTGCCTAAGGCCTTTTCAACTTCAAGCATAGACTGATTTTCCTTAATATTTTTTAGTACACGTAGAAAAGCACCATAACATGTATCGCAAACTGTAACTATATTTTTTGAGTATTTTTCTGCAACCCAAATATTCCAGCCTGCAAGTGCTATAAGAATTTTAAAATCTGCAAAACCTGAAAAATTTGCAAAACTTCCACAGCAAGCTTCCTCATAGGAAGTGTAAGGAGTATAACCTAGATTTTTAAGAGCCTTAAGAGTTGAATACTCAATACCGGGGTATCTACTTTTTGCTTGACATCCAAGAAAAACAAAAAGGGAGCCTTTATCAGGAATCTCATCAACGTTTTTCATTTACACCACCCTTATAAGTTGAGCTTAACCTTGAAAGAAGCTCTTCAAATCCAAGCTGCCTTAAGATATCCTTAATTTTTCCTAAGGATTCTTTAGGTATTTCCGCTGAAGGGGGAAGACCAATAAATCTTCTGATGTTTATTCTTCCAAAGGGTAGAATTAATCCCGTATTTAGTAGGTTTTTCATAGATTCCTCCATTAACATATAGATTTTATCAGCAAATCCTTCAGCTAGTAAACTCATCCTTAACTTGATAACAACCTCTGGTAAAGGTATATTATGGGGACAAAGTTTACTACAATCAAAGCATAAAAAACATTTCCAAGCTAATTCTAGACTCCCCTTAGAAGAAGATAAATTTTCTTTTCTAAGCATCTTTAACGATAAAAGTCTTGCATTAAAATCTTTTAGTAAAAATCTTGTTGGAGGACATACAGAAGCACATAAACCACACTGAAGACAAACTTTTACGAGGTTAAAAAGTTCTGCACTTTCCTTATTTTGAAGAAGTTTTCCTTTTGAAGCCAATATTTACCTATACTACCTCCAAAAAAATAATTGTAGATTATCCTAATATGACTTACCTTATTTTTAAGGTAGAATAGGCTTGAAAAAGGTAAATCTTTACTTAAAAAAGTCTAGAATTGAAGTTTTCACTCTAAAGTATGCTTCACCAAGTTCTTTAATAATTTTATCAAGGTTTTCAACTGTTGTCCTTGAAACTTTAGACCCTATTCTCACTGCGAGAAAATCGTCACCAAAGGGATTTTTATCCATAATCTTAAAACCTGCTTTTTTTGCTAGATGTAAAAGCATTCTTCTGTATGGTTCCTTTTCCTCAGGTTTACTGATATCCCAATTTTCCACTGTTCCTCTAGCTAAAACAATTTTATCATCAAAAAAGCTATCTTTTGAAGCAAAATCTACCAGCTTTCCTGCTATACCCTTTCCTCTCCAATTTTTGCTAACCTCTATTGCAGCATCATAAACATAGGAGTAGGCAAGAACTGTTCTACCAATAGGAACTCTAAACTCTTCAACAACAATAAAACCAACTATAACATTTTCATCGGTATATGCAATTGCAACATAGCATCCTTCTTCAACTCTTTTTATAAGCTCTTCTTTCTCCTTTTCAGGAGAACCATAGTATATTGTAATACCTTTATCAATCTTCATAGATTTAAACCATTCTGTAGAGTTACATCTTTTTATGAAGATTTGAGGTTGAGAAACTTTACTGCATCCCGCAAATTTTACGGTTAAAGCTTCTTCTGTTATTCCCAATGTTACCTGAATAGTAGAACAGGATATATACGATATATACTTTATCTTTAAAGATAAGTAAGCAGAATAAATTTATATATAAAATATGTAATTTTTTACTCTAGGAAACTTTACCTAAAATTTTATCCAACTTTCCAGCCTCAAAAGCAATTCTTAAAGTTGGATTCTTCAAAGTGTCCGCTAAAAGATTAATTTTCTCCTCAACCTTAACTCTTACATCTTCAGGAAGACTCCACTCCTCCACACTAACTTTTGTTGAAGGCTTGTAAAGCTCAAGCTTAACTTTAACAGTTCGAGGGTAAGTCAATGGAGGAATTGAAGGTTTAACTTCTCTTCCAACAAGATTTTCAAAAACACGTATCCTAGCTTTTTCCCAAGGTTTTTCCAATCTTAAATTTTTAACATTGTACTCCTCCCTTGAAACCTTAATAACAAGTTCTGGACATGCTTTTTCACATGCACCACAAAAAATACAGAAATCTTCAACAACATCAATTTTCTTACCTATCCTAGGAACATAAATAACATTTACAGGGCAAATATTAAAGCAATTTTTGCAACCAACAGGATCGCATTTTTCAAGGTTAACAAAGCTAACTTTACCTTTAAATGGCTTTTTAACATCTATAGCTTCAACAGGGCAAACAGAAGCACATAAACCACATTTAACACATTTTTCATCATCAACCTTTATTTCGCCCTCAATTTTTGGCTCAAAAATTTTTCTTGGCGGGGAATATTCACATTCAACTTTTAAAGCTTCAGATGGACAAATCTTTTCACATAAGCCGCAGTAATCACACTTATCTTCATCAATTCTTAAACCTACAGCAGGTTTAAAATCTGGAGGTTTAGCTTCAACCCAGAAAATCTTTATAGCATCACAAAGCATTTCACATAAACCACAATAACAGCATTTCTCTTCATAAAACATTATTTTACCTTTAGCCTCAACCTTATCTGTTTCATATTTTACAAGGGATTCCTTCTTTGGAAGTTTAACCTCAACATCTATAGCTTTTCTCTGACAAACTTTACTGCAGAGAAGACATGGAAGACATTTCTCCCTGTTAAGATTATGCTCACCATCAATCTTAGAATATTCATCTTCAACTTTTAATCCATTAATACTCATCTTAAAAGAGTTAAAAACACAAACAGAAACACATAAACCGCAAAAAGTACACTTTTCTCCTTCAATATTTATTAAAGGTGCCTCTTCCAATCTTCCAGCAGCAACTTCAACAACAGGTCCAAGACTTATAGCTTCCCAAGGACAAATTAAACATAAACCGCAACCAGTACATTTTCCAACTTCATAATCTAAAACTTTTTTCAGTAAACTAGTTTTCCAACTATACCTTAAGGTTGAATCTACGATATCAAACTCTATTGTAGGTTTCTCTTTAAGCTTTTCACCCAAATTTTACATCCTCCATCAAGCTTTTACAACTTTTAAAAGTTCAGCGCCAAGAGGCCCTATCTCCTCAATTTCTTCAACAAACCTTGTTATTATTTTAGCTAGTTTTTCACCCTCACCTGCAGATGCACTTGTAATTTGAAGTCTTTCAGGGTTTAAACCTGAAGCTCTTAAAACTTCCTTAAGCTTTCTAACTCTTTCAGCAGCTTTTTTAAATCCTGTTCTATAATGGCAATCATTCTCATAACAACCAATAATTAAAACACCATCAGCCCCAAGCCTAAATGCTTCTAAAATGTGAAAAATGCTAACTCTAGCTGTACATGGAACCTGAATTATTCTGATATTTGTTGGATAGGGGATTCGACTTATTCCAGCCATATCTGCAGCAGCATAACCACACCATTTGCAAAGAAAACCAACTATAACAGGTTTTTCTCTCTTATGCTTTAATAAAACTTCAAGCATACTATATATTTGTCTATCAGTTATAGAAGGGAGAATTATAGCTTCAACAGGGCAAACAGAAGCACATGCACCACAGCCCATGCATGCAACCTCATTAACAATAATTTTTCTGTCAACCCTACTTAAAGCACCATAGTCGCAAGTCCTAACACAAAGACCGCAGCCTATACATTTCTCATAATCTATTGTTGGAGCCTCAACCTCAAACTCTAATTCTTCAGATGAAAGAAGAGAAAAAGCTCTTAAAGCAGCTAAACCTGCATGAGCAACAGAATGAGTTATATCCTTTGGACCTTGAGCAGTTCCAGCAATAAAAATCCCCTTTGTAAACGTATCAGCAGGTCTAAGTTTTGGATGTTCCTCTAGGAAAAATCCATTTTCATCTAAAGGTACTCTTAAAATTCTTGAAAGCT
Organism: uncultured Candidatus Bathyarchaeia archaeon; assembly: GCA_964569845.1. Taxonomy (GTDB): domain Archaea; phylum Thermoproteota; class Bathyarchaeia; order Hecatellales; family Hecatellaceae; genus CAZMUQ01. The sequence goes on from CAZMUQ010000027.1 coordinate 10,131, forward strand.
CATAATTATCGCTATTTACATCAATTCCAACACTTAAAACTACTAAATCATAATCTTCAAATTTTGCTTCACATGTTAAGGTATCCTCAAAGAAGACTCTAAGCTTATCTTTAACCTTAACAACCCTACCAACCCTACCTCTAATAAACCTTACACCAACACTCTGAGTTTTAAGGTAAGCTTCCTCATGACCTTTACCTGAAGCTCTAATATCAGTATAAAAAATTGTGATATCAATTTCTGGATGAAGACTTTTAATCTCCATAGCCTGCTTCATAGCATACATACAGCAAACATTGCTGCAATATGCTTTTCCAAGTCTTTGAGACCTACTTCCGGCACATTGAATAAAGCATATTTTTTTAGGTTTACTACCATCTGATGGACGTAGAAGTCGACCTTTAGTTGGACCTGTAGGATTAACCAACCTTTCAATCTCAGCTCCAGTTATTACATCAAGGTATCTACCATAACCATACTGCTCAATTTTTTTAGGATCCACAAGCTGAAAACCTGTTGCAACAATTATTGCTCCAACTTTTTCTTCAATTATTGTATCCTTATCCTCAAAGTTTATCGCTTCTTCTTCACAAACTCCGATACATGACCTACATCCAACACAATTTTCAATATCAATATGCGGAGCTACTGGGACAGCCTCAGGGAAAGGCTTAATTATAGCTTTTCTTTTCCCTAAACCATACTCATATTCATTTACAACTTCAACTGGACAAACTTCTAAACACTTATCACAACCATTACATTTAGATTCATCAACATATCTAGCTTTTCTTAAAAGTTTAACTTGATAATTTCCAGCAGCACCTTCAACATCTAGGAGAGTACATAACGTGTAAACTTTAATATTTGGATGATTATAAACCTCAGACATTAAAGGCCCAAGAATACAGATACTACAATCCAAGGTTGGAAAAACTTTATCCCATTTAGCCATATGCCCACCAAGAAAACCAGTTTTCTCAGCAAGAATAACTTTTAAACCTGAGTTTGCAAGATTTAAAGCTGCAGTTATCCCTGCAACACCACCACCTAAAACTAAAACTTTACGTTCAACAGGAATCCTAATTTTTTTAACTTCAACAGCATTTTTAACTGAAGATATAGCCATCTCAATAAGGTCTAAAGCTTTAGTTGTAGCCTTTTCCATGTCTAGCCAATGAACCCAGCTACACTGCTCCCTTATATTTGCAATCTGCAAAAAACCTCTGTTTATACCTGCCTCCTCAACAACCTTCTTAAAAAGTTCTCCATGAAGTCTTGGAGTGCATGTTGCTACAACAACCTTATTCAACCTTTCATTTTTAATTGTATCCTTAATTTTCTGAAGCCCTGTATCACTACATAGGTGTATTTCTTCAACTGCTACAACACCCTCAATCTTTGAGAGATAATCTATAAGCCTCTTAACATCAATAAATCCTGCAATATTTGTTCCACAATGACAAACAAAAACACCTATTCTCTCTTCAACTTCTCCATTTTTAAGGTTATTCTTCCTCACGAAGGCCTTTCCACCGATTTTTCTTTAATTTTAGGTTCAAATTTAAATTTAGGATACGTAATATTTAAGTTAGTTGAAAGCAAGAAAAAGTTAGAAAAAGGAAAAGCAAAATTGAAGCGATAAGGAAATGGGTGAAGTTAAAAAAATTACACCACTCATGGTTTACAAGTATCTTCCAGGTATAAACTGTAAAAAATGCGGCTATTCTACGTGTATGATGTTTGCATCAAAACTTTTATTAAAAGAAGCAAAAATTGAGGATTGTCCTATACTTTTTGAACCAAAATATAAGGAAAAACTTGAAAGTTTAAAGGAGCTTTTAAAACCTTTACTTGAAACTTATGAAACAGGCTTAAAACTTGATGAAGACAAATGCACTGGATGCGGTAATTGTGTTGTTGTATGCCCAGTTAACATTATGATAGATCCTCAAATTGCTAAAGGTTTTGGAACTACGAATGATGAAGTTGTTATGAGGGTTGAAAATGGTAAACTTAAGATAATAAATCTTAAAAAATGTAGAAGATTTCCGCCAAGTAGACTTGATTGTAGGGTTTGTGAGGAATTCTGTTATACTGAAGCTATTAAGGTTTATTAAAGTTTCCAGTTAATAATGAGGGTTTAAAAATGGGTAGAGTTGAAAAGTTAGTTTGTACTGGATGTTCCCTTCTTTGTGAAGATATAAATGTTGTTTTTGATGATAAAGGCAAAATTAACAATATTTTTAGTATGTGTAATGTTGGATTTGAAAGATTTAAGCATCTAAGTTTGGATAACAGGTTAAAAAGTTCTGCTATTAGAGGGGAAAATAAGTTTACTAATATTTCGATTGATGATGCTGTTGAAAGAGTTGCTGAAATGCTTAAGGCTTCAAAAAAGCCTTTACTTTATGGTTGGGGTTATTGTTCATGTGAAGCTATAAAACTTGGCTTAGATATTGCAAGAAAGCTTAAAGGTGTTTTTGATAATCAAGCAAGCAAAGGATACTGGTATGCATATGCTCAAGCTGAAAAGCATGAAAGTATTAGTAATGTTCTTGAAAAAACGTTAGATTATGCTAACCATGTAATATTTTTAGGGTTTAATCCTGCTGAAACTCATCCTAGGCATGCCAGTAGATACTCTATTTTTCCTAGGGGAGTTAAAGTTGAAAAGGGGGTTGAAGGTAGAAGTATCACAGTTATTGATAGTGAAAATACGAAAACTTCTAGAATAGCTCATAATAAGTTTATACTTGAAGCTGAAGATGAGTTAAAACTTATTAAAGCTATTAGCAGTATGCTTAAAGGAGAAAAACTTACAACAAGTATTTCAGATGTATCTGAAACAAAACTTTTAGAGCTTGTTAGGGACTTTAAAAATTCAAGCTATATCTCAATTTTTTATGGTTCAAGCTTTTTTGAGAATAAGGATTACAGGTTAAAAGTTGATACAATCTATCAGCTTGTTGAAAAAATAAGAGAGGTTAATGTTGAATGTACAGCTTTACCTATGCCAAAACCATACAATATGCTAGGTGCTATTAAAACAACTTTAAAAGAAACAGGGTACCCTTGCGCAGTAGATTTTTCAGATGAAGAGAAAAAACACAGTCCTGAGGAAAAATCAGCTATAAGTATGATTCTTAATGGTGAAGTTGATTTAGCTTTAATTGTAGGCTCAAACATTTTTACAGAGCTTTCAAGACCTGTACGTAAAAAGTTTATGGGGATACCAGTTATTGTTTTAGATTTTATTGAAAGCTTAACCGTTAAAAATTCTAATCTTTATGTAGCTTCAGCCATAACTGGGCTTGAAACAGGTGGAACAGTTTATAGAGCTGATGAAAAGGAGGTTTCACTTACACCACTATTTAAGCCACCTGAAAACATTTTATCTGATGAAGATTTCTTATCAAAGGTGTGCAAAAAAATTTAAAACATACCCCTACCCTCAATTCTTTTCTGCAAATTTCCACTTTTACTGGTAGGCTTTCCCTATACGTTTATTGTTTTCCTGCTTTTCATTCTTAACCTCTTCTTATGCTTATATTATTGCTACTACATTTTTAGCAATTTTTCTATTATCCTGCTTATTTTTAGTGATACACCTATTAGAGGTAGTAATACACCTGCAAGTATGCAGAAGGGTATAAACCATATTGGACTTGTAAGTATTAGCACTATTTTAAGTAGCATTTTATATATAGAGGAGGCTTTACCCTTGCTTTTAGCTACACCATAATGATACATTAATTTTTAACCCCCCAAATTTAACTTCCAACAATTACACTTTTATACTTCACCCTTTATTACCCCCTAATTCT
>CAZMUQ010000028.1:0-13520 GCA_964569845.1 uncultured Candidatus Bathyarchaeia archaeon
GCCTGAAGCAGCTTCTGCTCCTCACTAAACTCAAAATCCAAAGGCATAATCCCACAACCAAAACCTACCTATTTATCAATCTTGACATATATGTTATATAAATTCTTAAATTTTTAATCCTCTTTTCATGAAGTTTTTCCGATTTATGTAACCTTACCGATTTCTCTTGCTGGAACACCTGTAACAATACTTCTAGGCTTAACGTTTTTGGTTACAATTGAACCTGCACCTACAACAGCTTCCTTGCCAACAATAATTGAAGGCATAATTATGCTATTTCCACCAATACATGCTCCTCTACATATTCTTGGACCTTTAAGCTTGTAGGGTTTTTTTCTCATATACTTATCATTAAGTAGAACAGCATAGGGGCCTAAAAAAACATTTGGCTCTATTGTTGTATAAGCCGAAATATAAACTCCTGTTTGAATTGAAACATTTGAACCTATTTTACAGTTTCCATCTATTGTTACATTTGAACCTACAAGAGTTTTGGCTCCCACTTTTACATTTTCCCTTATGAGGGTGTTATGTCCAACTTCAACATTGTCTCCTAAAGAAACATTTGAGTAGATTATTGTTCCTGACCTTATAACATTGCTTAATCCAATTTTAACTAAACCTTTAACTTTTAAAAACTTCTCAAAATCACCGTTTTTCATTAAAACTTTGATTTCTCCTCTTGTAGGAAAACCTACAAGAACATTATCCCCAATAAAAGTTTTAGCACCTACTCTACACGGGCCATAAATTATTGTATTCAATCCAACCCAAACATCCTTACCCAAAACAACTCTGCCAAAAGTTCTTCCTAAACCTTTAAAAGTATCCTGTATCCGCTTTTTCTTCAAAATTAAAACCTAAAAAATGTTTAAAGTTAAGAAAGTTTACTCAACTTTTATAGGTTCACCCTTACCTTTTTCCTTAACCTTGCTTAATGTTACTTCAAGTACACCATTCTTATAGGTGCTTTTAGCAGACTTAGGGTCAACTTCAGCAGGCAACTCTAACTCCTTATAATACTTTCTTTGTGGTGTATCAACTGAGATTGTAAGAGTGTTAGATGTTGCATAAAGCTTAATATCTCCCTTTTCAACGCCTGGAAGTTCAGCAATAACTTTAATGTTCCCGTTATCTGAGAAAACATCTACAAGCGGTTCACGTTCGGTTCTAATATCTAATGGTTTAAGCCCTTTAAGTGAAGGTTTAACATTTCCAAACTCTCTTATAATAGGTTTACCATCAGGCCCTATAGTTACAGAGTAACCCCAAACCACAGGCCCAAATTCTCTTACAATTCTCCCATCTGGAAGTCTTCTCTCACGGAAAAGGTCTCTTGGTAAAGCTTCCTCCCTAAACTCCTTAAACATATCCTCCATCATCCGCTCCATTTCACGTATCCACTCATCCATTTCCTCAAAAAACCTGAAAAACGGTGAACGTCTACGCCTCCACCATTCATCCCAACTCATGATTAGAAACCCCCTATCTTTTTTCCTTAAGATATTAAAACTGATGTGATGTTTTTAAACTTTACATAAAAGGTTTAAATCATTACTACTTAGTGTAGCATCAGCTTATGGTTGGTGAAGTTTTAATGGAGAGTAAAGAAGTGATAACAGTTTTAACTATTGCTGGAAGTGATTCTGGTGGGGGTGCCGGTATTCAAGCAGATTTAAAAACTTTTGCTGCTGTTGGTGTTCATGGTGCTTCTGCTATTACAGCTATAACTGCCCAAAATACTAAGGGAGTTTTCGGTGTTCAACCTATTAATGTTGAACTTATAAAAAAGCAGATTAGAGTTGTTGTTGAAGATTTAAATGTTAGAGCTGCCAAAACAGGAATGCTGTATAACGATGAAATTATTGAAGCTGTTACTGAGGAGCTTAAAAAATGCAACTTCCCAGTGGTTGTTGACCCTGTAATGGTTGCTAAGTCAGGTTCACCCTTACTTGAAGAAAAAGCTGTAAAAGCTTTAGTTGAAAAACTTCTTCCAATAGCTAAAATTGTAACTCCAAATAAATTTGAAGCTGAGAAGTTGGCAAATATGAAAATAGCGGATGTTGAGGATGCCAAAAAAGCTGCAAAAGAAATTTCCAAATTTGGAGTTAAATGTGTTGTTGTTAAGGGTGGACATTTAAATGAGGATTTAGATGAGATTTTTGATGTGCTATACCATGATGGAGAATTTAAGCTTTTTAAGCATCCAAGGGTAAAAACTATAAATACTCATGGAACTGGATGTAGTTTTTCAGCAGCTATTGCAGGTTTTATAGGGCTTGGATTAAGTATTAGTGAGGCTGTTAAGGAGGCTGGAAATCTTATCTACCAAGCTGTAAAATATGGATTAAAGGTTGGAAGCGGCTTTGGATGTGTAAATCCCGTAGCTAAGTTGTATCTTGAAGCTGAGAAACTTAAAGTTTTAAATCAGCTTGAAGAAGCCTTTAAACTTTTAAGTAATGATAAAAGAATTATCCAGCTTATACCTGAAGTTAGGATAAATTTTGCATACGCTTTACCTCAAGCAGAAAGAATTGAAGAAGTTGCAGGTTTTCCTGGAAGGTTAACATGGGACGGAGAAAAGCTTACATCCGTTGCATCTCCAAGATTTGGAGGTTCAGGCCATGTTGGTAGAGTTGTTTTAGCAGCCATGAAGCATTACCCATTCTTAAGGTCAGCAATAAACATTAAGTATGAACCTAAAATTATTGAAGTTGCCAAGAAACTAGGTTTCAATGTTTCAAGTTTTAACCGTAAAGCTGAACCTAAAGATGTCAAAATTGTTGAAGGTAAAAGTTTAAGTTGGGGTGTTGAAGAGGCTTTAAAAACTGCTGGAATTCCATCAGATATAATTTACGATGTTGGGGATGTTGGAAAAGAGCCTATGATTAGGATTTTAGGTGAAAACCCATTTAAGGTTGTAGAAAAAGTTTTAAGGATACTTGATATGCTTAATAAGGTTTAATGTAGACAAGTATCAACAGGGCATCCTCCAGCATATTCAGCATCAACTGTTATTGGTTCCTCCTCAGCTTTAAGTAGAATCTCTGGTGGTGTAAATGTCAAAACTTGCTGTTTTTTGCTGCCATACCTGTAAACTGTTATTCCTTTGCATTTAAGTTTCCATGCAAGCATGTACACTTTTTTAACGTCTTCAATTGTTGCTTCATGCGGCAGATTTACGGTTTTTGAAACAGCATTGTCAGTATATTTTTGGAATGCAGCCTGCATTCTAACATGCCACTCAGGAGAAACATCAAAAGCAGTAACAAAAATTCTTTTAACATCTGAAGGTATCTCCTCAATCTTTTGAATCGAACCCTCCCTAGCAATTCTAGCTATCAAATCTTTACTGTAAAATCCAAGTTTTCTAGCTGTTTCCTCAAAAAGGCTGTTAACTTCAAGAAGTTTAGCTCCACCAAGAACATTACGAACATAGGATATAGCAAAAATAGGTTCAATTCCGCTTGTAACACCTGCAATTATACTTATAGTTCCGGTTGGAGCTATAGTTGTAGTAGTAGCATTTCTTAAAACTTTAAATCCTTTATTAGGCCAGATACTATCCTCAAAATTTGGGAATGAGCCTCTTTCTAATGCAAGCTCAACAGATTTTTTACGTGCTTCATCGGTTATTGTTTTCATAACTTTTTCAGCCAACTGTAAAGCTTCCTCAGAATTATATGGTATGTTAAGCATTATCAGCATTTCAGCCCAACCCATAACACCTAAACCAATTTTTCTGTTTCCTTTTGTCATCTGCTCAATTTGTGGAAGAGGATACCTATTCACATCAATAACATTATCAAGAAAATGCACAGCTAACCTAACAACTCTGCGAAGCTTTTCCCAATCTATTCTTCCATCTGTAGCCATTTTTGCAAGATTTATTGAGCCTAAATTGCATGATTCATATGGAAGTAGCGGCTGCTCACCACAAGGATTAGTACTCTCAATGTTTCCAAGTTTAGGTGTAGGATTATGCCTATTAATTTCATCTATGAATATTAATCCAGGGTCACCTGTTCTCCAAGCCATTTCAGCTATAAGGTCAAAAATAAATTTTGCAGGTAAGTTTTTAACTTCCCTACCTGTTCTAGGGTTTATAAGAAAAATCTCATCACCTTTCTCAACAGCCTCCATAAATTTATCATCAACAGCAACTGAAAGATTAAAATTCTGGAATTTTCCCTCCTCAGCTTTGGCGGTGATAAATTCTACTATATCCGGATGATAAACACTTAAAACCCCCATATTAGCTCCTCTACGTCTCCCCCCTTGCTTAATAACGCTTGTTGCAACATCAAAAATCTGCATAAATGATACAGGTCCGGAAGCTATACCCATTGTAGATTTTACAACATCTCCTTTAGGTCTAAGCTTTGAAAACGAGAAACCTGTCCCCCCGCCAGATTTATGAATTAAAGCCATATACCTTACAGCATTAAAAATTCCATCAATAGAATCTTCAACCGGAAGGACGAAGCATGCTGAAAGCTGTCCAAGTTCTGTTCCAGCATTCATTAGGGTTGGAGAGTTAGGTAGAAACTCAAGATTAACCATAACCCTATAAAACTCGTTTTCAATTTTTTCAACTTCTTCCCAATTTTTACTGTAAAACTTTTCTACGCTTGCTATAGCTTTTGCAACCCTGCGAAACATTTGTCTGGGTGTTTCAATAATATTTCCATTTTCATCTCTAAGTAGATACCTACTTCTTAAAACTTTAATTGCATTAATGCTCAGCTTAAGGTCATCACTAACACCAATAAGCTTTTTTGCCTCACGAATCTCTGTACGCTTTTGCCTGTAAAGGATGTAAGATTTTGCAGCATCGATAAAACCCTTTTTCATAAGTACGGTTTCAACTATATCTTGAACATCCTCTACATTAGGGATTTCTCTTCCTCCAAATTTTTCTTCAACAATTAAAACAACATCTTCTGAAAGCTTTTTACATGTTTCAAAATCATCTTTACCAACAGATTTCATAGCTTTATATATTGCTTGAGCTATTTTTTCAGAGTTAAATGCTTCTAAGCTTCCATCTCTCTTACGTATATACTTAATCTTTGTTTTCATCCCTTACCCTAGAGGAGTAGGGAGTATTAGCCTTATAAAAGATTTTATAGTTTTAATGTAAAAATTTTAGATAAAGCTAAAAATCCTCAAAATTTGTGGGAGAGTTTTTAAGTTTGAGTGCTAGAACAGGCATAGTTTATAGCGAGAGATTTCTTGAACATAAAACAGGTGTACATTATGAAAATCCTAGACGTTTAATTATCGCTTTAGAAGCTCTTAAAAATTTAAACATTTTCCCCTCAGAAAAATGTACACTTATCGAGCCTAGAGAAGCAAGCATAGATGAGCTTAAACTTGTTCATGATGAGGATTATATTGAAACTATTAGAAGGTTTTCCCTTTCAGGTGGAGGACATTATGATGGGGATACTGTCCTCTCAAAGGAAAGTTTTGATGTTGCAAGGTTAGCTGTTGGAGGGATGCTTAAAGCTTCTTTAGAAGTTTATAATGGAAAACTGAGAAACGCTTTTGGCCTTATAAGACCTCCAGGCCACCATGCAGGCTTTTCTGGTGTTGCTTTAGGGGCTCCAACGGTTGGTTTTTGTGTATTTAACAATGTTGCAATTGTGGCAGCCTACATGCTTCAAAAAGGCTACATCAAAAAAGTTGCAATTTTTGATTTTGATGTTCATCATGGAAACGGAACTCAAGAAATTTTTAATGAGTCAGCTAAGGTTTTGTATATAAGTACCCATGAACGTGGAATTTATCCTGGAACAGGATATGAGTATGAGGTTGGAAGTGGGGAGGGTGAAGGTTTTAAGATTAACATTCCAATGCCTCATAGAGCTGATGATAATGCATACTTTAAGGCCTTAGATGAAATCATTATTCCGGTGGTTGACCAATTTAAACCTGATATTATCTTTCTTTCAGCAGGTTTTGATGCTCACCACTCAGACACTATTTCAACCATAACACTTTCAGCTGAATGTTACCTTAGGATAGGAGAAGTATTTGTAGATTTAGCTGAAAAACATTGTAATGGTAGAATTATAGGTTTTCTTGAGGGAGGATATTCAAGAGAAACATTATCAAAATCTCTCCCAGCAATTATTGCAACCCTAGCAGGTATAAAGGTAAAATTTGAGGACAGAAAAATTACAGCACCTGAAGCGGTATCAAGAAGAGTTGAAGAAACAATAAGTAGCGTAAAAAAGGTGCTTTCAAAATACTGGAAAATCTAGTTTAAACAGTTTTTCCTGTTTAACGCATCAATATACCTTAACAATTTTTGCATTGGAATGTTCGCAAACAATATATACCCATTACAGGAGTATAGTAACTTGAAACATCCCCTTGAAGCATAAAAATATGCATAAAAGCATACAAATAATAGATAAATTCCTAAGTTTTTTAGCCGATAATGAGTGGCATCAATTAAATAAGATTCAAGAAAAACTTGGAATTCCTCAGGAAAAATTAACTTTAATCGTAAACTTCTTAGAAAAATATGATTTTGTAACTTGTAGGGAAGGAAAGGTAAAGATAAATCAGCAATTAAAAAGTTTAATTAAAGAAGAGCTAGAATAGTTTTCTCTAAAAAATCTCTGGCATATTTTGACCTATTAACTTCAACTTAGTAAACTTCCTATAGCTTGCTTGGCTTACAGCTTAACGGATTTATTAAGGCAAGGAGGTTTTTTACCTGTTAAGGCCTTTTATATTAGCTTTTGATGGGAAGATTTAAGTTTATAATCAGCATAGAAGATTGGTTGAGGGGAGAAATTTTGGTAAGTAAGGCTGTAAAGGTTGGAATACCTGTAATTATTCTGATCTTGGTTGTTGCTGTTGTAGCATATCTAGCAATGGCTCCAACCCCACCACCAGCACCTACGCCGCCTCCAAGTATAGTTATGGGTACAACAGATAAAATTTCAACATTAGACCCTGCAAAGGCATATGACTTCTATACTTGGGAAGTTTTTAACAATATTTTCCAAGGCTTAGTTAAGTATAAGCCTGGGACAACGGAGCTTGAGATGGGTTTAGCAGAGTCTTACACTATAAGTGAGGATGGGCTTGTTTATACATTCAAACTTAAACCAAACTTAAAGTTTAGTGATGGTTCTCCATTAAACTCTACTGTTGTTAAGTACTCTATTGATAGGGTTGCTAAACTTGGAGAAGATCCATCATGGCTTGTTACAGCCTTTGTTGAGAAGGTTGAAGCACCAGACCCATTAACAGTGGTAATAAAATTAAAGAAGCCAGTATCTTATTTCCCAGCTTTACTTGCAACACCGCCATACTTCCCAGTTAATCCAAAAGACTATCCGCCTGATAAAATTGTTGAACCTAATCCTCCAACATGTTCAGGACCCTATAAGATGGTTAAATGGATTAGGGATGTTGAGATTGATCTTGAAGCAAATCCATACTACTGGGGTGAACCGCCAAAAGCAGAATCCTTTGTTATTAAGTTTTATAAGGATGCAACATCCCTTAGACTTGCTGTTGAAAAGGGAGAAATTGATTTGGCATGGAAAACTTTAAACCCTGTTGACATCAAAAGTATCAAGGAGGCTGGAAAGCTTAAAGTTGTTGAGGCTCCAAGCGCCTTTATAAGGTATATAGTTTTCAATTGTCAATCTGATATCTTCAAAGATAAACTAGTAAGGCAGGCTATAGCTGCTGCAATTGATAGAGCTGAAATCTGTGAAAAAATCTTCTATGGTACAACTGAGCCGTTATACAGCATGGTTCCAATGGGTATGTGGAGCCATAAAGACGTGTTTAAGGAAAAGTATGGTGCAGGTCCAAACCTAGATTTAGCTAGGCAACTTTTAACCCAAGCTGGTTACAGTGAAGATAATAAGCTTTCAATGGAGCTTTGGTTTACTCCAACTCATTATGGTGACACTGAGCAAGCTGTTGCAACAATGATTAAAGATCAGCTTGAAAAAACTGGTATGATAACTGTTAAGCTTTCATCAGCTGAATGGGGAACATACACCGACTATCTAACTAAAGGTGTTATGCCAGCTTTTCTTTTAGGCTGGTATCCAGACTATATTGATCCAGATGATTATCTAACACCATTTATGCATTCAAAATATAGCTATTCCATAGGGGCTTTCTACAACAATACTGAATGTGATAAGTTACTTGAAGAAGCTCAAATTAAAGTTTCAATAGAAGATAGAACAGCACTTTATGAGCAGATTCAGCAAATATTAGCTGAGGATTGCCCAGAAATACCATTATTCCAAGGTAAATTAACGGTTGTTACCCAGCCTAATGTTGAAGGTGTAGTTCTAGACCCAACAATGCTTCTTAGATACTACCTTATTTACAAGACCTAAAAATTAAAACTAAACCTTTATTAACATTAAAAAAATCCCCTATTTTTTGATATTAATGGCATCATTAAGAGCATACATTATTACAAGGATTCTGCTTACAATTCCAATGGTTTTCATACTTTTAACCATAGTTTTCTTTATAATGAGAGCTGTTGGTGACCCTGTTACAGCAATTGTTGGTGCTCATGCTCCTCCAGAGCAGGTTGTAAGATTGAGGGAGGAGTTAGGGTTAAACAAGCCTTTAATCTACCAATACTTTGACTACATTATTCAGCTTTTAAGGGGAGATTTAGGTAGGTCTCTAATTTGGGGTAAAAGGCCTGTTATTGCTGAAATATTAGACCATTTTCCAGCTACGGTTGAACTTACAATCTCAGCTTTTATAATAAGTATAATTATAGGCGTTTTTTTAGGTGTTTTTTCAGCTTCAAGTTATGGTAAACCTTTAGACCATACTATAAGATTTGCTGGAATAGTTACATATGCACTTTTTATCCCATGGTTTGGAATGATGCTTCAACTTATCTTTGGTGTCTATCTTGGTTGGCTTCCAATAGGTGGAAGAATAGATCCTAAAATGTATCCTGCAACTATAACTGGGCTTTACGTTTTGGATAGTATTTTAACCTGGAATTTTGAAGCTTTAAAGAGCAGCATACTTCACCTGATTCTTCCATCAATAACTCTGGGTATTGTCCTTTCTGGAGTTTACATAAGAATCACAAGAAGCTCAATGATTGAAGTTTTAAGGCAAGATTTTATTATTGCAGCTAAAGCTAGAGGTTTACCTGATAGGATTATAGTTTTTAAGCATGCATTAAAGAACGCATTTATCCCAGTTTTAACTATGATGGGGTTACAGTTTGCAATTTTACTTGCAGGTGCAGTTTTAACTGAAACAACTTTTTCTTGGCCTGGTATGGGAACCTTCCTGCTTGAAAGAATTCAATATAGGGATTTTACGACCGTTCAAGGTACTATTGTTTTCTTTGCTTTACTTGTAGCTTTTGTAAGTCTTGTTGTTGATATTTTCTATGCATTTCTGGATCCTAGGGTGAGATATTAGTTGGCAGGTTTAGTTGAGCATGTTGGTGCTATATTTTCTAGGAGGAGGGCTGGAAGATACACTATTATAGCTGGAGGATTAATAGTTTCTACGGTATTTTTTATGGCTTTATTTGCGGATATAATATCCCCCTATAATCCTATAGATTTTGTTGCACCACCCTTACAGCCTCCAAACAAAAACTTTCTTATGGGTACTGATGCTTTAGGCAGAGATATTTTAAGTAGAATTATTCATGGTTCTAGAACTGTTTTAACTGTTGCACTTGCCTCAAGTATTCTTTCGATGCTTGTAGGTGTAACTTTAGGCTTATTTTCAGGTTATAGTGGAGGTTACATGGATAGACTTCTATCTCTTATAATGGATAGTATGTATGCTTTTCCAGGATTAATTTTGGCGATAACTATTGCAGCTATACTTGGTCAAGGATTATACAATATGATTATAGCTATTGCCGTAGTCTATATTCCAACATATTTTAGGATGACAAGAGGTCAAGTTTTATCTTTGAAGGAGCAACTTTATGTTGAAGCTGCAAAAGCTATTGGTGCAGATACGAAAACAATAATGTTTAAGTATATCTTGCCAAATCTTGCTTCAACTATTATAGTTGTTTTTACCTTAAATATTGCAGATGCAATTTTAACTGAGGCTGGCTTAAGCTTTCTAGGTTTAGGTATATCTCCACCAACTCCTGATTGGGGTTTTGACCTTAAAGCTGGTCAAAGCTTCCTTATTTCAGGTTACTGGTGGCTTATAACATTTCCAGGTTTAATGGTTATCATTTTAACTATAGGTTTTAGCTTACTTGGTGAAGGTTTAAATGAAGCTTTAAATCCAAGGTTGAGAAAAAGATGAGCTTGCTTGAAGTTAAAAATTTAAAGGTTTACTATTTTACTGAGGTTGGTGTAGTAAAGGCTATTGACAATATTTCTTTAAGTGTTAGGAAGGGTGAAAGTTTAGGTGTTGTTGGTGAATCTGGTTCAGGTAAATCAACTTTAGCATCAGCAATACTTAGACTTATACCTCCACCTGGTAGAATTGTTGATGGTAAAATATTTTTTGATAATATTGATTTAACAAGCATTTCTGAGGAGGAAATGAGGAGGATTAGAGGTAAACGCATATCCATGGTTTTCCAAGACCCCATGACTTCACTTAATCCTCTTCAAAGGGTTGGTGACCATCTGATTGAAACAATAATGACCCATGAGAAGGTTGAAAAGGAGGAGGCTAAAAATAGGGCTTTAAAGCTTTTTAGTAGAGTAGGTATTCCAAGTGATAGGTTTAAGGATTACCCGCATCAATTTAGTGGCGGGATGCGGCAGAGAGTTATGATAGCTTTAGCTTTAGCCTTAAACCCTGACCTTATCTTGGCTGATGAACCTACAACAGCTTTAGATGTTATTATCCAAGCTCAAATATTAGACTTGTTAAAAGATTTAATGGAAAGCTATAAAGTAAGCTTAATTCTCATCTCTCATGACCTTTGTGTTGTTGCTGAAGTTGTAAAAAAGATTGCTGTAATGTATGCTGGCCAAATCTTAGAGCTTAGTGATGTAAACTCGATTTTTAATGAGCCTCTTCACCCATATACTATGGGGCTTTTAGGTTCTATCCCAAATATTGAACTTGAAAAGCAGGAATTAAAGTTTATTCCCGGCTTTCCGCCGGATATGGTTAATCCTCCACCTGGTTGCAGGTTTCATCCAAGATGCCCTAAAGCAATGGATACTTGTAGAGTAAGGGAGCCGCCAATGATTAAGGTTGGTGAAAATCGGTATGTTAAATGCTTCCTTTATGGTGATTAAAGATTGAATAAGGCTGTTGAACCTCTTATTAAAGTTGTAAATCTTAAAAAGTATTTTCCAGTGCAAAAAGGTTTTGTTGAAACGCTTTTAGCTAGAAGAGTTGATTATGTTAAGGCTGTTGATGGTATAAGTTTTAAAATTAATCGTGAAGAAGTTTTTGGTTTGGTTGGTGAAAGCGGATGTGGAAAAACAACTACTGGTAGACTTTTAGCTAAGCTTCTTGAACCAACCGAAGGTGAAATATTTTTTGACGGGGAAAATATAACCCATGTTAAAGGTGATAAGCTTAGAAAGCTTAGAAGAAGGATTCAAATTATTTTTCAAGATCCTTACGCCTCCTTAAATCCTAGAATGAGGATTGGTGACATTGTGGGTCATGCATTGGAGATTCATGGGATAGCTAAAGGTGAAGCGAAGAAGAATCTTGTTTTTAAAACATTAGAGGAGGTTGGTTTAACACCCCCAGAAAAATTCTATAACCTTTATCCTCATGAGCTTAGTGGAGGTCAAAGGCAGAGAGTTGCTTTAGCTAGAGCTATCATACTTAAACCTGAGTTTATAGTTGCAGATGAACCTGTTTCTATGATTGATGTATCCATTAGGGCTTCAATTTTAAATACTATGCTTAAACTTAAAGAGGACTTCAATCTAACGTACCTTTTTATAACTCACGATTTAGCTGTGGCAAAGTATATCACAGATAGGATTGCAATAATGTATCTTGGAAAAATTGTGGAGGTAGGGCCAACAAGAAAAGTGTTATCTTCACCTCTTCACCCATATACTCAAGCCTTACTCTCAGCTGTTCCAACACCTAATCCTAAAACTAGTAAAGTTAAAGTTTTTGTTGGAGGTGAAGTTCCAAATCCAATAAGTCCTCCATCTGGTTGCAGGTTTCATCCAAGATGCCCTAAAGCAATAGAAGATTTATGTAGTAAACTTGAACCAAAAGAGTATAGCTATACTTGGGACCATGTTGTTTATTGCCACTTATATGGCTAATGGCATTATAGGTTGATAGCAAACTTAAAAAATTTAACTTAATTTAATAGTCTTTAAAATTGATGATTTTTAGTATTTTCCACTTCCAGCATTAAACCTATCATGCCATAAATATAAATATAAAATAAGAATAAACATTGGCGAAATATTGTTGAAACTATAATATGGGAGGATGGAGCTCAGCTTGGAAGATTAAATATAGCAAGATACTTCTGCAATCTGAAAACACTTTAAAATAAAAGAAAATTTTTAAGGAAAAATTATTTTTGGTGGTTTAACATGTATGAGTTGACTTTATTGTTAAAGAGGTTAAAGGTTTTTGTGCTGCGGGTACCGCGTCGGTGAAAAAATAGTTTACAAAGAGCCTAACATTGACTTAGAAAAATCTGATAGGGTATGTGTTTTTGCTCTTGGCTCAATATTACCCTACATAGCCGGATTAGTTAGAACTTCAGCAGAAAAAGATGACTGGATACCTTTTAAAGCAGAAATACAATGTCCTGATTTAAATAATACTGTAATTTTTGAAGTACGAAGAGAAAAGGTTTAAACTTATTATTTCTAAATTTTCCTATCAAAGTATATATTTTTCCCTTTGGCTGATACTGGTATCCCTAGTATTATGGTTGCTTCAGGTAAAAGTTTAAGTTTTCTTGCTGCAACTCCAACTCTATACATTATCCTATTATCTAGGTTGTGGATGCTTGCAGTTTTAACAGCTGAGCCTATAGCTATACCTAAATCTAAAATTTTAAACATGCAGTTTGGCCCCTCAACATCAGCTTTGCTTGTTCTTACAGCTTTCTTAAATTCTTCGCAAGATGAATACCCGCAGCCACCACAGTTTGCACCATAAGCAATGTTTCCCCTTACTCCTACAAGGAGCACAGCATCTGAATCCTTAACATTTTTAGCATCCCTACTCCATGCTGCAGATTTTTTCTCCTCTCCAATCTTCTCCATAACTTCAGCTATAGAATTTTTTTCTTCACCAGTTACAAGGGAAATAAGAATATCATCAATTCCACCACTTTTTGGTGCTGTTCTAACTGAAATAGCCATCAGCTTTGAAGTTTCTAAAACAATTTTCCTCTCAAATTCCTCTCCACCTTCAATAGGCAAAATTTACCGCGCCCTCCCTACTAAAACTTTTACAATAAAACATTTATTTTTTTATGATGATAAAGTTTTTTACACCGTTAATAGGCTGTCGAAAAATTCTTAGAGAGTTCTGCTTGATTTATTCTTTTTGGG
>CAZMUQ010000029.1:0-13428 GCA_964569845.1 uncultured Candidatus Bathyarchaeia archaeon
ATGTAAAGCTATGGGGCATCCTGCTTGTGTATTTATGATTAGGAAAATGTAGATTCATCAATAATCCATTTAGAGTTTTCGGCTATATCGAATGCAACTTTATAGTACCTGTTTAAGTATGGGGGTATTATAAGCATTAAGATTTTGAGTGGTAAAAGTGATTGTAGAAATGTTGCTAAACTTTTAAAATTCTTTTTTTCCATAACAAGCTTTCTTAGATTGAAAAGTCTTAATACTTTTGCACAGAAGAGTAAAGCATCAGAATCCATAAACTTTGAATATGTTTTAGCTTTAGTAAGATAACTTGCACCTGCAAGGTAGAAAATATCTCCAACACTTATTGTATCACTTATTAAGCCATTTTTCCCTACCTTGTCAATTAATGTTGGCTCCTTACTTATTATATCCTCTATTGATACTTTTCCTAGCTCTAGTCCAAGCATTAAGGTAGAGTTTACTATATCATTCTCTAAATCTTCTTTAAGGTCTACAACATCATCATAAAATAGGGTAGACCTAAAAATCAGGTCTAAACTTTTACCGATAAGATTTATAGCTTTAATCTCATCATAACCTATCTTTCCTAAAGATTTCTCGAAAAAGCAAAAATCCATGTCAACCCATATTTTCCCTATTCCTTTACCTGAAATTCTTTGGGAGTAGTCAGCTAAAGTAAGGTTGTTGTAAGCATACTTATCCCTTTTTTGGTAGAAGGATTCAAGTTGACCTTTAATACATTCTTCAACATCTCTAACGTATACATTAAACATCTTAGGCTTACCACATATTGAAGTTATAGTATCATAAGCCCATGAAGCCATAACATGGGATGAGTTTTCAGCTTTACTAACCCAATTACCATCAGATTTAACGTTAAAATGCCCGGTTGTTAAAGCAAGATAATAGTTATGCATAGAATTTATAGCATCATCAAAACTATGTAAAGTATCATTTACATTATCTAAAACTTTACAACTTGTACCCATAGCAGTTTTTGCAAATATTGCTGAAGTTATTACCTTTTCATCAGCAACCTTGTAAAGTATTGGGTAAGAGCTTAATGCTCCAAGAAACGCTGCATAAACGTAGTGTTTTTCTTTTAGAAGCTTATGTTGTTTAAGACTTTCAACATCAAGACAATTTTCATCTTTTTCAAGCTCCTTAAGTTTAGCTTCAAACATTCTTATAACTATTCTTGTTGTGTTTATAACTCTGTTGAAATCTATTGAAGGATATTTAGCCATATACTTTAGAAGGAGGAGTGCTCCAAGCTTGTAGAGGAGATTTAACCCCTCCTTTTTACCATTTTTCATTTAAAAACCCTCCACGCCAACTAAAAGTCTTATGCTAAACCGTATAAATTATTTACTTTTACTCCTGTATCATGCTAAGTTTCAACTTTAAAAATCAGCATAGTATTTTTATAGGCTTAAATAGCAATAATTTTTAATGTTGTGAGCTTAGCTTAGGGTTGATAAATATTGAGACGTGTTTCAACAGGAATTGAAGGTCTTGATGAGCTTATAGGTGGAGGTTTTCCTGAAGGAAGGATAATACTTGTTGTTGGTGGTCCTGGAACAGGTAAAACCCTCTTTAGTATGCAATACCTTTATCACGGTGCAACAAAGCTTGGAGAGAAGGGTATTTTTGTTTCCCTTGATGAAACCGCTAAAAAGCTTAAAGATAATATGGCTCTTTTTGGCTTTGATATTGATAAACCTCAAAAAGAGGGGAAAATTTCAATTTTAGAATTAACACCAACTCAATTTATCTCAATTAAGCCAAGTGGACTTATGCATCTTTTAAAGGATATTGTTAAATCTTCCTCAAATGTTAAAAGGCTTGTCTTAGACCCTATAACAAGTATGGTAATCCAGGAGAAGGATATTTACCATAGAAGACTTGAAATTGTACGCTTATTTAGCTTTTTATCGGATATTGGATGTACAACTGTTGTAACTTCTGAAAGTCGTTTTTCGCTTCTTAGACGTAAATTTAATGTTGAGGAGTTTCTCTCTGATGGGGTTATTATTCTGCATAAGTTTGTTCTTAAGGGTAGAGTTATTCATGCAGTGCAAGTTGAAAAGATGCGTGGAGTTATTCATGATACCCAGCTTCATCCATACCGAGTTTTAAAGGATAAGGGTATTGTTGTTTATCCAAAAGAGTATGTTATAGAGCTTCAACAGTAAATTGTAAAAAGGGGAGGTTATGGGTAAAAGGTATCATGCTGAAATACGGTTCATCAGCTTAAAGATTGTATGTCTAATCCTAATCTTCCTTTTAATGCTTTCCTTAACCTCGATTTTAACATTCTCCCAAGAAACGGATGCCTATACTTATGATGAAACCTTGAAAATTATGGTTTCTGGTGGTGATGTTTACGGTGAACTTTCCTTTAACGGAAGCCTTCCAGCAAACAAGTTTTTATCTGATGTTGGAGGTTTAAAAGGTAAAATTTCGAAGGTTAATATTTGGGTTGTTAATGGTCGGCTGCCTTTAACAGGCTTAAGGGTGGGAATTCCATCTTTACCTGAAGGTATCCTTTTGGAGGTTAAGTTTAAGGGTGATGTTGATTGGGAGTTAGCTAAAAATATTACTAAAAAGCTTGGGGATAAATTTAATGTAAACTTTTTAAATCTTCCTTCTTACGAGGATTATCTTAATCTTGAAGAGATAGATAAAGGTAGTCTCATTTTCTATGCGGAGTTAAATAATATAGAATTATGCTTCAATATATTTAAGGAGGAGCTTCTTCCAAGCTTAAGTATTTATGGAGGTTTTCTTTCGCTTCTTAAACCTGAAAACTATATTGATGCTTCTTTCGCTATGCTTTATGCTAAATTTAACATTGAAAAAAATTCATCATTCATAGATTTTATCCATCTTTCAAAATCTCCTGCTAGACTTACTGCTGAGGGTTATTATGCTGTAGATGTTGGAAGAGTATTCGGTTATGATGGTGGTTTAACAGCCTCCCCTTACACTAAACAATCAATAGTAAGGTTTCATCTTCCAGCTTTAACTATAGTTGATGCTTCAATACCAAACCTTAAAGTTGATTATGATGGTAAACTTAGCGGTTTTCTTGAAAAGGGTAAAATTTATAGGAGTATAGAGGTTAAATATCTCCCATTTACAGGTCTTCTTCAACCAAATCTTACTATTGTAAAGTTTACAAATACAACCACATGGCTAAATGGTAAAAAAGTTAGAGTTGATATTCAAATTTCTAATATTGGGAATGCTGCAGCAAAAAATATTTTCATAGATGATAGCTTAAGTTTTGAGAAGATTAAAAATTATGTTTCCATTGTTAGTGGTAAGCCGGTTAAAACTATACAAATGCTTCCACCAAAATCTTCAGAATCCTTAACCTATATACTGGAAGTTAAGAATATACCTGATAAACCTCAACCTTTAAAACTTCCACCAGCCTTTATCCAGTATTCCGATGAGTCTGAATTAAACATTTACAAGGCTTCCTCCAACTCATTTATAGTAGGTTTAGGTTGCTCCGTCCCCTCTATATTATCTGAGGTTTGGACTGGCACCCTGTACGGGGAACCTTTAAAGCAGAAAGTTGTAACTGTTTACCTTTTAAATCTTGGTGACCTTCCAGCTTCAAATGTTAAAGTATCCTTTAAGAGCGAGGTTGGTGAAACTATAAGAAATGTTTTAGAAATTTCACCTTTAAGTGAAGTTTACTTAAACTTTAACTTTGCCTCCTTCGGATTAAACCTAACCTACAACCTTGATAATTTAACTCTTATTCAATATGAAAGCAAAATTGGTGAGGATGAATACATCTTAAATGTTAAACCTTCCACCTACACGGTAAGATTTTCTAAAGCAAAGTTTATGGATTTTATTTTTTCAAGAAGTCTTAAATCTCCATATGTTCTTGTAAATGGATTGTTTGAGGTTGATGAAAACTTAATGATTAAAGATGTTTTTAAACCAGTTTCAGCAACATTGTGTAATGTGTTACCTGAAAATGTTAGTTATGTTAAGGGAGATTTTAAAATAAAAACTGGAACATCTTCAGTAATTCTTAGGTCTTTAGAAATTTCTCAACCTGGAAACTTTTCTCTTAAGTATACTTTAACTTCCAAGAATCCTGGGAAATATACGCTTCCACCACCATTATTGATTCTTCACTTCCCAAAACCATTTTCAAATCTTAGAGTTTATCTTGGAAGCTCTTACACATTTAAATGTTTAAATGTTAGTTTTATTAAAACATCAAATCTAAGAGTGTTTGCCGGTGACCCGTTAACAGTAACTCTTAAGATTTTAAATGGAGAGCCTAAACCACTATTAAATGTTAAAGTTTCTGATTATAAACCTGAGCAATTTAAGCTTGTTTCAGGTAGCTTACAGTTTACAATTTCATCTATTGGTGCAGGCCAAGAATTAACACGATCATATCAACTATCAACAAATATTCTTGGAAATTATACTCTCCCATCTGCAAGCTTAACCTTTACTTATAATGATGCTCAGCTTAGCTCAACATCAAACCAGATTTCAGGTTTGATGGTTGCACCAAAACTTATTATTACAAAAAGTGTAGATAAAACTGAGCTTACTATTGGAGATACCTTAAGCATTAAAATTGTTGTTCAAAACCCAACAAACCTAACCTTTTATGGTGTATCTATTTTTGATCCTACAATTGCAGGTTTTACTATTAAATCTGGAAGTAATATGCTTAAAGGTTTAACAATTCGTCCAGGTGAATCTAAGGTGCTTGTTTACCAGGTTGAAGCTAAAAAGGAGGGGGAATATGTTCTTTTACCAGCCTATGTAACCTACAATTATGGTGGTGAAGAATTTAAGGTTAACTCTCAAGCATACACCTTAACAGTTAAACCTTCAATGATGCCTCTTCTAATAACTTTTGTTGTTGCTGTTGTTGCTATAGCTATTTTTGTTTCATACTTCTTCCTTCTACGTGAAAAGAGGGGTGTAAGAAGAGTTAGTAAAAAGGAGGTTGAGGAGCTTCCTGAGGAAGAGTTTATATAGTGGTTTCTAGGTTTATTTTTACTTGACAAAAAGTATTTCTAGGTTTACACAAACAAAAATAAGATGTAAAATGTTTTACAGAAAAACGTGTAGGAGTTAATTAAAAGTTGTCAGAAATGGGAGAAAAAAGTGGACACCGAAAGGTTTACGGAGATTATGATGCTCAACTATTATTCTCAAAGTTTATTAATAGAGATATAACTGAGTTATGCCCAACTTTTGACCCTGTTTACGGTTACCGTTATCTTGTTGTTGAAAAGCTTATAAGAAAAAGTCCTGAGGAGGTTAAAGAGTTCCTTAATAAGCTTCATGAACTTAATATTTTAAAGGGTAAACTTTACGATAAGCTTCTTATTTGTCCCTCTTGTGGTTCACGTTATGTTTCAACAATATATCTTTGCCCCTACTGTCAATCAATAAACATTGAAAGACAAATTTTAATTGAACATCTTAAATGTGGAAATTTTAACCTTGAAAAGTACTTTAAAAAGAATGATGAACTTATCTGTCCAAAATGTGGTCTTAAACTTGAAAAACTTAATGTGGATTATCGTAGAGTTGGAGTCTGGTTTGAATGTAAAGATTGTGGAAGAAGATTTGCTGTAACAATTCCAAGTCATCGTTGCTATAGTTGTGGTAGGTTGTTTAATGTTGAGGATGCAAAATTTGAGGATGTTTACACTTTTACCTTGGATGAGAAGGTTGAGGAGGAGGTTAAAGGCGGAGTACTAGTTTTATCATCAATAGGAAGTTTTCTTGAAAAACTTGGATTCAAAATTGAATCTCCAGGTTTTCTAAGAGGAGAATCTGGTGTTTCCCATAAGTTTGATATTGTTGCAAGAAAAGGTAACATTGACACTCCACTTGTTTTAGATGTTATTATTTCAGATAGTTCAAGTACAGAATTTCCGCTTCTAGGTTTATACGCAAAAATCTTAGATGTTAAAAAGGCTTTACCCTTCCTAATAGTTGTTCCTGGAATAAATGAGGAAGGAAGAAAACTTGCTTTCACCTATAAGATAAACCTTATTGAAGCTAAGAATCCTCAAGAAATACTTGATAAACTTAATACTAAAATTTCAAAAGAGTTTAAGAAGGTATCCTAAAATTCTGGTTCTGATGTTTAGGGGTTGTTGGCTGCTTGGCCTCGCCTATCTATATGGAGGAGCATGTAGGTAGAATTTTCGGTGAAGTTAAAGTTGACGAGTTTAGCTTCTTCATAGTTCCATTAAAAAATATAATTCTTAAAAATCTGGATATTGTTGTTTTAGAGGATCCTATTTTTAAGGGTTTATTTCCTATTCTTGCAAGAATTGTTAATCTTACAAATCAAGAGGAAGTTACAACTTCAGAAAAAGCTACACGTACAATTGCAAGATGCAAAGTTATAGGTAAAGTTGATTTAAGATTCCCTGAGAAGGCTACTCCAATAGAAAAAGTGAACTATCCTTTAGAGCCTGGAAGCTATGTTTACCTTGCTAAACATGAGTTTATTCAGGATCTTTTGGAAAGGGATGGTAAAGGTTACCCTATTAAAAGGAAACTTTTTTTAGGTTTTTTATCTCCACCTTTAACTGGTGTAGATGGCTCTCCGCGTAAGCTTAAATTTTATCTTAGCCTTGAAGATTTAGCAAGGCAGCATACAGCATTAATATCTATGACTGGTTTTGGTAAAACTTATGTTGCAACTATTCTTGCTGAGGAGCTTGCTGGAAAATATGGTTACCCTCTTTTCATAGTTGACACTTATAGTGAGTTTCTTGGTATTGGTAAACCTAAACCATTAAGTATGATTGAAAGTTTATCTGAGGATGAGCTTAAAGATTTTAAGTTTAATTTTAAGGTTAAAGTTTACACATTAAATCCTAAGAATGCTTTAGAAATTTTAAATAAGGTTGGTGGTGGTGTAGATTATGATGTTGAAGGTTTCTCTATTCCTAGTAGTTCATTAGTTGATGGTGAGGAGGTTGCATACCTTACAGCTGAGAATGTTAAAGAGTTTAATATGTTAACAAGCCTGATAAATCATGTAAACTTTACCCATGCAGATATTGTTAAAAAATTTAATGTTTCATATTTCCCCTTAATTACAGCTGAACTTGCACGTATAGTTGAAGGTGTAGAATTTAGGGATATTTATACTGGATTGGAAAAGGCGGATGCTATAGCTTTGCTTGGAAGAATGTCTATGCTATGTAATAGCCTTGTTTTGCTAAGTAAGGAGGATGAAGACTTCCTTAAAAATTATAGGTTTAGTGTTGATGATGAGCTTGAGAAGGGTATTGGTAGTGGGGTTCTTTTAAGGATTGGATTTTTCCAGGAAAAACTTAAACCTCCTCCTGGAAATCTTAAACCTGAACTTATGGTTAAGGATAACCAGGTTTCAGTTTTTGATATTTCAGGTTTACCTGAAAATCTTAAAACACGTATAGTGTCATACTGCCTTTATAAGCTTTATAAGGCTAGAGCTAAAGGTGAAATTCCACAATTCCTGTTAATGGTTGAAAATGCTGAAATGTTTGCATCAAAATTTGATGTTAAACCTTCAAACCTAATCTTAAAAAGAATTGTTAATGATGGTGTAAAACTTGGCTTAACACTTCTTCTTTTAATCCAGTACCCGTCAGCAATAGACCAGAAAATAATATCTCAGATGGGTATAAGAGTAATTGGAAAAATCTTAGATAAAGAAGATTTAGAATATCTTAAACATCAATTTAAAGGAGAAACAGGAAAAATACCTAAACTTAAAAAAGGTGAATGGTTAATCGACGGACTACAAGACTACCTACTAGAACAACCAGTAAAAGTAACAGTAAGAGAAACAGTAACACAAAAACTTAAACCCTGAAAATTTTATTAATTTTTCTAAACTATATTAAATGCAAACTCAAAAATAACTTGCTTCTAGGTTTTTCCATATTAGGCTGAGCGGAATCTTTAGGAAAATTTACCTTCTTAAAGGTTGAAAAGGTTAAAAAAGAATCTTAGAATCTACCCAACAACATAAGTAATCTCGACTTTAACATAATCAGTGTAAATTGTGTTATCACCTAAACCATCACAGTAAACCATAAGATAGATGTACCCATTAGAATCAACATAGTTTGTTTTATTTATTCCACGATAAGTTTCTGAAAGCGTAGTATCTTGCCTTCCCGGCCACCATGAGGAATCGTAATAGATTGAGCCTATTTTCTCCCAGCTGCTAGAGTTAAAATTCCAGATTCTAAATTCTCCGTAATCTCCTGCGCTTCGATACCCTTCGTAGTATACTTTAATTTCTATTAGTGCATCTATATCAACATCTACCTTAAATCTGAATATATGTTGAGTTGTATTACCTCCGGTTGCTGTTGTTGCTGTATAAACATTATCAGAATCTTCTATCCCATCGTACTGAATATTTGTAAATTCCCATGGATCTTGTCTTGGAATCGTCCAGTTAATCTCGCTAATTGGGTTTTCACTTTTATAATCGTCGTTGTTATCTCCTAGGGCTACATGGGTTGTTGAGTTTGTGTTTATGTTCGTAAAATTATAGATAACTGTTGCTGTTGGATATTCTGTTGGAAGGAAAATTACTCCAACAACTTTAGATTCGTTGGAAATAAGCTCAGTTTTAATGTAATCTGCTTCAGACCATAAATTGAAGAATAATCCTGTATCAAGCTCAAAAGTTCTAGTATCAACTTCCCCAGCAGGTATTGTCCAATCTGTTTCAGTTAATATTTCTATAGGTTCTTCACCCAGTAGATCCCACCAACTAGTTATTTCCTTATACATAGGTCCAGATGCAATATAGTTTATAGTTATATCTCTATCTAAACGATTCCAAACAGTTAATTTAAGCACAGTAACTTCATCTAATGCTCCTCCAACCTCAACTCTTGATTCAACAGGGTTTGGGTCTACTGCTACCGGGTCTGTTGTTCCTTCTGCGTAATATGGTACCAATCTTGATTCAAATAAGTTTCCTCTTGAACTTACAACTCTAAACTTGTAGGTTGAATTGTAAGGATCTATTCCTCCAACAGACTGGTTTAATTGTTGAATATAGCTAAAAGGTATGTAAACTAGTTTTCCTGCTGGAACACTTATGGGTGGATTAAATAAAACCATTTTATGTTGCTGTGGATGCCCTGTTATGTTTGTTATTAGCCACATAGATACAAGGCTTATATCAATTGCTCCAGTATTTTTAACACTGACACTATAATTTAATCCTCCACCACTTACATATTCCCAACTAGCATAAACAACAGCATCCTCACTCATTCTTTCCCTATCAAAATTTGTCATATATTGGGTTACTGTTGCACTCCAAAGAAAAACTCCACTAACAATAAGCATAATTATTACAATAGCCATAACAGCCCCAACAACAGTGCCAACACCACTTTTATCTCCAAGAAATCTAAACTTTGCAGCTTTCATTTTAAATCAGCCACAAAAACAAGGATTAAAAGGGAAACTATTAAGCATTACTCAACATTTCACAATATTCAAATGTAAATTTATGCTTAAAATCTCTTTCAACATTAGCCTTAATCAACAGTAAAGCTTCCCTCAACCGAATAGCCTCTTTCAGTTATAATCTTAATCTTATAGGTTCCACTGCCTCCACCACCTGGAAGTTCTAACCATCCAGTTGATTTATGCTCATCAACAGATATTGAAAAAGGTGTAAAAGTTACTGGAGCACCATTGATGTATATGTAGCTAACCTTTAAGTTAACTCTACCATAATTGTATAAAGTTATGTTTGCATGAGTTTTATCAGCATCAACAACTACATCTTCTATAAGGAGGCGCTCCATTAAAGCTGAACCTCTACCAGCCTGATAATCTGCAATATAGCCTGCAATAAAAGCTAGGGCACCTGTTAAAGCTATAACAATTATAGCTAGCATTAAAAGGTCGCTTATAACAACACTAACCCCAAACCTACCTTTTCTTTTTTCTCTTCTAAACATGAAAATCCCCTTTAAACTCCTGGAAGAAACATTTTAAATCCTATATAACCTAGGGTAAGCATAATCAGGGAATGTTTTAAACCTAGAAGAGTTTTTCCTTCACCCATTTTACCTGCAACTAAGCCTCCAAGTACAGCTTGAATAACCATCATATGGAAGAATATACGTATAAGTTCAGGCATGCTCATCTCAACATTTAAAACTCCTGGTAATGCTGATTGCAACCCTGTAAGTGGGATGAAGAATGATGAAGTTAATATTGCTATTGTAAAGAGGAAGATAAAGAATCCCATGTAAATTATAACTATGTAAGCTTTCATCTGCTTCTTCCTCTCCTCCTCAATCTCAAAAAGCTCAGTCATAAAATCTGCCGTATTTTTGAGAGCTAAACGTATATCCCCGCCTGCTTTACTAGCTTCCCCAATTAAAACACTAAACCTACGTGCAGTTAATGTTCCAATTCTTTTAGCAAGCCTAGCTAAAGCTTCTTCAAAAGGTAGCCCCCAACCAATCTGAGCAACAAACTTCTTAACCTCAGCTGTTAAAGGTCCATAATCCTGCTTTGTTGATTCCTCTATAGCTCTAGGTAAAGTCATACCTACATCCTGAGCTCCAGAAATTGATGAAACAAATCTAGGTATAGCTCTATCTACAGCATCCTTCCAGCTTTCATTTGCATGTTCAGTAAGGGCTATGGGGATAATTAGGGTAAGTAAAGCTGCAAATAAAGCATCATTAGACATAGTGCTCCCAGTTAAACCTGCAACAAAAATATAGGTTACACAAGCCATAATGGTTGATGTAGCAGCAACAATCAATCTTATTTTTTGTGAAACCTTAAAAGTTAACATTTTTAGCCCTTTCACCTTTTCGGAACAATTATACTAAGCAAGATTAAAAGAGCTATAACTGCTACTGGTAAAAGGATGTAGGTTGTAAGGTATAGAAGGAAGGTTATCCCAAAACCTAGGAATGTTCCACCCAAGAAAGACATAATTGAAAGCATAACTACAAGCATTAATGGACCTGCAACAAGAATTGTAACATAAGCTTCAGCAATAAAACCAAGGGTTTCAAGAAAATCTCTAAGTCTTCTTCTAGTTTCCCTGATGTAGTATCCTGCAATATCTCTAAGGTATCCTGCTAAATCTCCACCTGAACGTGTATTCTCAATTATACCTTGAAGAAGGTTTGCAAAATTTTTTGATGGTGAATATTTAACTCCAAACCTTAAAGCTTGAATAATGTCTACACCTAAAAGCTCCATATCCCTAATAATTGTTCTAGCTTCTCTACCAACACCAAATTCTTCCTCAGTTTTAGATAAAGAGTAGAAGATTTTTTCAGGTGTTACTCCTGCACTTGCAAGAATAGCCATAGCATTAGCTATAAATGGTAGGTTTGCATCAATCATTTTCCCTCTTGAAGATGCAACAAGTGAAGGGTAAAGGTATATAAACATAAGTGAAACTATAAAGCCTAAAACTCCTAAACCTAAACTGTAAAGTGAAGCATAAAAAATTGGGAAACCTAAAAGAATAGAGAAAATTACTAGGGGAAGTATAAAGGATACAGCTCCCATAATAGTTGAAAGAAGAAACATAGCCCCAACATAGGACCTAAAATTTATCCTTATACCGCTTTTAGCTAGACTATCCCTCAAATCCAGAAACATACTAGTAATCTTCTTATTTTTGCCGGCAAAGTGGTAACCTAAAATAAAAAATCTTTCTTTTAAACCCAATCTAATTACACCTTAACATCATCAAGTTAATCCCAAATTTTAGGGATATGGTCTAAAACCTTCCTTTTCAACACTTCCCATTTTGATTCTCCTATAAACAGCTTCAGGATTTTCATAGTACTCTTTAATCATTGTTGAAACGCTTTTATAATCCCTAATATTATTCCTAACCATATAATCTAAAACTTCCCTTCTTCTACCAATTTCCCTTAAAACATTTTCAAGAGGTAAACCATTACGCCTAGCAATTTTCTCCAGAAGATAACTTCTCCCACCATAAACAAAAGTATCTGTTCTAGGATCCCACCTGTAAACTTCATTTGTAATAATTTCTTTAGACCTTGGATCTAAACCAACAATTTCGCTAACCATGATAACCCTTCTAACAGGTTCACCCTCTCTTTCAACCCTTCTAATAAGAAGCATCAAATCTAATCCTGCAATTAGTGTTCTTGGAACATTCATGGGTTCAGATTCTAACCTGTAAACAGCAGCATCAATAGATTCAGCATGAAGTGTAGCCATACCAAGATGACCTGTAGCCATAGCTTGGAAAAGCGTGTATGCTTCTTCCCCTCTAACCTCACCAACAATAATGTAGTCTGGTCTTTGCCTTAATGAAGCTTTAAGTAGGTCAAAAAGTGTTATTGAAGATTTCTCAGAACCTACACCAAAACCCATCCTTGTAACAGATGGAATCCAGTTTTCATGTGGAAGATTAAGCTCAGCCGTATCCTCAATAGAAACTATTTTTAGGTCAGGTTCAATAAACATTGAAAGACAGTTTAATAGTGTTGTTTTTCCAGCTGCAACTCCACCTATAACCATTATTGAAGCCTTATTTTCAATAACATACCATAGGTAGGCAAAAACTTCAGATGTTAAAGTTTTAAACCTTATAAGGTCTATAACTGTTAACGGATCTAAACGGAATTTACGGATCGTAAATGTTGAACCTCTTCTTGTAACTTCTCTTCCAAGTGTTAATTGAACTCTGCTTCCATCTGGAAGAGTTGCATCAAGCATAGGTTGAGCTATTGAAATATGTCTTCCAGAGAGATATGCAAGTCTAATAACAAATGAGTCAAGTTCTTCTTCACTTTCAAAAACTATGTTTGTAGGTATAGATTCATATTTACGATGCCAAACATAAATTGGAATTTTAACACCATCACAACTTATATCTTCAACCATTTGGTCCCTCATAAGTGCATCAATTTTCCCGTAACCTATAAAATCTCTTTGAATATAGTACCAGATTTTAGGTAGATTTGCTCTTTCAACAGGTATCTTATAATCCTTTATTGTTTGCCTAAACTTTTTAAGCAAATATCTTTTTGTTTCCTCCTTAGATTTTAATTCCTTAGGGTTTATATCCATCTCTTCAGTTAAAAACTCTGTAACTTCTCTTAAAATCTCCTTTTCTTCCTCTGTTAAGGTTGGTTCTTCAACTCTGTAGATTATTCTTGAGGTTACCTTATGTCTCAAAATTAAGATATAAGTGTAGGGTTCAAGAATAGGGTAAGCATCAACAGTAACATAGTCTTCTAAAGGCGGCTTAAGCTCAACACCAACTTCCTTTGGCTTTAAACCTGCTTCAAACCGTTCCACTTTTCCCCCCATAACCCCAACAGAACGATTAAACAAGTCTTATTTCTACTATATTAACTTTATCCAAGG
>CAZMUQ010000030.1:0-1125 GCA_964569845.1 uncultured Candidatus Bathyarchaeia archaeon
GGTATTCCCAAAATACTTATCATACACTTCAACATTAATATTGGCTGGAAGTAAAAGGGAGAAAAATGGTTCAATATTGTCCTGAATGTGGTGGGGAAATGTTTTATGATGTAAAAACAAAGTTTTATACCTGTAAAGTTTGCGGTTTAACTTTAAGGTATCATGAGATTGAAGAGCTTAGAAGAAGAAACATTGCAAGAGTTGATGTTGAGGAGGAAAAGAAGAGAAGGGAAAGAAGCGAATACTTAAAATGGTGGCTTTCTAAGAAGAAATAATTCCTCACCATAAATTTAACAAAGGTTTTAAGGTTTTAATTAGCTTAGATTTTGCTCTTTTACAGCTACAATGTAAAGGTTTAAACCTGTAGGTATATGCTTGATTTTTTCCTCAATTCTTTCCAAGACAAACCATAATGCTTCACTAAATCTTTTCCTTAAACTTATACTGTTAAGGGGGTATGGTTCAAAGCCTCCAATTTTTGGTAAGTTAAACACTACCTTCCTTAGCAGGTTATCATAGTAAGCTACCTCTAAAACCTTTGCACCAAGCTTTGAAAGATAACTTGCTAAAGTTTCGGCTTTATAATGTCTTAAATGTCCATGATATTTATCTCCAATTCTATAATCTAGTTGGATAAGGGGTAAAGAACGTTTATAAGTATTTGGAGATGCAATATATATTCCGCCATTAAAATTTAGGGATGAAATCATTTCTTCCATAACTTTAAAATCATCTTCAACATGTTCAAGCACGTGGTTGCAAATGATGGAGGTAAAAATATTCTTCCTAAAAGGTAGAAATCTTATATCTGCAACAATAAAATCACATTTATCCTTAACATTCAACTTCTTAGCATAATTGTAGGCTTTTTTTAAGCCTTTAATAGATATGTCAACACCAACACCGTAGCACCCTTTTAAATAGCATATAAGGGTTAAAACTTTACCTAACCCGCAGCCTACATCCAAAATATTACTTTTACTTGAAATTTTAAGTTTTTTAACCATCCAATCAATACAGGTTAACTCGTAAAATGATATCTTAAAATCATCCTCAGCAAGGCTATATGCAACATCATAAGTTTCCCTTTGAGAAAAAGCCTGTTTCCACAATTAGAACACCTTT
>CAZMUQ010000030.1:1225-13310 GCA_964569845.1 uncultured Candidatus Bathyarchaeia archaeon
AAACTTTATCTTAAAAGAAGACCTAAAAATTACAGAAAAAAATGTATGCTATATTTATTGTGGGAACAGCAGGTTCAGGTAAATCTATGCTTACAGCAGCCCTACTAGAATGGTTCTCTAGGAAAGGTGAAAATGTAGCAACATTAAATCTTGATCCTGGAGTTTTAAATTTACCTTATGAGCCTGATATTGATATTAGAAATTATGTTTCTGTTGATGAGCTTATGGAGAAATATAGGCTTGGTCCTAATGGTGCTTTACTTTTAGCTTCAGATATAATTGTGGATCAAATAGAGCAGGTTAACAGGGAGATCGAGGAGGTTAACCCAGCCTACCTAATTATTGATACCCCCGGTCAAATGGAACTTTTTGCTTTTAGGGTTAGTGGACCTTTAATTGCTAAGGAGATTAAAGCTGATGGTAAAATTGTATTATATCTTTTTGATGCACCCTTCTGTCTAAATCCATTTAACTATGCATCAAACATCTTTCTTTCAGCGGCGGTTTTCTTAAGATTTACTTTACCACAGTTAAATGTTTTATCAAAAGCTGACCTTTTACCAACAGAAAAAGTTAAAGAAATTCTTGAATGGGCTTCAAGTCCAGGTTCACTTAAATCTGCTCTTGAAAAATATGTTGTTGAAAGTAATGTTTACCTTTTAAGTAAAGATATTTTTGATGCTGTTGCAAGGCTTAGACTTGATTTTTCCCTTATTGCATGTTCCGCAAAAACATACAGCAACTTTACAGGTTTGCATGCATCAATTTTAAGGGTTTTAACTAGGGGGGAGGAGGGTGTGTAAAAATTTTCTGCTAATCTTAAAAGAGGATAAAATTTCCCTTAAGGAAACCAGTGGAAGTCTTAATATTTGTGGGATAAGTGAAACTTCCCTAAAGCAGTTTATAAAACATTTAGTGCAGTAAATATTTTTCAGAAATCTAGGTTTGCTATCCTCTAGAAAGTTAAAAAGCTTATTCTCTAAGAAGCATGGATAAACATTTCCAAACCAATCAACATAAACAACATCTTCCCCACCTTTACAGCAAAAGTTAGGTTTACTGTTTCCTTGAAAATTTAAAACATCTTCAAGGTAGCTTAAACTATTCATAATCATGTAGCCGGATTTCTTCATTTCAAGAATACTCATTATGGTTTTTCTAAGCTTAAGCCTAATTTCATCCTCATTAAATTCACCATAAAGCTTAAAACTGTTAACTTCCGCCTCGGTTGGATAGCAAAAACCAACAGGTACCTGAAGTTTTAGATTACAATATTCCACAAACCTTTTAATGGCATTATTCTCAACAAGATACGGGTTAAGGTAAGCTAAAGCATAAACGTTTAAACCTAAACTTTTAGCGTAAAGTATTGCTTTAACTTGTTTTTGCATTATACCTTTTACTCCCCGAATTCTTTCACATATTTCAGGTTTCCAATGGTCTAGAGAAATACTAAGTAATCTTAAACCTGCAGCTTTAAGTTTAACTAATAAGTCTTTAGAAATAGTGCCATTTGTTGTTAAAGAGGTTAAAAGGTTAAGTTTTTCAGAAAATTTAACAATCTCCACAATGTTTTCGTGAAGACTAGGTTCACCACCAGTAAAATAAACTACAAGAAAGTTGTTTTCTTTAAGTAATCTTAAAATTTTTAATGCATCTTTAAAAGTAATTGAGTTTGGCGGGTTTCTCCACATTCCACACATTGTACACCTACAATTACATTTTGTTGTTAAAGCAAAAACAGCAATTTTTCTTCGTCCCTTAAGATAATCCAGAAATATTTTTGTGGTGGCTTTAGTATTAAGCAAGGCTCCCTAATATAAGAGTTAAAAGCTTAAACCTTAAAATGCTTAATCTAATTAAGGTTGAAGCAAAATTGGATGAAGAAGCTGGAAGTCAGATTGAAATTTTAAGTAAAAAATTAACCTTAGCCGAAGAAGAGAGGGATAGGTTAAGGGAAGAATTTGAAAGAAGGGTTAGTAGAAAAAAGGTTATCCAAAATAAAATTTTGGAGTTAAAATCTAAGTTTAATGAGCTTAGGAATGCTAAAAATGAATTAAACCTTAGAATTTCAAGTTTAAAAGGTGAGGTTGAAAAGTTAAAAGCTGAAATTTCTTCTAAAATTGAAGAAATTAAGGTGTTTAAAGGGCAGATTTTTAGCCTTAAAAAGTTTACATCTAAACCTGCTGAAGATGTAAAAAAGAAAATTGAAAGTTTAGAGTGGAGGCTTCAAACTGAAAGGTATAATCCTATTGAAGAAAAAAATCTTATAAGCATAATTAAGAACTTAGAAGGAGAAGCAAAAATTCATGAAAAAATAGATGAATTAAGGCATAAGATTTCTAATGATAAAAATGAAATTAACATGTTGAAGCAGAAGCTTACATGTTTAAGAGATGAAATTTCAAAACTAAAGGATTTAAGAAGAAGAAAAATTGAAGAGTTAAACATGCTTTATGATGAAATTTTAAAGTTAAGGGTGGAAAAAGAAAAGCTTGTTAAAGAAATCGGGGAAGTTAAGGTTAAGCTGGGAGATGTTTACAATGAAATTGGTAAACTTAAAGTCAGGCTTAAAAAGCTTCAAGAAGAACTCCTATTTAAAAAGCTTGAAGAAGCTGTAAGTAATATGGATAAGATTACTGAAAATGCTGAAAAAAAGCTTAAAAAAGGTGAAAAACTATCTTTTGAAGAATTTAAGCTTCTAGTAGGTAGGGGAAGAATAAGATTTAAAGGTGAAGGTTAAGCTAAGTTTCTTAATCCAATATTTCTTGCAAACCTTAACACCTCCATATATTCACTTTGAGTTAAACGTCTTCTAAGTTCAGGAATTTCATATGCTTTCCATTCAGGTCTATATTGGTCCATAATATTTACTCTAACTTCTGAACCAAGATTTTCCCTAATCCACTTAATTATAGGTTTTGCACAACACTCAATATGCTGAGGTAAAAGTAGAATTCTAATTATGAGTTCTCCATATCTTGAGGCATATAAATGATTTTTTTGGGCAACCTCAACATATCCAGGTGAGTTTGAAATTTTGCTTGCACACTCGTTTTTGCCATATTTAAAATCCAGAAGGTATACATCAACAAATCCTGCAAGAAGTTTAGCTGTTTCCTCACTATAATAAGC
The DNA here is from genome assembly GCA_964569845.1 of uncultured Candidatus Bathyarchaeia archaeon. Taxonomy (GTDB): domain Archaea; phylum Thermoproteota; class Bathyarchaeia; order Hecatellales; family Hecatellaceae; genus CAZMUQ01. The sequence goes on from CAZMUQ010000030.1 coordinate 4,361, forward strand.
ATTACTATTCCAAACTACAGGAATGTTAACATTAACATGCTTAAAAACTTCAAGCCAATTTTTAAGCCAGGGTGTAGGGTCTCCTCCAACAAGATTAGCATTACGACAACCATTTTTTCTAAGCTTTTCAACAATTTTTGCTAACTCCTCAACTTCAAATTTTTCACCCTCCTCAAACCATTGTGAAATTGTCCAGTTTTGACAGTGAAGACAACGCATACTACAACCACAGGTAAAAATTGTTCCTGAAGGTACAAGCTCAGGCTCTTCACCTAAATGTTCAAAATAAGTTGAAACAGCAATTTTACTTCCACAACCACAAAACCCAGTTTTGCCTTCAAGCCTATTAACACCACACCTTCTAACACAAAAATGGCATTCTCTAAGAATTCTTCTTGCAATCTCAATTTTAAGGTCGAGATATGACTTTTCCTGTTCAGGTAAATCTTTAAAATTTAGCTCTTTAAGGTCAATTTTAGCCTCAAGTTTATAAAATTCCTCTGTTAATTTTTCGTGAAGAAGCCAAAGTTTTTCTGTTGAATCTTCAGAGTTAAAATCAGCTTTAATTCTTCTTGCCAATAGAAATTTAGCATTTTTCTTGTTTAAAGCAACATCAAAATACCTTTTAAGACTTGATAAGCATAAATCATCATCCAAAATTTTTACAGCATCAGGACGGATAATTTTCCACATTACCTACTTCCCCTATTTAAGGATAAATTTTAACGTTAAAACTTTTCACCAGTAGTAAATATAAGAAACCCTTAATAAACCTCTACTATGGAGAGTAAGGATGATTATTATTCCTGGACCTGCTTCAACAATTCTTGGTGAAAATGTTGCTAAAAAACTTGGAGTTAGTATGATTAAAGTTGAATCTAAGATTTTTCCTGATGGTGAATCTTATGTAAGATTTACTGGGAATGTTGAGGGTAAGGATGTTGTAATAGTTCAATCTACGTATCCTCCGCAGGATACCCATCTAATTCAGCTTTTTCTTATGATTGATAATGCTAAAAAACTTAAAGCAAAAAATATTGTTGTTGTTTCACCCTATCTTGCATATGCTAGACAAGATAAAGTTTTTAGGTCTTATGAAGCTGTAAGTATAAAAACAATCTTAAAGATTTTTGAGAGCTTAGATTTAAACTTCCTTATTACTGTAAACATCCATGAACCAAAGGTTTTTGAAGATGTAAACTTTAGATGTCTAAATCTTTCAGCAGTTAAACTTTTAGCAGAATATTTCCAAAATCTTAACCTTAAAAAACCTATTGCTTTCGCTCCTGATGAAAAAGCTATTAGAATGGTTAAGGATGTTGCTGATATGTATGGTTGGGATTATGGTTGGTTTAAAAAGGAGAGAGATAAGGTTACAGGTGAAATTTCTATGAGATGTGAGGGTGTGTTTAATGTTGAAGGTAAAGATACTATAATCTTTGATGACATTATAAGTACTGGAGGCACAACAGCAACAGCAGCAAAAATGTTAAAAGATATGGGTGCTAAAAGAGTTTACTCTGCATGTGTTCATCCTTTGCTTGTTGGTGATGCTTATGAGAAAATTATTAGAAGTGGTGTAGAAAAAATTGTTGCAACAGACACTATACCAAAAAATGTTAGCCTTGTATCTGTTACACCAATAATTGTTGAAGCCTTAAAAACATTAAAATTTTAAAATGATTTTTACCTTAATTTCAGGTGAACATCCAACTCTACCAAAAGCTGAAGTTAAAGCTATTCTTGAAGCTGAAAATTTTTACTTTAAATTTTCTGATTCCCCTCCACGTATCTTAAGGGTTGATGTTTCAATTGAGGCTGGAAAAATAATTGGTGAAAGAGCAGCTTACACGCAGTTAGCATGTTTAGAACTTGCTTATACTAAAATTTCTTCTGTTGAAGATGTTTTAAAAAATATTAAAGATATCAATTTTGAAGATTACTTATCCAGTGGAGAAAGTTTTGCTGTGCGTTTTAGGTGTATTGATAAAGATTTAAAATCTAGCTTTAAAATGGTTGAAAGCAGGATTGGAGATATAATCTTAAAAAGAGTTCCAGGTGTTAAAGTTAACCTTGAAAAACCAGATAAAACTTTTTTAGGTATTTTTTCAGGTGGAAACCTTCTTTTTGGCTTAGTTTTATCCTCCCCTGCTAAAGGTTTTGGTTCACGATCCCCAAGAAGAAAACCTTTTTTCCATCCATCAGCTCTTCAACCTAAAATTGCAAGATGTATGGTTAACCTTTCAAGGGTTAAGGTGGATAATATAAACGGGCATATCTATGATCCTTTCTGTGGAACCGGGACAATTCTTATTGAAGCTGGATTGATAGGTGTTAAAAAAATTTTTGGTAGTGATATTGATATTAGAATGGTTAAGGGTGCAAGATTAAACCTTAAACATTATGGGGTTGATGGAGATATTTTTATTGCTGATGCTTTAAATCCTCCGGTTTTAGGTGTTAAACATGTTGCTACAAACCCACCTTATGGAAGAGCTTCAAAAACTTTTGGTAAACCTAGCAGCTTTTTAATTGAAAATTTTCTTCTTAAGGCTTTAAACTTTCTTAAAAAAGATGGGGTATTATGCTTAATTTCTTCAAGTAAAATTGGTTCTTCAAGTATTGCTGAAAAGTTAGGATTTAAAGTTTTAGAGAAACATTTTATCTATGTTCATAAGTCTTTAACAAGAGAGATTAATGTTTTAAAGCCCTTGTAGAGGATGAAATTTTGCAGATAATCTTCCTTGGAACTGGTGGAGGTGTTCCTTCACCTACAAGAAGTTTACCAAGTATTGTTTTAAATTTTGAAGGTAAAATTTTAATGTTTGATTGTGGAGAAGGTACCCAGCTTCAAATGTTTAAAATGAAAGTTGGCTTATCAAGGGATATGAAAATATTTATAAGCCATTTACATGGCGACCACATATTTGGGCTTCCAGGATTAATTCAAACAATGTCCCTACTTGGTAGGGAAAAGAAGCTTGAAATTTATGGTCCAAAAGGTATTAAGGAATTTTTTAAATGCTTTATAGAGAATGTAAAATTTGACCTAGGCTTTCCAGTTGAGGTTAAAGAGGTTTCTGAGGGTGTTGTTTGTAGAGATAAGCGATTTAAAATTGTGGCAAAAAAAGCTGAACACTCAATTTTAAATTTAGCCTACGCATTTATAGAGAGTAAGAAGCCTGGAAAATTTCATCCTGAAAAAGCTTTAGAACTTGGTGTACCTAAAGGTCCTTTATGGCATAAACTTCAGCATGGTAGAAAGGTTAAACTTTCAGATGGTAGAATTATTGAGCCTAGGCAAGTTACTGATGAACCTAGACCAGGTTTAAAGATTGTTTATTCGGGGGATACTAAACCATGCAAAAATGTTTTAAAGCTCGCAAAAAATGCTGATATCCTAATTCATGAATGTACTTTTGATGATAACTTAGCTGAGAAAGCTGAAGTTGAATGGCATAGTGTTCCAAGCATGGTTGCTGATTTAGCTAAAAAAGCTTCAGTTAAAAACCTATATTTAACTCATATTTCCGCAAGATACAGAGATGCCTCCATTCTTGAGGAGCAGGCTAAGAAAATTTTCTCAAATGTAAAGGTTGCTGAAGATTTTATGAAGATTGAAGTATAACTTCAGCTAAAAACTTTTTATACTCTAAATCCTAACATGGAAAGTGTTAGCTGCCTGTGGAGGCTTAAATTGGAGATGAAAATTTGCTTAGAGAGGATGAGGCTAAAACTATTAGCGAAGCTGTAAAATTTGTAAGAAGGGAAAGAAAAGCTGTTAAAACTTTACTTAAGAAAATTAAGCCTCAAGACCTCCCGCTAATAATTGAAAGATTACCTAAAGATGAAAGTTTACAGCTTATTTTTCTTCTACCTGATGATGTAATAAAGGAGTTTATAACACGTCTTCCAGCTGAAATATTGAGGGATATTGTAATCAGTATGGATAGAAACAGGCTTATAAGAATGCTTACAGAACTCCCTGCAGATGAACTTTCAGACCTAATAAATAAGCTCCCCCACATTCAAAGAAAAAGCTTGCTAGATGAGCTTCCAGTATGGAAGCTTGAGGAAATTAAACCTCTTCTAGCTTACCCTCCAAATAGTGCTGGTGGATTGATGACTAATAGGATACCAGTTTTTTTCATGGATGTTGAGGTTGGTAAAGCTATTGAGGAATATAATATTCAAACAAAGTTTGAGGGTTATGATACAAACCACAATATTTATGTTGTTGATAATGAGGGGAAGCTTTTAGGAGTTATTAGTGTTAAAGACCTTCTAATAACTCCAAGAAGTAGAAAACTTAAAGAAGTTATGTCTGAACCGATAATAACAGTAGATCCTTATACAGACCAAGAGGATGTTGCAAAAATAATAGCTAGATATGATCTTTTAGAACTTCCTGTTGTTGATAAGAATAGGAAGCTTTTAGGGGTTGTAACTGTTGATGATGTTGTTGATGTTATTATAAGGGAGAGTAGTGAAGATATTGAAAAGTTTGGAGGTTTAGTTAAAAAGGTTACAGCACCCTACCTTACAGCAAGAATATCTGAGCTTGTTAAGAAAAGAATTGTTTGGCTTATACTTCTATGTCTTCTTGAATCCTTAACAGCAACAGTTTTAGCCTCATTTGAAAAGGTTATTTCATCAGTTGTTGCTTTAACCTTCTTTATCCCACTTCTTATAAGTATAGGTGGCAATTCCGGCTCCCAATCTTCAGCTTTTGTTGTTAGAGCTTTAGCTACTGGTGATGTTACAATTTATGATGCTTTAAAGGTTCTACTTAAGGAGGCTACAACATCCCTAATATTAGGTTTAATCCTTTCACCTGCTGTTTTTCTGCTTGGATTTTTATTAACGGGGAAAATAGCTATCTCCATACTTTTATCGTCAGCCCTACTAATCATAGTTTTTCTTGCATGTATGATGGGAGGGATGCTTCCAATTATAGCAGCAAAAATAAAGGTTGACCCTGCAACAATCTCATCTCCATTTATTGCGACAATGACTGATGTTGTAGGTTTACTTATATACTTTAGTTTAGCTATGCTTGTTATCCGTTACATAATGGCATAAGCCAACTTTTTCTTTTTCCTACTTTAAAGTTATCCAGTTAATAAGCTCTTTAGGGTCTTCACACTCAATTTCAACTTTTATAGGTCCAAGCGGAGATTCCCCGTATGGTTCACAAAAAGATATTCGACCAACATAAGCAACCTGTTTATTAAGGTAAAAAACTACCTTATTTTCTTTAACATTTTCAAGTAAGTATCTTTTAGCAGCATCTCTAATCTGTTCTTGCTTAAGAATTTCCTTAATCTTTAGAAGCGAATTCTTATCTTTAGATTCAAAAATTAAAATTTTTACATCACTACTCTTATAACTATCCTTGATTTGGAAGCTTATATAGGAGAAGATCTTTTCTACTGCGGATTTAACTTTTTCCAGATCCTCGGTTGGATAAACTTCCACTTCACCTTTAAGATTAAACATTTGAAGTAATCCTCCTTAAAATATCTTCAACTTTTTGCTTAAATTTATCTAGTGAACCATTATTTTGAATATTTAAATCTGCAAGTGCCATAGCATCCTCTAAACCAACCATAATTTCACGTTTTTCTCTTTCCATAAATTTTTCCCATAATTTTGGGTCATCACTTCTCCCTCTTTTAGCAATTCTTTTAAACCTATTTTCTCTTGATGCGTGAATAGCAATAAGCTTAAAATTTTTAAGTTTCTTCCTAAAAAAGTTAACCTCACTTGGAGTTCTAATACCATCAACAACTATAAGAGGGTTATTAGCTTCTTCTATAGCTTTAACGGTAAGTTTTGCTAAAAAGTCGTCACCCATTTCTTCCCTAAGTTTAAACATAAGCCATCCTAAACTTTCACTATTTAAAGGTAAACCTCTTTTTTTTGCCTCCTCCCTAACAAAATCACCCATAACAACCGGTGAAAAATTTTTTTCTTTTGCAATTCTTGCAAATGTGGTTTTTCCTGCTCCAGGTAAACCTACAACCCCAATAACAATCTTATCATTTTTCAGCTTACTGCCCCTCATTAAGACTGCTGTAATTGTTTAAGTTTTTAGTCAAGCTTATTTATCTTTAAGCATCTATAAGTGTTTAGCTGGGAAAAAGGGGAAACTTAATTGGCTGAGCTTATTAGAAGCTTTATATCGATAGATATTACAGATGAAAACCTTTTAGGGAAAATTACCAGCATTCAAAGTACCCTAAAAGAAACTGGTGGAGATTTAAAGCTTGTTGAACCTGAAAATCTTCATCTAACTTTAAGGTTTTTAGGGGAAATTCCAAGAAGTCTGCTTGAAGAAGTTTGTAAGGAAATTTCCAATATAAAGTTTAAACCTTTTAAATTAAAGTTTAAGGGCTTAGGTGTTTTTCCAAGCCTAAGCAGGATAAATGTTGTTTGGGTAGGGGTTTCTGAAGGGGAAAAAGAGGTTAAAGAGGTTGCTGAAAAAGTTAATGCTGCATTAAGAAGACTTGGTTTTCCACCAGATAAAAAAGGGTTTAGTCCCCACTTAACAATTGCAAGAGTTAAATCAAGTAGAGGCAAGGATAAGATTGCTGAATTTGTTAGAAGGTTTAATGATTATGAGGTTGGTTTATTCACCGTCACCTCTATAAGAGTTAAGAAAAGTATTCTAATGCCAAAAGGCCCCCAATACTCAACTATAATGGAGATTTCAGCTTCAACTTAACAAGCTTCTAGTAATATTTTCAAGGTGGGTGGAGGTTTAAAGCTTGGTTGAAAATGCTGATGTTCTTAAGGTTTTTCAGGAGGCTCTGGTAAGAGAGAAACCTTCAAAGAAAAGGTATAAGGAGGTTCTAAGCCTAGCTGAGAGAATGGTTAAAAAAGTTAAGAATAAGCTTAAAAAGTTTGGGTTGGAGGGTGAAGTTGAAGTTGAGGGTTCTGTTGCTAAGGATACGTGGTTAAAAGATGAGGTTGATATAGATATCTTTATACTTATACCTGAATGGGTGGAGGAAAATAAGCTTAGAACAGTTTACCTTGAAACTGCTAAAGAAAGCGTTAAAGGTTTTAAATGGATTGAAAGGTATGCTGAACATCCATATATTGAGGCTATAATTAATGGAAACATTAAAGTTAACATTGTTCCATGCTTTAAGGTTAAACCTTTAAACTGGAAAACAGCTGCAGATAGAACTCCTTACCATACTGAATATGTTAAAAATAAGCTTAAAGATGAGTTAAAGGATGAGGTTAGAGTTTTAAAAAGGTTTATGAAAGGAATTGAAGTTTATGGTGCTGATATTAAAACTGGAGGTTTTAGCGGATATTTAGCTGAACTTTTAATCTTAAATTATGGAGGTTTCCCTGAAACCATTAAAAAAGTTGCAGGCTGGAAGATTGGGGAATTCATAGATGTTGAAGGTTACTATACTGGTAAAATTGAGGATGCTAAAAAGTTTTTTGAAAGCTTTTTCATAGTTGTTGACCCTGTTGATAAGTTTAGAAATGTAGCTGCAGCTGTTAGGCTTGAGGCTTTTAACATTTTTAGATCAGCTGCAAAATTTTTCTTAAAAAAGCCAAGTTTAAATTTCTTTTATCCTCCCCTTATACAGCCTCCTCCCCCTAAAAAATTGGTTAAAAACTTTTCTAGTAGAGGTGGAAACCTACTTTTTCTTGTAGCTGGTAAGGTTAATGCTGTTCCAGATGTTTTATGGGGGCAGCTTTACAAGTCTAAGAGGGCTGTGGAAAATCTTCTTAAACAATTTGACTTTAAAGTTTTAAGGTCTAGTTGTTGGAGTAATGAAAAGAATCTTAGTATACTTATTTTTGAACTTGAAAAAGTTTTTCTTGAGAATGTTAAGAAACATTATGGTCCTCCTGTAGGTTCAAAGGAAGAAGAAAAATTTTTAGATAAATATGTTAATTCTGAGGTGGCTGTTGCCGGGCCGTATATTGAAGGTGAACGTTGGATTGTACATGTTAAAAGAAGATATACAGATGCACGTTCTCTACTTGAGGATAGGTTAAAAATTGATGGTGGTAGAAGTTTCGGTGTTGCTGATAAAGTTGCTAAAGCTTTTAAAAGTAGCTTTAAAATATATCTGGATGGTGAAGTTTTAAAAATTTACAGGGAAAACAGGGATTTTGCCTCATTTTTAACAAAATTTATTAGTGGGAGACCTTTCTGGCTTGAATAGTTTAAAGTTTAAACCCTCTGAACTTGGAGAAATACTATGTTATCCTCACTTTAAAGTTGAGGAATTTAAGTTACGTTTAATGGAACTTGAGAAGCTTAATGTAGATTTTATAGAATCTTGTGGTGAAAAATATGTTGGTAAATTTAAAGTTTTAGGTAAGGGTTGTGAAAGTCTTGTTGTTAAAGTTTTTGTTGCCCAAAAACCTTACGCACTTAAAATACGTAGAACTGATGCTAGTAAGCCAAGTTTAAGTCATGAGGCTGAATTAACAAAAATTGTTAATAAGTTTGGTATTGGAGCAAGAATTTATGGTTCAACCAGTAATTTTCTTCTCTTGGAGCTTGTAGATGGTGTTTATCTTAAGGATTGGATTGAAAATTTAAGTTTTAAGGATAAGTTTAAGCTTATAAAAGTTGTGAAGGAGGTTCTTCTCCAGTGCAGAGTTTTAGATAAAATTGGAGTTGACCATGGTGAGCTTAGTAGAGCTTTTAAGCATATCTTAGTTGATAGGTTTGATAAGCCTTACATCATAGATTTTGGTAAAGCTAGTGTTAACAGAAAAACTTCAAATGTTACATCTTTGTGTCAATATCTTTTTATTAAAGGAAAAATTGGAGAGATCTTTTTCAGACTTATTAGGGAAGTGGATAAGGATAGGTTTATTAAGCTTCTAAGAGAGTACAAGAAAAATCCTACGGATGAAGAATTTAACAAGATTCTTGAATTTTTAGGGTTAAATCCTTAACAGGCTG
>CAZMUQ010000031.1:0-12845 GCA_964569845.1 uncultured Candidatus Bathyarchaeia archaeon
GACTTACCAGGCCGGCTACGGACGCTTTAGGCCCAATAATCGTCCCCACCACTCGGGGAGCTGGTATTACCGCGGCGGCTGACACCAGGCTTGCCCTCCCCTTATTCACCCGGCTGGTTAGACCGGGTAAAAGCCACCCTCAGCGGGTGGCACTCGGGGTGACCCCGTCGCGGTTTCCCGCATTGCGGAGGTTTCGCGCCTGCTGCGCCCCGTAGGGCCTGGACCCTTGTCTCAGGGTCCATCTCCGGGCTCCCGCTCTCACGGCCCGTACCGGTTATAGGCTTGGCGGGCCGTTACCCCGCCAACAACCTGATCGGGCATGGTCCCATCTTCAGGCGGTGTTGGAGAGCATGGCTCCAACACCCTTTCGGTGAGAGACCAATTCCAGGTTCTCTCACCTATCGGGGATTAGCCTCAGTTTCCCGAGGTTATCCCCGTCCTGAAGGTAGGTTGACCATGTTTTACTGAGCCGTACGCCACGCCCCACCATAGCTTGGGGCGTTCGACTCGCATGGCTTAGTCTCACCCCGATAGCAGTGGGGTCCGGCAGGATCAACCGGAGTTTGGGCGGGGAATACGACCGTCTAGGTTTAAAAAGTTTTTCGGCTGGGTTTGGGCGGGGGTTTACTGCAACCCTACATCAGACCTAAGCATTATTTTTATACTTAGGTCTTCATATTGTACCCGCAACCGGAGGTCGTGGTTTTCATCCTCAGATGGAACATCTTCATTGTCTAATCGACGCCGCCGCCGGATGGTTGCGGGTTGAATAACTTTTGCTGGCAATATAGTTTGAGGAAGGGAGGCTATATAAGGATTGCTATCAATTTGTGCTTTAAAATTTAGTTTCTTGTCCCTTTACGTTTTTAATGTAGATTTAAATTTTTAGGGAGAACAGACCTTTCCCAGCTTCTTAAGATTCCAGAACGATTTATATATCCTACCTAAACCCTTAATCTTGAAATACCAAATATTTTTAGAGAAAGTTTTTAGGTTAAATGCTTGTTTATTATGCTTTTTATTACCTCCTCTGGAACTGCACCAATTATCCTATCAACCTCAACACCATTCTTGATGACTATAAGCGTTGGAATTGATGTAACCCTGTAAGCTAAAGCTGTTTTTGGGTTTTGGTCTACGTTTACTTTTGCAAACACAATTTTTCCTGCATACTGTTTAGCCAACTTCTCTATAATTGGAGCAATAACCATACATGGAGGACACCAAGAAGCCCAAAAATCCACAACAACAAACCTAAACCTACCAACAAAATCCCCAAAATCCTCATCACCAACATCAACAGGCTTACTTAAAGTTTCAACCCTCTGGCTTAATTGCCTGGATTTTTCAAGTTTCTGCATCATCTCTATAAGCTTTCTTTTCTTAATTTCCTCAAGCTCTTTATCCTCAACCATCATCACATCAACCCTACAAGTTTAAGAATTTTTAGCATAAGATAAATTTAAAGTTAAGATTTAACTATTAAATACTAACGTTACTCTTTCAAGTATTAGGTGAAAAATTATAAGTTTTTATGGTGAAACTATTGAGTTATCCTAAGGTTAAAGATATAATGCAAAGGAATGTTGTTAAAGTTGATGGTGAAAATTCTATCATTGAAGTTTGTAAAATTATGGGTGAAAAGCATATTGGTAGTGTCATAGTTGAAATTGAAAGAAAACCTACAGGAATTTTTACTGAGAGAGATTTGCTTTCAAAAATTTTTCTTAGCAAACTTGATATTGAGAAGGTTAAGGTTAAGGATTATATGTCAAAACCTTTAGTTACGATTAAGCCTGATGTAGGTTTAAGAGAGGCTGCTAGAATGATGAGCGAGCTACATATACGTAGACTTCCAGTTGTTGATGATGAAGGAAGACTTCTAGGTATCATAACATCATCAGATATTGTTTCAGCTATAGCAAAATATGGTTTAGAATTTTAGGATGTGGTTTAGTTGAGTAAAAAGAAAGAGGAAAAAATTACCTGTGTTGATTGTGGAACCCCACTAGAAGCTAAAGATGAAGGGAAACTTTGGGGAAGATGCATGTATTGTGGAAAGCCTGTATGTTTTGGATGCAGTAAATATTTAGGAGTGTATAAGAAGGGTTTATATCTTGATAACTATGTTGAAGTTTTAAGGCTTTGTGGAAAATGTTATGGGAAGGAAAAACATTAAAAAAGGATAAACCATTTTAGGAGAAACACCATTTTTAAAGTTAACATGTGGGGGGAGAATTGGCTACAGTTTATGACGTACCTGCAAACCGTCTAATAGAAAAGATTGCAGAGTATTTGCTGGAAAATGTTGAAGAAGTTAAACCTCCAAATTGGGCTAAATTTGTTAAAACAGGCTCCCATAAACAGCGTCCACCTGACAGAGATGATTGGTGGTATATTAGGTGTGCATCACTCCTAAGAAAACTATATGTTAAAGGCCCTATTGGTCTTTCAAGGCTTAGAAAAGAGTATGGTGGCAGAAAAACAGGTAAAATGAGGCCTGAACATTCTAGAAGAGCTGGGGGGGCTATAATTAGGAAGGCTCTCCAGCAACTTGAAAAAGCTGGATTAGTTAAAACTATATCAAGAAGGGGTAGAGTATTAACAGATGAAGGAAGAAGTCTTCTTGATAGACTTGCATTTGAGGTAAAAAAGAAGTAGGGTGAAAATTTGGCTGAGGAAGATGTTGAGCTTCAAAAATTAAAGCAGCAAAGATTAATGGAGCTCCAAAGAAGAGCTGCAGAAGAAGAGGCTAAAGCTAGAATTGAAATGGAGAAGCAGGCAGCTTTAAGAATAATACTTACACCTGAAGCAAGACAAAGACTTGCAAATATAAAAATGGTTAGACCAGAATTTGCTGAAAAACTTGAGCTACAACTTATTCAGCTTGCTCAAACAGGAAGAATAAATCTACCTATAACGGATGAACAATTAAAAGAAATTTTAAGAAGAATATCTCAGAGAAAAAGAGATTTTACAATTAGAAGGATTTAGAAGGTGTAAATTTTGGCTAGAGTTAAAATCTTACCTAAAAAGCTTAAACTTGCAAAAGCTTACAAGCAAGCTAAACCTGTTCCAGCATGGGTTGTAGCTAAAACCATGGGGAAAGTTAGAAGAACACCAACTCAAAGACATTGGCGTAGAACTAAGATTAAAATTTAAAGAAGGTTTAGGGGGCCTAATAAGTGTCTAAAGGAAAAAACAGTAGTGAGGAAAGATTTTACACTATCCCTCTTAGAAGAGCATGGGTTGCACCATTTCCTGAAAGAACGCCTAAAGCAATAAGGATTTTAAAAAGCTTCCTGAGAAGACATTTAAAAACTGATGATTTTAAGATTGATGAAAGCTTGAATAGACTTATTTGGAAAAGAGGTATAGAAAAACCTCCAAGAAAAGTGAGAGTAAAAGTTGTTGAAGAAGATGGAGTTTATGTAGTTTATCCACTAGAAGCTAAAGTTGAAGAGAAAGCTAAGGAAGAAAGTGAAAGCTAATCAATTTCCTAGCTTTTAAGAAGATTAAGTTCAAAGTTTAAAACATCTTTTATTCCTTCTTTAAGGCTAATTTTTGGCTTGTAACCTTCAAGTTTAATCTTTTCTATATTTAATACTCCTCTCTCAATCTCACCTTCCTCTTTTGGGAGATACTCAATTTTAAAGCTTTTTTTAAGTTCCTCTTCCACAATTTTTACAACATCATTTATACTATGCTCTACACCAGTTCCAATATTATATACCCCAGTTAAACCTTTATCAATAATAAGCTCAACAGCTGAAACAACATCCAAAACATGAGTAAAATCTCTTGTTTGGTTTCCATCCCCAGTAATGTAACAAACACCATTCCTTAATACATCATAAATTATTTTGTTAACAGGTCCATGGCGTTTACCTACCTGGGGACCGTAAACAGAGGATAAACGTATAATTGTTGATTTTTGAGGATAAAGCATTTGAATATACTTTTCGCATGTAAGCTTAGATAAACCATAGGGGCTTATGGGATTTGTTGGATGAGTTTCAGGTATAGGGATTATTGAAGGTTTACCATAAACCGCAGCTGAAGATGAAAAAATTAGGTCTGAACCATACTTTAAAGTTAACCTTAAAATGTTTAATGTTCCAATAATGTTTTTTGTTGCATCTTCAACAGGATCACTAAAACTTCTTGGAACGTATGCTTGAGCTGCAACATGAATAATTATTGATGGTTTTAAATGGTCCACAATTTTTTTAAGATTATCATAATCTCTTATATCGCATACAAGAGTATTTTCATCCTTAATTATATCAACACCTAAAACTTCATTAACCTCAGGTTTTTCCTTTAACCTTTCTACTATCTTCCTACCAATAAAACCTGCACTTCCAGTAACAAGGATATTCATAGTATCTTCAAAAAAGGTAGTAATAGCTAGATAAATATGTGCATTTTCCTTCCTACCCTTCTCTACACCAAGTTAAGCTTAAAAAAAGGGAAATTTGTCAAAAATCCAGATTTCCAATTTGACAGCTGAAATTTGCTTTTTTAACCTAAACTATTCATTAATCCTTTATCTTTTAACCATTCAACTATTATTCGCCTTAATATTGCTGACCTGTTAGGTTCATGAAAAACCTTTTTAAGCTTTTCTAGGATAACCCATAAGCTTCTAGGTAAACTAACAGTTTTTTGTAAAACTAGGTCTTCAGGTTTATCAGGCATACTTATAGGTCTGACCATAACTTAACCCTCCATCTATTTGGTTAAGTTTTTGTAGAAGCTTTAATTTGGTTATGAGGGGCTGTAAATCCTCAAAAATTCACTTGCTTTAGGATACCCTTGAAAATTTTTGCTTTAATTTTTTAAAAGCATGTTCTACCCCATTTTATCTTAGCTAGCTAGAGAGGTTAAGGGGGAAATGGGAAAAACCTTGCTATATTTTTGTGTTATACATTTTCTTGTAAAAGTTTACAGCAAAGTTTTAGGGTTCACTTGGCAGGATTTTAGCTAGCTAACATAATTTTCCTTAAGGGTTAGTCTAAGTCAACCTCAATTATGAGCTTGTTTTCTACTCTGTAGGCTCTAGCAACTTTACCTATAAATTCTTCAACTTCACTTTTCATCTTAGCTGAAAGGTTTATAACAATCTTTGGATACCTTTTCCGCTTTCTACCTTTAAGCTTGCTAAAGCTACTCCAAAAACTAATTTTGCATGGATAATACTTGAACTGACCTTCCATAAGAATTATTTTAAGAAAAATCTTAGGTATAAGTACGAGAGATTGATAAAAGTAAAAAACTTAGGAACATGGTAGAGGAAAGGAAAGTAAAAAAGTAAAAATTTGAACTAGTAATCTGTTTTTAACGGAAGAAAAGTAAGTTGCACATAATTGATATACATTTTAAACTTGGAGAATAAGCCAGCCATAGCAAATAGAATTACCCTTATCTTCCAAAAGAATTGAAAACATCTTTAGAGATGTTAGTGCCAAGATTATTAGTGAAGAATTTTTTGATGTACTAGTTTTCCACCTTAAACATATGCTTAAGAAAAATGTTTTTGAAGTTTTCCTTAAAAACCTAAACCTTTTTTATAGATCCCTAGAGAAACTTCTTGGAAAAAAAGGTGCAGAAGTATATCTATCAAGAGTTATTAGATGCTTAGCTGTAGAAAAAGGTAAGTATGAAAGTATTAAAGTGGATAAAATCATTAAAGAACTTAAGAGAGGTAGAAAAGGGAGTGCCTTAGAATTTTTAATTGAAATTTTACTCTAGACAACAATTTTATTCCCAAAGTTCTTTGGCCTGTTTTTCTAAACCTAGGCTTAAAAGCTTATTTTTTAATGGCTTACCTGTACTCCAATCTAAATCTCTAATTTTGTAATATTTTTTAAGCATATCATCAATGTTTGGAGAGTACCCTAAAGTTGCACCATCCTTAAGTGGTTTAGTTAGGCGGCTTGGCAGCTTTTCATCTTCCCTTTTCATTCCAAGCTTAATGTTTATGCATCTCTTAAGATTGTATATTCTTTCGCCAGCTATGTTTAATTCTAAAGGAGTCAACTGAAAACCTGTAACAGCATTATAAAGGCTTGTAATTGTTGTTAAGGAAAGTGGTGAAAATTTACATAAAATTAATGAGTCAAAAACTTCCCTAACATTTTGAAACTTAACCATCATCCTAATTTTCCCTTCAGACTCATCAAATCTTTCCGATGGGAATATCTCCAATTCTGGTAGACTTGTTGTAGTAACATCAATAAGGTAGTAATCTGGTCTTAAATGGCATCCACCCCTGCTCCCAGTAACGTAAGATAAAGCTTGCATTGAGAAAGCTCTAGGCTCATGCATTGGAATCTCAAGTCCCTTAACATGACATAACTCATCTTGGCTTATGCCAAGTCTTAAACCGATATTTTTAACACCTTCAGCTAAAAGATCGCCTATACTAACCCTTTTAGCAATTTTTTCAATCAAACTTATGATCTTACTAGAATCACCATAATCAATCCCGCCATTAAATTCTTTATTTGCCAGAAAACCTTCCTTATAAAGGTAGATTGAAAATGCTAAAACAACACCAGTTGATATTATATCAAGCCCGTAAACATTGCATAGATGATGAATTTTAATAATGTCATCTAAACTGAAAATTCCGCAAAGAGGTCCAAGAGAAATTAATGCTTCATATCCTACAGTATCAACATATTCTATACCATTCTTGCCATACAGAATCTTTTTACCGCAACCTATAGGACAGCCTGCACATGGTTCATCCTTAACATAATAGTTTAGCTTTAAAGTTCTACCAGAAACTTTAATCATAGGAAAGATTGTTGAACTAAAATAGTAGGCAGGAGTATCCCCAAAACCATAACCAACGGAAACATACCCTGCAGGACTATACTCTTTAATTAAGTAAATAAATGGGTTTAACTTAATTTCATTTAAAGCTAAATCAACATACCCCTTCAAATCATCAATCTTAGCTATTGGTGGTTTTCTACTACCATAAACAGCAACAGCTTTAAGCTTCTTAAAACCCATAACAGCACCAAAACCACATCTACCAGCAGCTCTACCATTATCATTTAACACGCAAGAATATTTTACAAGATTCTCACCAGCAGGACCAATACATGCAACATAAACTTTTCCACCTACTTCCCTTTTAATTGCATCCATAGTTTCATAAGTTGAAAAACCCCAAAGATGAGATGCATCTCTAAACTCAACACCACCTTCTCCAACTAAAAGATAAGCAGGCTTCTCTAATGAACCAATAATTAAAATACCATCATAACCTGTCTGCTTTAAGAAAAAGGGGAAATATCCTCCTGAAGTTGATTCACCCCATAAACCTGTTAAAGGGGACTTTCCCGCTAACGCATATCTACTTGAGAGAGGAACAATTGTACCTGTAAATGGGCCTGTTAGAAAAAGTAGAGGAGCTTCAGGAGATAGCAGATTTAGGTCTAAAGTTAAATAATCGTAAAGTATTGAAGCTGCAAGCCCTGTTCCACCAATAAAACTTCTAATCTCACTATCCTTAATTTCAACTTTAGAAAAGTTTTTTCTTGATAAGTTAACTTGCAAAATTTTTCCATGGAAGCCTCCAACAACCATCTTACCACCTCACTATCCTGCCATAATAGGCATCTAAGAAAAGCCTCTTAGCATCATCCATGTTTATTGGTCTTGGAGAAAAAACGGTTGTAACATCTTCCAAAGCATATCTTGATAAAATCTCAAGTTTGTTCAAAAACTCCCTTTCATCAATTTTTAAGTCTGAAAGTTTTACTGGAGCATTAATTTCCCTGTAAAAATTTAAAAAAAGGTTTTCAAGCTCAATTAAAAAATTTTCATCACTTGAAGCTTTAATCCCAAGTTCTTTTGCAAGCTCAACGCATCTATCAGTAGTTTTAGAGTAGTAACCTACCATGTACGGGATAAATACTCCAACAGATAAGCCATGATGAATATTAAAAATTTTTCCAAGAGAATGTCCTAAAGCATGAGTTAAACTTGCACCTCCATTGCTAAAAGCAATTCCAGCTAAGGTTGCAGCCTTGTGAACTTTAAATCTAGCCTCCCTATTATCAGGATGCCTCAAAACTTTAGGTAGCCACTCAAAAACAAGTTTAATAGCCTTAACCGCAAAAACCTCAGTAAACTCTGAGGTTATAGGGCAGGTATAAGAATCAAAAGCATGAGCAAGAATATCTAGGGCTGTACCAATAGTCAAATTTCTAGGTAAACCTACAACCATATCAGGATCTAAAACAGAAAAATCTGGAATGACTTCTGGATGTAAAATTTCAGCTTTAAATGGAGGCTTAAAACTGTTATCGGTAACAACAATTGCTACTGTTGAATCTGAACCTGTACCGCTTGTAGTTGGAATAGCTAGAAGTAAAGCTTTTCTTCTTAATAAAAGTGGAATAAACGGGTTTACATCTTTTAAGCTTATTTCAGGTCTCTCGTAGAGTATCCATGAAGCTTTAGCAGTATCAATATGGGAACCACCACCAACAGCAATTATGAGGTCTGGCTGAAAATTTAGCATCTCCTTAGAGCATTCAAAAATTTTTTCAAGAGGAGCTTCAGGCTCAACCTTATCCCAAACATAAACCTGGAAGCCGTTAAGCTTTAAAATGGATTCAACCTTGGAGGCAAGATGTCTAATAGTTTTATCTGTAACAATAAAAGCTTTTTTTTCTCTCAAACATAGCTGAAGTTATTGTAATCAGAAAGTTTAAGGCAAAAGAACCCATAAAAATCCTTGGACAAAGAAAAAGGCTTGTAATTCCAGCAGTATCGTAAGAGTAAGCTGCTTGGAAAAAGTATCTAACTTCGGGTTTATATAAAGCCCATTTATTATTAGTTGACAAGATTACACCAAAAGTTAATCTTATATTGCTTAAGAATAAGTCTTTCCTTAAAGTCTAAAATCTTTAAGATAGTATAAGTTTTTCAGCTAACCACCAAGAATACTAGATAAAGAAAAATTGCAACACCCGATTTATAACACACAAATAGACAGAATCGTTATTCGAAAAGCTTAAATTTACCCTTACTATTTAAGATTTCAGAATCAACCTAAACTGTTGGTGTTGCTAGTAAAGGTTTAGGTTTTATTTTTAGGAAGATTAAATTAGGAAAGTTTTTAGGAGGTTGATGAAATATGGCTACAACAGCTCAAGCTATACCAGCAGTAACTGAGTCAGGCCAACCTATCCTTATTCTTAAAGAGGGAACAACACAAACTAAAGGAAGGGAAGCACAAAGAAACAACATTATGGCTGCTAAGGTTATAGCTGAGATGGTTAGAACTAGTCTTGGTCCACGTGGAATGGATAAAATGCTTATTTCAAGTTTTGGTGATGCAACAATAACTAATGATGGTGCAACAATCCTAAAAGAGATGGATATTCAGCATCCAGCTGCTAAAATGATGGTTGAAGTTGCGAAGGCTACAGACCATGAAGTTGGTGATGGGACAACAACAGTTGTTATCCTTGCAGGAGCGTTACTTGAAAGAGCTGAAAACCTCATTAGCAGAAATATTCATCCAACAATTATAGTTGATGGTTTTAATAAGGCTGCTGAAAAAGCCTTAGAAATTGCAAACAACATTGCAATCGAGGTTAACCCAACAGATAAGGAGATTCTTAAGAAGGTTGCAATGACAGCTATGGCAAGTAAGCTTGTATCAGAAAATAGGGAATTTCTTGCAGACTTAGCTGTTGATGCAGTTTTGCAGGTTGTTCAGAAGGTTAATGGAAAATATAAGGTTGAGATAGATGACATTAAAGTTGAAAAGAAGGCTGGAGCATCAATAACGGATACAAAACTTATTAGGGGAGTAGCCTTAGATAAGGAAGTTGTTCATCCAGGAATGCCCAAGATTGTAAGAAATGCTAAAATAGCCTTACTTGATTGCCCACTTGAAATCGAGAAAACCGAGATCGATGCAAAAATACACATTGAAACACCGGAGCAGATGAAGGCTTTTCTTGATGAGGAGACTAGGATGCTTAGGGAGATGGTTGAGAAGGTTAAGAGTGCTGGTGCTAATGTTTTATTCTGCCAAAAAGGGATAGATGACATGGCCCAGCACTTTTTAGCTAAGGCGGGAATACTAGCCGTTAGAAGAGTTAAACAATCTGATATGGAAAAATTAGCTAAAGCTACTGGTGGAAGAATAATTACAAACCTTGAAATGTTAACTCCAGACGACCTTGGGTATGCTGAACTTGTTGAAGAAAGAAAGCTTGGAGAAGATAAGTGGACCTTTGTTGAAGGATGTAAAAATCCAAGATCATTAACTATACTTGTACGTGGCGGTAATGATAGGGTTGTGGATGAAGCTGAAAGAAGCCTTCATGATGCTATTTGCGTAATTAGGAATGTTATCCATAAGCCTAAGATTACCGCTGGTGGAGGAGCACTTGAAGCTGAGCTTGCTCTTCAACTTAAAAGCTGGGCTCAATCACTCTCAGGTAGAGAGCAGCTTGCAGCTTTAGAATTTGCTGAAGCATTAGAAACAATACCCTTAACATTAGCCGAGAATGCCGGGCTTGATACAATAGATATCCAAGTTGAACTTAGATCCAAACATGAAAAGGGCGAAAAATGGGCTGGAGTAGATGTTTTTGAAGGTAAAGTTAAGGATATGACTAAGATTGACATTTATGAGCCGCTACTTGTTAGGGAACAGATAATAAAGTCTGCTGTTGAAGCTGCATCAATGATACTTAGAATAGATGATGTAATAGCAGCAGCAAGAATGAAAGAAACAACACCACCAAGTAAAACTGGAGCTGGAGAAGAGGAAAAAACATCCGAGTTTGATTAAAAATAAAAGTTTTCTACCTAATTAATTGGAGGTGTAAAAAGGTATGAGCCAAACAATCCCTGTTTTAATTTTAAAAGAGGGTACAGGTAGAACTAGAGGACGTAACGCCTTAAGAAATAACATTATGGCTGCAAGAATTGTTGGAGAAATTTTACGTAGTACTCTTGGTCCACGTGGAATGGATAAAATGCTTGTCGACAGCTTAGGAGATATAACTGTAACCAATGATGGTGCAACAATCCTAAAAGAGATTGATGTTGAACATCCAGCTGCTAAAATGATGGTTGAAGCTGCTAAAACCCAAGATCAGGTTGTTGGTGATGGAACAACAACAGTTGTTGTTTTAGCTGCTGAACTTTTAAAGAGAGCTGAAGAACTTATAGACCAAAATATTCATCCAACTGTTGTTGTTGGGGGATTTAGAAAAGCTGCAAACTACTGTTTAGAAGAGCTTGAGAAAATGGCTATCCCCATAGATATTAATGATAGGGATATGCTTAGGAAGGTTGCTGAAACAGCTATACGTAGCAAATCTGCTACCGTTGCAAAAGATTTAATTATTGATATGGCTATTGAGGCTATCAGAAGTATTGCTGAAAAAAGAGATGATAAATGGGTTGCTGATGTGGATCAAGTTCAGATAATTAAGAAGCATGGTGGAAGCTTAGCTGATACAAAGCTTATCAATGGCTTAGTCATTGATAAAGAGGTTGTTCATCCAGCAATGCCTAAAGTTATAAGAAATGCTAAAATAGCCTTAGTTGATGCACCACTAGAAGTTGAAAAAACTGAGATTAGCGCTGAAATAAGGATTAGAGATCCAGCTCAGATGAAGGCTTTTCTTGATGAGGAGACTAGGATGCTTAGGGAGATGGTTGAGAAGGTTAAGAGTGCTGGTGCTAATGTTTTATTCTGCCAAAAAGGGATAGATGACATGGCCCAATATTTCCTAACTAAGGCGGGAATACTAGCCGTTAGAAGAGTTAAAAAGTCTGATATGGAAAAGCTTGCAAGAGCTACCGGTGGAAGAATAGTTACAAACCTTGAAGACCTTAAAACTGCTGAACTTGGAGAAGCTGAACTTGTTGAAGAAAGAAAGATTGGAGAAGACAAAATGGTCTTTGTTGAAGGATGTAAAAATCCAAAGTCTGTTGCAATATTAATACGTGGTGGGCTTGAAAGATACGTTGATGAGATTGAACGCTCAATCCACGACTCACTATCAGTTGTTTCAGATGTTTATGAGTACAGTAAGGTTGTTGCTGGTGGAGGAGCTGTTGAAGCTGAACTTGCAAAAAGACTTAGGGAATATGCTAGAAAGGTTGGCGGTAGAGAGCAACTTGCAATAGAAGCTTTTGCTGATACATTAGAAGTTATACCTAGAACGTTGGCTGAAAACGCTGGGCTTGACCCTGTTGATATTCTTGTTGAGCTTAGAGCTTCTCATGAAAAAGCTGACGGATTATGGTATGGTGTAAATGTTTTTGAAGGTAAAGTTGTAGACATGATGAAGCTTAATGTTATCGAGCCTATGAAAGTTAAAGAGCAAGCAATAAAGTCTGCTGTTGAAGCTGCATCAATGATACTTAGAATAGATGATGTAATAGCAGCAGCAAGAACAAAACCTGAAAAGGAAAAAGGCGGAGCGAGTGGAGCAGGCGGAATGCCCGAATATTAAACATAAAGCAAAAAAAATATTTTTAAATTTTTTAACCAAAAATAAATATTAACACCCTTTTTCTAAAGAATAATTAAAGCAAACCACTTCTTCTGTAAAGTTACTAATGCCGGGGTGGCTGAGTGGACTAAAGCGCGGGCCTTGAGTCTAAAGGGGAAGACAGCCCGTGGGCCCTTGGGGCCCGCATGGGTTCAAATCCCATCCCCGGCGTCAAATACATCTTTCCTTTAAACGCTGAATATACCTATTATTGAATGAAGTGGATGGGAATTGTAGAGAAATATTACTTAAGCTTAATTCAGGCTGTCGAAAATTTTAGGGGCTTTTTGC
>CAZMUQ010000032.1:0-12403 GCA_964569845.1 uncultured Candidatus Bathyarchaeia archaeon
TCAGGCAGGCTGGATAGCCCCCAACCAAATGTAAACCCGAACGGGATGAAGGGGAAGTCGCTAGAGGCTTTCTGCCCCTAGAATTTTTCGACAGCCTGTTAGATACGTAAAACTGTCATAATATTCTTTAATGCCTTGTATGCTGGAGAATCAAAAGGTAGATTCATAATGCTTTGGCCTGTTATTCCTCTCCTAGCAATTTCAACATCTGATGGTATAAATCCTACAATTTCAATTCCATAATCTTTTTTAGCAATTTCAGCTACCATCTTTTGAAGATTTTCATTGTCAACTCTGTTACACACACCAAAAATTTTTCCAATTTTTAACTTTCTTCCTTTAATCTCCTTAATAATGTCTTTTGCTGTATCAAAACTCATCTTAGAACCATCTAAAACCACCAAAACATAGTCTATTCTATGGTGTTGAGCGATATGGTCAAGAATTTTTCTTGGAAATATTTCTGTTCCAGGATCACAATCAACAATAATATGCTTGTAGGGCATACCATAGCTTTTCATAATTTGCGAGATAGCATACTCCGCCCAGATAAATACTGGACAATAGCAATCTATGTCTATTGATGGTTTCCCTAAAGTTAAGATATCAAACTTGCTACTCTCAACAAAAACTTCTTTAGCTATAAGGGATAAAAAATACTCGTGATCTGAAACATCAATGGGTTTTTTAGGCTCAAGTTCAGCCTTTTTTTCTTTATGAAGCTGGTCTACTACTTGTCCAACGGTTTTCTTTATGGGTAAACCTAAAAGCTTATGTAGATGTGAATCAGGGTCAAAATCTAATGCTAAAGTTACCTCATCTTTTTCTGCAAAATACTTTATAGTTAATGCTGTTAATGTAGTTTTACCTGTCCCCCCTTTTCCAGGAAAAATTATGATTACCATCAGAGTTAACTCCTAATTTTTTTGTGCATTTTTGCATAATACTCATAGGGAAAAGTTAATTTTAGTTTTTTGGTTAAAAGTGAAAAACTAAAGGCAGATTATGAAAATTTTTACGCTTTTTATATTTGTAATGCTGTATAGAACCCCTCATTTACAGCATAAAGAATTTTTCTTACTTCTTTAGCATCACCTATAATGTAAACTTCTTTAATAGTTTTCTTCACTTCTGAAACTAGTTTTTCATCTATATTTTGGTTCTCTACCAACAGCAAGTATTATTGTATCTGCTTCTATGTTCTTTTTTTACCTTTTTCATCAGCAACAATAATTCCCTTCCTATAAATCTCTAAGAGTTTGTAGTTTACAAGAACATTAACACCGTTCTTAACAAGCTCCCTATAAAGCGTAACACTATTCATTATGGGCTCTCCAACAGCAATTTGAGGCAGAACCTCAACAACAGTAACTCTTCTACTTTTCATAGCAAGGTAAAAAACAGCTTCACAACCAATATTTCGCCTATCTTTATAGGCTTAAAAAGCTTAGAATATTTAATCAAAAATTTCATTCATAGAAGTTAATTATTTAAAAATTTCTTAAACTATAACTATATAAAGCTTAAAATTGCTTTTAAAATAAACACTTACTATAATGGTTGCTTTTAAAACTCAGGAGAGAAGGGTAGTTGAAGAGGAGAGAAAAAGTAATAATTAGAAATGTTAGAAAAAAAGCTGAAAAATATGAAAAAATTGGTGGATGTTCTCAAAGCGTTTTACTAGCGCTTCAAGAGGAGTTTAATGTTGGTTGTTTAGAATCATTTAAGGCTGCAACTGCTCTTTCAGGTGGAGTTGCACGTTATGGTGAAACATGTGGAGCTTTACTTGGAGCATTAATGTTTTTAGGTATAATTTATGGTAGAGAAAAAATTGAGGATTATGAAACCTACGTTAAAGTTGTTGAACTCTCAGGTTCTATACGTGAGAAGTTTATGAAGGAACTGGGAGAAGAATTTGGGTTTAGAGAGAAGCTTAAAACAACTCTCTGTAGGGATATTCAGAAAAGAATTTTTGGCAGGTCTTTTAATCTAAGAGACCCTGGAGAATACCAAGCATTTATTGATTCTGGTGCTCATACTAGGAAAGGTTGTGTTAAAGTTTGTGGTATTGCTGCAAAGATCGCTGCGGAGAAGGCTTTAGAAATTTTAAGCAGAAAAAGGTCTTCTTAAGTTTCATTATTAACTGTTTAAACTTGGTTAATTTTACTATTTTTTAGGGTAAAAGCTTATCTTTCTTTAATTACAAGTTTACATTTAACAATAAAATTATTTTGGTGGTGATTGGTTTGCCTAAAAAGGTTA
This sequence comes from uncultured Candidatus Bathyarchaeia archaeon, assembly GCA_964569845.1. Lineage (GTDB taxonomy): Archaea > Thermoproteota > Bathyarchaeia > Hecatellales > Hecatellaceae > CAZMUQ01. The sequence goes on from CAZMUQ010000032.1 coordinate 2,263, forward strand.
CTATAAGCTTAATTAAGGCTGATGTTGGCAGTCTTGCAGGCCACCATATTGTTCATCCTAAACAGCTTGAAGTTGCTAAGAATTGTCTTGAAAAAGCTAAAAAAGATGGGTTAATAATAGATTACTATGTTTTTAATTGTGGAGATGACCTACAATTACTTATGACTCATAGGCATGGAGAAAATAACCCTAAAGTTCATGAGCTTGCATGGAACACGTTTAAGGAGGTCACAGAAAAAGTTTCAAAAGCTTTAAAGCTTTATGCTGCAGGTCAAGATTTGCTTGCTGAAGCTTTTTCAGGAAATGTTAGAGGTATGGGGCCTGGTGTAGCTGAAATGGAGTTTGAAGAGAGAGCGTCAGACCCTGTTATAATTTTTGCTGCGGACAAAACGGAGCCTGGGGCTTGGAACTATATTCTCTTTAAGATTTTTGCAGATCCATTTAATACTGCAGGACTTGTTATAGACCCGTCTCTTCATCAAGGCTTTATCTTTCATGTTTTAGATGTCCAAGAAGGTATGGAAGTTGAAATTCACTGCCCGGAGGAGATGTACGACCTTTTAGCTTTAATAGGTACAACTGGGAGGTACGTTATAAGTAAGGTTTATAGGAAGGATGGTCTTCCAGCTGCAGCTGCAAGTGTAACTAGGCTTTCACTTATTGCTGGTAGGTATGTTGGTAAAGATGATCCTGTATGTATTGTTCGGGCTCAGCATGGTCTTCCAGCTGTAGGTGAAGTTCTCGAACCTTTTGCTTACCCGCATATTGTAGCAGGATGGATGAGAGGTTCTCATAATGGTCCCTTAATGCCTGTACCCCTAAAATATGCTAAATGTACAAGGTTTGATGGGCCTCCAAGAGTTGTAGGTTTAGGTTTCCAGCTTCATGATGGTTATCTTGAGGGGCCTGCAGACCTTTTCGATGACCCTGCATTTGACCGTGCAAGAGCAATAGCAAATGACCTTGCAGATTATCTACGCAGGCATGGACCCTTCATGCCTCATAGACTTGGAGCAGAGGAAATGGAATACACAACTTTGCCTGCTGTCTTAGAAAAGTTAAAAGATAGGTTTAAACACGTATAATCGGCTAAACTTTAAAGCTGTAGCTACTCAAAAGTTAGTCCTTAACTTTTAACTCTTTTTCCCAAGTCTTGATAATTAAGTTAAGTTTAAATTCCAAATAATGTTTCCAATTTTCAGTTTCTTATTCCTGTTATATGAGAAGAAATAAATGTTGGTATTAAAATAATGGGATAGGAGTTTGATGTAAAATGTTTAGGTTCAGCTTCCCGGTTATTATTGTAAATTTTAAATGTTATCTTGAAGCTACAGGGGAAAAAGCTTTAAAGCTTGCAAAGATTTGTGAGGAATCTTCAAAAGAATTCGGAGTTATGGTTGCTGTTTCACCTCAATTTACAGATTTAGCTTTAGTTGTTAGGGAGGTTTCTATACCCGTTTTAGCTCAACATTTTGACCCTGTTAAACCTGGAAGTTTTACTGGGCATATTTTAGCTGAAGCTATTAAAGAAGTTGGAGCTGTAGGTTCACTTATAAACCATTCTGAGCGTAGAGTTGAAGCTAAAACTGTTGAGGCTTGTATTAGCAGGGCTAGGGAGGTTGGTTTAGTAACGGTAGTATGTGCAGATACTCCTGAAACATGTCGAAACCTTGCAGTCTACAATCCTGATGTTATAGCTATAGAGCCTCCTGAACTTATAGGTACAGGTATACCTGTTTCAAGGGCTAAACCTGAAGTTGTTACAGGAGCTGTTGAAGTTGTTAAATCAGTAAATCCTTCAATTCCTGTACTTTGTGGTGCCGGTATTTCAAGCGGAATTGATGTTTCCTCAGCCCTAAAACTTGGAACAAAAGGTGTACTTTTAGCTAGTGGGGTTGTTAAAGCTAAAGATCCTAAAAAAGTTTTAGATGAAATGTGTAAGGCTGTGGTTGAAGCTTGAAGATCGAGGCTGAATGTATACCATGCATTCTCCTAAGAGGGTGTAAAGAGGCTTCACGTGTAGTTAAGGATAGAGATACTCTTTTAATGATTATGGGTAAGATTTTAAAGGTTGTCTGTGAAAACTTTTCTCCTGATGTTCCACCAGCATATCTAGGCACCTTAAGGGATAGGATTATCAAAGATATTGTTAAGGTTGACCCTTACAAAAATGATAAGAAGGAGGCAAATAGGCTTGCATTAAAAATGCTTCCTCAAATTAGAAATTTTGTTTTTGGTTCTGGTGAAAAAGATGAATATTTACTATTTAAGAAGGCATGCATGGTTTCTGTTGCTGCAAATGCTATGGAATTTGATGTTTCAGGATACGACTTTACACTTGAAAAGATTGAGGAAATATTTAAAAGCTTAGAATTGACAATTGACCATTTACCTGAAACTTATAGACATCTAAAAAAGTCGAAGAATATTCTCTTCTTAACTGATAATGCTGGTGAAATTGTTTTTGATAGTATACTTATTGAATGTTTAAAAATTGTAGGATTAAAGGTAACTGTAGCTGTTAAGGATAAACCTGTTTTAAACGATGCAACTTTAGATGATGCTTATGAAGCTGGGCTGAATAAGATTGCAGATAAAATTACAACTATAGGCTCTGATACTGTAGGCTTAATTTGGAGTGAAGCTTCAGATGAAATTAAAAACATCTTCTTAAACTCAGACCTTGTTATTGCTAAGGGTATGGGAAATTATGAAGCCTTAACTGAACTTAAAAATCTTGGTATTAAGGTTCTTTTTCTTTTTAAAGCAAAATGTAATCCTGTTGCTCGAAGTATAGGTGTTAGTAAAGGTTCAAATGTAGCATTACTTAAAACACTTTAAGGATGGTTTAGGTGGGTAAGGAAAAAACTATTCTTTTAACGGTTAAGCTTCCAAAAAACCTTGTTAATGAGTTAAAGCTTAAAGTGCCTAAGGGTAAACTAAGCATTTTTATTCGTGATGCAATATTAGATAAACTTCAAAAAACTCCTGCATATGAAAGACTTGAAGATGTTGAAAAAAGACTTTTTGAAATTGAAAATCTTGTTGGAAGAATTATAAAAGCTTTAGCTGAGATTGGTGTAAAAGTTTATGATAAAGGTGAATCTAACATCTACAATTTTTGTAGGGATGAGGTTGATAAGAGAATAATTAACCTCTTAATTAAGCTTAGGGGTGCATCAACAAACGAATTAGCTAAAAAGCTTGGATTAAATAGATGGCTTATCTTAAATAGGCTTAAAAGAATAAGTAAGGAGTCTGAGAAAAGGCTTGGCAAACCTTTAGTAAGCTTTCTAAGTTTAGAAAAAATGGGTAAAAAAAGAGCATGGTGGATTAATGAGGAATTATTAGAAATTAAAAGTTTAAGTTAAAAATTTTTCTTTTATTTTTTTTGCTACATCTTCAGGTTTTGTTTCGATAACGACTTCTCCATGAAATCTCTCCATAAAGCCGCAATCACAAGTATAATATGGTTTAAAATTTGGTCTAGAAATTATCTTCACATTTAACCTGTAATACTCTAGTTTCTGATTTATGGGTCCAGAGAAAGTTGTCATGTTAAAGCTTTCAATACCTATTTCGTGATAGCATGTGAGGATTTTGCAGATACCTTCAGAAAAATATGCTAATTCTTTCTCATCAACTTCCAAGATGTTTGATGCAGAAGTGAAAATAGCTAAAACTTCATTATTTCCCTGTGGTGCAAAACTTGTAAGCCAAACAATATTTCCAGTTTCACCTATAAATCTTTCTCCAAGATTTTTCTCCAGTTTTGTAAGGTTAATCCAGAAGTTTTCACCATACTTCTTCCAATAATTTCTACTTTTGCTTAGTAATTCCTTAACTTGTATTGTTGGTTTACTTTCCACAAGTATTTGGAAGTGGGGATGGATGATACTTGCAGCTGATGGTGGAAGATGGTTCCAGTTTAAGATGGGATAAACACTTTTCTTGTTACATCTATAAACAGTTGAAATATACTCTATTGATGCTTTGAAAGCATCTTGAAGAATTTTTGGCTTAAACTGGTTTAAATCTAAAAAATGTTCTTTTGAAATTACACATACTGCATGATTCTCAGAAAAAGGATAAAGATTAGGAAAAACCCATGCATCTCCAACTTTAAACCTACCCTTAGATGTTATATTGCTTAGAAACATTGGAGTAAATTTTTCTATATTCTCATGGCAAAAAAAGCATCCATCCTTAGATTTCTCAATAACTTCAAAAAATTTTTCTTTAGAAGCCTCTTTTGATGTTTGTTTAACTCTTAAAGATCTCTTAAGATTTAACCTGCAAATCCATTTACCTGTTAATGGCTCCCTTCTAAATTCAATTAATTGGGTGTCCTGAGCGAAGTTTAAATTTGGATTTAAAAGTTTAACCTTGCATATCTTCTTCTTAAAGTCTATACCCTTCATAGTTAAGTTTTCACCACCAAGAATTTTCCTTCTTAGGTCGTAAACAAAAACTTAGCTAAATGTTACTCTTTAAAGCCTAATTTTATTTTTTGAAGCTAATTTTATTAACTTTTTAACATGTTTTATAAGATTGTAATCTTTTCCATTAAAATTTAAACCAACTTTTGAATATATTCTTTCTAAGATTTCCTTTTCAATTATTTTTGCTCCGGAGCCAAAAAGCTCATGTAAGGTTTTACAAAAACTAGGAAGATTTGTAGGTATTTCCCTTCTTTTAATGGTACTTTTTTTCTCAACCCAAAAATAGACGATATCCTTAATTGTTTCACCAAGGGAATTTAAGCTTTCATCGACGGCATCAAGAATAAGTTTGCTTAGCTTTGGTGGGATTAAAAGTTTCTTCTTTACTTTCTTTTCCCTCTTGCCATGCTTCCCCTTTTTTTCTAACTTTAAAACCTCCTAAAAATCAGCTTACCTAACTAGTACTTAAGCTAAATATTTATTCAGAGTATTCTCCTTATTATGCTTTCCACCACTTAAACATTAAATACTCTACTTTTCCTGTTTTAGGCTGGGGTACTGCTATAATAAACCTTTTTCTTACGGTTGTTGCAAGTCTTCCAGCTCTAACAATATCTGTTGCATCCAGGTTTTCTCCTTCTTTTTTTACTTGGATAAGGTAAGGTGCATGGTCTATACCGGGTCCATGCTCATAAACGGCAAAATCGCATCCAAACTTTATTCCAGATTGAACAATAAGATTTTTTTCTCTAAGGTCCTTGTATACGAAGTATTTTAGGAGGAAATCTTTGTAAGTTTTTTTAGCTTTTTTAATAAGCTCTTTTTCGTCTAACTCTTTATTATCCTCATAAATTGTAAGTAAACCTTTTTCTTTAAGGTATAATCCTTCAAAAAGGTCTAAAATTAAAGGTACATTAAACTCTGGAGTTTTAGGTTTGGGTATACCTAGTGGTTTTCCATAATATCCAAGCTTATAAAGTTCACTACCCTGCTTAGGGTTCCAAACTATAATTCTATTTTCAACAAGATTTGCCTCAATTTTTTCCTTCATAGTTTATAACTTTAGGTTGTTATTGCTAGAATTCTTACAATATCGCTTGCATCCTCGCAAACATCTGCTATACCTTCAAGGAATTCTGCAATTTCTCTAATTATAAACTTTGCTGGGAGCTTCATACGGCTAGCTAAAACTGTGAAGTCAACTTTCCGGTAAATGTTATCAACAGTTTTTTCAGCAACACCAACTTGTTCTGCAACTTCGAAAACTTTAGGTCCACCATAAATCAAAGTGATGATTGCTTCTCTAAGCCTTGTTACACAATCAAGTGTAGCTTCACATAAATCTTCTATGCTTTTCATAATTTCCTTCTTAACTTTCCATCTTCTCTTTACAAGCTCGACTATTCTGTACGATATTCCTATGCAATAATCTGAGATTGTTTCAACATGTGATGATAATCTTATAAAATCATCCCTACTTAAAAGAACCGCTCCAACCTCTGCAACCTCCATCATGATATCCTTCTTCTTTTTAGAGCTTTCCTCATTAAACTTAAGAATATTATTATGGTGGTTGTATACTCCATTTTCATCATTAGTTTGGTAAGCTGATATCATTAATCGTACTTCACGAAGTGAATCTAAAACTTTCCTAAAATGGTCCTGACAAGATTCAAGAATTCTTCTTCTTAGCTGTTCAGCACTTTCGCTTGGGAAAACCACCAATATTCACCTTAAACTGTTGAAGACAGATATCACCCCCTAGCTTAAAAAATTAGTGTTTTTATATTGAGGAATTTTCTAAAAGTATTTGCGGCTAGCTTAGTTTTGAAAGTTTTATTTAAACCTTTTGGCGATATTATTTATATGTTTGCTTCGCCTTTTCCTCTTTTAGGGAAGAAGCATAGAGGAAACCTATAATGGAGAAAAAACGTTATGAAGAGGTAGCATATGTGCTAGATTTTCTCCCAGAAGGTAAACCTGTTAGTGGTAGAAACATTAGAAGAGAACCTTTAGTACAAATTATGGGTGAAGAGTTTTTCACTCTTTTAGAGGCAACATTAAAACCTGGTGTATCTGTAGTTCTACATGAAAGGGTTTATATCGGTAAGGAGAATAGGGATAAAGTTAACCATGTTATTGGGAGAATATCTTATGAGGAGCTTACCCCTACAGCTAAAGCTGAGCTACCAATAGTTATTGAAAAGATTGTCAAATCTAATGAGAAAAGGTTTGTTGAATTCTTTAATAAAGCTCAACCTGTTTCGCCAAGAATGCATGTTTTTGAACTTTTACCTGGAATAGGTAAAAAATATATGTGGCAAATTATAAATGAAAGAGAAAGAGAACCCTTCAAAAGTTTTGAAGATATTCAAAAAAGAACTGGCATACCTGATCCTGTAAAGGTTATATCTAAAAGGATTATTGAAGAATTAACTTCAGATCAGAGATATAGAATATTTACACGTCATGTTTAGTTGGAGGTATGAGTTTAAAATTTAGTGTTGAAAAGCTTATAGCAAGATATAAGTTAAAGCCCAGAAAAAAATTTGGACAAAATTTTCTTATAGATAAAGGTTTAATGGAAAGAATGGTGGAATATGCTGAAGTAAAAAGTGATGATGTTGTTGTTGATGTTGGTGCAGGTTTTGGTTTTTTAACTGAAATTCTAGCTAAAAAAGCTGGTAAAGTTATTTGTGTAGAATTAGATCCGAAACTTTACAACTTTCTTAGGGGAAAGTTTTCTGGGAAAGATAATGTTAAGATTGTGCTTGGTGATTTTTGTAAGCTAAATTTTAAAGGTTTATATAACAAGGTTGTATCAAGTCCACCATACTCTGCAATTTCAAGAATATTCTTTAAGATTTTGGAAGAAGGGTTTGAGGTAGCAGTGTTAGTATTACAAAAGGAGTTTGCTTTAAGACTTAAAGCAAAACCAGGAGAAAAGGATTATGGTAGGTTAACTGTTATGGCTTATGCTAAATGTGATGTTGAATTTTTAGAGGAGATTTCAGCTTCTTCTTTTTATCCAAAACCTAAAGTTTCTTCAATACTTGTAAAAGTGATACCTAAAAAGGAGTTGCCAATGAGTATTGAAAATTGGAACATGTTTGAACAAACTGTAAAAGTTCTTTTTACCCAGAAAAATAAGAAACTTAAAAATGCATTAAAAATATTTTCCAATTATAACGGTTTTCACTGGATTAGAAGCATTATTCCTGGTTTACCTTATCTTGAAAGAAGGGTTTTTACACTTAGACCTGAGGAAATTTGTGAAATTTCAAATATCCTTCATGAAAAATTTGCTGAAAAAAGGTGAAAACTTAAATTGGATATGTTTTTAGAATTTGAAGGTTTGAAGATTAAGATTTCAGATGAAGTTTATAAACCTTCAGAAGATACTTTTCTCTTAATAAGAAATCTTAAGGTTAGAGGTAATGATGAAGTTTTAGAGGTTGGATGTGGATGCGGCATCATAAGCTTAGTTGCAGCTAGAAGAGCTTTTAGGGTTGTTGCTGTTGATGTTAATCCTTTTGCTGTTTGTTTGGCTTGGGAGAATGTTAGGTTAAATGGTTTGGAGGGTAAGGTTGAAGTTAGACTTGGAAACCTATTCCAACCAATAAAACAAAACGAAAAATTCAACCTAATAATATTCAACCCACCATACCTTCCAGTTAAAAAAAGTGAAAGAATCGGAGGTTGGTTAGAAAAAGCTTGGGATGGAGGTTTTAATGGAAGAAAGGTTATTGATAAGTTTATTATGGAAGTTGAAAAATTTTTAAAGAGAAATGGTAGGGTTATAATGGTTCAATCAACACTCTCAAATATCAAAAAAACATTTAAAATGTTTACTAAGAAAGGTTTTAGTATTAACGTTCTTGATAGGGAAAAATTTGATTTTGAGGAGATTTTTTGTTTTGAGGCTGCTAAAGATTAAATTTCTAAAGTTTTTAATCAAATCTTGGAAGGGTTACTCCCTTTTGTCCTTGGTATTTTCCTTTATACGGCTTTTTAACTGGTGAGGCTAGCTTAGCAAAAATAAGGTGTAGAAATCTTTCACCAGCATAAAGTTTTACTGGGAAGCTTCCACCTACAAGTCCCACTGTTAGATTTCCTTTAAATCCTCCATCAACAATTGTTGGTGGAAGAATTAAGCCTAATCTTGCAAAAGTTGAACGTAGATTTATAAATCCTATAAGATTTGGAGGAACTTCGATATACTCCAATGTTGAAACTAAAACCCTCTCATTAGGTTTTAAAGTAAAACTTTTAGCTTTTCTAATCTTGTAATAATTTTCAATCTTTACCCTTTCTCTAATGTTTAACGTTTCTTTTAAACTTTTTATTATTGCAAAATTTTCACCTAAACGTAGGTCTAAACCATTTTCACGTATAGTTTCCCTGCCTAAAGGTTTTACAACTATAATTCCTCTTCTAATGTATCCTTCTAATTCTCTATCTGAAAGTATCATCAAAAAACCTCCAAAACCAATTAAATTTTACTTACTCCTTTTAAACTAAAGCCTAAGAAATTTTTCTTAAAACTTATATTATTTAATAAAAGTTTAATCTATTTTTCCTCATTTCCCCTTTTTCCCAGTAAATTTTGTTTTTCTTACCCTACAAATAGGTTTTATGTTGATGATTAATCTTAAATAAGGGAGATAAATACAACTTAAAATTGAAAAGCTGTTAAAGGAGTTTTAATAAAAATGCGAAAATTTAGCTGTTTTTTCTCCATATTTTTAATTGGAGCTTTAATACTTTCCAGCTTCCTGTTATTGTTGAATGTTTCCACAGTTTTTTCTGAGCAAAAGGACGATAACAATACTACACCAATAATTGTTTCTGAACCATTCTTTCTTTCCACAACTGGTAAATTGCTTACTAAGCTGGTAATAGGTTCACCTGGACTTGTTTCCTCAAATCTAACAAATTTAGCTAATACTGATGTAAGTTGCGTTTTTATGGTTCAAATTGAAGATGTTGAAAGCAATATTGTTTTTAAAAACTTTGTAGTACTTACGGTTCCTGCAGGAAAAACTTATACAGTTGGTATAATGTGGATACCTGAAAAAACTGGAAACTTTACTATTAAAACTTGGTGCCAAAAAAGTGTAACAAACCTAACAAGAATATCTAATGAAGCTTTATCTTTAGTAGGTGTTAAGAAAGCTTCAAGCGTTATCATGGTTTCCGCTTTGCCTTTAAAAGTTAAAGTTGGAGAGAAAATATCTGTAACAGGTAGAATAGAGCCTCCACATGCAAATGTTGAGGTAACTATAACATATGCTAGAGCTGGTAAAGTAGAGGATACTCATAAGGTTATAACAGCACCTGATGGAAGTTTTTCTGACGTTTTTAAGCCTAATTTAAGCGGAGTCTGGAAAATCCATGCAAGCTGGCTTGGAGATTATAACCATGAGGGAGCTACAAGCAGAAAGGTAACATTTACAGTTACTAAAATTTCTACTAGCTTAGAAATTTCACCGTTACCTAAAGAGGTTGAGGTTGGAAAAAAGCTTACTATAACAGGTAAGATTACACCACCTCTTGCAGGTATAAAGGTAACTTTAACTTACATTAAAGCTGGAGAAGTAAAAATAACTCATACTGTAACTACAACTTCAAATGGAACATTTACGGATACTGTTATACCTGATGCTGGTGGAATATGGAAGGTTAAAGCTAGCTGGGAG
>CAZMUQ010000033.1:0-11260 GCA_964569845.1 uncultured Candidatus Bathyarchaeia archaeon
TTACGGTAGTTCTTTGAGAGTTTAGCTAAAGCTTTCCTTAAAACTCTTCTATCGTGGATATATTTTTGTTGAATCTTACGTTTTCTAACAAAATATCCGTGATTTGCTTTCTTAAGTCTTGAAAAATCGTACCTTTTAACTTCACCGTCAGAGCTTACAGCGGTAACGTTATCCTCATTTACATCTATAGCAATCCAACCCTTAGGTTCTTTAACTTCAACAATCTTTGAGTAGGCTATATGAATAGCGTTGGATGTAATTGTTACTGAACCATGTTTAGTATTTCTGAGAACTTTTAAAGCTCTCTTATGGAGTGGTATGCGGATAAACTGTCTGGGCTTAACTGGAAAAACTAACATACCATTTTCAATCTTAAAAGCCTGATTTCCAAGCTTAGCTACAAGCCTCCTAGCTTGAGGAGGTTCAACATCAAGATCCTTCTTTTTAGCTTTACGGTAATTTTTAAGGATAGTTGCGGAGATTTCTATGGCGGACAGAGCATACCATGAATGGTAACCATATCTTTGAAGTTCACTATAGACGAGCTTTGTAAGCCTAAACCTTCCAGTAACACCACTTTTAAGTCCAACCTTTAAGCAATAGTTAACCATATCCCTAAAACTTTTAAGTAATTGGAGGATTTCTCCACCAACTTGATAAGGGATACTTACGGTCTTCACCGCTTTAACCGTTTCCATTCACTCAATATCCTCCTCAAAACCTCGTCCAGCGTCTTAGCTTTAAAATCAACTTTAAGCTTTGTAAGCTCAGCCCAAACCTCATCTGAAACGTTAATAGTCTTGCCCATCAAATCAAAAATAAATTTACTAATTTATAAATATATTTCTCATCTCCCGAAGAGTTACCAGAACAGTTGAGGAAAAATCTTGATTATTCTTAAACCAACAATGGATGCAAGAAAAGCTTTAATAGTATCTCCAAAAATGAAGGGTAAAACTCCAATAATTACTGCCTCAGTAAAAGTGACCTCCAACCAAAACATAAGCTGAAGAAAACCAAAAAAGTAGATTACAAGATTCCCAATAATTGTTGAAGCAAAAATCCATGCAAAACCTACATTCCTTCTAAGCTTAACAAGCTTACCAACAATGTAAGCTGAAACAGGAAAACCTAAAAGATAGCCACCAGTTGGGCCAAGTAAAACAGGCAAACCAGCTTTACCACCAGCAAAAACAGGTAAACCAATACAACCTAAGCAAACATAAATCAGCTGACTTAAAAACCCTCTAAACCCTCCAAGAACCACACCTGATAAAAGAGTAAAAAATGTTTGAGCTGTAACAGGAATAGGTGTAAAAGGTAAAGGTATCATTATATATGCACCTATACCTGTAAGAGCAGCAAAAGTTGAAGCTAAAGATAGGTCCAAAGATTTAACCTTAAAAACCATAAGAAAACCTCAATACTTTTAAGTAAATGTCAACTATAAATTTATACAAGGTTTACATTGAGTATTAAGGAAGAAATAGTAAAAATACTAAAAAGAAGAAAACATGTATCTGGTGAAGAATTAAGCAAAAAACTTAAACTTTCAAGAACAGCCATATGGAAACAAATTAAGAATTTAAGAAAGGAAGGATACGATATTAAAGGTACACCAAAAATAGGTTACACAATTATAAGTACACCAAACCAACCTTTACCAGCAGAAATAAAATCAGAAATAAGAACAAAAATAATTGGTAGAAAGGTTTTTTATTTTAAAGAAGTTGAATCAACCCAAGAAGTTGCTAAAACTCTTGCTAATGCAGGTTTAGAGGAAGGAACTATCATTATTGCTGAAAAGCAAACTAAAGGAAAAGGAAGAGCTGGACGTGAATGGTTTTCACCTAAAGGAGGATTATGGTTATCAATAGTTTTAAAACCAAATATTCCAACCCCAAAAATTCAAAGACTTACTTTACTTGCAGGAGTTGCTGTTGCTAAAACTTTAAGAAAACTTTACAAGCTAGATGCAAAATTAAAATGGCCTAATGATGTTTTAGTTGAAGGTAAAAAGGTTTGTGGAATTCTTGTTGAAGCTTCAGGTGATGCTGACAAAGTAAACTATGTTGTTGTAGGTATAGGGATAAATGTGAATATAAGATTTATAGATAAAAAAGAGCTATCAAGTACAGCAACATCAATCTTAGAATTGCTTGGGGAAGAAGTTTCAATAGTTAAGCTTACAGTAAAACTTTTGGAGGAATTTGAAAAATTATACTTAGAGTTTAAGCAAGGAGAATTCTCTAAAATAATCGGAGAATGGAGAAAGCTAACTCAAACTTTAGGTAAAAAGGTTAAAGTTGAATCTTACGGAGAAAGTTTTACAGGTGAAGCTTTAGATGTTGATGAGGATGGATTTTTACTTGTAAAGATTAAGGATGGTTCAACTGTTAGGGTTGTTGCTGGAGATATTTATTTACGTGAAACTTAAGTAGGATTCTTTTATACTAAAAAAGCTCATTCTTATCAACCCAATCAGGATACCATTTATAGTATTCACTTGGCTTAGCCTTTTTTAAACCATCATAAGTTGGTCTTACAAGCCTAATATTTCCACGCCTATCCCTATAAACCTTAACCAAACCTTTCTCCTCTAAAGATGTAACAACCATATCAAGCTGTTCATCTGTTATATCCATCTCTTCCTTGATATCCTCTCTAGCCATGTAAAGTCCAGGATTAACCCTATAATTTTCAGCCAAAAGCTCTAAGAAACTATTCTCATTAACTTGCTCCCTAGGTATTTTAGGCTTACCTGGAGGAGGAGGAACAGGTATACCAAGCTTTTCATGAACAACTCTACGTGGAGGTTTAAGGTAGTCAGCCATAAACCTTAACCCAAGCCTGTAAACAAGCAACCTAAGAACCTCATTTGTTCCAGCACCAATCTCAAGAATTTTTGAACTTCTAAAGACAGCCTCAACTGGATAAAATCTTGTCCAACCATCTCCACCCATAACCTGAATGGCATCATCTGAAATAGCTTTATAAATTTCTGAAACAAGAACTTTTGTAGCTGTAGATTCAATTATTGGAGACTGCCCAGAATCAATAAGATATGCAGTATAGTACACCAGAAGTCTTGCAGTTTTAAGTTTCATCATCATATCTGCAATTTTAAGCTGATTTGCCTGATAATCGCTTGTAGGCTGACCAAACTGTACACGTCTTCTAGCATGAAAAACAGCATATCTTAAACAGTCAACCATACCCCCAAGAGCAGATGCTGCTCCTAAAGTTCTTTCAAAATTTAAACCTGTAACAGCAACCTGCCAACCATCACCCTCATTTCCAAGCCTATTTTCAACGGGTACACGGGCATCCTCAAAATTTAGATAACCATTATATACACCATCCCAGCCGCAAAGCTCATTGATTTTCTCAATTGTAAATCCAGGTGTGCCCTTTTCAATAACTAAAGCTGTAAGATGCTTATAAGCAGCAACATCTTCAGGTTTATCACTTGTTCTAACATAAGCCAAATATATGCCAGCTATTCCAGCATTACTAATAAACCTCTTCTTACCATTAATAATATACTCATTTCCAACAAGCTTAGCCCTAGTTTCGATCGAAAAAACATCTGAGCCAACATAAGGCTCAGTTATGGTTATCGCACCCAAAATTTCACCTTCAGCAATTCTTGGAAGCCATCTACGCTTCTGCTCTTCACTTCCAAACTCTAATATCTGGTGGACACCGCCGAACATTGTTGTATCATAAATAAGGCCAATATTTCCAAGTTTTGCAAGCCCTTCAGCAACAATACAAGCACCAGTAACACCTAAACCTAAACCACCATACTCTTTAGGAACTGAAACACCAAACCATCTTTTCTCACCAACCTTCTTAACAAGTTCCCATGGAACCTTTCTTAGCCACATAGTTTCAGCAGCAATATACCCGTTCTCTTCAACAAACTTCTCAACATCTTCAGCAAGCTTTCTATGCTCTTCACTCCACCAAGGGAAGGGTTCCATCTAAAAGCACCCCTAACCTAATTTTAAAAAGATATTAAATCCATATTGGTTTAACATCTATAAATAAATTGTTAACTATAGAATTTTAAACTACCTGTGGACGCTTATCAACAATTCTCGCAGCCTTTAAGGAAACTGCTGTATCAAAAATTTTTTCAGGTGTTGTAAACTCAACTTCAGGTCTCATTTCTACAGCCCTAAATGTAGCATCAACAATTTTCTCTCTCAATTCTTCAAGAGGAACCTCACCTGAGGGGGCAATTCTTACTACAAGTTTATCCATAGAGTACGGGTCATTTGGATCCTCCTTTGTGAAAACTATCTGGTATTCTGCAACCCCACGAGTATTCTCAATTTCATGAGATAAAATTGCAGGATTAATCAGGGTACCCTTTAACTTTACAAGCTCCTTTGTTCTTGTTGCATAGGTGCTTCCAGCAACAATTAAAAGCCTATCCCCCGTTCTACCACAATAGGGGCATGGTTCATGAGTTATTCTACCAATATCACCTATAACATATCTAATTAGTACTGTACCCCTACGGTTTAAATGAGTTATAGCTATTAAACCTGTCTCACCATCAGCTTTACGTTCACCAGTTTCTTCATCAACAATCTCAATAAAATATAGGTCCGGAGAAGGATTATGGTTACCTGCAAGCTCAGTACATTCACTAAAAGATCCTTGGCACTCCGTAAACCCATAACCATTATGCACAAAAACATCTTCAGCACCAAGCTTTTCCAATCTTCTTCTTAAATCATCACGCATACCTTTAGGGCAACCTTCACCTAGAACATGGATAGCCATAACTGATGAGAAATCAGCTCCAAGCTCCTCAGCTCTCATAATCATCCTTCTAACATAGCTTGCAATACCCATTATACCGTTACATTTATGAGTTTCAATCATCCTAATAGCTTCATCCATCCTTCTATGAATAGGAAACTCTGGATGAGGTATACCAGTATGACCTGAAACAACAGAAGCACCTATAGCTAATGCTGAAGTTATCGCCCTAAGATAACCAATATGCGGTACGGGACCATAAGGAAAAGCATTGAAAATTATACCATCAGGAGAACCCCAACAAATTTTTGAGCTTCTTATAAGGAAAAAAGATATCGAATATATGTCATGAACAGTATTATAAAATGGTGTTGGTACACCTGTAGTTGTTCCAGTGGTAAATGTTACATCCCACGGAAGCTCATAAAATGTTGGCTTGTCTATAGCAAGTTTAAAAGCTTCGGGATTAGCCATATAATCCTTCTTAAATGTTAAAGGAACCTTTTCTAGGTCATCTATGGTTTTAATGGATGAAGGGTCAATATTATGCTTTTTAAACAGCTCTTTGTAATAGGGACTATATTTTGCACAAAGCTCAATCTGTCTTCTTAAATTTTTATTTTGAATTTCAACAATTTCTTTTTGAGGCTTAAAATTAGGGTCATTAGTATCATTCCTGTAAATTGGGTATATGTCTATGAATTTTTTAACAAGTTCAGGGGAAATCTTATCTGGACGCCACCAATCTTTAATCATTTTTAAACGTTCAAGACGAGTAGACAAAGTTAATTCTCACCTAAAATTTACTTAAATTTAGAAGTATAAAAAAATGTGGATTTTTTAAAGTTTTTAACTTTTATCTGGTTTCCAAATAAACAAGGTGAGCTTATCTGAAACATCAATAAAATCAATTTTCATAGGCATATCTATCCTTAATTCTTCAGGTTTAGCTTCAACCCTAGAAATCATTCTACCAATACCTTCAGCTAGCTCTATAACACCAAGAATGTATGGTTTAGGGGTTAAATAGTGAACTTCAGTCCAGCTGTGAAGTTTACCTTTACCACTAAGCTCAACCCATTCAATATTCTCAGAAAAACATTTTGGACAAAAACCTCTAGGCGGGAAAAAGACTTCACCACAATCTTTACACTTAGGTGCTAAAAGCTTCCTATTCTTCAATCCTTCCCAAAACTTTAGAGTTAAGCTTGTAGTTTTTGGTTGAAGATGAACTATTTCTGATGGAGAAGACAGTTTAACCACCCCTCTTAAAGATAAAAACCATACAATTGTTAAGCATTCCACCTTCACAATGCATTAAACCTATTTTAGCATCTGCAACCTGAACTTTTCCAGCTTCACCTCTAAGCTGCCTCATAATACTTACAGTTTCATATAGCGGAGTAACCATAGCGGGATGTCCTCTAGATAGGAGGCCTCCATCAGTATTTATCGGAATTTTTCCACCAACCTCGGTTGAACCATCCATGATAGCTTTAACCATTTCACCCTTCTTAAACCATCCAATATCTTCTGGAAGTATAAGCTCTTGAGGGCTAAAAGGTGCATAAATTTCAGCAACATCAACATCATTAGCCTCAATTTTCGCCATTTTTAATGCTTGCTGAGCAGCTTCCCTAGCTGCAATAAATGAGGTTATAGGTTTATCGCATCTATCTGTTGGAATAATACTTGAATTATCATGATACTCCCCGATACCAGTAACATAAATAGGAGAGTCAGTTATTTTTTTAGCTTTCTCCTCTGAAGCTAAAATTATTGCAACAGCACCATCCCTTGCAGCTGAACAGTCTAAAAGTTTTAATGGTGAACATAAAACGGGAGATTTTAAAACATCTTCAACAGTTATTGGTGTAGTAAATGCTGCCCAAGGATTATGCATAGCTCCTTTTCTATCTCTTACACAAGCCATTGCAAAATGTTCTTCAGTTGCTCCATACTCATACATATATCTTCTACCTGAGCAGGCGTAAGCCCACATAACACCTGCAACAGCATAAGGCTGGGTTGCAGGCTCATAAACTTCAATACCCATACCAGGCTCAATTAATGCAACATTTTTAAAACGTATAGACTCCTTAACAGAACCATAACAAACAATTATGTCTGCATAGCCAAGCATAATCTCATTTATTGCATGTTTAAGTGCTAAGCCTCCTGCAACACCACCACAAGCAATTTCAGCTGCAACTTTAGGTGAAACTCTCAAATATTCTGAGATTATTGACAACTGAAGACCCATTGTTAAAAGATAGTTTGGAGTTGTAACAAATCCTTCAACATCATCCTTAGAAATTCCAGCATCTTCCAATGCAAGTTTTATAGCTTTAATAGCCATCTCATTTTCAGATAATTCAGCACCATACTTACCAATCTTTAAACATCCATAACCAATAAGAGCAACCTTACGAGTCATAACTTTACCTAACTTTTAAACTCCAATTATATTTTTTGGTTTAAACATATTTTTAAGAAAAAATTAACAATCTTCCTGCTTCTTTTTAACATTCTCCATTATACATTTAACTATTGATTCTATGCTTGAACCTGGAAGAAAAACTTCAGTTACTCCACATTCCCTTTTTAAATATTCAACATCTTCAAGAGGTATAGTTCCACCTACAAGAAGAATAATATCCTTCCCACCTTTCTCATCAAGAAACCTTCTAACTTTAGGTACAAGAACATCATGTGCACCTGAAAGAATGCTAAGCCCAACTACATCAACATCCTCCTGGATAGCTATATCAGCTATTTCTTCAGGAGAATTCCATAAACCAGCATAAATAACCTCCATTCCAGCTTCAGCTAAACCTCTAGCAACAACTTTAGCTCCACGGTCATGCCCATCAAGACCAGGCTTAGCAATTAAAACTCTAATCTTCTTACCGCTAGGCAAAAAATAAACCCCCTAAAAAATAGGTTGCTCCTTATATCTTCCAAAAACATCTTCAAAGGTTTGCATAATTTCACCTAAAGTTGCATGAGCTTTAACAGCCTCCATAACTATAGGGAAAACTTCACCTCTATCTTCAGCAGCTTTTCTAAGTCTGTTAAGTATATCCTTAACTTTAAGATTGTTACGGCTACTTCTAACCTTTGCAAGAAACTCTCTTCTTCTTTTTTCAAGGTCTAATGGAACCTTTAACGGTTGAAAATCATATTTTAATTCTTCAGGTTGGAAGCAATTTACACCAACAACCTCAATTTCTCCCGCTTCAAGCTTTCTTCTATAATCATTTGCAGATTTTGCAATTTCACGCAGATAATACCCGTTTTCAATACACTTTAAAACTCCACCTTGCTTTTCTATACGCTCAATTTCCTCCCAAGCTAAAGCTTCAATTTCACTTGTAAGTTTTTCAACAAAATAGGAGCCTCCAAGAGGGTCAACAGTATTACATACTCCAGTTTCATGGGCTATAACACGTTGAGTTAATGTTGCAATTTTTGCAGCTTCATCTGTTGGAAGACAAACAGCTTCATCATAAGAATTTGTATGTAAAGATTGTGTTCCACCTAGGACAGCTGCTAATGCTTCAATAGCTGTTCTAGCAATATTTAACTCTGGATACTGGTAAGTTAAAGACTGCCCTGCAGTTTGAGTATGAAATCTAAGCATCATAGACCTTGGATTTTTAGCTCCAAACCTTTCCCTCATAATTTTAGCCCACATACGTCTTGCAGCTCTAAACTTCGCTATTTCCTCAAAAAAATCTATGTGGCAGCAGAAGAAGAAGGATAATCTTGGAGCAAAGCTATCAACATCTAACCCAAAATAATCAATAGTTTTTTCAACGTAGGTTATACCATCAGCTAATGTCCATGCAAGCTCCTGAACAGCTGTTGCACCAGCCTCCCTTATATGGTAACCGCTGATGCTTACAGGATGCCATAAAGGTGCTTTTTCAGCGCAAAACCTAATTATCTCACAATTAAGCCAAAGAGATGGTTCAGGAGGAAATCTGTAAGATTTTTGTGCAATAAATTCTTTAAGCATATCATTCTGAGTTGTACCTCCAACACGAGTTAAAGGTATTCCATGCTTTTCTGCTAAAGCAAAATACATTGAAAGTATACATATTGCTGGAGCATTTATGGTGAAAGATGTTGTAACCTTATCTATGGGGATACCGTTAAACAAAACTTCCATATCAGGGAGGCATGAAACAGCAACACCACATCTACCAACCTCACCCTCAGCTTTAGGATCATCAGAATCATATCCTTCAATTGTTGGAAAATCAAAAGCCGTACTTAAGCCGGTTTCACCATGCTTAATAAGCTCCTTCCATCTTCTATTAGTTTCCTCAGCACCACCATAACCTGAAAACATCCTAATAGTCCAAAGTCTACCACGATACATCGTAGGATAAACTCCCCTTGTAAACGGGTATTGGCCTGGCTCTCCTAAAAACTCCTCATAACTTAAATTTTTAACATCTTCAGGTGTATAGATACGCTTAACAGTTATACCTGAAAGAGTTTTAAACTCACTTTTACGCTCTAACCCTTTTTTTGCCCGTTCTCTAGCCTCTTTTTCCTCCTCTATTACGGATCTTTCATCAACACTCATAATTTAAACCTCTCATGCAACAGGAGAAACATGCTTTTACTTTAAAATATTTAACATGGAGTAAAATTTAAACACTTCCAACAAGCTCTTAGTATTTAAGTTTTAAGGTAGGAGATTTGATGTCTACATTCAGCAGAACATTAAAGAATAACATCAATGAAGTTGTTAAGAAGGTTTTAGATGGTGATGTTAGAACAATTGCTAGACTTATAACTTTAATTGAGGATGGTAGCTTTGAAATTGCGGATATTCTTGCAAAACTACATACGTATACTGGGAAAGCCCATATTATAGGGATAACAGGACCACCAGGAGTAGGTAAAAGCTGCCTTATTGATAAACTTATCAGAGAGTATAGGAAAAAAGGGTTAAGTGTTGGCGTTCTAGCTATTGATCCTACAAGCCCATTTACAGGAGGAGCCTTACTTGGTGACAGGATAAGAATGAAAGAACATTCAACGGATAGTGGTGTTTTTATTAGAAGTATGGGGAGTCGAGGATCACTTGGAGGATTATCTAAGGCTACCGGGTATGCTGTTAAGGTTCTTGATGCATCCGGAAAAGATATAGTAATTATTGAAACAGTTGGAGCTGGACAAACACAAGTTGATATTATAAAGTATGCTCATACGGTTGTTCTTGTACTTATGCCTAAGATAGGCGATGAAATTCAAGCTATGAAAACTGGTATTTATGAAATTGGGGATATATTTGTTGTTAATAAAGCTGACCAAGAAAATGCTGACCAAGCTGTTAGGGAGATTGAAGAATTTGTTGAATATGAGTATGAAAGACTTAAGGAGAGAGGAGTTCATCCAATATGGAAAAAACCAGTTATTAAAACTGTTGCAGTTAAAGGTGAAGGGATAAATAAGCTTGTTGAAGAAATTGAGAAGCATAAAAACTTCCTTATAGAATCAAAGATAATGGAAAAGCTTAAAATAGAAAAATCCAAGTCTGAAGTTTTGGAAGTTTTATCCCAGAAAATATATGAACATATTTTAAGGAAAACAGGTACAGATGAGGAGTTTAAGAGCATCCTACATAAGGTGGCATCAGGAGAAGTAGACCCATATTCAGCAGCAAACCTTCTACTAAAAAAGTTTATCTTAAATTGGGAAGCCTAAACTTTAAGTTAAGCTAACCTTAAGTAAATTTAGTAATGACCAGTAAAAAACCACGTACTACAATCTTAATCTTAGCTGCTACATTAATCTTATGCTTAACCTTTACATTTTACTTAACATTAATTTTCACCAGCAAAGTTTCCCAAGTAAATCTTCAAATTTATTCTGGTGAACTTTTAAAAGAAGAAAATTTAACTTTAACTAAAGTTAAAATTCTGAATGTACCATTCTTCTACCAGAAACCATGGTTTTGTTCAGAAGCTTCTGCAAGTATGGTTTTAGCATATTTTGGATACAATTTAACTCAAGATGAAATTAACAGTTTAGGTTACGATAAATTTGAAAATATGCTGCCTCTACTTTCAAATTACCTTGGAAAATGCTACTATACATCCTTAAGTATAAAAGAGCTTAAAGATGAAATTGATGATGGAAAACCTGTTATGATAAGAATAAGAATTAACAATTATTTACATACAATTGTTGTTGTAGGTTATGATGAAAACTACCTATATGTGCATGACCCAGCTATAGGAGCATACCTTAAATGTAAACCTGAAAAACTCTTAGAAGTTTGGAAGCCCACAGGATTCAAAGCAATAATTATAGTTGATAGTAAAGCCAAAGAAAGTTAGGTGGAAAGTTTAGAAATTTTCAGAGCTTTGAACCCTCATCATCTTTACCATTTTTCAGAGTGTAGCGATCTCATCACTTATAAGCCTTTGAGCATCTAAGACTTTTAAGCTTAACGTTCCGTAGA
>CAZMUQ010000034.1:0-11152 GCA_964569845.1 uncultured Candidatus Bathyarchaeia archaeon
ATTAAATCTTAAAACAGGAAAAGTAAACTAAGACTTAAAAATTTTTATGCTAGAGAATTTTCACACTAAAAACCTAACAGCCTTCTATTAAATCCTAGTTTTTTAGATTTTTTATGGCATCTTCAAAAATTTTATCATGGTCAAAAGCTAGTTTTTCAGGTTTTTTAGAGAAAACTTTTACATCCTCTGCATCTGATGAAGCTTTAAGCTTATTAGAAACTGCTTCTGCAAGGTAAACTATGGAAACATAGTGTCCTCTGGGATCTCTATCAGGTTTAGAGTAAACTCCAAGAAGTTTAACGATTTTAATATCTAAGCCTGTTTCCTCTTTAACTTCTCTTTTAACAGCCTCTTCTACAGTTTCCCCGTATTCCACTATTCCTCCAGGTAGAGCCCACCAACCTTTGTAAGGTTCTTTACCTCTTTTAACAAAAACAAAGCCATCCTTAAACCTTATAACAGCATCTACAGCTAAAATAGGCCTTTTTTTGTTAGTAGCCAAGAATTTTCACCTAAAAAATTTAAAGTTTAACTAAGCAAAAAATTTTCTTTTAACAGCTTCAACTAAACCAAAAGTTCCGGTCATCATTACATCTCCACCTGGAGCTGGGAAATAAACTTTAAAATCTGTATTGCTAAAAATAGTCCTATTTGGGCCTGTTATAGCGATCATAATTTTTTCAACTGGCTTAGGTTTAAAGTTTTCTAGGTAAAATAATCCATGTCCTCCATCACTAAAAACATGTTTATCTAAAAGTTTTCCTGATAGGAATTCCTTTAAAAGCCAGCTTAATCTTTCACTATTAAGCATTTTTGTATGGTGTTCAACCATTCCAGCTACTTCTCCATCTAAAATTAGGGAGAATAAAGTGTGAGCATTACCAGCATTAATAATTAAAGCTTCTCTAGCATCCTTAACTTTAGAATCTGTTAAACATCCCAAAATTGCTGCAGGAGCAGTATCCATAACTAAAACTTTAACATTAGAAAGCTGCTTTTTAACAGCCTTAACCGCAGATTTCATTCTTAAAAAGAATTCTGGAATTTCTTCCTCTTTAAAAGCTAAGCTTTCAATTTTAGGATTTTTCTCTAAAATCTCCTTCATTTTTTGAAGTCTAAATCTTCTATTCTCAACACCTTTAGGGTAAACTCCACTATCTTGAACTCCTACAGCAACAAAGTCAACATCCAAAACCTTAACATTAAATTTTTCCAAAAATTCTGCTAACAGGTTAATCATAATCTCCCTTAACTCTAAAATTTCACCATCAAAGTTTTCTAGTTCAGCCTCATCTTTAACAATTTTAATTCCATAGGCTTCAACATCCTCCAGCCTATTTCTTATGGTGTATGCGGCATCCTTAGTCATTATAACTTTGAATCCCCTTCTAAGGTGGTTTAAAATTGAAGCTGTTAAAACTCCTCCACCAATAGTTTCACCCTTAACAAGTAAACTTTTACCCTTACTAGTTATCTCCTTAACTTTCTCAGCAAAAACTTTTGAAGGTGATGGTAAAACAATCTTAATACAATTCTCAATGTTTATCCTATCATCATAAAGCAAAACATCCTGAGTTCCAGCACCAATATCCAAAGCTAAAATCTTCATAAACTTCCCCTTCCCCCAACAAATAATACATAAACAATCTTCAAAACTTTAAAATTCCTCACCTTTCATTTTCTGGAGTTAAAACTTTTTTAATTTCTCCTATACTGAAAAGTTAGGATTAAAGATTTTTATTGGAAAGTAAAAGTAGAGGAATTAAAGTCTTACTGAAACATTTTTCTTGGCTAAGTATTCCTTAACTTGTTTTATCGTATATTTCTCGTAGTGAAAGATGCTTGCTGCTAAAGCTGCTGTGGCTTCTGTTTGGGTAAAAACCTCGTATATATGTTCAGGGTTTCCGCAACCCCCTGAAGCTATAACTGGAATTTTAACTCTTCTACTAACTTCTTTTGTTAATGGTATGTCGTATCCTTTAACAGTTCCATCTCTATCCATACTTGTAAGTAAAATTTCTCCTGCTCCTCTTTCCTCAACTTCCATAGCCCATTTTATTGCATCAATACCAGTAAATTTTCTTCCACCATAAATTGAACATTCAAACCAGCAGTATCCTTCAGGTGTTTTAATAACAATTTTATCTTTAACATTGTTTGGAGATTTAACATATCTTCTTTTAGCATCAATAGCTACAACACATGCTTGGCTTCCAAAATATTTAGCTATCTGATTTATAAGATTTGGATTTTGAATTGCAGCAGTATTAATTGAAACCTTATCAGCACCAACATTAAAAACTTTTCTAGCATCTTCAAGACTTTTTATTCCTCCACCAACAGTTAAAGGTACAAAAACATGTTTAGCTGTTTCCTCTATAACATTAACCATTGTCTCCCTTCTTTCATGACTTGCAGTAATATCAAGAAAAACAATTTCATCAGCTCCTTCATCATAATATTTTTTTGCAAGTTTCCATGGCTCTCCTGCATACCTTATTTGCCTAAACTCTATCCCTTTAACAACACGCCCCCTAGGTACTGCAAGATCACAATCAAGACATGGGATGATTCTTTTACAAAGCATCTTCCATCCTACATGTTTAAAAAGTTTTTAAGAATACTTAAACCATAACTTCCACTTTTTTCTGGGTGAAATTGTACACCATAAACTTTCTTTTTCCAAACTGCAGCTGTAATTTCTTCTTCTCCATATTTTGCTTTAGCAACAACAACATCCTCTAAAGGTTTAGCGTGGTATGAATGAGCAAAGTAAACGTAGCCTTCACCAATACCATGAAAAAGTGGGCATTCAGGTTTTTCAATTTTTAGCTTATTCCAACCCATATGAGGTAATTTTAAGCTTGTTTTAATCTTAGCTATTTTACCCTTAAAAAATCCTAAACCTTTAATTCCACTTAAAGCTTCTTCAGACTCCTCAAAAAGTATTTGTCCCCCTATGCATATGCCTAGGATTGGAGTATCAGATTTTAATGCTTCAACAATTTTTGGAGTAAATGGTTGAATATTTTTTGCACCATCAGTAAAAGCTCCAACACCTGGGATAACTATTCTTTCCGTTTTAACATTTTCAGGCTTATCAATGATAACAGGTTCTGCTTGAATAGCTTTAAACGCGTTATATACACTTCTAATATTACCCATCTTATAATCTAGAATTAAAACCTTAATTGTACTTCACCTATAAAATTCTGAAGTCCTCTTTAATTGTTGTTAAAACTAGATGAGTATTCGTCCTTTCAACATAAGGATTTGAAAGTAAGCTTTTAGTAAACTTACTTAATTCTTCACGTGTTTTAAATTTTGCTATGATCATTGCATCTGTAAGCCCTGTGGTATCATAAACAGCACAAACATTAGGTTTTTTAGCAATTTCCTCGTCAACTTCTAAAAGTTTCCCTTTAGCAACAGTAACTTCTATTATGGCTGTTAACCCGTAGCCAAGTTTTTCATGGTCAATTAGTATAGAATAACCTTTAATTATGCCTTCTTTCTCAAGATTTTTAACTCTGCTAAGTACGGTTCCAACAGCAACATCAAGTTTTCTAGCTATTTCACGAAAAGATTGACGCGAATTTTTGATGAGTTCCTTAAGAATTTTTCTATCTACATCATCCATTAAATCTCCCTCAAATCTGAATAAAAATAAGGTGATATTTAAGTTATAATGAACATTTAAATATGTTTTTCCTTAACAATTGAAAAGATGTCTGATGGCTTTAAAACAGAAATTCCTGTTAAATTTCCAATGATTTCTATCAACAAAATTTTGTCAGGATTTTTTAAGTCAACTTTTCTATCTATTTCTTCAGCAACAACTTTTATAATTTCCATTCTATCAAGCTCAGTATGCCTTTTTTCAACAGTAACTCTAAACTTTTCTTCAGCGGCAATGTTTTTAGCAAGCTGTTTAGCAACCTCTCTAATATCTTCAATCCTAGTTTTTACAACTTTTTGAATAGGAGTAATCTTTAAAGTATACTGAAATTCTTCAGGCTTCTCCTCCAAAAAGCTTCTAAGCCTTTTAACTACTTCAAAAGGATCTAAGCTTGTTTTAGCAACAATAAGTCCTTTTACAGGTGTAATATCTGTTAAAGGTTCAGGGTCGCCAATCTCCTTAAGCAGATACCAAAGTTCAGAACATGCAGCATTTTCTTCTCCTCTACGAGTTGAAACTAGAAGGTTAAAATCCTCAAGCATATTAAGTCACAACCATTAAAGCTGCTGTAATCTAAAAACTTAAAGATTAAAATTTAAATTTAAGTTTACCTAAAATTTTAACATTTGAGTTTAAAAGATGGTAGTAAATTACTTTCCCACGATTAACCTCTTTAACAACTCCATTATCCTTCAAAAATTGTAGGTGAGACATTGTTTCAGCAAATGCAAAGTATTTTTGCATAAGAGGATACTTATCCCAAGATGGATATTTAACATTCCATGTAATTGTTGAGGCTATCTGGTAAGCTGTTAAATCCCTTTTCTTAAGCCTTTCAACAATTTCCATACATCTTTGCTTATGATGTAAAATTAATTCTTCAATTCTACCCCTAAAATTTGAGAAAATTTTACCATGTCCTGGTAAAACTTTTTTAACACTAAATCTTTTGATTTTAGCTAAACTATTAAGATAATTTTTAAGTGGACGATAAATTTCGTAACTCTTATCTGGTAATGCAATATTTGGAGTTATAGTTAAAAGTAGGTGGTCTCCTGCAAAAAGAAGACCTTCATCAGCATCATAAAGACAAATATGCCCAGGTGTATGTCCAGGTGTCCAAATAATGTCAAAGCTTTTTTCACCAACTTTAACTTTATCCTTATCCTTAAGAGTTTTGTCAATTTTTAAAACCTGATTATAAGCCTTAACACTCTTAGTTGCAGGATGAAGTTTTAGCATTTTTAAGGCTAATTTTTCCGGTAAACCATTACTGACACAAAAGTTAACTTTTTCCTGAAAATTTTCTTTAAATCCAATTATAAACTTTTTAAGTAGTCTATACTCTAAATCATTCATCATTAATTTAGCATTTGACTCCATTTTAATAATTCCAGCTAAACCGATATGGTCAGCATGAAAATGGGTTAATAAAACTTTTCTTATATTCTTAATATCAAATCCAGCTCTGCTAAGCTCACTTTTTAATGACTTAAAAGCTTTCTCAGAAAGAATACCAGTATCAATTAGAAGATTATCATCTCCATCAACGATAAGATACGAGTTTAAATAGCGTAAAGGATTCCTGGGTAAGGGAACCTTCAACTGAAAAATGTTAAAACCAAGCTTCCTCAAATATAACAACCTCAACTAATAACAAATTATTAATATGAAGCTAAAAGCTATATAAATGCACTAAAAATTAAATCTCGCCTACAACCTTTAAAATATCTTCAATCTTAATTGGCCCTAATCTTAAAATCTTAATTTTATCTGTTGAAGCATCTACAACAGTTGAACTTAAACCGTAAAAAGTTTTTCCACCATCAATTATCAGGTCAACATGTTTTCCAATTTGTTTTTCAGCTTCTTCAGCTGTTGTTGGTGCTGGTTGACCACTAATATTTGCACTTGTTCCTGTTAAAAATCCGCCACAAAACTTTACAAGTTTAAGAGTTGAGAGATTATTTGGAATTCTAATTCCCACAAGTTCTTTACTGCCAAGAAAATCTGGTGTTAAAGGTTTACGTGGAAGAACAAGAGTTAAAGGGCCAGGCCAAAATTTTTTTGCAAGTTTTAAAGCTTTTTCTGAGAAATAGGCTAATTTTAATGCTTCATCTAAGCCTGAAACAATTATAGGTATAGGTTTGTCTTTTCTCCTTTTTACATCAAAAACTTTTTTGACAGCTTCTTCACTAAAAGGGTTTGCTCCAAGCCCATAAACTGTTTCTGTAGGATAAATTATAAGTCCATTGTTTTTCACAATTGAAGCTGCAAGCTTAAGATTTTCATCATTTAGTGGAACAATCATTTTAACCTCATCCTTTTAAAAGAAATTTTTAGGTGAATATTAAGATATATTCGCCATTTCTATAGTTTATTAGTTTAAAAAAGGAAGATTATAAATTAATTAAAGGTAAAGCTTAAGTAGTAGAACAACTTCTCCAAAAACAAATTTAGGAAAGGTGGAGGAAAAAATATGCCGGCAGATTTCTTAAAAACCGAAGAATTTGATGAAGAATTTGAAGAGGAAGATTGGGGAGAAGAGGAAGAAGAATGGGAAGAGGAAGAATGGGGCGAAGAAGAAGAATGGGTTGAAGAAGAGGAGGAATGGTAGAAGCCTAGTTCAAAAACAATTTTTCTACTCTTCCCCCTTTAATCCAATTGGTGAAATTTTTTGGTTAGAGTTGCTGTTTTAGATAGAGATAAGTGTAAACCTGATGAGTGTGGAAAAGTTTGCCAACGTTTTTGTCCTATGGTTAGAACAAAAATTTATGCTATAAAATTTGAGGGTGATGAAGGTAAGCCTATAATTGTTGAGGCTTTATGTAGCGGGTGTGGGATTTGTGTTAAAAAATGTCCTTTTAAAGCTTTATCTATAGTAAACCTTCCAGAAGAACTTGAAGAGGAATGTAGTCATAGGTATGGGGAAAATGCTTTTAAACTTTACAGGTTACCTATACCTCTACCTGGGAAGGTTACAGGTCTTATAGGTAAAAATGGTACAGGAAAAACTACAGCTTTAAGGATTTTATCAGGTGAAATTAAGCCTAATCTTGGAAGATTTGATAATCAACCCAGCTGGGATGAAGTTATTCAACATTTTAAGGGTTCACCCTTACAAGAATATTTTTTAAAGCTTAAGAATGGTAAAGTTAAGGTTATTCATAAACCTCAGCATATTGAAAAGATCCCTAAACTTGTTAAAGATGAGGTAGGGAACCTTTTAAAAAGATTTGATGAGCGTGGAAAATTTGATTATGTTGTTGATGGGTTAGAGCTTAATGAAATTTTAGACCGAAAGGTTAAAGTTTTATCTGGTGGTGAAGTTCAAAGGCTAGCTATTGCTGTTGCATTCTGTAGGGAGGCTGAAGTATACATTTTTGATGAGCCTTCAAGCTATCTTGATGTTAAGCAGAGGCTTAATGCTGCAAAACTTATTAGAAGCCTTGCTGAGGAGGGTAAAACCGTTATTGTTGCTGAACATGATATTGCTATGCTAGATTACCTTTCAGACCAAGTTTGCATAATTTATGGTGAACCTGGAGTTTATGGTATTGTTTCTCATCCACATGGAGTTAGAGTTGGAATAAATATTTACCTTGAAGGTTTCTTAGCTGATGATAATGTTAGATTTAGAGATGAGCCTATCCGCTTCCATGTTAAACCTCCAACATCAACATGGGTTGGAATTCAGCCGCTTTTTAGCTGGACCAAACTTAAAAAATCTTTTAAAGATTTTACTCTTGAAGTTGAGGAAGGAGTTATTTATAAAGGTGAGGTTATAGGGGTTTTAGGTCCAAATGGTATAGGTAAAACAACTTTTGTTAGAATTCTTTCAGGTGAGATTAAACCTGATGCTGGAGAAGTTTATGTTCCGGTTGAAGAATCTATAAGCTATAAGCCTCAATACGTTTCCTTAGACCCTGAACTTACAGTTGAAGAAATGCTAAGAAAAGCTGCTGGAGAAGATTTTAATACACAATCATACCGCTCAGAAATAGTTAATCCTCTTGAGCTTGAAAAAATTTTTGATAGAAGAGCTGAGGAGCTTAGTGGTGGTGAAATTCAGAAAGTTGCAATAGCCTTATGCTTATCAAAAAAAGCTCAACTATATCTGCTTGATGAGCCTAGCGCTTTTCTTGATGTTGATGAAAGACTTAATGTTGCAAAAATCATTAGAAAAAGAGTTGAAGATGCAGGTGCAACTGCAATAGTTGTTGAACATGATGTTAGTGTACAAGATTTTATTGCTGATAAACTTATGCATTTTAGCGGGAAACCTGGAAAACATGGATATGCAAGTAAACCTTTAAGCCTTAGAGACGGTATGAACAGCTTCCTAAAAGAAATTGGAGTAACATTTAGAAGGGACCCATCAACAGGAAGACCAAGAGTAAACAAGGAAAATTCTAAAATGGATAGGTATCAAAAAGAAATAGGAGAATACTACTATATTCCAGTAGGTTAACTTGGTAATATAGCAAAAAGTGGAGTTTTAAAGTTAATTTTTAAGAAAGTTTAGAGTACTGGTTTAAAAGTGGCTTTATAGCTAAAGCTATTGTATGCAACAAGAAGTAGAGTAGAAAGTTTTAGAAAAATTTTCTAGGAAAGTAAAATCAACACTATGGAAACAAACTATAGTAACTCAATTTTTACCGTAAAACTTTTGCTTAGTATTGTTTTTGCGGATTTAGCAGCGTAAAGAATGTTTTTACAATGTTTTGGTTTTCCCCATTTTTTACTAATGTTTCTAGAATTCTTCCCTCAACTTCTGATACAAATTCCTCTGTAAACTTTGCTGATAAACCTATTGCATTATCCACCAAGTCTAAAGCTATGGGAAGATTTGTAGCTTCATTAAAAAAGTTTTCTTGTCCAAGCATTTCTAAAAGTCTATCTTCACCCATAGATGAGGGATACTCAATCTCGCATGGAGGCATATCCTTATGATATCTAACTTGAACTCTTCTCATCTCCTTAAAACCCTCTTTTTCAAGCTTTAAAACCTCAAATGGTGAATATACTCTTTCTGAAGCTTCCTCCATAATATTTTCTCTAGACTGCTTTGTGGGTGGTAGTGATGCTATACTTGTATATGTTGGAACAGGTTCTTCCCCTATAAGTTTACGGTAGCTAAAAACAGATTTTTCAGGCATTAACATTGAAAGTATAAGCTTATCTATTACCGTTGTAAAAAGGCTAGCTCCATGTTTAAGTGTAAGATATCCTCCAATAGCTCTTGTATGACTTCTCTTAACCACACCAATAACTTTACTGCTTTTCCTTAAGGTTTCTGTTATCTCGAAAGTTTCCCTTAAAACTTTATCTTCATAATCACCGTAAAAACCTGACTTTTTCATTCTAAGAGCTCCATAAATAAATCCGTAAAAGCTTCCATCTAGAATTAGTAAGTCACATTTGTTTAAGTTTTCTAAAGCCATCTTTCTTTCAGTATAGGTTGTTAATAGGCTGAAAAAGTATTTACTTTTATCAGGTGATAAGGCTTGCTTTCTTTTAAAAATTCCAGCTCTAAAATTTTCACTTCTCTTCTCTACACCTTCAAGAAAAACTACTCCTGTAGCAAATACACCATACCTTACACCAAGTCTTTCACTTAGTCTTGGAGACCTTGAACTATCCACAGCTGCAACTGTTAGAATTTTATTTGATGATGGTAAAATGCTGATGCATGATTGAAGCTTATCCTTTAATTCTTTAAGTTGCTGGTTAAGTTGCTGAATTGTTTCTGTTAACCTTTCAGCCTCTTCTTCAGCTAACTCAAAAAATCTATGCTGCAAATCTTGAGGTAGCTTAACCCATTCAACCAGCTCTTCAGCCATTTTTTCATCCTCTTGGAGGTTTATAAGTTATTAGTAGTGGTATTGGTGAAGGATTCATTGCACCTGTAAAGTAGAATCTTCCAGGTTTTAGTTGAAGCATCTGGTCAGGAGTTATCCCGTAGGGTGAAAGCCACTCTGAAGCTCCACCCTCACCACCAGCATCCAACGGATGAATTCTACCAAAAAAGTGCGTGTTAAGATTTCTTCTAACAGCAGCATTAACCCCTATCTCACCCTTAATCCCTTGGGCTATTAGTGTAAGATTAAGCATACGTTTTCTCCCTAAAGCTGCAAGATTCTTAATCATTTCAGTTGTTTCACGTTGAATACCTTTAGGATCCCATGGGGCATATTGTGGTGCTTCATCCATCACTAAAGCTATTTTTAAATCTTTTCCTTCCTCCATTAAACTGTAAAGATGCTTAGAAAGAGATAAGAAAAATCCAAGTTTAGCCTCGGTTAACGCTCCCCCCATATCCACAACAACTAAATCCTTACTTTTAAGTCTCCCTAGAAGCTCCTCAACAGTTACCAACCCCATTATAGGCTCTAAATCTTCAGGTTTAAATCTGCGAAAAACCCTTCTTCCAGCTCTTTCAGCAGCAGTTTTTGACCTTCTATCAGTTATATTTTCAATTGCCTTGTTCACGTGATTTTTAAGTAGGTTATATAAAACTTTTTCAGGATCTTTTCCTTCAACCATTGCTTCATCTAAAGCTTTCCCTACCTTTTCTAGCCAACCTTCAATAAAAGAGTCAAAAGCATCCTTAACATTGTCATTTCCACCAAAATCGTTAGTTTTATCCTTAAGGTAGCTTAAAATAGAATCCTCATCCAAAGTTATATCTGTAAGGCTTACAACTTCAGCATTACTAGCACTACCATAGTATGGTGCATAATCTGTTCCACTCCAATCTAGCACAAGTACCCTGTATCCTGCTTTAACGTATAAGGGTATAAGAATGAAGCGTGTAAACCATGATTTACCACTACCAGTACTTCCATAAACACCAACATGATATGGGATAAAAAACTTGTTTACAGGTATTTTCCAAGATTCATGGCCCTCCATAAACGCATCCATCCATAAAACCTCATCCTTCTTAACTATTAATTGGAAAGGATTATCCTCCTCTTCTAAAAGATACACTGGAGATCTAGGCTGAATTATTGCTAAATTTGGCTCCAAACCATCTCCGGTAATAACTCCTATAGGCTTAATAGAAAACGAGTAAACTTCTCTTGCTCCTGAAGGTTCTCCACCATACCTCATGTAAGCTACATCAGGCCTGTAAGATGTAGGACTTAAAAACTCGTTTTTACCTAAACCTCCCCTAAGCACACCTAAAATCTGGTTTAAAGGATTTTCATCACCTCCATTCTTAATAAGAACAAGCTGCTCAGCAACAACCTCACCCTCCAAACCTTTAAGCAAAATAACTCTAGCAAAAGTTTCAGTAGAACCATCAGCAACCCTGCCAATAAACTTCAAATTTTACCTACCCCTAAAGGATTAAATTAAAGAAAACATTTAAATAGGATTCTCTTTTAAGAAACCTAGCTGACAGGTTAATAATGGTTGTACTAGCTTTAGCTTATATTTTCAGCTTAGACTTTTATCTGTATAGTT
>CAZMUQ010000035.1:0-10300 GCA_964569845.1 uncultured Candidatus Bathyarchaeia archaeon
AGGAGAAAGCTGTAGAACCAATAATCATCTAAAAAGATAAAATTTAAGCCTAAACATTTATGCCCTAATTTTTTTAATCACATAATTTACAATTTCTTCGGCAATGTTTATCCCTGTTGAAGTTTGAAGACCCATAAATCCTGGTTGACTATTAACTTCATGAACCATTATTTCCCCTTTTCTTTCCATTAAATCCACACCTGCAATTTCACAACCAACAATTTTTGCAGCCTTTACTGCCAATTCTTCAACTTCGCTTGAGGGTTTAAATGGTTGGGCTATTCCCCCTTGACTTATGTTTGTTTTCCATCCACCTTTAGCAAGCCTATACATTGAAGCTACAACTCTTTCACCTACAACAAAACATCTAATATCTTTTCCACCATGGGGAATGTACTCCTGAAGATATAGAATAAAGTGATTTCTATGGAGAAGCCTAAAAATTCTCCCAGCAACCTCAACATCAGAAGTTTTTGTTATTCCTATACCTTTAGACCCAAAAATAGGTTTAATAACAACTTCACCGCTTTCTTTAACAAGTTCCTTAAAACCTTTAACAGCCTCAACAACATTTTCTGTTACAATTGTTCTAGGAACCTTTATACCTGAATCTTCAAGTAAAGTTAGAGAGTAATACTTGTTTGCAGCATTTTCAATTGCTTGAGGATTATTTATTATTGGGATACCTAATCTTGCTATTCTATGTAAAGTATCTATCCTAAAAATTATCTCTTCAAGAGAACCTGGTCCTATAGGTCTTACAAGTATACCGTCAAGCTCTCTAATATCTAAACCTAAAACTTTAACTTCAGGTTTAAATCCAGCATTACAAGCAATATCCCTAAAGCTAAAAGCTAATGTTTTAACATTTTTAGCTTCAAAAGCCTCAATAATCCTAGCAGAACACCATGAATCCCTTTTTCTTGTTAACAAACCAACCAACATTTAAGGTCAACAAATATATGGATGTTCACAAGTTAAATAGGTTACATTGAGGAGAGGTGTTAAATTTATGGCTTATGTGAGTGTAAACCTTAAAGCTAAAGAAATTGTTGATGAACTTATAGATAAACAAGATGTGTATAAGGTTAAGGTTGAAAAACTTCCATCAGGAGCTACAATAATAGATACAGGATTGGAAGCTGCAGGTGGATACTTAGCAGGTTTGAAGGTAACTGAAATATGTTTAGGTGGCCTTGGATATGCATCCTTAACCTTCATGGATTACGGTGAACTAAAACTACCAACAATCGTTGTAGTTACAGACCATCCTTCAACAGCGCTTTTAGCATCCCAATTTGCGGGTTGGAATATTAAGGTTGGAGATTATTCAGCGATAGGTTCAGGTCCAGCTAGAGCACTCTCAATTAAACCTAAAAAACTTTATGAGAAAATTGGTTATAGAGATAAAGCTGATGTTGCTATAATTGTTCTTGAAACTGAGAAAAAACCAACAGATGAGGTTGCATTAAAAATTAGTGGAGATTGCGGAGTTAAACCTGAAAACCTTTACATGATACTTTCACCAACTGCTTCAATTGCAGGTTCAACTCAGATTGCTGGAAGAATTGTTGAAACAGGTCTTTTTAGGCTTGAGCAGCTAGGCTTAAATCCGTTAAATGTTCTTCATGGCTATGGTTACGCCCCAATTATGCCTATTCATCCTGACCCTAATATTGCTATGGGTATGACTAATGATTCCCTATTTTATGGTGGAGTAACATATTATCTTGTTGATGTTGAAAATGAGGATGAACTTAAAGGTATAGTTGAAAAATCTCCCTCATCAACTGCAAAAGATTACGGTAAACCATTCTATGAAATCTACAAGGCTGCAGGTTACGACTTCTACAAAATAGACACAGCTCTATTTGCTCCAGCATCTATCACAGTCACAAGCAAAAAAACGGGAAAAACTTACACAGCTGGAAAAATAAACATTGAAGTCCTAAAAAACTCTCTTCAACTATCCACTATAGGCTAAAAAAGAAACAATCTAAAAACAACTTAAACACTAAAATTAGCATATTTTTACCTAATTTTTTAAGTTTAAAACAAGTTTTACTTTTAATTTCAGCAAAATTATGTTAGGAAGAGAAAACTTAAACTATTATAAAAAAATAAAATAAGTTAAGCCTAAAAAGTAAGTAAGAATAAAACCAAAAATTACGGTTAATTCTTAAAAAAGAAGTGTAGAGGTGTAGAATCATAGATTCGTAGAATCTGAGAAGGTTACTATTCTAGGAATTTCTCGTATGGTTTTAAGTGGGGGTTATTATTGATTGAAACCAGTAATCTTCCATTACATTTAATATCTGCTAAAGCATCCCCTATGAAAACGTAGAATGGCCCTGTAAATTTTTCAGGCTTAACTTTAATGGATTCTCTTACTTCTTCTATATAGAAGCTGGATAAAATTTCAGGAATACTTCCACATATAACTACTCTTCCACCCTTCATTCTTGCACCAGCTTTACCTTCACAGTTACCTTTAACCCCAATATTACCGCCAACCATATCCACACCAACTAATGGTCCTACATCTCCATCAACAATTATTGAACCTCCCTTCATACCTCTACCAACCTCAGCTCCAGCATTACCATGGATAAGAATAACACCTCCACTCATACCTTTACCTGGTTTTTCACCCCTAAGAGAACCTCCAACATTATCTTCAGCATTACCAAAAATCTCTATAACACCATCCTTCATCTTACAACCAACCCATAAACCAGCATTACCATGAATAGTAATCATACCACCCCTCATTCCATAACCAACCATATGGCCTGCATTACCCTCAACAACTATTTTTCCTGCTGTCATACCTTTACCAAGTCTACGAGCTTTAGAT
Organism: uncultured Candidatus Bathyarchaeia archaeon; assembly: GCA_964569845.1. Taxonomy (GTDB): domain Archaea; phylum Thermoproteota; class Bathyarchaeia; order Hecatellales; family Hecatellaceae; genus CAZMUQ01. The sequence goes on from CAZMUQ010000035.1 coordinate 2,858, forward strand.
ATGTCACCTTTAACGATGATTGTTACTTCCTCAGGTTTCCCTCCAGGTTCACCCTCAATATCAAAAAGATCTGAAAGCTTCTTCTCCCTATTACCCTCATAAGCTTTAAGCTCCCCTATTTCCTTAACAGTTTTAGCTGAAAACATATCAGGAGAAACATTAAACATTTCAACTGGAACATGGAAAGTAAATTTAGGTTTTAAAGTAACTTCACCCAAGCTTATCTCACCCCTACTTTAAGGATGATTCAACTTCTAAAGGTTTTAGGGATCTAACTTCCTCATCACCTATAACATAGTTGTTAAGGCTTACACTATACCACTCCTTAAACTTAGCTTTAACATCATCAACAATAAGCTTCTCTAAGTCGCGGGGAATTCTACAATTTACATAGTAGGTTTTACCGTAGGTATGCTTAACTATTTCACCATCCTTAACAACAAGTTCACCATCTTTGAAAGTGTAAGCTGCTCTTTTAAAGGCTTTAACAAGCTCTTTATAATCTTTTGATAAGTCGGTTTTTTCAGGGTTAACGTTATATATTGCCACATCAGCATCTGCACCAACACCAAGATGACCTTTCTCCTTTTCTAAGCCTAAAATTTTTGCTGGAGAAGCCCTCGTTAATATTGTTATCTCATATAGGTCATATTCCCTATCTATTGTTGGAAGTGCAGATTTTCTTAAACCTCTCTTATTAACAGTTTCCATAGTTTTCTCTCTAGCCTTCCTACTTACCAGCCAACCAATCACTGTTGGATACTTCGTAAATGGCCCAGCATTCGGATGGTCTGTTGTCATAAAAACTCTCCAAGGATCCTTTACAAGTAAAGCTATTTCAAGTCCTATTGTCCATTGAACAGTGTTAACATAGTTTTTCCTTTTATACTTATATGGAACTATTCCTGCTGATGTTTCAACTTCAACATCAGCATTAGACCACTTACCTGGGGATAAGTGGTACAGGGTAAACTCAAAGGGTGCATCAGCAGTCATTGTTGTAGCTTCACCAAAAATAACTTGACCTAGATCTAGGGTCACATGCTTATTGTTGTTAACATATTTTGCTATTTCCTCACCACCACTACCAACACTAGCCCAACTTTCACCAGTATAACCTGTAAACTGAACATGAGTTATATGAATTGAAGGTAAGCCGTTTTTAGCTAAACCTGAAACAGAATCCATAGTTTCAAGTGTACAAGTATAGTTTCCTGGAAAACCTAGCCTATTACAGTGAACATGTATTGGATGTGGGAGATTTAAAATCTGGTTAGCTTTACATAAACCTTTAACTACATCTAGAGGTGTTAAATTGTATCCGGGAATAGGTTCATCACAATGTAAACCTACACCTTTACCCCAACCCCAAGCTTCAGCTGAACCTGGATCAACGATTTTTATAGCATAACCCTTAATAGCCTTTAAAATCCATGCAATAAATGCTGCGCATTTCTCAATTTCACCCTTCTCCAGATAGTTTAAGATAAACCAGTTTGAATCTAAAAGTGGGAAGCATGCCTTATCTATTATCGGTATATCATCAAGTTCTTCATGAGTATGCCTAGTTTTTAGGGGTGGTGTTGCAGGCTCAATAACAGTAGTCCAACCCATACGAGCATACTTATAACCTATAATGTTTGTGCTTGGAGTTGTACGTCCACTTCCAGACCTTCTAACATTCCCCATAATTCTCATATAAACCTTGTAATGGTCTTCAGGTCTCATAATTCTCCCAGTATTAACTTTTGAGCCTGCAATATGGGAGTGAATATCCACTCCACCAGCCATAACAACCATTCCAGAAGCATCTACAACTTTAGCCTCCCTTTCGTTTACCTGCCTTAAAGACACAATCTTCCCATTTTTAATAGCAATATCCATTTTTTCTCCTTTAACATTGTTTAAAGGGTCATAAACAAAGCCATTCTTAATTATCCATTCCACGGTAATCAACCTCCAAATTTTTTCTCCTCAACTTTTTTAATAATCATCTTTAAAACCTCTTCATCACTTAAAATTCCAGGTGGAGGTTTAACAATACTTTTAGCTTTTAATGGTACACCATCCATCCTATAAACTACTCCATTAACCTCTATACCTACAAAAGCTGTTGGAATGATAACATCTGCTATAGTTGAAGTTAAGCTCCATCTTGGATCTATAACTATAACAGGGATTCTTGTTAAATTTTCAATAGCCTGCTGAGGAAAATGTGAAGCAGGGTCTGAAGCTATAATTAGAGCAGCATCAGCATCCCCTCTAATGAGGATGTCTGTTGAAGATGTTAATCCGGGGTTATGTCTAGGATAACCTAAACTTAAATCTATAGCATAAGGGAAGCCTGTAAGCCAAGCCATAACCGCATTTGTACCTGCAACATTGAAATGTCCTCTCATAGGAAGTATAACAAACTTTGTCCACTCATTTAAATCTTGGACAAGTTTTATAGCTTCCTCAATATTTCTACCTTTACCAATAGTCATAGTTAAACCCATACCAAAGAATAAAGCACCAAACTTTGCAGACCTAAGCATATCAGCCATTTGTAGAATCTTATCTCTTGGAACACCAGCAACCTCCTCAGCTTCAATTGTATGGTCCTTTATAACCATTCTTAAAGCTGTGATAAGCTCATAATCTCTTCCAGGCTTAACTTGGATAAACAAGTCAGCCATTCTAGAAGTTGGAGAGGGTCTAACATCAACAATTATAATTTTTCTTTCCTTACGTCCTTTAATAAACCAACCTTTAGCCATAGCAGAATATCTTACAGTATGTCTTGGATGAGCATGTAAAGGATTACATCCCCAGAAGATTATAAGGTCAGCTCTATTTCTAATCTGACCAAGAGTTGCTGTAACAACTCCAACCTGCTGAGTTCCAAGCACTGTTGGACCATGACAAATAACAGAAGTATTATCTACAACACCACCAACAAGCTCAGCTAAACGTACACCAAGTCTCATAGCTTCATTTGAAGTTGAACTCCAACCGTAAAGTATTGGATACTTAGCATTTATAAGAATGTTAGCTGCAGCTTCAATAGCTTCTTCAAGACTAACCTCAACAAGTTTACCATTCTTTCTAATCATAGGCTTGTAAACTCTTTCATTATTATAGTTAAGAAGCTTAGCCATACCTATAGCACAAGCATTTTTAACAGATTTTATAGTTGAATCCTTAACAACAACTTCTAAATCATCACATACACAACCGCAAAAACAGCAAACAACATCTTTAAAGTTATATTCTCCACTAGCAGTAGAAGTAGAACCTGGAGGGGAAATCTGTGAAAAATCGATTTTAATAGGCTTTTTATGAAACATGCTTATTAAATCTTCTAATGCAGATATCTGCTCTGATGTTGGTTCAACTGTTGCAGGTATTCCTTTAAGAGTAGGCATACCTGAACCTTGACTATTAGGGTTAACAACCATATTTGCCCATGCACCCATAGGGATAAAGATTATTCCTGGAGTTGTAGATGCTGAAGTTACAGCTTTAACAACAACCTCACCATAAGCTGTTTTAACCTTAACATTTGAACCATCCTTGATGCCAAGTTTTTCCATATCCTCCTTAGCCATCTCACAAACAGCAGCACTGTTAAGATACCCTTTACTAAACTTACCAATCTCTAAGTTTCTACCTTGCTCAAGAGTTCTTCCAGTTATAAGTGTAAATGTAGACATTGCCTACAACCTTCTACTTTCTTTCTGGCTTTTCAGCTAACTTAAGCTTTAAAAGTAGGCTGCCATCCTTAGCATGAGGAATCCTTAAAAGATAATCTCCATACTTTTCTATTTCACGTGCTTCCATAGCTAATTTTGCAGCTTCAGCTAACATTTCATGAGCTGCTGCAACAATGGGGATATATAAACTTCTTTCCTGAATTTTGAAGCAACCCTCAATTGAGAGGTCTGCAACTTTTTTAGCAATCTCGTATGCAGCCATAGCTTTAGCTTTAGCATAAGGGTTTTGGAAGCCAGCTTTTTCCATTGCAAGCTCTCTTGTTACAATTATGCGTGGAAGGTTGGGTTTTTCTCCACGTTTAAATGCTTCAATAACATTATCAACAGCCTCAACAATTAAACGATAAACCCCTGTGATAGCTAAAACCCTTATAATGTCAGCATTAAACAAAGCCATTTCAACAGGATCTAAAAATTCTCTACGTGCACCTATCATAGGGTCGGCATCAACAATAATGTATCCAAAACCTTTCTCATCCAATTCTTTAGCAATCTTTTTTGCAGGAGCATCAGAGATAACTATTAGTGGTAAACCTTTTTCCGCTAAAATTTCACGAACCCTTTTTGGGCCTGGTAAAGCTGCATTCGGGCTAACAGTTAAAACAAAGTCAGGGTTAAATTCTACAATTTTCACAGTAGCTTCTTCAACTTCTTCAGGAGTAAGTTTTGCTCCTGAACTTACAACTCTAACTGTAATATCCTCCCTATCTGCACGCTCATCAAGTAAGTATTCTAGAAGAGGTGCTGTTCCTACACAACCATACTTTAATACCCCAACCCTAACAATTTTCTGGCTACTCATGTTTAAATCCTCCCTGACTTATGCCACCTTAAAAGTTATTTATTCCTATCTAGCTACAAGTATTTATCAATTGGTATTTAATAGTTGGGGGTTTAAGGGTATGTCTTACTTTAAAATTGGGGAAGTTGAAGTTGAAGATACTTTTGCTGAAGCATTTCCTATGGCTGCTGTAAGAGTACTTATTACAGCTGAGGATGAGTATTGGGCTAAAACAGCAGCCCAAGTTGCAACAGGATTTGCAAGCTCAATTATAATGTCTCCGGCTGAAGCCGGGGTAGAAGGATTTGTAGATAAAAGCAAAACACCTGACGGCAGAGTTGGAGCTTTAATTCAAATTTATCATAGAACCTTACCTGAACTTAAAATGCAGGTTTTAGCTAGACTTGGCCAATGTATTCTTACATGTCCAACAGCTTATGCTTTTGACGGTTTACCTGAGGTTAAAAGAAAACTTCACATTGGAAGTGCTCTTGGAAAGTTTGGAGATGGTTTTGAATCTTTTGAAACAATTTATGGTAGAAAGATGGTTAGAATTCCTGTTATGCAAGGATGGTTCCTGGTTGAGGAAACCCTTGGAATGGTTAAGGGTGTTGCAGGTGGAAATATTATAGTTATGGGGGAAGATGAAAAATCAACTCTTCAAGCTGCTATGAATGCCGTAGAAGCTATTAAAACTAAATGTAAAAAAGTTATTTTACCATTCCCAGGAGGAATTGTTCGTAGTGGTTCTAAAGTTGGATCATTAAAGTATCCTAAGCTTCCAGCTTCAACAAATCATCCCTACTGCCCAACAATAAGGGATAAGGTTAAAGATTCAATGGTTCCTGAAGGTGTAAACAGTGTACTGGAGATAGTTATTAATGGAGTTACAGCTGAAGCTGTAAAAATTGCACAAGGAGTAGGAATACTTGCTGCAGCAAAAGTTAAGGGTGTAAAAAGGATTACAGCTGTAAACTTTGGAGGAAAACTTGGACCATACAAAATATCTAATAAGGAAGCTGTTGAAGCTGCAAAAAAGGTTGTAGGAGAAGTTTAATCTAATCTTTTCACTAAAATAATAGGATAATGCTTAATTTTTTCTAACATTTCCCATGTTACATTTGAAACTGGAACATTAAATGTTTCAGCAACTTCGAAAACTGTTCTTCCAGCACCATAACCTCTAACTCTGTCAGCAGCTTCCGCAATCATCAGTATATCTTCAATCCTAATCTTCCTACCTGAATATGCTAGAGGGGTTGCTACAGGTTTAAAAAATCTTCTGAAAGCTCTACCCACAATATAGGCTAAAAAACCTAAAAACTTAATCTCCTTAAAACAGGTTTTTCTTGTAGAAAAAATTATCCTACAATTTCTCCTGTAAACATAGATTCTATCACTATCAACAACCATCAAATTTAACTTTACACCTAGCTTCTCCTCTAAGCTTCTTCTTAACTTATCAACTTTTTCTTGAATATTTTCTATTGGTAAGGTTACAAACTTATAGGGTAGATTGCTTCCATCAATACCACCCTCAGATGTTGGTTTTAGCACACTTAAAAAGCCTGAAACCTTTAAAGCTAATTGCTTATGGGAAGCCCCCTCAACTAAGGGATAGCTTCTTAAAAGTTTAATTGTTTGAGGCTTAAGTTTACAGATAAAAGATAAAAAGTAACCCCAAATTAAACGCATCCAAAAATAGACAAAAATTTTTGAGAATAAGCTTGGCTTAATCTTAGCCTCATCAAAAATATACCCTAAAGCTGAAGCATAAGCTTTCTCAGAAAGAACAATAAAATCTCCGTTTTCGATATAACCATTTAAAAGCTTAGTTAAGATTTCAACTAAGTTTAATCCAGGTTTCCAATATCCACATTGAAATTTTAAGATTTTAAGCTTAGCCAACCTGGTTCTGTTAAGGATGTAGTAACCATTCCTTAACTTCCCCTTCATTGCTTCTTGGGTTTGCATCTGCTCGGGGGCTTTCAGGGTGGAACCAAGCACCCCGCATCTTAACAACTTCCCTAAACCTTTTTTAGCTATGTTCCACGAGGCTACTAGGTCTCTGTGCATTAAGCCGTGCTTAGGGCATACAAGTTCTTCATAGGTTTTCTGCTTAAGTCTTCTGTTGCATATTGGGCATTTGGAGGATGTTCCTTTGGCTGAAACTGGTAGGCTTCTTAATCCCCTTAGCAAAGCCTTATAGCCTAAGACGAATTGTTGCTTTTTGTAAGCCCATAGGTGAACTTTCTCCAAGCCACTATCAGCTCTTAAGCCTTTCAGGTTTTCTATGCTTAGAAAGGCTTGAAACTTTTCGGCTAAGCTAACTATCTTATTAGCTATTAAATGAATTTCGGCTAGACATCTTGAGTGTTGTCTAAACCCGTGTCTACTAATAGCTTTTCTGATTCCTTTAACAAACTTCCATGATTTACCGTATTTTTTCTGGATTCTTTCTTGGAGAATTTTATGGGTTAAAGCTTTAACCAAGCCTTTGAAAGGAAGCTTCTCCTGATGTAGGACTTTGCCTTTGAAATCTAGGACTGTTATGGCTAGATTTTTAAGGTTTAAATCTATTCCCATCACAGCTTTAGGCTTAACCACCTCCACAAGCTTCTCAAAAACAACGTTTATCCACACCTTTCCACGTCTAAGACATAAAGTAGCTTCTTTAGGATTCCAACCGTCCTTAAACTTTTCAGCATACTTACCCGCATTTATTGGATGTTTGAAGCCTAAAACCTCTATAGTGCTTTTCTCTAAGTCTAGCTTATACATTTGTTTGTGCAGAATTGTAAAGGGCTTTTTGATGGTTGGCTTGCTTCCACCATTAGACTTAGCAGATTTGGCAATTCCAAGAGCCTTAGAATAAAGTGTAGGTATAAGGATTGCTGGAACATTAGG
>CAZMUQ010000036.1:0-10211 GCA_964569845.1 uncultured Candidatus Bathyarchaeia archaeon
AGGATGGTTTAGTTAAAATTTACACTGGAAGTTTTAAGTCTTCTCTTAAGTCTCTCATAGAAGCTTTTTCTAACCCTTACAAAGCTAATCTTTTTTTCAGACCTCCAAATTTTTATTTCTTGTCTTCCAGAAAGCTCCTTCCTTATTTGGCCATCAATTAAGATTAGGTAGTCCATTTCATTTTCAAGAATTACTGTAACAATACTTTTTGGCGGGATAACGTGGGATTTAAAGTTTGATGATAAAGGACATATTGGAGTTATAATTATAGCTTCAATCTCCGGGTTAACAATACTTGCACCAGCACTTAAAGCATAAGCTGAAGAACCCACTGGTGTTGAAATAACAACAGCATCAACCCTATCTTTTGCAATTTGAGAGTTATCAACTAGAACACTTACTTCAACCATTTGCTGAGGTATTAATGTTCCAATACGAACCTCGTTTAAAGCTTCAGGCAAGTTTAAGTTTGTTTTAAGTAAAAAATGCTCCTCATAAAAAAATTTACCATCTAAAACTTTTCCTAGATCTGTGAAAACATTTTCTGGGGTTGTTTCAGCAAAAAATCCAATTCTACCCATTTTAACAGCGAAAATAGGTATTTTATTAGGCATAGCATGAAGAACTCTTAAAACAGTTCCATCTCCACCGATAACTATTACTAAATCTCCTTCAACTATGTTTAAAGGTTCACCTTTAAAACCAAGCTTAGAGGCAATATTGTCTTCAAGAGTAACTTTCAAACCTTTTTCTGAGAGGAATTTAGCTATTTTTTCAGCAAGTTTAATGGAGTCTTCAATATCGCTTCTTCCAGCAATAACAACCTTTTTAAACAATACTCAACCCTAAACCCGTAACTTCTATCCAACAATATTAATTAGATTAAAACAAAAACTTTTACTTAAACCTAAGCACATAAGAACATGGTATCCAATGTATAAAGAAAGAGTCCTAGTTTTAGATACTTCAGCATTTATTATAGGTTTAGACCTTTTTAATTTAGATTTAACACTCTATACAACACCAAGCATTATTGAGGAGCTTAAAAGTTTTTGGGTTAAAGTTAAATGTTTAACAGCATTAGACCTTAAAAAGCTTAAAGTACTTTCTCCTGAAAAAAGTTTTCTAGATAAGGTTGCTGAAGCATCAGAAAAAACAGGAGATAGACAGAAACTTTCAGAAGCAGATTTATCAATTTTAGCCTTAGCATTAGAGTTAAAAGTTAAAGGAGAAAACCCAACAATAGTAACTGATGATTTCTCAGTTCAAAATGTTGCGCAACACCTAAACATGGAATACATTCCTGCAACTCATGATAAGATAAAATTTTATATTGAGTGGGTATGGTACTGCCCAGGATGCAGAAATACATTTCCATCAAAAAAAGGTTTAAGGTTTTGCCCTATTTGTGGAAGTCAACTTAAAAGAAAAGCTGTCAAAATCCAACGGTAAACCTTAAAAATCCGTAAACTTAAAAAAGATAACAAATTTACTAGCGAGATGAAAAACTCATGAATCTTAGCATTGATCTTTCAACCTTAAGTTCAAGTACAAGAAGAATAAGCCTTATTGGGTGGGCTTTGGCAGACTTAGCAAAAGAAGGGGTTTCACGTGGTGAATTTGAAGATTTTGAGGTTGTTGTAGGTTTAGATTTTATGGGGGCAACTTTAGCATTAGTTGTTGCTGATGAATTAGGGAAAACGTTTTCAGCATTAAGAATAGTTAAGGAAAAAGAGGTTTCACCTGTTGAAGGGTTTTCAACAATTGAAAGAAAGAATATTCTCATTGTAGTTGACATAGTAGACCATTCAAAAAGCCATTTTATGGAGGAGCTAGACTCGCTTAAAAAAATGAATACTCATATTGCTGGCTTAGTTTGCATCATTGAGAAGGGGAAAAGAAAAGAAGAAAAAGTTAAGATTAAATCTTTAATTAGGCTTTACACTAATTAGGGTAGGTTAAAAGATGATGAAGCTTACAGTACTTTATGATAATGAAACATTAAGAGAAGATTTAAAAGCAAATTGGGGCTTCTCATGCTTAATAGAAGCAAACAACTCAGTAATTTTATTTGATGCTGGATTTAAAGGTTCAATACTACTCTATAACATGGAAAAGTTGAATGTTAACCCAAAAAGCATAGAAAAAATTGTTATTTCACATTTACACTTAGACCATGTTGGAGGTTTACCTGAAATTTTAAGGTTAAAACCTAATGTAAAAATTTATTTACCAAGCTCTTCAAGGTTTAATCTTGAAGGTTTTGAGGTTTTTAAGGTTAGAGAGTTAACAAAAATATCTGAAAATGTTTTTAGTACTGGTGAAATCTCAGGCATTGAACAATCAGTTATCTTAGAAACTGGTAAAGGATTTGTACTTGTTACAGGATGCTCACATCCAGGACTTGAAAAAATTTTGAACTCTGTATCTAAACTTGGAAAAATCTACGGTGTTATTGGAGGCTTCCATAATTTTAGTAAACTTGATGTTCTAGAAGGTATAGAAGTCGTTTGCCCATGTCATTGTACAGCAAATAAAAGAGTTATTATGAAAACTTATCCAAAAAGTTATGTAAAATGTGGAGTTGGAAGAATTTTTGAGATCCCTTAAAACTTAACTTCCACTTTTAACTTCTTTTGACCAAACATCCTTAATAAACTGAGGTATAGCTGATGAATCTCTTGGACCTACATAAACACGCCAACCTGGAAGTAGATCTTCAAGTTCACCACTTATTCTGGCAGCGTGGCCTCCAATAATTATGGTTTTATGTTTAACCTTATCTATTATATTGGTTTCTTTCATTGTGTTAGCAACCATATCAGCTGTAAATCTTCTACCAGCAACAGAGGATTGTAAGCTAATTCCGCCGGTATCAACACAAATAAGCCAACCACCACCAGCACTTTCAATATCATTTCTAACAAGGAAATAAGTTAAAGCAGAATTACAGGTAGCAAATATAGGCGACTCATCTGTGGGTTCTTTAACTTCGTATAACCCTGGACTAACTGATAGAGGTACTCTAGGGTCTGTGTAAACATTTTGTCTACATACAAGAATTGGAAGTAAAACCCATGGATCCATACTATGCATAATAAGTATATCCGCATATCTAACCATTAAAGAGCATGCTAAGTAGGATTCTTTCATTTTTGTTGAAACTTCATCATCTTCAGGGTTAAGCCAGATTGTTGCAGGTATACCTAGTAGAGGATACCCTACATCTTTATCCTCCTTCTCTATTGCAGCTCTTCTAAGCATTGTAAAATTGTTTATTGTTTCATTAAAACTATCACCCTTAGTAAATGTTCCAGGGTCAAGTACAAGGTCATCTAAACCATAGTTTCTTAAAGACCTGCAAATAGATTTTAACATTGAAAGGTCTCCTGGTGTTGAAACTGTAAGTGGGCAGTTATATTTTGAGGCAAGCTTAGCAAAATCTTTCCAGTTTTTCTCGTTTGCAGCATATATTAAAGGCCTTTTTTCTCCAGCAACTATTAAAGCCTCCTCCATTATGTTAGGGTCGTAAGCGCATAGTATTAGGGGTAAACTTGTATTTTTACAGGTAATATCAACAGCTCTTGTAAACTTTTCAGCACTATCTGAAACACATCTAACAGCAACCATATTAAGCATAAGTTTTTGACCTATTCTTTCAATAACATATTCTTCAATCTGTTTAACCTTCTTAATAAGCTCATCCTCAGCCATTTCATCATGAACATCTATAGCTATTGCTGTTGGATGATACCATGTTAACTCATGCCTATAAACACAAACTTTACCGCCAACAGTTACAGCTCTATCTCCAACACCAATAACAACCTCTTTTACCGGTGGTCTTATAACTTCAAGTAAACCTTTAAGCTTATCCTTAAACTTTGGATCCTTGAATAGGGGAGTACATTGCTCAACAGAAACTTGACGTTCAATAAGTTTAGCTGCAAAAGCCATACAGTTAACTTCACCACATTCACCACAATTTGTTCCTGGAAGATACTTGTAAACATCTAGTGGACGGAGGATTTTAGGCATCTAATCTACACCCCCTAAGCTTTACCAAACTTTCATTTTAACCCAGTTTTCATACGGAATCTCTTTAATATCCTCCTTAATTTTATGTTTTGACAAAATTTCAGCGGTATTTTTAACTATTTGAGCTGCAAGAGGATGCATCATCATAAACAGGTCTGCACCTGCAAACAAGCCTAAAAGTCCTGTTACTGCTTCCCATAATGGTCCTCTATACTCTCTTGGACCCCACTCATCAAATTTAAGCCAAGCCTCCCTAGCAGCCCAACCATTTGTAGCTGCGCATGATATTGGAACCTGCATGGAGGGGTCACCCATAAGCCCTGCAAGCCTCATCCTTTCCATCATACTAAAGGTGTACTCTAACCCATAGCCAAGCCCACCTGTAGATGGATCTGTAATAAGATTATTTTTGCTTACACCATAATCCATGAGCTTACTGTTTAACTCTTTAACCTGATTTATATCTAGAAATGCTAAAGCTATCACATCTAAACCGTTCTCAGAAATTATTTTTGCAGATTGCTGTAAATCCATGTCAAGAGTTACAGAGGCTAAAACTATTCTTTCACCTTTAGCAACTTTACCAACTTCATTAAAAACTTTTAAATCTTTTTCAGGGTCACCTGAACCTCCAACAAGAAACGGGTAATCTACGGCATCCAGCAACTTATCTATAAATTTTGCAGCTTCAGGTGCAGGTGTATTTGTGCCAGATGGGTCTGTGCTTACAAGGTGTACTGTTACAAGGTCAGCTTTATACTCTTCAATACACTTATTCATCCATGCAGCATGGTCTTTAAAAACATCCCTATAACATTCCTTAATAGTTTTTGGTAGTGGAGGAAGCTCATCAAAAACATCTAAAGCAACAACAGGACGGTTGGGTGTTGGATTTTCAAATCTGTAGAATGCAGGAGATTTTTCTCCACCAATCTTTATAACTTTCTTTCTTGTACCACCCTCATTTGCAGTTGCACCAATCTTAACTTCAGCAATTTCACCAGTATAGGTGAAAATTGGAGGCTCAAATGTAACTTTTTCAAGTTCAAGAGGCTTTTCAACAACTGGAGGAGGTGGTGTTGGAGTTGGTGCTGCTATACCCAGTAAGCTTGCTAACTCGGCTACACGTTCTTTTACCTGGTTAAGGGTTTTTTGGGTTTCAGGTGAAACTGTTTGAAGAACTATTGGTATTAATTCAAAGGTAAGTTCTTCAGCTGCAATTTCAACATCTTCAAAACTAAGCTTTTTAACATTTTTTAAGAGTTTAAGTAGCTCAGGAACACCGACACCTCTCATACTTGAGATTCCTTCATTCTCATGAGCCACCTTACCTCACCTTTTTAAGCACTATCTCCTTAGCTATTATCTGAACATTTTCAAGCCTAACTTCTTTAGCTTCATCTAGCAATGTAAGAAGTTCAGCTAAATCTATTGTTTCATTCTCTAAAACTTTTTTATCAGCTTTCAGCTTTTTCCACCCTACTTAACGATAACAAGTTTTCCAACCTTAATTTTCGCTCCACTAAAAGATATTCTTATCCCCCCAACTGATGGGGCGGCTACAACACCCTCCATGGGTACTGTGGGTGTAACTGTCGGGGGGGCTGCCTCAGCTGCTACAGCTTCAGCTACTTTTGCTTCTTCAGCCTCCTTAGCTTTAATAACTTCAGCTAATGGGTGGCCTTTTTCAACAAGAAACTTTTTAAGCTCCTCTATTGAGGATACCTCTTTTTCGGTTGGAATTTTATCTACAAGTTCTGGAGGTATTGCATCTTTAATTCTTTCTTTTAAGGTTGAAGCAATCCACGCTATCCTACCCCAACCTCCATCAGCTTGGAAAAATTTTGGAGACCTATAATACTCTACACCTAAACCTAGAAAACCTTCACTTTGAATACCTCCACCAACCTGAGTTGCCATTGTTGAGAAGGGTAAACCATTAACGGTTGGACCTTTAAACCCTCTATCAACACATCCAAACCCGTCAACTTCTGGAATGTAGAATGCTATCGTTTCAAAACATCCACATGAAGTATGAGGATAACCAAAGGCACTGTAAAGCCAGAAACGTTTGTTTGCTCCAAGAGACCTTTTCTCAACACACTCATTTGCACCAGTATATTCTCCTCTTATCGGGTCTATGCATTCTCCCTTTGGCACAGGAATTACTGGACCTTTTGGGTCTACTCTTGCAGCAGCTCTAGCATCAAACCAGTTTATTGCACCACAAAGAGAAACTCTGTTTGGTGTAATTATGCATACATGCTGAGGAGCAAAAGATTGGCATAAAACACAGCTGTAAAATGTATCTACATCTTCATCTCTTATACCTCTTGTTCTAGCATCCCTAGCCTCATAAACTTTAAGAGCAAATTCATAAAGCTCTTTTACCTTTTCAGGGTCAGTATAAAATGTTACCTGCATCTTTTCTATGAATGGAAGCTCAGCTTTAAATAACCTTATTAGCGCTTTACCAATCCATTTAAAGGAGTTTAAACCTTTCCTGTAGGCTTTTTTGCTAACCCTACACCATATATCGTACCGCTGGTTTAGGTGCATATATCCCTCAACATAGTTTGAAAAATCATGAATACGACGTTCAATAACTGATTCAAGATCTTTTTCAACCTGAGCTCCAGCAACCTCAACTAAAACCCCGTAAGGATAGTATTTGCCTTCTTCAAGCTGGTTTAAATCTGGACCTATGATGCTAACCTTTCCATCTTCAACTTCATCCATAGGTTTTGCTTGAACCAGCTCCCACTTATATTGAACATTTGGGCCTCCAAGCTCAACAAACATATCTTCCTTTCTTATTCTTTCACCTTCGTATACAGGACTAATTTCAACAGGAAATTTTTCTTCAGACATGGTAACTCATTCCTTCCCAAATTTTTGCTTAAAGTACTCACTCTTGTATTAGCTTTAATGTTTTATAATTTTTGTTTTGTTATAATGCTTGAATAAATTCTTCAAGCATTTTTTTCCATTCCTTGTCATCCATGTTTGGGAAGCTCCAGTTTGCATTTGGATGGTACCATTTACATAGGGTTATTGTTCTTAGGTGTGGTGCAAAATGTTTTAGTGTTGAAAGCCCTTGAGATGCAAACTGGTAGGTTATTCCTAGGAATAAGACTAGGTCATGTGGTGGCTCCTTATCAGGGGTTACTGTAAATGTTGGATCTTGAAGCCTGTTAACTATGTCAACTAGGCTCATCTCAACTACTGGGTAGTTTCTTTCAATAAAGCCTTTAAGTGTTGTAGTTGTAGCAACAATCGGTATATTCTTCTTCTTAGATATTTCTATAGCATATTCTATCAGCTTTTTACCTTCTAAGTCAAATTCTAAAACATATTTTCCAACTATTAAAAGCGGATTTTTAGCCCTTTTAACCATAGTAGCAAAAACTGTTGGAGCTTTATCCGGTGATAAAGCCATTTGAGGTCCTGGAATATTAGCGGTTTGATAGGGAGATGTTCTTGGAGGTAAGATTGAGGACATAAATTTTCACCTCTAAACTTTTACTCTTACAAGCCTTTCTAGTAAAGTTGGGTCTATTGATGGTTGAGGATGAGGCTCCCAGCCTTCAGCTTTTAAGAATTCTAAAACCTCATCCTTGTAGGTTATTGGGATATCTGCTTCTGTTCTAACAAGCATAGGTAGGTCTTTTGGAAGTCTACCATAGAAGCGCTTGTAAAGTTCAACATAGTGGGTTAGCTTAATCATTCTACCTTTGGTTGTATCATTTGGGCGGATACAAAGTTTTGCTGTCCAAACCATGCATTCTTCAACCGTTTCAGCAATATAAACCAGATGTTCTGGGGCTGGGCCAATGAACACTTTTTGACCTGTACGTGCATCCCAAACACTAAAGCTTTCCTTATCTTCAATTCTACCAAGGTAAAGTCTCCTATACTTTAAACCTTGAGGGCCAATAATTACTGGAACACCAAGCCTATTAAATCCTGTGGCTATAGATGCTGCTTTTTGGCTCATAGCACCCCAAGCAATACCACAAGCACCAACCCTGTTAAGCACATAATCAGCTATTTCTTCATAATTTCCCCTTAACTTTCTTCTAGCGTAAATATGTGCAATTTTTATGCAAGCATCACTTATATGTGGATTTGAAACACATGAACCTACATTCAAAAGTCCTCCACGCTCAAAACCTCCAGGAAACACCTCATAAGGAGATCTTCCCTCCTCATCCTTATAGTAGGCTATTGCCATCGCCGAACATCCGGTTGCTGTAACAATGTACCCTCTACGTGCAAATTCATAGGCCATTCTACCAACATCTTGCAGAGGTGAAGGCCAGTTTGCACAACCAACATAGGCAACAACACCAGGTATTTCGCCTAAAACTATGGGTGCACCAACATCACGTATTTCTGTGTCAAGAACGGGGCCGCGTCCAACCCTAACCTTATATTTTTCAGTTTTAAATTTACGGTCAGCAGCAGCAGTAATTAGGCTATGGATAGGAATATGTTGTGGACATGCTTCTTCACACCTACCACAACCAACACAGTAATCGTAAAGCCTAGCAAGAGGTTCTATATTGCCATGTGCAGCAGCATTTACAGCTTCATCTGTTGGAAGATTCCATGGACAATTTCTACGGCATTTACCGCAGAATGTACATTTTGAAGCTGCATCTTTAATCTGGTTTAAATCTGGAATTGTCTTATACTTTTTACGTAGTGGTTGCATTCTTAAAGCTGTTAAGGTTGCAACAGCCCCAACCTTTTCAGGGTCGAAAATTACAGCACCTTTAATTTCCCTGTTAACAAGCTTGTTAACTATGACTTCTACAGGTTCTTCTGTTAAGTCTGGAAGTCCATAGCATGCCCTTTCATTCGCAGCAATAACTGGTGTTTTTGTAAGCCAAGCTTCCTCAACCGCATCAGTTCTAATACACTGCTCATCAACCACTATACAATCAGCAATTCCGCTACGGATAAATCTAAGCTCATGAGACATAGGCCCAATAATTTTTGCCTGCTCACTGTATCTTGTAAGGTCGTGAGCAGTGCAGCATAAACCTGCAACCTCCATTACTTCTCCTGGAAGTCCAAGATTGTTTTTACGCATATAGTCTACAATCTCTATTCCAGGTGCAACGTTATGGCCTATACATAAGATTAGTGGTTTTGTTACATCTACACATCCAGTGCCAATTTCTGTAAGTGGAGCATTTGGATCACCCTTAGGAAAGCCAAGAGTAACTATTTGCTCAACATCAGCAACCTCCATAGCTACATGGTCAACCATGCTTACATGAAGAGCTTTAGATTCAAAATCTAGGGCATTCCCCTCTTGACCTGTATGGGTTGCAGCTAAGCAGTGAGCTACTTGTTCTTCACAGTAGTTTAGGATGTAGCTTAAATCCCCTATTGTTTTTGGTTTTATTCCGCATACAAGCATTGTATGAGGCATTAAACATTCTACTTCTCTGCCAAGGTCTATTGGATGGTCTTCTCCATACTTTCTAAGTAGATATTCTAGTAGGTGGCGGGCATGTGCTGTATGGGTTGCAGCTCCAATACAGCATGCTAACAGAACAATTCTCCCCTGCTGAGCTCTAATGTCTATTCCACATGCACCACGCCTTCCAGCTGTTAAATCACACTTACCATAGGTACATAAGCAACACATATCACAAAAAGGTGCATAGAAAGGCTTATAGCGGTTTAAAAGTTTAAGATCCCAGCTTCTAAGCGAATGCATCCCGGGGAATGGTGTTGGGCCTTGAGGTTCCCACTCCTCCTCCATTGCAAGCCTGCCTATCATTACTTCAAGGTCTTTTGCTTGAATTGTGCCTGTTCTAAGGTCTTTAACTAGAAGTTTAACAGGACCTTTTCTTAATCCTTCTTCCATAAATTTGTCCACCCCAAAATTTTTAGAATTACACTCGGTTTAATACTTATGCAACCATATATTAATTGGTTATGTTTATGTTTACCTTTTAAAAATTTTAGTGATCTGGCATTTAATGTCCTAAAGCTTTTAGTTTTCTTTAAACTTCTATGCTTCTAAAAAGTAAATTACCAAAGATTTTATTCTATGTTTAGATAGATTCAGGAAAGCCTTAATCTTAACACAGTTAATCTACTCTGTAAACAGTTTTTCAATTTTTGAGGCTTAGTGTTGTTAGAAGTTTTTAAGT
>CAZMUQ010000037.1:0-9838 GCA_964569845.1 uncultured Candidatus Bathyarchaeia archaeon
CTTCCTTACTTTTAGGTGCCGCGGTAGCTCAGCCTGGGAGAGCGCCCGGCTGAAGACCGGGTTGTCGCAGGTTCAAATCCTGCCCGCGGCAAATTCGCCTCTTTTTCTAAATTTTAACTTTAGTATGCTTGTATACCTAAAGAGCTAGAGGTTAGAGAGAACTCGTTACTAAATTTCGCTTATGAGAATTTTTCTAAACCTAAACCTCATTTTTGGATCTAAAAAGTCTCTTAGCCCATCTCCTAACAGGATAAAGCCTGCTACTGTAAGGATTATAAAAATTGATGGAAATATTACAAGCCATGGGGCTACCCGCATATATGTTATTCCTTCCCTTAAAATTAACCCGCATTCGGGGGTAGGTGGTTGAACACCTACTCCTAGAAAACATAAGCTTGAAACTATAATGAATGTTAAACCCATAGTGGTAGCTGTAAGAGCTATTACTGGAGCTAAGGAGTTTGGTATTAGATGCTTTATTATTAAATATTTACCTTCAGCACCTATCGCCTTTAACCCCTCAACAAACCCTTCATTTTTAAGTGAAAGTGTAACATTTCTTGAAACTCTGGCAAAGAAAACCCAAAGAGATAAAACTAAGATGGTAAAGAGATTTAAAATTGAAAAACCAAAAAATCCTACAAACATTAAGGCAAGAATAAGGGTTGGAAGTGAAAGCATAAGGTTTACAAAGTAGTAGATAATTTCATCAATAATACCTCCATAGTAGCCAGCAATCACTCCTAAAATTGTGCCTACACCTGCTGAAAATAGAACTGAAGGTATGATAAGTATAAGCGATATTTCTAAACCAGCTAGTATCCTTATGAGAAGATCTCTACCCATATGGTCTGTTCCAAGGGGATGTGTAAGAGATGGTGGAAGAAGCATACTTGATAAGTCAGGTTCAATTGGATCATAAGGTATAAAAAGTTGCCCAAAAAAGCTGAAGGCAATAATTATGGACACTATTATAAAACCTGCCAATAAACGTCTATCTGAAAAAATATTTTCCAGAATCATCTCTGAGAAAACCCAAGTCTAATTTTTGGGTTTATTATAGCGCATAAAATGTCAATAAAAAGATTTACTATACAGTATGATATTGCGCCAAATATAACACAACCTAAGATAAGTGGATAGTCCCTGTTAAATATAGAGTCCACTAATAGTTTACCAACACCTGGCCATGAAAAAATAGTTTCAACTACAACTACTCCAGTTATTAGATGTCCTACTTCCAATCCTAAAATACTTAAAAATGGTACTATAGAGTTTCTAAGTGCATGCTTAAGAACTATAAGTTTTTTTGGTAAACCTATTGCTTTCGCTAATCTAATATAATCTTGCTCTAAAACTTCAATCATGCTTAGCTGTAAAACTTTTAAAGGTCTTACTGAAAGGATTATTCCAAGCGTGAAAGATGGTAAGATTAGGTGGAAAGGAGTTTCAAAACCAACAAAAGGTAGCACTTTAAATGTTACACCAAAAATTAGGATTAGAAGAAGTCCTAGAACATAGGCTGGTATTGATGAGCCAAAAATAGTGAAAAAATTGATAAATTGGTAAAGTAAACCTTTTCTTTTTACAGCTGAAGTTATCCCTAGTGAAAGAGTTAAGATAAGCGATATTAACGTACTTGCTATTGCTAAGGAAATGGTGGCTGGAAGTCTAGCCATAATTTCTGAAGTAACTGGTGCATCTGTGATTAACGAGTAGCCTAAATTTCCTCTAATTACTGATGTAAGCCACCTGTAATACTGAACATAAACTGGTAATTCAAGCCCGTATTTTTCCTTAAACCCTAAAAGAAGATTTTCATGGGTAGCTGCTTCTTCACAATATTTTTCAGCAATTATTGTTCTAGCTACATCTCCAGGAGCTGTCTTTAAAAAGATAAATGTAAGTGTTACAACTCCAGCAATAACAAGTAATGTTAGTGTTAACCTTTTAACTATGTACTTTAGCATATTCATCATGTTGCTATGTCGGTTTTTGCTAAAGGTTTAAATGCTCTCCAAAAACCTTGGTGAAGAATAAAGTTAATAACCTTCTTATTCATAGCTACGGCTGTTTCATAGTAGTAAATGTCAATTTCTGGAATATTTTTAGCAATTTCCTCCTGTATTAGGTGATGAAGTTGAAGATGTCTTTCTGGGTTTAAGCATGTACTCATCTCATTAAGTAGCTTATCCAGTTGTTTACTGGTAAATATTTTAATGAATCCCTTAGAGTAGTAATTAGCAAAATAGTAGTTATATGGGTTATCATGTGGAATATACCATTGATCCTTTAGTAGGAGGTCAAAATCTTTTTTATAGTATTTTTCTCTTAAAGCTGGATAATCAACACCATCTAATATTACTTCAATACCAACTTTTTTAAGCTGATTTTTAACAGCTTCCGCTACTAATTTATGTTCAAGCTTCATTATTTGAAACGTTAGTTTTAATTTTAATGGTTTGCCATTCTTATCGAGGATACCATCCCCGTTACTATCTTCCCATCCTTCCTCAGCTAGAAGAATCTTAGCTTTTTCAGGATTGTACTCTGGCAATTTAACATTCATATTAACATATTTTCCAAATGCTGGAGAAAGTATGTGGTGCGCAGGATGCGCATATTTCCCTATAAGGGAGCTTATAGCTTCCTTGTTAATTGCATAAGCTATTGCTTTTCTTACCTTTACACTATTTAATGGGTCGATAAACGTGTTTAAGTAGATAACGTTGTTACCTTGGCCTGGCTTACTTTTAACTGTTATGTCTGGATTTTCCTCTAACCTAGACATTGCTGGCAGCAATCCCCTACAGTAGATTAGGTCAACCTCTCCAGCCTCTAATGCCATAACTCTGGCATCCGGGTCAGGAATAATCTTAACAATGATTTCATCAATTTTTGGTTCTCCAGCCCAATAATCCTTATTTTTCTCAAGAACTATTTTTTCTCCCTTAACCCACTTAACAAGTTTAAATGGCCCTGTACCTATTGGTTTAACTATTTTTCCATTTTCAAAAGCTGTGGAGCTTATTATACCTGAGAATGCGACAGCAACATCAGATGCTATAGTATAGCATGGCTTCTTAAAATATAGCTTCACTGTATATTTGTCAGGGCATTCAACTTTTTCAAGAAATACCAGATTTCCAAAGCGGTAAGGCATATTTTCAAATGTTACTTTAACATCCTCTGAATCAAGTTCAGTTCCATCATGAAACTTTACACCTTCTCTTAGATGGAAGGTCCAAATTTTGCCATCTGAAGATATTTCCCAGCTTTTAGCTAAACCTGGAACCTGATTCCAGTTTTCATCAAGTTCTACTAAGCAATCATAAATAAGGCTTCCAAGCTGCCATAAACCACCTGGCTGCGGAGAATATCCATTAATATCCTGGTCCATAGCTATTTTAAGAATTTTCTTCTTAGGTGTAGTTATACCGCTAAAAAATCCCCCAATAAAGGCTCCTGCAATTACTCCTACTACAATAATAGCTATGCAAATTGTAATTGTAAGATGCGTTTTTCTCATATCATCACCATAGTAATACTATTTATGAGTCAAGTAATATTTTTATACTTGAAAAGTTTATAAATTTTTCCAGAATCCGCTGGTGAACTTTATGAGTCTTAATGTGTTATCCCAACTTTTACCGGATGTTCCCTATAAGGAGCTTCAAAAGTTAATACAAGCTTCAGAAATTTTCCGTATATTGCAGGTAGCCTTACAGTTTGACCTTTTTTCCTTAATTAAGGAGAGTAAATCACTTAGTGTTGAAGAAATTGCAGAAAAATTAAGTATTAAAGATTTTTCCTCCTTTAAACGCTTACTTGATATTTTGGTTGCTTCAGGTTTTCTTGTAAAATTAAATGGTAAATATTCTCTTACTAGGTTAAGTGAAATTTATCTTGTAAAAGATAGCTTTTTCCATGTTAATGAACTTTTTCTACTCTATAGCAAAAATGAAGATAGTTTAACCAGAATAAATACTCTCCTATTGGAAGAACGTAAAAGAGGTAGTGGTGAAGATTACACCTACATTGATGAAGTTTTTATTGTTGGTCATGCACAAGCAGCTTTAACCGGAAGTTTACAGAAATCTGTTAATATCCTAGCAGAACTTCCAGAGTTTAAGAATGCAAAAAGAATGCTTGATTTAGGCGGTGGTCATGGTCTATATGCAATAGCTTTTGCACAACTAAACCCAAGTTTGGAGGTAGTAGTTTTTGATTTACCCCATGTTATACCAATAACTAGGAGGTATATTGAGGCTTACAGGATGGTTAACCGTGTAAAGGTTATGGCTGGAGATTTTAATGTTGATAACATAGGTGAAGGATATGACATAGTTTTTATGTCTGATATCACAGTAACCGTAGAGCTTCTAAAAAAAGTTTATAAATCTTTAAATAAGGATGGTTTAGCTATCCTTAGACGATGGTTCATTAATGATGATGAGCTAGGCCCTCTTACTTCTCTACTGTTTGATTTTAAACTTTCACTTATTGGTAGCAAGCATAGGGTATTAAAGCTAAAAGAATACGAGGAATTATTTGTTAAAGCTAATTTTCAACTTTACAAAGTTATTAACCTAGTTACACCTGAGGATCCGGCTATACTGATAATAGCTAAAAAAGGTGAGGAATGTTGGTAGTAGAAAACTTAATTTTGGAAACCGCTAAAGACTTGGAGGAACTTAACATATCTGCAATACTTTATGATATGGTAATTACAATTTTTTGTCCATTAACAGTAACATATGTTAAGTATGATGATGAGAATTTAGGTTGCGGTATGGTTGTAAATACCACTACTGGCGGAGAAAAATTACCCTTAGAATTGCTTGAAAAGCTTTACCAATCTTGTACTTTTGGTAGGAATCCATATGAAATTGTTGTGGAGTATGCTAAGAAGCATAGTAAATTATGGTCTGAAAAAACCTTCTATAACTCTGTTGCAATCTCAACATTAGGTGCCCTTTCTCATAGATTGATGTGCAAGAAATTGTTAGAAAAAGAGGGTTGCATTGTTGAAGAATATCGAATAGGCAGTAAAGAATTGTTTGAAAGCGAGTTAAGGTATCTAGATAAGGATGATGTTGTAACAATAATTGGTTTTGCTTATTGGTCTTTTCCTAGCTTAGTTAAAAAAGTTAAAGAAGTAAGGGTTACTGAGCTAATAAACCTTAAACAATTTGATGTTATAAGCCTGCAAAAAATACAACCTAAAATTAAAGTATATCATGCAGCTAACCAAAAAGAAGCATTAGAAGATTCTGATGTTGTTTTTATAACGGGTATGAGTATTCCGAATGAAACTATTTTTGATATTCTTCGAGATTGTAAAAATTCAAGACTTAAAATTCTTTATGGTCCTTCATGCTTCTTCTACCCTAAACATCTGTTTGATTTAGGTGTAGATATTATACGTGCGATGAAGATTCCAGCTAACAATGAATTTAAACAAAACTTGATTGATACAAGAGGATATTATCCTTTTAGAAGTCCTGAAACAATAATGCTGGAGATATGTGGCAATAATTTCCGCAGGTAGTAGTGTGAGGAATAAATTTTATGGGTAATGTTATCCTTACCGTAAAAGGATTAGATGTTTCATTTACCTTAGGTAAACTTACATTTAAAGTGTTAAAAAATGTTAACTTGGAGGTTGCAACAGGAGAAACGTTAGGTTTAATTGGTGAATCAGGCTCTGGGAAATCTGTTCTTGGACTTTCAATTGTAAGGTTGTTACCTCCAAATGCGGATGTTAGGGGTGAAATCGTCTATAAGGGGGTAAATCTTTTAGGATTAGAAGAAAAGGATATGGAAAAACTTCGAGGAAAAGAAATAATGTGGATTCCTCAAAATTCTGATTCCTCTTTAGATCCCACCTTTAAAGTGGGTGACCAGTTAGCTGAATCCTTAATTGTTCATTCAAAATATCAGAAGAGTGTAGCAATAAAAGCTGCTAAAAAAATTTTGCAGATTTTTGGGTTTAAAACGCCTGAAAACATCATCAATAAGTATCCTTTTGAATTAAGTGGTGGTATGAAACAGAGGGTATTAACAGCTATGGCTATAACAGCGAAACCTTCACTTCTAATTTTTGATGAGCCAACAAAAGGGTTAGATGCGGTTATAAAAAAGGAGGTTACTGATTCAATTAACAAGCTTAAAGAGGAAAACCCAAAGCTTTCCATTCTCCTAATTACCCATGATTTAAATGTTGTTGAAAGATTGTGCAGTAAAGTGGCTATCCTATATTCTGGGGAAGTTGTTGAGATAGCATCTACTAATAATTTTCTTGAAAAACCATTGCATCCTTATAGTCAGGCATTACTTGATTCTCTTCCTTCAAGAGGGTTTAACCCAATACCTGGTGAAAGTCCTAGCCTACTAGTTGCTTACCGGGGATGTTGTTTTGAGTCTAGGTGTCCATATGCCTTTAAGTTATGTAAGCAAGTGAAACCTGAATTTGTTGAAGTAGATGGTAGCTTGGTTAGGTGTCATCTTTATGGCTCTAATAGTAGCTAAAGAGTTAAAAAAATACTTCGTTAAAAGAACATTTCATGGTAAAGAAGTTGTTAAAGCTGTGGATAATGTTAGCTTTAAAATAAGTAAAGGAGAAACCTTCTGTTTAATTGGTGAATCAGGTTCTGGGAAAACAACACTAGGAAAACTTGTTATCGGCTTATTAAAACCTGATTATGGTGAAGTTTTCTTTGAAAATGTTAAAGTTAATAGGTTAAAAAGTAGGGAAGCTATAAAATTTAGGTTGTTAGTACAGTATATACCTCAACATCCAGATTCAGCCTTAGATCCTAGATGGAAAATTTATGATAGTATAGCTGAACCATTAAGGATACATAAGCTAGTAGATGACAAAAGAGAGGAGAAACAAAGAGTGTTAGAAGTAATTAAAACTGTTGGATTAAAGGAGGAGCATATGGAAAGATATCCACATGAATTAAGCGGCGGAGAACTACAAAGAGCTATTATAGCTAGAGCTATTATTTTAAATCCAAAATTTATTTTTGCTGATGAACCAACATCTATGCTTGATATATCTACGCAAGCACAAATTTTAAGGCTTCTTTTAAACATAAAAGAAAATCTTTCAACTACCTATATGCTTACCACTCATGATATTGAAGTAGCTACACATATCTCAGATACAGTAGCAGTAATGTATAAGGGTAGGCTTGTTGAAATATGTGGAAAAGATGAATTACTTAAAAATCCACTACACCCATATACTCAGCAGTTAGTTACATCAATTAAAACATTTAAACACACTAGCCTTAAAATTCCCACAAATAAACCTTTAACCAAAATCTTTAGCAAAAGATTTAAAACTGATAATACTGTAAAGCTCAACTCTGCTTGCCCATTCTATGATAAATGTCCATACAAGAATTCTCCTTGTGAAAAGTTTTCTCCTCAGCTAATTGAAGTTGAATACAACCATCTTGTAGCATGCCACTTTTACTCTTAAATTACTTACAATTAAGGAATAAATTAAGTTTGAATTTCCAATTGTAGGGCTTTCTTACCAATTATCTTTAAACAATAAACCTAAACTTTGCTTCACCTTAAAGATTTAAAATTAGATTAGCAACTTCTAAAAGATCATTTGTTTTAATTACAACATCTGCCTCCTTTTCTATTTCCCTATCTTTTGGGTTTAGTGCAATTCTAAATCCAACCTTATTGAACATTTCAAGGTCGTATTTACTGTCTCCAACAACTATGAACTTGGATAATGGTATGTGGATTTTTTTGGAAATTTTCTTCAAAATTTCCATTTTTTTTCCAGCTCTAACATGAATCTTTTGTTTACCAGTAGGATACCCTTCTTCATCTAATTCGAGTTCATTAGCATATATGTGTTCTATACCAAGATCTTTTGCAACTTTTTTAGCTAATATATCTAACCCGTAAGTTATCAATATAACTAGGTAGTTTTTATCTTTAAGTTTGGTGATAGCTTTTTTAGCATTTTTCATGAGCGTATAAGTACTTAAAGCTTTCTCTATTTGTGTAATATGAGGAAACTTATTTTGCCCCCATATTTTTTTACCTTCCATCAGGAGTTTACTGAAACTTATTTTCCTATAATAATATTTTTCAATGATTTTTTTTGTTCTTTCCCAGTCTAAATTGAAATATCTATGTATAAGCTCCCAGCAACTTTCTTTAATTAGTGTTCCGTCCATGTCAAAGACAACGACATTATACTTCCTATTATTCATTTCCTTGTTTCCCATCACAACAATCTAAAATGCTTAATGTAAAATATAACTATTATCGCTAGATAATCACCGTTATTTTTAGTACTAAAGTTAAATAAAGGTTAAATAAAAGGTTTTAAGGTTTTATCTCATGAGGGAACTGCTAAGATGGTAATAATTTGAATCTTGTGAAAACTTATCATGAAGTTTTTGATGAAATAGCGAATATTTACGAAGGTTCCATCATAATGGTTATTGATGAGGCTCACTTTGACTCAATGATATTTTTAAATGCTCTTTTCTCAGAGTATGCCAAGAAAAAAACAGTTAATGTTATCACCCCATATGATGTTTTGACAAATTTTAATCAGATTAAACTTGATAAGATCAAGTCTCTAAGTGAACTTTCAATTTTTGTAAGTCAAGTTAGAGAGAGCATTAAAGAAGGTGTAATAATACATCACTATTTTCCTCATCTTCTTGTACAACATGGCGAGGTAGGGTCATTAAAACTAGTAGAACATTGGCTTACGGAAATTCGTGAGAAACCTTTGTTAGAATTTATAACCTTACCGCATAATACATTTCCAACCTTCGAGAAAACCCTTAATGCTATACTTCCGGGAGTTATTCATCTAACGGTTAGAAAAGAGAATGAAAGCTATAGCAGAAGTTTCACCATACATCGTGCATGCAAGGTTAAGTACCATGGTGCAACTTTTCTTTATCTCATAGAAAATGGAAAACTTCTAATAAAATTCGGTAAAAAATTCACT
The DNA here is from genome assembly GCA_964569845.1 of uncultured Candidatus Bathyarchaeia archaeon. Taxonomy (GTDB): domain Archaea; phylum Thermoproteota; class Bathyarchaeia; order Hecatellales; family Hecatellaceae; genus CAZMUQ01. The sequence continues at coordinate 9,005 of CAZMUQ010000037.1, forward strand.
GATAAATTACCAATTACTAGAGGCGAGAAAATAGAGCAAGAAAAGCATTATATGTTAGAAAACATAGGAAGGCTAAGAATACTATTAAAAGATGTTGAACCTAAAGCTCTTACTCCTTCTGAATATCTACTTTTAACACAATTACATAATATGCCCTTAATGGAAATAAAAATGCTCTTTCCTGAATCTTTTGATGAAATATTAAGCAGAATCGCTAAATGGGTTGTTGATGGCATCATTGAGTTGCAGGAGGAGAGCAAGGATATTATAAGCGAAGGGAATGTACGCCCGCCAACAAAACGTATTAAAATAGCGCTAAAACTTCCAACTGGACTTTTTATTAGGCTGGTTAAAAGACCACGCAAGGTTCCAATAGAAAGTTTGCTGGGCTTAAGGAAAACTATTGAAACAATTTTACAGGTTTATCTTCCAAAGGAAGAAGAACCTTTACAAGCATTAAAACTATGCGAGAAACTTGTTCATGAACTTTCCGCTAGAAGAACAGCAATTGTTCATACTCTCTCTCTTGGAGAGGATCCTAAAGCAAGGTTAGACTTAAATTATTTACCAAAAATAATTTCCCTTACATTGATGTCAGGTTTTGGACTTACATGTGAAACATCAAAAGTTGCTGAAGATGTATGGGAAGTTAAAGTCAAAAATTGTTTTATTTGTGAAAATATAAAATCAAATAAACCTGAATGTCACATTATAAGTGGAACAATCAGCGGCGTTTTACCAATAATATTTAAAGAAAGGTTCTTATGCGATGAGGTTAGATGTAAAGCTATGGGGCATCCTGCTTGTGTATTTATGATTAGGAAAATGTAGATT
>CAZMUQ010000038.1:0-9771 GCA_964569845.1 uncultured Candidatus Bathyarchaeia archaeon
GTTTAGGCTTAAATTTTATCTTTTTAGATGATTATTGGTTCTACAGCTTTCTCCTCTTTTCTACTTAGTTTTAAAGTTGCCGGCATAAGTGATGGTTTAATCTTCCTCATAGCTTCCTTAAAATGTTTCAGGTAAACCTTCTCAGCATTAATATCTTCTCTTAAAGCTGTTAATGCAGCTTCCCGGCATAATGCTTCAATATCAGCACCTACGTATCCTTCAGTCATCTCAGCTAAAGTTTCCAGGTTTACATCTTCAGCTAAAGGCATATTTTTTGTATGAATCTTAAAGATTTCAAGTCTAGCTTTTTTATCTGGTGGTGGAACTTCAAGTATTCTATCAAATCTTCCAGGCCTGAGTAAAGCTGGCTCTAAAAGGTCAACCCTATTTGTTGCACCAATAACTACAACTCCACGAAGATTTTCAAGGCCATCCATTTCAGTTAAAAGTTGGCTAATAACTCTCTCAGTTACACGTGAATCTCCAATTCCAGATTCTTTTCTAGGTGCTACTGCATCAATTTCATCAAAGAAGATGATTGACGGGGCAACCATCCTAGCTCTCTTAAATATTTCCCTGATAGCTTTCTCAGATTCTCCAACCCATTTGCTTAGAATTTCCGGTCCTTTAACAGAGATAAAGTTTGCTTCACTTTCAGTTGCAACAGCCTTAGCAAGCAAAGTTTTTCCTGTACCTGGAGGACCGACAAGCAAAATACCTTTAGGAGGCTTTATGCCCATACGTTTAAAAACATCTGGACGTTTAAGCGGCCACTCAACAGCTTCCTTTAAAAGCTGTTTAACTTCTTCAAGCCCTCCAACATCTTCCCATCTTACATTTGGAGTTTCTATGAGAACTTCACGCATTGCTGATGGCTGAACCTCTTTTAAAGCCTCAATAAAATCTTCTCTTGTAACCTCCATCTGTTGAAGAACTTCTGCAGGTATAGTTTCTTTTTCAAGATCTATTTTTGGTAGGAATCTTCTCAATGTTTTCATAGCAGCTTCTCTACATAATGCAGCTAAATCTGCACCAACAAAACCATGAGTTATGTCTGCAATTTCCTCTAAATTAACATCTTTGGCTAAAGGCATTCCACGTGTATGAATTTGAAGAATTTCAAGTCTACCATTCCTATCAGGTACTCCTATTTCAATTTCTCTATCAAATCTTCCAGGTCTGCGTAATGCTGGATCTACAGCATTAGGCCTATTTGTTGCACCAATAACTATAACTTGGCCTCTAGCCTCCAAACCATCCATCAAGGCTAGTAGTTGGGAAACAACTCTACGTTCAACCTCACCTGTAACCTCTTCTCTTTTTGGTGCTATTGCATCTATCTCATCAATAAAGATTATTGATGGAGCATTCTCCTGAGCCTTTTGAAATATTTCCCTAAGTCTGGCTTCAGATTCACCATAAAACTTACTCATAATCTCAGGACCATTAATACTAATAAAATAAGCATTAGACTCATTAGCAACAGCCTTAGCAAGCAAAGTTTTTCCTGTACCTGGAGGACCATAAAGAAGAACACCCTTAGGAGGCTCAATACCTAAACGTTTGAAAACTTCTGGATGTTTAAGTGGTAGTTCAACCATTTCCCTGATTTTTTGAATTGCATGGCTAAGTCCACCAATATCCTCGTAGGTTACTCTAGGTATAGCTTCAATACCTTTGGCAGGTTCAGTTTGTAGTTGAAGTCTTGTTTTAGCTGAAATTTGGACAACTCCTGCTGGAGATGTATTTACTACTGTAAACTGTAAAGGTTGCCCTAAAACACCGATAACAATGTTATCTCCTCGAACTACCGGGCGTCCTAAAAGATGGTTTTTAATGTATTCTTCAAATCCCCCATTAAACCTTATAGGCTCAGTTGGTGCTAAAACAACTTTGCTTGCAGGCTTAGCATCAACCTTTCTAACAGTTACAGTGTCTCCTATGCTTACCTTAGCATTACTTCTTGTAACACCATCCATCCTTATAATATCAAGTCCACTATCTTCAGGGTAAGCTGGCCAAACTATGGCTGATGTTACCTTTTTACCCTCAATTTCAACTATATCTCCTGTTTCAACACCTAGTTTGTTCATGAACCTCGAAGGTATGCGTACGATTCCTCTTCCTGCATCCCTTTGGTTTGAGGCTGCAACTTTAAGTTGTATTTCGACCATCTTAATCACCTCTTAGTAAGTAACTTTCCAAGTTAGAAAGTTACTTTCTATATGAGAAAGAAACTTCCTAATATATAAACTTTTCCCCTAAAAATTACTCAAATTCCATCATTAACTTTTCAAACTCGCTAATTTTCCTCAATATACCTGTTAACTCCTTAAAGTATAGGATAAGCATCCTACCAAGTGGTGAGAGAGTATAACCTTCAGGTGTTCTTGCTATGGCATTAATCCTTAGGAGATCGTCTAGGGATTGAGCTATTGTTTTTTGGCTGTAACCTAAACCTGTGCAAAGCTCCTTGAAACTTGAACTTCTTTTTTCAGCAATCCATCTTATAACCTTAAACCTACTTTCATTTGAAATAGTTTTTAAAATATCCATTATAGAATCTATTTCACTGGTTGGTATTGAAGCTACATCTATTTCTTCCTCAAAGATTGTTTTTCCATCACTAGTTGTTAACCTAAACCTTCTAATTCTTCTCTGCATTGCCATTTTACCTCTCCACCAAAATATTTACTGGAAAAAGGTATATATTCTTTACGTTTAATAAAGAAACTTTCCAATTTGGTAAGTAAATTTAGAGAAGAACAACCTTACCAGCTTTAAACATTTCCTCCAGATTACCCTTAATGTTTAAAAATTTTGGAAGTTTCCCAACAATCCCAACATAGTTGTTTCTAACAATAAGAACCCCTCTTAAACCCTCAATATCTTCAGCTTTTTCTAAACCTCCTTGAACAGAGGCTTCAACATCCTCTCCTCTCACACTGTTACATATTGCTGTTGCTGCAGCATCAGCAAGAGCTGAGGAATCTGAAAAAACAATAACAGCATCAGCTTCCCCAAAACTTAAAGCATGGCTAACAGTTGCTGAGCTTGTAGCAATGCCTATAGGAAAATCTTCAGCTTCAAGTTTAAAACCAAACCTACCTGAAACAGGTGAAAATCCAGCATAAACCCCAATGTTTAGCGGCTTTTTTGAGTAAGCAAAAATTTCTCCCCCGTTTTCAACCATAGCAGTTAAACGGCTATAAGGTTTAATGTCCCTAGCAACAAGCTCTGCTAAAGCACCTGGAATAGCAGCCATAGGTCCAACTTCAGCTTTTTCTGCAGCTTCAGTAGCTAGTTTAACAATTGTTGGCATACCAGGTTTTACCTTTACAGGATTTAAAGCATAAAGAAATGTTAAATCTCTTCTAATATAGTCTTCAAGAAGTCTTCTATGATGCCAAGTTGAATTTAATGCTAATTTTAAAGCTTTAATGTTATCTGAAACTATAAGCATATTTGATTCTTTAAGTTTAAACCTTAACCTATAAAGTCCTTTATTATAGGTTACAGGTAAACCCTTGTAAGCATTAACATTAATATGCAAATCTTATCGCCCTCATAGGGCACGCATCAACACAAATCCTACATCTAACACACTTTTTCTCATTAAAATTTAAAGTTAAATCTTGGTTTAAGGTTAAGGCATGGGTTGGGCAAGGAGAAATACATGCTCCACAAGAAGTGCAGCGGTTTACATCTATTTCAAGTATTTGTGTTATTTCTTTAACATTTACACCTAAACTCTCAAGTAGAGAAATAATGTTGTCAACTTTTTCTCTTGGGGCATCAATATCCACAAGAATTTCTCCTGAAATAGGGGAAACAGTAGCTTCTAGAATATTCATTAGTACACCTGTTTTAAGTATAACTTCAGCAAGAATGGGTTTACCTAAGCTTTTATGGTTGTAGATTAACCTTAACTTTACCATAGAACCTTCCCCCTACGGCTACCTAAAAATTTTGCTAGGTCATCTGTTGTAACCATACCGATTATACGGTTACTTTCATCAACAACAGGTAAACCTGAAATTTTATGGTCTGAAAGACGCTTAATTACAACGTCTAATGGTTCTCCTGTGGATGCTGTAATCACCTTTTTAGTCATTATTTCATTTAAGCTTCTACTATCCTTAGCAACAGCTTTAGCAATATCCCATGATGTAACTATACCTACAAGTCTACCTTCATCATCAACAATTGGTACATGGTCTATGTTATGTTTAACAATAAGCTTAGCAACAACTTTAACATCATCCGTAACTTTTGCTGTTATAATATTTGTTACCATAACATCTTTAACTCTTGGCTCATACCTTCTAACCCTTAAAGGTTTAAATTCCATGTAATCTGGAAGAAGCTCAACAGGTTTAGAAAGAAAGAATAATCCTTCTTCAATCCATTTTTTAAGTGTTTCAGCTATTTCCCTAGCAACTTTAAGGCTTGAAAGTGAAGAGCATGGAACAGTTTTATCATTTAAAACAACTTTTCCGGATTTTAATTCAGCATAGGAAACTTTACGTAAAGATGGACGTTTACTTGATGGAACACCATAATCAACGATATCAGTAAAAATTTCCTCATCTGATAATGCTGCTGACTCTGCAACTCTCATATTTATTAATGGTATAGGAATTCCAACACCAACATAAAGGCTTACACCATATCTATGAATAGTTGCTCCTCTAAGATATTTTGGATTCATATGCTTAAGATTTCCACGAACCATTATAGTTCCAAACTGATTTTGAGGGTTATGTTGCGTTCCCTCGCCAATAATGTAGCCTACTCCCCCACCAAGAAAAATTCTTGTGCCAATACCTATAGTTTCAAAATTTTTATCTTTGTATAGAGGGTTAAGCTGACCTGAACCGGAATAATTTACGTTTTCAGCATGGGGGAGAAGAGTTCCCATATAGGTATAGAGAATACGGTCTGTTGTATTTGTTGCGGCATTATAACGCTGATAAACGTTACGTGGATTTAGAAGTATTGCTTGATTTAAGTCATCGATGGTAATTGTAGTTTCTATGTAGCTTCTAGGATAGCAATCTGTAACAAACCCTTCTCCTCGAAGCTCAATTTCCTTTCTACTTACAAAATCCTCTATAACATGTCCTCCACCATACTCAAGCCCTCTAGTTTCACTTAAAGCTGTAGCACCAAGATAAACATCCACAGCAGCAATACTTCCATAAGCTGGAACATCATTAAGCCAGCATTTATGCATCTTAATTGGTGGATCGGAGTGCCCAAAATTTAAAAATACTCCTGAACTACACATAGCTCCAAAAGTTCCTGTTGTTACAACATCAACCTCCTTTGCTGCAGCTTCAACACCATATGTTTTTGCATATTCAACAAACTCATCAGCAGTCATGACAACAACATTTCTATGCCTAATTTTTTCATTTATCTCTTCATATTTTCTCAGAGTTTCTAAGCCTCTTATAGCCCAAACCTCCGCTAAAATTTTTAATTTTAGGATGGAAAGATACGCTAAATATTTTAAACTTACCTATTAATATCCTACACTTGGTTCTGTTAAGTTTTTTGATAACTTAACTTCCCCTTCATTGCTTCTTGGGTTTGCATCTGCTCGGGGGCTTTCAGGGTGGAACCAAGCACCCCGCATCTTAACAACTTCCCTAAACCTTTTTTAGCTATATTCCATGAGGCTAATAGGTTTCTATCCATTAAGCCATGCTTAGGGCATACAAGCTTTTCATAGCTTCTTCTACTAAGTCTTCTGTTACATATTTGGACATTTGGAAGATATTCCTTTAGCTGAAACTAATAGGCTTTTCAAACTTAAAATTCCATTCATCTGTGGAAAACTTTTTAGCATAAGTTTCTGCTTTCCTTTTTTCATTCTCAGTTAACTCTCCATTTATAAGTTTAACCTTTAAAGCTTCTTCAAACCCCTCCTTTAAGTAAATTTTAAGCTCCTCGATGGTTAATGGCTTTCTTCTAAGCTTTAAAAGCTCCCTATTAATCCATGTAACTCTTTCATCTAAGGAGGAAATTTTTTCTTTAAGTTTTTCCTTGTTAAGTAAATTTTTAAAGGTTTCTAGGTCAAGGTTTAGGTAAATAAATCCGTGTTGAAGAATTTTACCCCAAATTCTAGCTTGAGCGCTTCCAGAAACTTTTTTGCCATCGACTTCAACATCACTTATACGTGTAAGATAAGCATTTAATCCGATTTTTCTAAGAGCTAAAACAATACCGCTACAAATAGTAGTGTAGACTTCTTCAATACTTTCCATTGTTTCCTTTTCCTCTTTAAGAATTATTGAATATGATAATATGTCAGGATCTAAAGGACCAATGCTACCACCACTAACCCTACGTACAAATTTAATCCCTAATTCGTAGCACTTCTTAAGATCAAGTTTTTCTTCAACCCTTTGAAAATATCCAACTGTGAGAGTTGGCTTAATTGATCTCCAAAAAATTAAGGTTGGCCTAAATCTTCTTGAGCGCGCTATAGCTTCCTCTACTCCATGGACTTTTTCAAGCTGAATAAGGTTTAAATCTACGAAACGTAAACTTTTAACCTCCATATTTTTCCTTCTCCTTTCTGATTATTTTCTCAAAATATCTTGCAGCCTTTTTGACATCTAAAAGCTTTTTAAATTCATCTTTTTTTGTTGGGTTAATTTTACATATCCATCCTTCACCGTAAGGATCATTATTTATTTTTTCAGGTTTCTCTCTTAAAACTTCATTAACTTCTGCAATTTTCCCTGTTAATGGTGATGTAACCTTAACTACAGCTTTAATAGTTTCAAATGAGGCTACGGTTCCGTTTCTTTTAACATTTTGACCAATAAGTGGTAAATCCACATGAACTATACCTTTAGCCAAAGACTGCCCTAAACTTGTCAAACCTATAGTAGCTTCATCATTCTCAATTTTAACCCATACATGCTTCCTACTATACAGTAAATTGTCCGGAAAATAGAATTCTTCAACCATCATACCCCTACACACCCGAAAAATTTTGTTAAGAAGAAGATTATTTATGAGAAGTTAAAACTTTATCTCTTCTATATTAACAGCACAACAGCACATATTCTCCTTAAACCTTTTAACCCTTAAACCCAATTTTTCAGCTTCCATTAAAGCTGACTTTGACGGTACAGCTATACTTGAAATTCCGGCTTTGATAGCTAAGCTATCAACAGCATCCCTGTAAACTCCTCCTGGTCTAACGCATCCAAGTGAGATTGGTGTTTCAGGTAGCATTAAATTTGCTATAGCAACAATTTTTGCTACATCTTCAGGTTTTGGTGGTTGAACATTTTCCATTGCTGTTCCAATTGTAGGAATAAGGATTGTTAAAACTAAAACTGAGGGAGGATATTTTGAAACTATTTCTAAAGCTTTTAATTCACCTTTAATTACACCAAAATCAAGCCCAATACATATATGAGGAGAAATATTTTTTACTCCAGCTTTTTTCATATCTTTAAGCATTTTTTCATAATCCGTTGGCTTAATATTTAATCCGTAAACTTGCATAGTAGTTTTAGCATCACCAACAACATCAGGAAGCATTGCATCAACTCCAGCTTTAACAAGGTTTTTTGAATCTTCATACCCTATTAATCCTGTGTGAGCTTCAATAAAAAAATTAAATTTTTCCTTTAAAGTTTTGATTGCATCAAGAAAAAGGTTTAAAGGAACAACACCATCCTTCCTACTACCTCCACTTAGCAAAATACCTTTAATACCCTGCTTGTGGAGAATTTTGCCAATATTAACAAGTTTTTCTTGATTTTCAGCCGGTATCATATGTTTAAGGTAGTATTTATTACAATGCTTACAATTTAACTCGCAATTATAGCCTGTAATAGATATAGGTGGGAAGGCTTTCTCATAAAAGCTTACTTTTCCACCAGTTTTCCTAAAAAATATCTGAAGTGAAACTTCTAAAAGCTTTTTAAAGTTTTCACCTTCAACATTAAAAAGAATTTCAGCTTCTTTAAGTGTTAAACTTAAACCCGAATTAGCTTTATCAAGCAATTCTTTAATGTTTTCTTTACTCATAATGTTTAGCTTCACCTTAAATTTTAAGTCTTCTAGAAAGCTGTTTAATAGTAAGTTTAACCTCATTTTTTTTAAGTTTTCTTGGAAAATTATACATTTCACTTGGTGTTTCTGTTGCAAATGGCCTATTACAGTGTGGGCATCCTGTTGTTTGGAAAGGTTTACCTGACCTAATAATCTTTAAAAGCTTTCTTTTATCAATGTTAAAGCTGAGAATTTTACCTTCATTATCGAAGATTATATCCCTCAGTTTTAATGTGTTTGAGGCTATAAGGTAGTGTGCTAACTGAATAATTCTATAGCTGGTTATAGACGGCTTTTTTGCTTCCCCTAATAATGTTTTAGGTATTGGAGTAAATGCAAACAAGCCGCAATAAACACCTAAATCATAAAGTTTTTGGATTGTTTCAACTAAATCCTTTTCTTTTTCTCCAAGTCCAACTATTAGATGTGTTCCAACTTTTCCTTTACCAAAAACTTCTAAAGCTTCCCCAAATTTTTTCCAATAAACCTCCCAAGTATAGGGGTTACCAGCTTTAACACCCTTAACATTGTTAAAAACATCTTTTGAAGCTGCATCTAAGGGTATAACTATGTTATCAACTCCCACTTCAAAAAGTTCAACTATTTTATCTTTAGGGATGGGATGAACTGAAGCTGAAATTGGAATATCAACTTTAAGCTTAATATTTTTAACTAAACTTTTAAGGTCATTAATCATCCAAGGATAATTTAATGTTTGAATGCAAACCCTGAAAATTCTTCCAGCTTTAAAAGCTTTTTCTAAACCATCCAAAACAGTTTTTACAGGGTAAGGAGGGTATAAGGCTCTAGCAATTCTACAAACTTCGGCGGAGCTGTCTCTTGCTTGAGCACAAAATTTACAGTTAGCTGAACATCTTCCATCAAAAAATGTTTGTAGGTATGCTGTAGTAGGCTTTTCAGCTAAAAAAGTAAGGTCTAAACCTAGGATGGTAGATGTTCCCAGGGAGACTCTAACATATTCAGGTGTTTTCCAACCCGTTTAACCTCACCTTACCAGCTAACTTTTTCCTAGTGAAAGTTTGTTAATTTCTTGCTTAAAGAAGTTTATAAGATTGTTGTGGTTGACGGTATTTTTGTTTGTAAGGCATCCTCCAATAGCTGTTAATTCGCTTTTCTTCCAGCTTAACTTATGATTTAATGCTAAAAAAGTTTTTTCTACATCTAAGCCTATACCTGTAATTGAGTATCTTTTCTTCTCAGGGTAAATGCAGGGTTTAAAACTTTCTGCTGCACATTTCTCACATATTTTGCATTCACCAGCAATTAGGCATAATCCATCAAGCTCCTTCTCAACTTTTAAACCATAATAATGAATAATTTTTGCAAGCATATTCCAATCATCCAAATTTCCATCTTTAGCATGAAGAATGTATACAAGAATTTTTCTAAACTTATTTCTTAAAAAAGTAGTTGTTGGAGCTAGGGGTGGGCAAGCATAATTGTTTCCGTAGTTTCTACAAACCTTACATTTATCTCTTATAGTTGAGGGTTCATTAACTAGAAGTTTTTCTAAACTAAAAAGTTTAGCTTTATAAGTTAGCTTTAAACCGCAAATCTTTAAAGTCTTTTCATAGTACATTGTACACTAAATTTACTTTTATTAGCTCCATCATTAATTACATTACTTTTATGGTGAACAGGCTGTCGAAAAATTCTAGGGGCTTTTTG
>CAZMUQ010000039.1:0-9732 GCA_964569845.1 uncultured Candidatus Bathyarchaeia archaeon
TAAAGTATTTCCAAATTTTCTAAGATAAGTTTTTCCTCAACCTGCTCTGTTATAAGTTGTTTGCGATAAGTTTTATAGGTCTTGCTTTCTAATATTAGAAATAGAATAGAGATACATAAAAAGCCTCATAGTTCGCTATGACCTAGTGAAGCTGTTAGGTGTTTGTTAGAGGATTTTGGGTGGATGGTTAATTATGCGATAGAACAGGGACTAAACATGGCTATTCGGTGAGAAAGTTACATGAATTGTGTTACAGGTTTTTCGCCGATAAGTTTGATTATCATACACTTTACTATCCTATGGCTTACAGGGTAGCTCAGAGCATTATTAGAACTTGGAAAGCTAACAAGGGCAAAGAAAAGCCTCAAATGGTTAAAAAGATTGTCAGGGTTCATAAAACATTAATTCAAGTTGGATGTTGAAAACTCAATTCTCCATCTTAAGGTTAGGAGGGGTGAAACGCTTCAGCTTAAGCTGAAGCTTTCAAAATGGCATAAGGAGTGGCTTAAACGTGGACGTAACGGTGAAATCCTGATAAACGAGGAGTGTGTTTACATCCCCATAACCGTCCAGATAGACCTAACCAAACCTGATAAGTGGGTTGCCATAGACCTAAACGAAAACAACGTAACCTATGTTTCTAGCGACGGTAAAGCTGGAAAAATAATTACAGGCTTAAAGGAGCTTAAAACAGCCTTCTCCAGCAAGCGTAGGAATATTCAACTGAAAGCCAAAAATTCTAAGAGGTTTAATGAATTAATGGAGAAATATGCTAAGCGAGAAAAGAATAGAACAAAAGATGTTCTCCACAAGCTAAGCAGGCTTCTGGCTGATAACTTTAAAGGCTACGGCTTTCTGCTTGAGACCTTAAAGGCTTGAGAAATTCGGTAAACAGAAGGGTTCTAAGGTTCAACAGATTCTCAGGCAAGATTCAAGCCATATCCGTTAGGAACGGCTTCATTAAAGGTAGGCTTAACAGGATGACTTTCCGCAGACTTCAAAATTACATCGAGTATAAGGCTAATCTTAACGCTTCACCAGTACACTATCTAAACCCTAGAAATACGAGTAAATTTTGTTTTAGATGTGGGGGTCAAATAAATAATTCCCCGAAATGCTCCAAATGTGGGCTAGATAGGGATGTAAATGCCTGCCTAAATCTCCTAAAGATGTGGGGATTTAGCGTTCACCCTGAAAGCCTCACCTATGAGGTGATGAAGCTACCCCTAACAAGCCCATGTGGCGATGAGGACAAGGTAGCAGAACTAGGGGAGGAAGTTAAATCACAAACAACTTATAACAGAACGTTTCAACCTAAAACTAAATTACAGATAAACCTTCAATATCAAAATATCTTTTAATTAATTTTCTAACTTTTTCTACTCTTTCTCCACCCTTACCTATAGCAATACCCTTATCCTCATTTTCTACTTTAACAAGCGCAATTTTCCTTTTATTAAGCTTCTCCACAATTCTAACCTCTTTAACCCTTGCAGGTAAAAAGGCATTTTTAATGAATTCTTGAGCATTTTCAGAATACTCTATAACCTCAATGTTTTTACCTGTAGCTTTTCTTAGAAGCTTAATTTTAAAGCCATTTTTCCCTATTGCAAGTCCAGCTTCTTTTGGGTTTGTAACAAAAATTATCCTATTTGAATGGTTATCTATTATACAATCTCTCGCAGCAACACCTGTTATACTTTCAAAAAGACCCATACACTTTATTTCATCTGTTGTAAGCTTAATTTTCGCAGGCATAATCTATTTTCTCCTCCTTCTTCTTTTGGCTTTTGGTAAAGTAATAACTTTTAATATTTCTGAGTCTCCTACCTCCCTTATTGCCATAGCTGAAACTGTGTATGGTTTTTCACATAAAACTCCAAGGTCCATACTTGAACCATCATATCGAAGTACAGGTATATTTAGCATTTCAGCATACCTAAATATTTTTTCACTTTTTTCCGGTGGAAGGTTTTTTGCAACAACTATAAGCTTAGCTTTTCCAGCTCTTAAAGCTTCAAGGCTTTCTTTGTATCCAAATGTAACTTTACCAGTTTTTACTGCTATTTGTAAAGCTCTATTTATATCTGCACTACTCATTTTTTGTTTCCCCTGAAGATTGGCTTTCGCTTGGTATTGTCATGTAAAGTTCAACTGTTCCAGTACCTACTGGTATCATTTGTCCAAGTATGACATTCTCTACTACTCCTTTAAGGTTATCCTCCTCACCTTTAACAGCAGCATCAATAAGAGTTGGAACAGTTATTTCGAATGCTGCTCTTGCAAGAACACTTGCCTTTTCTCCGCTTATGCCATGTCTACCAATCTGCATAACTCCCCCCTCAAGTGTCATTATGTCTGCAACAAGCATTATATGTCTAATATCAACGTCTAACCCTTGCTCATCTAGAACATTTTTCATTTCATGTATTATAGCATTTCTTGCAGCCTCAATACCTAATGTTAGAGCAATTTCATGAATATTGTTTGTAGTTGTTCTTGTTTTGTCAACCCCCTCAATCCTTAAAACTTTTGCCAGGTTTGAACCTTCAGTTTGAATAATCCATTCACCTTTATCAAAGGTTACCAATGCTCTTCTAATTCCAGGTATTCCTTTAACTGGGAGAGTTGGTATTTTTTCAAAGAGTTTTGGTAGTGCTTCAGGGTTTTCAGGTTTAACATTAATAATTATGAAACCTCCCTTATGCTGAGACTTTATCTTACAGTTTTGGATAACTATCATTTTCTTAAGTTCATCTAGGGTTAAACCTCTCTCTTTAAGGTTTTCTTCAGGTATTCTGATAACTATGCTGCCTTCAACATGGTCAATGTAAACTTCAGATACAATATCTCTTAAAGTTGTGTACACTATTTCTTGAGCTATCTTTACAGCTTTTTCACGGCTACGCTTATACTCGCCTGTAAGGTAGATAGTCATTATTGGGGTTGAAGGTATTCTTCTAGCATCAACAATCTCTATGATCCTTGGAAGTCCAAGAGTAACATTTCTTTCTCTAACTCCTGCAAAGTGGAAGGTTCTAAGAGTCATTTGAGTTCCAGGTTCTCCTATAGATTGAGCTGTAACAATTCCAGCGGATTCTCCAGGCTCAATTTTAGCAAAGTTGTATTCTTCAACAGTTTCCTCAACAACTATATCAACACCCTTTTTTGGAAGGTTAGCATTTAAAAGACCCTTTTTAAGTTCATCTGCTAAAAGTGGTGGAAGCTGGTCCTTAACCTTCTCGATTTTTTCCTCAATATAGCTTGATGGTGCAGGTTTACTTTTTTCAATCATAAGTTTTACTCTTTCAATTAATCTTTGAACATTTACAGCTTTTCCATGGTCACTTTTTGCAGGATCAACTCCATCCTCCCCATACTTAAACTGAACAATTTCACCTGTAGCAGTTCTGACAGTTTCATCGTATTCAACTTTTAAATCTTGAAGAGCATTAACAAGTCTCCTTTGCATATACCCGCTTTGCTGAGTTCTTACAGCAGTATCTACTAAACCTTCCCTACCACCCATAGCATGGAAGAAGAATTCTACTGGTGAAAGTCCATCTCTATAGCATGAGTAAACATAACCTCTTGCTTCAGGATTTGGGTCTCCACGTTTAAAGTGAGGTAATGCTCTATCTCTATATCCCCGGATAATCCTTTTACCTCTAACAGATTGCTGACCTAAGCATGCTGCCATCTGTCCAAGATTTAAGCTTGTACCTCTAGCTCCCGTTCTAGTCATTACTGCTCCACTATTATCCATACCAAAATACTGGTTAACATATTCTCCACAACTATCTCTAGCTTCAGCTAAAATTTTCATAGCATAAATTTCAAAGGAGTCTTCAAGACTTTGTCCTGGAAGCTTTGGTAATATTCCAGCATTAAATTGGTGAACAAGTTCATCCATTTCTTTTCTTGCTTCCTTATTCTTTTTATCAATTTTTTTCTTAACTTCCTCAGATACATCTAACTCGTCAAGAGAGTATGAGAAGCTTCTTATTGAAAGGTATGTTGTTACAAGCTTTGAAAGTTTATTAAGAAATTCTTTTGCAGCTTCAGCACCATACTCTTTAACAATCCTGTGGAGAATACTCTCAGATTTTTCAGCTCCAATAGAGTTTTTATCAATTACACCTGAAATAAGTTTACCATTTTTAACAACAACATAAGCATCATGTTCACATTTTTCCTCCTTACATACCTCACATCCAAGACATATGCTTGCTCTACCAACATGGTTTAAATCTTCAGGCAAAAGAAGGCTAAAAATATCTTTCCCAGACCATAGTGGTTCAGGCTTTTTGACAGTTGGCTCCGGAAGCGGGCCTTCATAACCTATAGCTGTAAGCAGGTTACAAACCTCATCTTTTCTAAGCATAGTAGATTTCTTTGTAAGTAGGTATGCTCCAGTTATAAAGTCTCTTATAGCTCCTATTATTGGTCCACCATATCTTGGTGAAAGTATCTGAGTTTGAACCTGCATTAAAATTTTAGCTTCAGTTACAGCTTCCTCTGTTTGGGGTACATGTAGATTCATCTCATCTCCATCAAAGTCAGCATTATATGGTGGGCATACTGCTAGGTGAAGTCTAAATGTCTTATAGGGTAAAACTTTAACTCTATGCGCCATCATGGACATCCTGTGGAGGGATGGTTGTCTATTAAAGATAACTATGTCTCCATCCATTAGATGCCTTTCAACTATAAATCCAGGTTGAAGACTTTCAGCAATTTTTTCCCTATCAGCAACAAATTCTAGTCTAACTCTTTTACCGTCAGGTCTAATAATATATAATGCTCCAGGATGCTTTGAGGGGCCGTTTTTAACAAGCTGCTTCATAAGTTCAAGATTCCACTCTGTTACAACTTCAGGGTAAGTTAAATGTTTAGCAATTTCTACGGGTACTCCAACCTCGTCAATACTTAAGTTTGGGTCGGGAGAGATAACTGTTCTAGCTGAAAAATCAACTCTTTTACCTGAAAGGTTGCTTCTAAATCTCCCCTCTTTACCTTTAAGTCTTTGAGCTAATGTTCTTAAAGCTCTACCAGACCTATGCCTTGCTGGAGGAATACCTGATGTTTCATTATCAAAGTATGTAGTAACATGATATTGAAGTAGCTCTGAAAGTTCTTGGAAAATTAGTGGTGGAGCACCACCCTCAGTTGCATATTCTTCAAGTCTTCTATTAATCCTTATAATATCTACAAGTTTATGAGTTAAATCATCTTCAGACCTTATACCTGATTCAAGAATAATTGAGGGTCTAACACATACAGGTGGAACTGGAAGAACAGTTAAAACCATCCATTCAGGTCTAATAGCTAGAGAAGAATAACCTAAAAGCTCAAAATCTTTATCATTAATAAGTTCAAGTCTAGCTCTAATTGTTGCAGGGTCTAATGGTCTTAGGGAGCCATCCTCTAAATGCTCAAAAAAGTTTGTTGGCTTATTGAATTCTACAGGGTTTTTTCTTTTCATGCAATGTGGACATATAGTTGCCTTTTTTGCTTCACTTTTAATTTCCTCGTAAATATGTTTAGGCTCATCTCCAACTTCAGCTTTATATGCTGCAATTTTTTCCCTATATTTCTCTATTTCCTCCTCACGTAGAAGTATTCTTCCACATTCTCTACAGAAGATGTTAAGAAATTCATGAATATACTTTACAAAGCCGACATGGATTATAGGTGTTGAAAGCTCAATATGACCAAAATGTCCTGGACATCTTGCAGCAGTATTTCCGCAGGTTTTACATTTAGCTCTAGGTTCTAAGGTTCCAAGTCTTTCATCCATTAACCCTGAAGTTATGGGGGTACCATCCTCGTCATAAGTATCAGGTTCTCTAACTTCAACAACAGAATATTTTCTAATTTCATGTGGGGAAAAAACTCCAAACCTAATTCTTTTAATAGTTTTTGTTGCTTCTTCACTTTCAAGTATTTCTAAGCTCATTACACTTTCTCCTCCAACTCAAGTCTTGGAAGAATACATAAACTCATAAGCTCCTGAAGCAGAAGCTTAAAAGCATATGAAACTGCTACAGGAGATATTTGGGCTTCATCTCCACAAATATGGCAGATATATTTACGTTGTTTAGCATCATAATAAGCTATAAGCCCACATTTTTCACAAACATACATTATAAACTTGTCTGATTCATCAAGCAAACGGTTTTTAAGTAGGATAGCTGCACCATGCCCAATAAGGCAATCTCTTTCCATTTCTCCAAATCTTAAACCTCCACCTCTAGACCTTCCTTCAGTTGGTTGTCTAGTTAACATTTGAACTTGCCCTCTAGCTCTAGCATGCATTTTATCAACAACCATATGGTGTAGTTTTTGATAGTAAACGACGCCAACAAATATTTCAGCTTCAAACTTTCTCCCAGTAACCCCATCATAGAAAACTTCTTTTCCACCACAGTGGAAGCCAAGCTTTTTTAGTAAACTTCTTAAATTTTCAGGTCTTTCGTTATCGAATGCTGTTCCGTCAATAGGTTTACCTATTATTGCTGCAATCTTACCAGCTATAGCTTCCATAAACTGGCCTACGGTCATTCTTGATGGAAATGCGTGAGGATTAACAATTATATCTGGAACTATACCATCCTCTGTAAAGGGCATATCTTCTTGAGGGATAAGCATACCTATAACTCCTTTCTGTCCATGTCTAGATGCAAATTTATCTCCAAGTTCAGCCTGCCTATCATCTCTAACCTTAACCTTTACAATCTTGTTTCCCTTAGATGAGCTTGTAACTATAACAGTATCAACAACCCCTTTTTCAGAAGGCCTCATAGCTACAGATGTATCTCTTCTACTGGGTCCATGAACCTCAAATTCCTTATATTCTTCTAAGAATCTTGGTGGACTTGTTCTCCCAATAAGAACATCAGAGCCTCCAACAGCAGTTTCAACACTTATTACTCCATCAGCTTCCAAATATTTATAATAGTTCTCACCTCTAAAACCTGTTGTTCCTGGTTCTGGAATTTCAAATCTATCCCTTTCACCACCAAGATACTGCTTTGCTTCAGCCTCATAAATTCTGTAAAATATTGACCTTCCTAAACCTCTTTCAACTGAAGACTTGTTAAAAACTAGGGCATCTTCCATGTTATATCCTTCGCAGGATATGACTGCTACAATACAGTTTTGTCCGCACGGTCTTTCTTCGTAGCCTATAATATCCATTGGCTTTGTTCTTACAAGCGGTTTTTGAGGATAATAAAGTAAGTGTGACCTTGAATCGGTTCTTATGAAGAAGTTGGTAGCATAAACCCCTAAAGCCTGTTTTGCCATAGCAGCTTCATAAGAGTTTCTGGGGGATTGGTTATGCTCTGGATATGGAATTATTGATGCACATATACCAAGAATAGTGTAAGGGGTTATTTCAAGGTGTGTATGTTCTGGTGTAAGTT
Organism: uncultured Candidatus Bathyarchaeia archaeon; assembly: GCA_964569845.1. Lineage (GTDB taxonomy): Archaea > Thermoproteota > Bathyarchaeia > Hecatellales > Hecatellaceae > CAZMUQ01. The sequence goes on from CAZMUQ010000039.1 coordinate 7,428, forward strand.
CTTCAAGTTTTAAAGCAATATATGAATCTTCCTCTTCATCAGCATCAAGATACTCTATTATACCATTTTTAATAAAGTAGCTCCAATCTACTTCACCATTCTTAAGCTTTTCAATATCTTTAGCTGTTAACTTAGGTTTACCATTTTCAACAATAATTAATGGTCTTCTAACCCTACCAGCATCACAATTTATGTAAACTTCACGAGTAACACCATAAGGTGAAATATTTTCATAAAGGGCTACATTGATCTCGTGGCTTATTTCTCCTTTACGCCTTAAACTTCTAATGGTTTTCACAATTTTATACGGGTCTTCACAATAGAAGATATGCCCATCAACAAAAATTTTTGCACCCTTAACTCTAAGTTGTGGTGAAGCTTCAGCTTGTGTAATAGCACCTAAACTTTCAAGTAAAAGTTTAACTTCATTAAATGGTACAGCATTTGATATTGAAGCTGAAAGTGCAAGATTTTTTACTAAGCCACAGTTTGATCCTTCAGGTGTTTCATTTGGGCAAACTCTACCCCAATGAGTTGAATGTAAATCTCTTGCTTCAAAGTTTGGTTGACTTCTACTTAAGGGTGATTGAAGTCTTCTTAAGTGGCTTAATGTTGAAAGATAGTTTGTTCTATCAAGCAGCTGGGTTACTCCAACTTTCCCTCTACCCCAATTTCCAGTAGCTAATGCATGTTGAAGCCTTTCGGTAATTATTCCAGGTCTTACAGCTGCATTTATAGCTCCAAATGCTCCGATTCTTTTTAGGCTAGTCTTTTCAAGTTGATATTTCATATCCTTACATAGATTTCTAAAGGCTATTCTAAAGAGGTCTGCTAAAAGTTCACCTGCAGACCTAAGTCTCTTATTTGCGTAATGGTCTTTATCATCTGGTTTACGTATACCCAGTTTAAGTTCAATAAGCCTATTTACAATTTCAGCTAAGAAGTAAGCTTTTTTTATTCTACTTGCAGGTGTCCTACCTAAGTGGGGTAGGAAGTTTCTATCTATAATTGATTCTGCACGTTTAATCCTGTACTCTTCAATTTGGCCATGTGCAACTCTATTCCCAATATATACTATTGCATCTTTAGATGTGAAAACACCTTCAACCTTTTCAAATGATGGTTCAAGCAAATCTTGAAATTCTTTCCTTGAAGAAACAGCTTCAACAATTTTCCTATCAGATTCTAAACCTAAAGCCTTCATTAAAACAACAAAAGGTATATCTACAACCGCTCCAGGAATGGATACGTAAATTGAGCCATCAGCTCTCATCTTAACTTCTATTCTAGCTCTAAAACCTATAGTTGATGAGAAGATTTTCGCCTTAAAAACAGGGTTAGCCTCAGTTCCCTCACGGCTAACCATAATTCTGTTAGGTGCTAAATCTTCAAGTGTAACAATAACCCTTTCAGAACCATTAATGATAAAGTATCCTCCAGGATCTTTTGGATCTTCTCCAACAGCTATAAGTTCATCTTCACTTAAACCATAAAGGTGGCATTTTTTAGATTTAACCATTATCGGTATGTCGCCTATATAAATAGGCTCAATACAAGGAATCTTTCTACCATCCTTTTCAATCCAAACTTCAACTCTTAAAGGTGCAGCATAAGTTAAGTTTCTAACCATAGCTTCCCTAGGATAAATTTCATGCTCAGAGCCGTCAACTTCAACAACTCTAGGTTTTCCAATTTCAACCTTACCAAACTTAATCTTATACCTTGTTTCTGCTTCTATATCTATTTCTCCAACTTCATCAATAATCTTCTGAATACCATGCTCAATAAAGTAGTTAAAGGAGTTTAAATGCTGATTTACAAGACCCTCATATTCAAGGAAACTTTTCATTAAAAACCAGTAATCTTCACTTGAAATTTCTTTTGACAACTATTTCCCTCCTTTACCTCTCACTAACTACATACCTATAATATTCTGCTAAACCTGCTGTTGGGCTTTTTCTTATAATCTTTATAATGTCTCCAGGCTTAGCACCTAAAGCCCTAACAGCAGGGTCAGTATCCCTAATTTTTGGGAGTTGTGAAGGCTTAATTTTATATTTCCTAAGCAATTCCTCGGCTTCCTCTTTTGAAAGTACAATATGTTTTGGTACAAGTTCATGCTGGAATATATCAAAATACTCAGTTTTTTTATCTTTTTTATCCTTACTAGTACTCATAAGTTCCAACCCAACATAATTTTAGCATCCCATTAGCAATTATACTTAAAAAGTAGCCTACCATAACCATCCAGCTAGTTGTCAAATCAACCCAAAAGTAGCGGAGACTAATAAACTTTTAGTTTACT
>CAZMUQ010000040.1:0-9607 GCA_964569845.1 uncultured Candidatus Bathyarchaeia archaeon
GATGTGAGCCTCTCGAGCTCACGACCCGGGTTCAAATCCCGGCCGGAGCACCATAGTTCAAGTTCAGTTCACAACTCCCTATTTTTATTTAAGGATGCCTGGTCTACAAGTAGGCTGAAGATTTATGACTATGACCATATTTTGGTTCATCAAAAAGCTATTAATGGTAGCTTTCCCCTAGCACATTAGTAAGAAAAGCCAGCATGGGATAAACAGGATATCATCTGCATAGTCGAGTTTTTCTCGCATAATGACCATTTGAAAAGGTGGTTTATGGTTGCGAGAAAACTCTTGTAAACCTTTTAGGTCCCTTTTATCGACAGAATCTTTGTATTTAACTTCTATTGGTATTACTCTTTGAAACAACTCCATTACTATGTCAACTTCATATCCCCTATCTTTCCAATAGAAAAGCTGTGTTTCTAGGGAGGGTTCAAGGTTAAATTTCAACCTTTTACAGTGATCTGCAACTACAGCTTCCACTACTTTTCCGATTTCAGCCGGGTTATTTAGGAGATGCTCATCTAGCATACCTGCCGCCGCATTTCTAATTCCTGGATCGTTAACGTAGACTTTCTTTTCTCGCCTGGCTCTCTTTACACGGCTTTTTGAGTAGAACTCAGATTCGGAAATTAAAAATGCTGTTTTTAGAAAGTAAATGTAGGATTTGAGGGTTTGCCTTTTTAATCCTAAATCTCTTGCGAGCTTCGAATAGTTTATTCTTTGGGAGCATTCCCTAGCCAGCACGGAAATTAGGTCTTCAAAGGCGATAGGATCTCTGATTTTAAAAGTTCTAACTATGTCTTTATAAATAGTGAGATTAAGATAGGTTTTAAGGTTCTCAGCAGCCTTATACATGTCATCAGTTGCAACAATCTCAGGGTATCCCCCCTTTAATAAGTACTTGTGCAGAAAGAGGGTTAAGTATTCAACATCTTTAGCCAGCCTGTTGATGCTATCTTTTAAAGCAGAATAAAACAGGTGTGCATCACCGTTTTTAACAGCGTCTTTAAATGCTTGTCTGAGCTGCCAGTTAATCTTGTTGAATCTTCTTTCAAAATCTTCCTCAGCCATTTGAAAACGGACAACCTCAAGAAATTTCATTGGAAGCACTATTTGTAGACTTAGTCTTCCAACAAGCGACTCAGCCCCACTAATCATTATGTTAACGCTTGAAGAACCTGAAACCAAAAATTTCATTTTATAGCTAAGGTCGTACCATCTTTTTAGCGCATTTTCCCAGTTTTTTAACGTTTGAATTTCATCTAAGAAAATGTATATTTGCTCCTTTAGATCTGAGAGAGGCCTTTTAAGTACATATTTTGAGTATAGATTGAGGGTTTCCATTAATACTTCAATGGTGGCAATTTTGAGGTAGGGATCATCGAGAGAAATATATAGAATCTTTTCTGGTTCTAATCCTTTAGAAAGAAGATGTTCTATGAGTTGATACATAAGAGTGGTTTTTCCAACTCTTCTGGCGCCTACCAGGGCTAAAATTTTGGGGCTATCTAAATTCTCTGATAACTTATAAAAATCTCTTCTTTTGAAAGGTGGTGCTTTAGAAGGAGGGACCTCTCCTGACATCCACCAAGGATTATGTGCATATAAGATACGTAATAACTCGATTTCATCCAAACCTGTTACGCTAACTTTCTCCCTGTTCATAAAAATCACGTACTTTATAATGGTCAAAATAATATATAAAAATGACCATCATATTAGACAATTTCCCTGATTTTTAGGACGCTATAGTGGTCAAATACCTCTTCATGATTTAAAAAATAAATGAGGAATAGTGGCAGTAGGATGTTTTTATTCAAATTTATTTCACAAACCTTCTAGTCAGATTTAACATCCTCTTTTATTTCAAGAATATGTTCACAAACAAGGTTTCCTTTAGCAGCCAACGTTTAACCTTAAACTCAACATAAGGATTAACAGCATTTACCAAGGTAGCAATAGCATTTAAATCATTACCTTTTAAACCAAGTTTTTGTGCAACCAAATAACCTAAAGCTTGACCCATTTTAAAAGCTTCTTCCTGAGCAGCTAAAAGATTACCTTTAAGTTTATCGTAAAATTCTCTTAATGAAGGTATACTTATGCTTGCATCATACTTAAAGGGCTTAAAGGTACCTTAAAAGCCATATCTATAAGCCCTAATTATGAAACTAAGAAAGCTATTCTATATTTTTTAGAAAAATTTTTCCCTTAAAAATTAAGTTTCTAAAGAATTCTAAAATTGTTTGGAAAAAGTTTAACCCTTCAAAATTTTTAGCTTCATCATCCACAGTCATATTTAAGCTATACTTTTCAGCTCCAGCAATAGTTGTATTTAGTAAGCCTTTTCCAACCATATTTCCAGAAAAACCTATAGTTTCATTTTTAACATCTACATTAGTTTCAACTTCACCCTTACCTTTAACATTAAACCCTAAATCTAAAGATTTATTTTCAACCTGCTGAGAAATTTTTGCAGAACCATTCTCAACCCTAAGCCTAAAATCTAAGTCTTTATCAGTTAAATTCTGAGTTAAAACAGCATTTTCAGCCTCAACCTTAACACTACTAGAAACATTTGAAGATTTAACATTAACAGTAAAATTTACATTACCACCACTACTTTCAACCCAAGCATAAACAGAAAATTTTGTCTGATTATCTGAAACATTAAAACTATAAACAGGTAGAATAAACATTAAAGTAAGTAAGGTTAAGACAAATAAAAAGGAAACAAATTTTTTAGAAGAAATTAATACCACCATCTCCAAGAATTAAACATAACTTAACAAAAAGAAAAAAGGTTTTAGTTTTTATTTAACCCTTCTTGTAATTTACTTTACCAGTTTAGTACCAGAATTCAGTCAATTGCCAACCAGACATGCTAGCATCATCCATATCAGCATATTGAACGCCCATAGTCCAGAAGCTAACATTTTCACCAAAGGCACCCATAACATGGCTTTCATCTTCACTTGTTGAGCTTGCAGCTTGAACAATTAAAACACTTTCACCAGATCCTTCAGCATACTGAAACTGTCCAACATATGTACCACCGCCACCATCAGTAGTGCATATACCACAGCGTGGTGAGACAGCATATCCTTGAGCTTGGCAGATGCTAGCATCACCATTTTCAACTTCAACAAGCTGGTAAGCACTGTAGTCAACTGTTCTGCATGTTGGACATGGGCAACCTTCCTCGCCTGTAGGTACACAGAAAATACTTCCAACCGCCATACTAGCACTTACAAGGCTACCTTCAGCGTCAACACCTTGAATTACGTAACCTTCACAATCTGTACCTTCACCATATTGACCTATATAACCTGTACCGTCATCAACTTCTGCTGTTTGAAGCATAATATAATTGTCTGTTGAAGCTGAAGAGGATATTAGAACGCTTGCATCTTCAAATTCAGCATCAATATCAATACTCCATGCTGCTGCTAATCCAACCATTCCAGCAAAAAGTAGAATGGCTAGCATGAATGCTGCTGCTGTTTGGGTTGTTTTTAAACCTATCATTTATTGTTTCACCCTTTCACCTAACTGTTTGTAGTTTACTATTGGCTGGGTTTGCTTATATAGCCGTAAGAAAACCTGTTTCTACTTAATAGTCAGAAACAATGTTACCTATTCCTTATTCCATCAACCCAATTCTTTTAGCTTTCCTAGCCCTAAAAATTAGGGTAAAAATGTAGAAGGCTAAACATAAGCTAATGATAAAAACTCCATAGGGGCTTTTAAGAAACAGTATTAACCAACCAACCATAGGGATAACAGCAACAACCTTTCCTACAAGGTTTTCTTCAGGTAATCCTGGGGTTCCAAGCCATGGGTCAGCTATAGGATTGTTATCTCCCTTAGTTTTAAGGTATGGTTTCCCATCAACCCATACAACACCAACAACCCTATGAACAATAACTGTAGGATTTTTAAGATTATTTGGAGTATAAGCATAAAAAACAACTATATCTTCAACTCCATTATTAAAATCCTTTAAAACCTCTCCAATAGAAACCCCCTTAACAACAATTAAATCTCCAACATTAAGGGTTGGTTTCATACTTTCAGATGTAACAGCAAGTATAGGTTGACCGGTTGAAAAAACAATGGATAAGCTAAACCAGAAGGCAAGTATAAGACTTAATATTAAGAGAACTGGAAAAATATTTTTGAGAATTGTTTTTAATCTCATAAAAAGAGGGGTTTGTTGAGTTTTAATCGTTACCTTCACCGGTAATATTTTCTAAAACTTTTTGGAAAGCCTCATTAATTATTAAGCCAGCATAGTTTGATGATGAAACAACATTAAAGCTTACAGTTTTACCTTCAACTTCAACAACATGTTGACCTAAAGTTTTAGGATAATAGAAGATGCTGCATTGCCTAGTTTCTCCAGGCTTAATTGTAACTGTAACTGCACCTGCAAATTTACCGTCAACCTTAAAGATTATAGTTTTTGTATCAGTTTTTCCACCAATATTTGAAACTAAAGCTGTAATCTTAACTGGACTATTAATTGTTGCAGCTGGATTAACATTAACACCCACACCAACAACCTCAATCTTAGCTTCAACACCACCATTAACAGTAAACTTAACAGTTTTTTCTGCTGTTAATGGTGGATGATAAGCATCTATAGGATCTGCTGAAACTTTTACAGTTAAACCGTAAATACCAGCTTCCAACCCTGGAACCTTAAAACTAAAAACTCCATCCTCAGATGGTTCAACATCAAAACTCATCAAAACTTTATTATCGTGCTTTAACTCAACATAAACAGGCTTCTGAATTGTTACATAACCGTTAACAGTAAATTCTTCACCACTATTAATATTATCTGGAAGCTGGAAACCTATTTGAGGTTCAACTATTATAAATGGAACCGTGATAGTTTCACCTGAAACAACTCTTTCAATCTTTAACTGAGCAGTACATGGATAAACATTTGGAACTTTAATTTCAGCAATAAAAACTCCACCATTTCTTGTAATTTTAAAGGATGCAGGTCTTTCACCATCATAGGGAGTCCAAATATAGAATTGAAGTCTATGAGTTTCACCTTCATCCTTAATGTCTATACCTTCAACAATAAGCTTCCCGTTAACAGGAGCAATACTATCACCAATCTTAGAGTAGATTCTTGTTACCTTAAAGACATTTGAAAGGTCTCCGCTAATAGATGTAAATGAACGGTAATTACCATAGGAATCAAAATATCCTCCAACAGGATTTAAACCTATAAGCTGGTCGTATATACTGAAAATTTTTGCTGTATAGGAATCCTTTTCTCTTTGAAGCTCATAAATCCTATTATAATGCTCATTAATTTTACTGTTTAAAATTCTTACAGCTTCATCAGCTCGAGCATTCTCCTCTAAAAGCTCGTTTATCTGGTCTTGATTATTTCCACCAAAATTTTTAAGAAGCTCAATTGTTTTTAAGTTTGAATCTTTAAGGTTTTCTAAACGCATTATCTGCATTTTCAAGGATAATATAACCTTTTGATGAGCATCTATAGCATTATATTGAAGCTCATTAACCTTTGCATATTCACGTATAAGTGTGTGAAGTAAGCTCACCTTCTGTTCAAGATTACTAAGTCTTCCCTCAATACCACTCATCCAAGAATAAATCGACATTAACGAGCTTTCAAGAGCATCAACCCTACTATAAACCTGGGATAGCTGCTCCTCAGCTTCTTCAGCTTCTTTAAACTCGTCAGACTTTTTAACCATGATGTCAATAACAGCTTTAACATCCTGCTTACTTTTGATAGCTATCAAAATATCAAGGGTTATTGCTTCAGCTGTAAAGCAACTTAAAGCTAAAATAGCAACCATAAAAAACCCTAAAAAAATTGTAGAAGTACTTTTCATACCTTTCTCACCTAACACTTAACTGTGATTTTAAAGTGGATTTTCCCCTATGCAGGAGAAAAACTGGATAGGGGTAGCTAGAATCTCTACTATACGTATTTTCAAAATTTTCTAGAAGCTTATTTAGTGAAGCTAAATGTTCTAGGAAAGCTCTACCTTTTTCTGTTGTCTTATAAACTTTTTTCCCATTTGAATTGTTAACTTCAACAATTAATCCTGATGATAAAAGAAGCCTCATATATTTATGTAAAACTTTAAAGTTTAGATTTGCATTATAAACTATCCTTGTTTTTGTTGCTCCATCTAATGCTTCAATAAGTATTTCCTCAATAAGTCTAATATAGCTACGCCTACTCTTTTTCTCAATCTTCTTCACATTAGCCAATAACTTTTCCACCTTACTAACCCAATCTAGGAAGCAGTACACTATATTAAACTGGAAGAACAAAAGTTTCTAACCTAAAATACGGACTAAAAGTCTGGTGAAAAATATCCATAATTCTTATATACTTAAAACACAGTATCCTTGAAACAATAACATAAAAGTTTAGGGGAAGAAGAACAATTAGGTCTTCAACAATTCTGATGTTAATTGTAGTTTTGGCTGTAGGTTTAGCAGTAGGGTATGTTGCAGGATATTCTTATGGTTCAGCACCAGTAACCAGCTACAAGGAGAAGCTTAATAAAACCCAGTATCAACTTTCAAGCCTAGAGCAGGAATACTTAAAGTTAAAATCTGAGCACATGAAGCTTTACAATCTTTACGTAAACCTCACAAGGGAATACATGAAAACAAAAACAAACGTGCATTACTTTGTTCTTGACTTAAACTATACTATTGATTCATTAGATAGGAAGCTTAAACTTGAAGGTCAGTTTATTAAGTTTATGAGTTTAGCTTTAAGGGAACCTGAAAACCCTGAGTTAACATCAATATTCCTAAGTTTAGATGCATATGTAGAGGATGTTGGAAGACCTGAGTTAACATTAACATGGCAACAAGCTAAAGTTTATATGGCTAATGCTCAAACAGATAAAGTTCTTGAAAAAATTTCAGAACTTCTAGAAATAAACTCTAAGCTTATTCAAGAAGATATTGAAACATTAAAATCAACAATCAACCTGTTTATGGAAGGTTAGTAATAAAAAGTTAAATTTATGTTATTTTAAAATTCAGAATACCTTTTAATTATCTTGTTAAAATCTCTTATAAACTCTAAACCCTTCCTAGATGTTTTCCAAATATTTTCATGTCTTTCTATTAAACCTAATCTTTCTAAAGCTTCAAGGTACTTTGTTGCTCTTTTAAATGTTAAATTTGACTTATATACAATCTCCGTTTTTCTGCTTCCATCTTTAGCCACAGTTAATATTGAGTAGAAGATTTCCATTCTAGACCTTTTTCTACACCTAGCATACCTTTCCAATATTGATTTCCTAAACCCTATTCTCTAAGTATTAGGTTTAAGGGTATTACAGATTTAAACTTTGAGGGTTGATAATAGAAGCACTATTACACCACCATAGTACAGTTTCTATTCATAGGTTCATAAAATATTTATAGTTAGGCTGAGAACATTGTAGATTACCATAAAGCTTGGTTAAAAACAAATGAGTAGCATAGATATTATCGATAAGATTATTGAGCTTCTTACAAATCAGGAGGAGCATACAGAGGTCGAGATAAAGGAAAAACTTGATATTGAAGAAGAAAAACTAAGAAAAATTTTAAATTTTTTAAGAAAATATAAGTTTATTTCTTATCTTGGCAATGGTAGAATAAAAATCAGCCCAGAAATAAAGAGTTTATTTTTAGAAGAACATTAAAGATTTTCTTTAAGCATTATTAGGTCTTCTATAAACCTTTTACCCTTAGGAGTTATTTTTAAATATGGGTCATCAGAGCCTTTAACTATAACTATAAACTCCTCATTTTTAAGAAAGTTAAGAAGCATTTGAAGTTTAGGTAAGTTTAATTCTTCAAAAAATTCAGCAGGCATATTTTTATCTATGAGATGTGTTAAGACAGTAAACATGTTCTTAATAACTTCCAAAAGTTTCTCCTCAAACAATTATTAACCAAAGCTACTAGCTAAGTAGTAGTTAGGGGTTAACCTATAAAAGCCTTTTCCATAAGCCCTACAAACCCCACACAACAAGGTGAAACTTGCAAAATTTAGAAATTTTGCTTACTTTACCATATCAGATTATAGTTTTTCTCGATTATAAAATCCGCAATAGTATTTAAAGCCATCTCCCTAGTTCCACCAGCTATCTTAAATGCTCTAGCATCACGCCATCTTCTCTCAATACCTGTTTCAGCCATATAGCCAAGTCCACCAAAAATTTGGATAGCCTCATCTATAACATTTAACATTTCCTCAACAACCCAAGATTTAACCATACATGCTAAAACAGGGTCACCTACTCCTCTCCCTTCAAGATATGCAGCCTTATAAACTAAAAGTTTTGCAAGTTCAATTTTTGCAGCCATCTTTGCAAGCATCCATCTAACACCTTGATAACTTACCAAGTTTTTACCGCGGATAATTCTTTCTTTAGCATGTTTTAATGCAGATTCAAAAGCTCCCTCAGCCATACCTAAAGATCTAACACCTCCAAGAATACGAAGCTGATTAAAAAGTAGAAGTGTATGGTAAAATCCCCTATTTAATTCTCCTAGCATGGAGAAATCATCAACGTAAACGTTATCAAACTTTATTTCACATGTTGACCATGCATGTAAACCTAGTTTGGGTTTAAGTTTTGTAATTTCAACACCTTCAGCTTTCCTATCAACTAAAAACAAAGTTTGGCCACGATAAGGTGGCTTAGCATCAGGGTTTGTTTGACATAAAACAACTATACTTGAAGCTTCAGAAGCCCCGCTAATAAAAGTTTTTGTACCATTAATAATCCACCCACCCCTTTCCTTTTTAGCAAAAGTTTCAAGAAAAGTTATATCTGTTCCATGAGCAGGCTCTGTAAAAGCCCCAGCAATTCCACCATCACCCTTTAAAGCAGGAGGTAAATACTTCTTTTTCTGCTCCTCCGTTCCAACAGCATTAACAAGAGTTGCAGCAACACCGCAACCTTCAGCAATAACAACCCCAACACCTGAACCAACTCTACAAAACTCCTCTGTAACCAAAGCTTTCTCAAAAAATGTGTAACCCTGCCCACCATACTCTGTAGGAAACTCTATGTTAGAAAAGCCTAATTGAGATGCTTTTCTAATAAGATTTTGCAGAATATCTATTCCATCTTCTTCCTCACACTTAAGTAGCAACTCTTTTGTAAACTCTTTTTCAGCAAAATCACGTGCAGCCTTTTTAATAGCTTTTTGTTCTTCTGTTAATGAAAACATGGGAAAATTCCCCTTTATCTGTGTTTGAAACCTATAATTCTTCTGAAAGGTTGAAAGGTTTCCCCTCTTTTAGCACTTTTAAAGGTATCTTATCTTTCCACTTTCTAAGGAAAGCTAAATCTTCATTCTTATTTCTTAATTCTGGTGGAAGACAATGTGGAATTTCATCTATTATTGGATACCACATTCTACAATCAGGATTGGGACATACAAGTAGTCCTTCAACAATCTCGTCTTTTTCCTCAAAAACGTACAACTCTAGAGGATAAGATTTACACATAGCACACGCAAGAAAATCTAAAAGTCTTCTTTTCAATTTAACCACCATTTATCAGTATTCAACTAAAATGTT
>CAZMUQ010000041.1:0-9392 GCA_964569845.1 uncultured Candidatus Bathyarchaeia archaeon
AGCATTTTTCTCAGCCTTTGTTATGCCTTTAATTGTTTGCTTAATTGTAGGTTCTGGCTTATGGTTTTCTATTCTAACAATTATTGGGGGAATTTTTGGTTGAATACAAACTTTATTGTTGGAGTACTAATAATAGCAGTTTTACTTGGCGGAATAATTTCAACAGTAGCTTACCCAATAATTGTTGAGTTAAAACCTAAGCCGGTGGAAAAGGTATTTGTAAAAGAATTTTTCACTGCATCCTTAGAGCCTGAGATTAAAAAGATTAGTTTAAATTTTTTAGTTAGGAGTGGTTCTTTAAATTTAAGATTCACGGATGAACCAATAGCTTATAAATTTAAGTTTACCTCTAAAACTCCTATTAAACCTGAAATTGTTAAGCAAAAGGCTGGTAACCTTCTAAAAATTTTTGTTTATGCTAATTCTTGTAAGATTGATATTTTATTAGGTAACAGATATGTTTACTCAGGAAACTTTACATTGTTTAGTGGTGGAGGGGAAATAGAGCTTTCCAAGTATACAAACATTGAAAATTTTGATTTTAATCTTGGGCTTGGAGGATTAACAGTTAACATTTTCGATAACACATCCTTTAGTAATTTGAATATTAAGGTTTCTACTGGCGGTGTAGTGTTAAATGTTAAAGCAACAACTTTGCCAAAAAATTCAACCATAAATGTTAAAGTTGGTACTGGTGGAATTACTGTTCAACCAATAATGGTTTTAAATTCTGTTGGCTGTAAAATTAAAGGTTTTGTTGGTTTTGGTGGAATATCCCTAAACCAGCTACACTTTGAAGTTATTAAAAAAACAAAAACAGAATGTGAAATTATAACTAAAAACTATGGGAAAGTTAAAACTAACCTAGATATAAACTTACATGTTAATGTTGGTGGAATACTATTAAACCGGGCCTTTCCAATGTTTGTTGGTGGATAAAAATTTAATTTATTTGTCCCTGTTATAGGAAAACTTTTGCTAACAATACCTGTTTTTTCCTGATAAGAAGGTTAATAAATTTTTTATGCTTTAAAGTTTGCTGGTGGCGCTTGGGTAAATTTATTAAAATTGAGAAAGGTAAGCATCGTTGGAGAGTTACTATACCTAAGGAGTTTCATCAAATAATTGGTGGTAATACCTTCATTTATATGGAGAAGGTTTACAAATTTTTAGTTCTAATCCCGCTAGATATTCCAACATTTTCCCAATTAATCGAGAAAATTGAGAAAATTAAAGAAATGGGTATTTAAAAGACTTTTAAAATTTAATCAAAAAACAAGTTTTTACTGGGAAAATGGGGAAAAGGGGAATTTAATAGGTGGTTTAGTATGGTAGATTTTTAAGCCATGGGTAAAGTTCCATAAGCCTCTTTATTGTTTTTTCTATCTCGTCTTTTGGATACTCGTATGGTTGAAGTTTATTTTCAAGATAATCTTCATAGGCTTTCATATCAAAGTATCCGTGACCTGAAAGTTGAAGAAGGATTGTTTTTTCCTCTCCTGTTTCTTTGCATTTTAATGCTTCATCAATAACAGCTTTAATTGCATGAGCAGGTTCAGGCGCAGGAAGTATTCCTTCGGTTTCTGCAAAAATTTTTGCAGCTTTAAAAACTTCAACCTGATTATAAGCTAATGCTTCAACTTCACCTAAGTTAACCAAAAAACAGAGAATAGGTGAATCTCCATGATACCTTAAGCCTCCAGCATGGATGGGTGGTGGAATAAAGCTATGTCCAAGTGTATACATTTTAAGTAAAGGTGTCATTCTTGCAGTATCTCCATGGTCATACATGTAGATACCTTTTGTTAAGGTTGGGCATGCTGTAGGTTCAACAGCAACAAATTTAACATCTTTTGGTGCTTTACCTGAAACTTTGTCATAGTAGAAGGGGAAGAATAAACCTGAAAAACTACTTCCACCACCAACACAACCAAAAATAATATCCGGATAATCATCAACAATTTCAAACTGTTTTTTAGCTTCTAAACCCATAACTGTTTGATGTAAAAGTACATGGTTTAATACACTTCCAAGTGAATACTTTGTTTTTTCGCTTGTTACTGCATCTTCTATAGCTTCACTTATAGCTATACCTAAACTTCCAGGATTATCTGGATCCTTTTCTAGTATGCTTCTTCCAAAGCTTGTTCTATTACTTGGACTTGGAGTAACATCAGCACCCCAAACCTGCATAAGAAGCCTTCTGTATGGTTTTTGTTGGTAGCTAACCTTAACCATGTAAATTGTAGCTTTCATTCCAAACATTGCACAACCAAAAGCTAATGCTGAACCCCATTGCCCTGCACCTGTTTCTGTTGTTAACCTTTCAATCCCCTCCTTCATGTTAAAATAGGCTTGAGCAACAGCAGTATTTGGTTTGTGACTTCCAGGTGGGCTTACTCCTTCATATTTATAGTAAATTTTTGCTGGTGTTTTTAGTGCTTTTTCAAGTCTTAAAGCTCTGTAAAGGGGTGTAGGCCTCCAAACCTGGTAAACTTCCTGAACTTCTTCAGGTATTGGGATCCATCTATCTTGGCTTAACTCTTGGCGTATAAGTTCCTTAGGGAAAATAGCCTCTAACTTCTCAGGTTTGATTGGTGCTTTAGTTTCAGGGTCTATTGGTGGAGGTAGAGGTTTAGGTAGGTCTGGGAGAATGTTATACCACTTGTTAGGTGTTTCTTCTGGTGGTAATATTATTCGTCTTAAAGTCAACTTTTTCACCTCAATGCACATATATGTTCATTTTTGAACTATATTAGTCATATACAACATGCTTATATACTTTTCTCCACATTTAACAACATATGTGGCAAAAAGTATATGAAAAATTAAAAGAGTACCCTGAACGCCTTAATGTTGCAAAAGTTTTAATAGAAAATGGATTAAGCATTAGAGAAAGCAGAATATACTGCAACATGCTTGAAGTTTCAATTTCTGAAGTTGCCCGAGTTGCAAAAGTTGATAGAAGAACAGTAACCCAAACAATAAAGTTTATTGAAGCAGATCCCGAACTAAGCATAATATTCAGACATTTAAGGTCCGCTGGACATTCATTAAAAGATGTTGCAAAACATTTAAACCTTGGAGTTGTTGAAATAACCCCAACAAGTGCAAGAATTCCAGGGATTCTTGCAAACTCAGCTAAAATATTGGCTGAGAGAAACATAAGCATTAGACAAGCTTTAGTAGATGACCCAGAACTTTCACCAGAACCTAAACTTGTACTAATAGCTGAGAAAAAAATTCCAGGTGAACTCATACCGGAATTTTTAAGAATTAAAGGTGTTGAAAAAGTTTCAGTATATTAGCTAGGCTAAGCTTTCTTCTACTAAGTTATACTCAAAAAAGTTTAGTTTTAGTTTTATAAATTTTTACTGCTTTTGCAGTAGCTTTAATCCTTCCCCTCTTCACATATTTCCAATAAAACACCGTATGTACTTTTGGGGTGTATGAATGCTATTTTAGCTCCATGGGCACCTCGTCTAGGTTTTTCATCTATAAGCCTTAAACCTTTTTCCTTAAGCTTTTTAAGCTCAGCTTCAATATCGTCTGTCTGGAAAGCTATATGCTGAATTCCTTCACCCCTACTTTCAATAAATTTTGCGATAGGCCCATTTGGATCTGTTGATTCTAGAAGTTCTATCCTTGTCTCACCAATCGGAATAAATGCTATTCTTACTTTTTGCTCCTCAACAACTTCAAATCCTTCAACACTTAAACCTAGAATATCCCTGTAAAGTTTTAATGCTTCATCAATACTTTTCACGGCAATACCTATATGGCTAACTTTTTTAATCAAAAATGTTACACCTCCTAAACTATTGTTAAAGCTTTATACTCTCCAAAAACCTCCCTAAGTATATTTGAGGTTTCACCTATAGTTGCATAGTTTTTAATTGCCTCAAAGGTAGCAGGCATAATATTTTCTCCCTTTTCAGCAGCTTTACGTAGCTTATTTAAAGCTTCTTCAACCTTTTTGTTATCTCTTTCCTTTTTAACCTTATTTAGCCTTTCAATTTGTCTTTTTCTAACTTCAGGATCAACTTTTAAGGTTGTAATAGGCATCTCTTCTTCTGTAACAAACTCATTTACACCAATAATAATCTCTTTTTTACTTTCAACATCCTTCTGGTACTTGTATGCTGCATCAGCAATCTCCTTTTGGTAGAAGCCTTTCTCTATTGCTACCGGAGCACCACCCATTTCATCAATCTTATGTATATATTCCATAGCTTTTTCCTCAATTTGCTCAGTTAACCATTCAACATAATATGAACCTGCTAATGGATCTACTGTTGCAGTAACTTTGCTTTCATAAGCTATAATTTGTTGGGTTCTAACTGAAAGTGTAACTGCAAATTCTGTTGGAACAGCATAAGCTTCATCAAAAGAGTTTACATGCAAAGATTGAGCTCCTCCAAGAACAGCAGCTAAAGCTTCAATAGTATTTCTCATGAGGTTAACGTATGGTTGTTGTGCTGTAAGAGTAACACCCGCAGTTTGAACATGGAATCTTAAAAGCATTGAGCGTGGATCTTTAGCTCCAAATCTTTCCTTCATAATTTTAGCCCAAAGTCTTCTTGCAGCTCTAAATTTAGCTACCTCTTCAAAAAGGTCTCTTTGTGCTGCAAAGAAGAATGACAATCTTGGTGCAAACTTGTCTACAGGTATTCCTCTTTTAGTAACGTGGTCAACATATGCTATACCGTTTGCAAGTGTAAATGCAATTTCCTGTACCGCAGTACATCCAGCCTCCCTCATATGGTATCCGCTAATACTTATAGAATTAAATCTTGGAGCATTTTGATAACACCACTCAATAACATCTCCAACAAGCCGCATTGAAGGTTCAGGTGGATAAATGTATGTTCCTCTTGCAACATACTCTTTAAGAATATCATTTTGAACTGTTCCCCCTACTTTATCATTTGGAACATTTTGCATAGCAGCAACACAGAAATACATTGCCAAAACTTGTGGGCATGTTGAATTGATAGTCATTGATGTTGTTATCTTTTCAAGTTCTATTCCTTCGAAAAGTATTTCCATGTCCTTTAAACTATCAATCGCAACACCAACCTTACCAACCTCAGCATAAGCCATTGGATGGTCAGAATCATAACCACACTGAGTTGGAAGATGGAAAGCTACACTTAAACCAGTTTGACCTTGGCTAATCAGGTACTTATACCTTTTATTGGTATCCTCTGCTGTTCCAAAACCAGCATACTGCCTTACAGTCCAAAGTCTTCCACGATACATTGTAGGATAAACTCCTCTTGTAAATGGATATTCTCCAGGAAAACCAATACTGCCTAAGTAATCCACATCTTTAATGTCTAAGGGTGTATAAAGAAGCTTAATTGGGATACCTGAACGGTTAATATATTCTCCAACCTTTTGGATGTCTTTAGCATTTTTAGTTTCCCAGCTTTTAAGTTCTTCAGCAATTTTTTCATAATCAACCATGATTTAAACCCCCTTCTTCAATTTTTTAACATTCTCTTCTATATATCTAGCTATTTCTATGGTTGGTGTTCCTGGACCAAAAACCTCGTTAACTCCAACCTTTTTTAATTCTTCAGCATCCTCCTTAGGAATTATACCTCCAACAAGTAGAAGTACATTTTTACCTGGTTCAAGCCCATTTTCTCTCATTTTTTCCACAACTTGTGGAATTAATGTATCATGTGCACCTGAAAGAATACTAAGTCCAATAACATCAACATCTTCTTGGATAGCTGTTTGTACTATTTGTTCAGGTGTTTGCCTTATACCAGTATAGATAACCTCCATTCCAGCATCTCTTAACCCTCTAGCAACAACTTTAGCTCCACGGTCATGCCCATCAAGACCAGGCTTAGCAATTAAAACTCTAATTTTTCTTTGTTGAAGTTCTAGACTCAAATTTTCACACCCTTCAATATCAAGCCAAAATTACTATTTTTTATTGAGTAGTTAAAGCTAAAAAGTTTTATATTAATAACTTTAACCATAAATCTGCGGATTTTTCCTTAGATAAATTTTTGCTGTTAATATTCTATTCCCATTCTTGCCTTAACATTTTTTTGGTATGGGTGTTTAACTTCAACAACTTCGGATACCAGATCTGCAATATCGATAATTTCTTTTGGAGCATTTCTCCCAGTAAGAATAAGTTCAACATTTTTTGGCTTACTTTTTATTAACTCTAAAACTTCATCCAGTTTTATAAGCCCAAAATCTAATGCAATATTTATTTCATCTAAGATGAGAATATCCCACTCCCCGCTAAGCATGATTTCTTTAGCTTTTAAAAGGGCTTTTTTAGCATTTTCAAAATCAATTTTCTCAGGTTTTTCCTTACTTACATGTCCAATTCTACCAAACTGCTCTATGACAAGATTAGGATAAAGCTTCTTAGCCGCCTGAAGTTCACCATACCCTTTCCACCCCTTCATAAATTGGATCATGTAAACCTTTAAACCATGACCTATAGCTCTTAAAGCTTGACCTAAAGAAGCTGTTGTTTTCCCTTTACCGTTGCCAGTATAAACTTGAATAAGTCCTTGCTCAATTTTAACCATAACTACTCACCAAAAAACTTAACTAACCTTAAAAAGTATTAACATAAGCTAAAAGGTTTTTAGGCTGATGGAAATGGCAATTTACAAGATTGGTGTTATTCCTGGAGACGGAATTGGACCTGAAGTTGTTAAAGAAGCTTTAAGAGTTCTTAATTCTCTTCAAGATGCTATTAAAGGTTTAAGGTTTGAATATGTTTTCTGTGATGCTGGTCTTAGCTGCATGGAAAAGTATGGAACAAATCTTCCAGAAGAAACCATAGAAAAGCTTAAGAAAACTAATGTATGTTTAAAAGGGCCACTAACAACGCTTGAAGAACCAGGAGCTCCTCCAAGTGCAACAGTTACTCTTAGAAGGCTGTTTGACCTTTATGCTAATGTTAGACCTGCCAAATCTTTACCTAATGTTCCTTCACTTAAACCTAATATCGACTTAATAGTTTTAAGAGAAAATACTGAAGGATTTTATTTTGCAAAAGAGTTTGAAGTTATGCCTGGTGTTGGTATTTCTACACGTTTAATTACAAGAAGGGCATGTGAAAGAATAGTACGCTTTGCATTTAATCTTTCAATGAAAAGAAAAAAGCATGTAACTTATGTTCATAAGGCAAATATTCTAAGATTAACGGATGGCATCTTTAAGCAAGTTGTAGCAGAAATAGCTAGTAAATATCCTGATGTTACTGTTGAAGAGCTTCATATAGATGCTGCTGCTATGCAACTTATACGTAGACCTGAAAGTTTTGATGTTATTGTTACAACAAATATGTTTGGAGATATACTATCAGATGAAGCAGCAGCCCTAGTAGGAGGTTTAGGCTTTGCTGCAGGAGCTAATATAGGGGATAATTATGGAATGTTTGAACCTGTTCACGGTTCTGCACCAAAATATGCTGGATTAAATAAGGTAAATCCTACTGCAACAATTTTAGCTGCAAAACTTATGCTTGAATATTTAGGTGAAGAAGAAGCCGCAAATAGGCTTGAAAAGGCAATATTTGAAGTTTTAAAAGAAGGAAAAATTAGAACCTATGACCTTGGTGGAAATTCAACAACAAGTGATATGGGTAAAGCAGTAGCGAAAAAGGTTTTAGAAGTTTAAATCTAAAAAATTTCTTCTTGGTTTTCAGGTAGGTTAGCCTTTTTTACATTATACTAACTTCTATGAAAACATCATCAGGTATTCTTACACGCATAATTCTACGCATTAATCTCTCGTTTGCATCAACCTCTATTAAACGTTTATGAATTCTTAATTCCCAACGATCCCAAGTATTAGTTCCTTCACCGCATGGACTTTTTCTTGTTGGTAAATGTATCTTTCTTGTTGGTAATGGTATTGGCCCTGAAACCTTAACTCCGAGTTTTTCAGCTATATCCTTTATCTCTCTACAAATTTCATCAAGCTTTCTATAGTCTGTACTTGTTAAACGTATGCGTGCTTTTTGAACCAATTTAAGCCCCATTTATGCTGTTTGAGTTATCTCCTTAACAACACCTGCAGCTATTGTTGTACCCATATCCCTTATAGCAAATCTTCCAAGCTGAGGAATTTCAGCGTAAGTTTCAATAGCTATGGGTCTTATTGGTTGGAATCTAACAAGGGCACTATCACCAGTTTTAAGGAATGAGGGATGATCCTCAATAACTTCTCCTGTTCTTGGGTTAATCTTTTGGATAAGCTCTGCAAATTTACATGCAATTTGGGCTGTATGTGCATGTAAAACTGGCGTATATCCTTGGGCAATCGAAGTTGGATGGTAAACAACAATAATTTGCCCTATAAATTCCTTTACAGCTTTTGGTGGATTTGTTGGATGAGCACAGACATCCCCTCTTCTAATATCCTTCTTCGCTATACCTCTAACGTTAAAGCCTATATTATCCCCAGGAATTGCTTTAGGAATTCTTGTATGGTGCATCTCTATACTTTTAACTTCACCCTCCTTCCCAGCCGGAACAAAAACTACTTTATCTCCCTCTTTAAGCACACCAGTTTCAACTCTTCCAACAGGAACTGTTCCAACACCAGTAATAGAGTAAACATCTTGAACTGGTATCCTTAAAGGCTTATCTATTGGCTTTGGTGGAATTTCAAAAGTATCAAGAGCCTCAACAAGAGTAGGTCCCTTATACCATGGCATCTTTTCACTACGTTTAATAAGGTTGTCTCCTGTCCATGCTGAAATAGGTATAAATGGCACCTTTGCAACGTTAAATCCAACAGTTCTTAAAAGATATTCTAGCTGCTTCCTACATTCCTCGTATCTTTCTTGACTCCAGTTTACTGATGGGTCATCCATCTTATTTATAGCTACAACAACCTGGCTTACTCCTAATGTTCTTAGAAGGAATGCATGTTCCCTTGTTTGGCCTCCAGCTTCAATACCTACCTCAAATTCTCCTTTACGCGCAGAGGATACAAGTAGTGCACAATCAGCTTGACTTGCCCCGGTAATCATATTTTTAATAAAGTCTCTATGTCCTGGTGCATCAATAATTGTAAATGAGTACTTGTTTGTTTCAAACTTCCAGTAGGATAAGTCTATTGTTAATCCTCTTTCACGCTCCTCCTTAAGCTTATCCATGATCCATGCAAACTTAAATGTATCTCCAGCACCAAACTTCTCAGAAGCCTCAGCATACTCCCTGATTGTACGTTCATCTACATAGCCTAGTAAGAAAAGTAGATGCCCCATACAAGTAGATTTACCGTGATCCACATGTCCAACTACAACTATGTTAAGATGTGGTTTTTCAGACACTTTTCATTTACCTCCATTAAATTTTTAAGATTAAATAAGACACCTCTAAATAGTACTAGCTAGA
>CAZMUQ010000042.1:0-8986 GCA_964569845.1 uncultured Candidatus Bathyarchaeia archaeon
AGATGTAAACCCGAATGGGATAAGGGGGAAACTGCTAGGGGCAAAAAGCCCCTAAAATTTTTCGGCAGCCTAACCGTTAAATGTAAGCAGTGAAAAGTAGAAAAAAATATATTGTGGGGTTGTTAAGATGCAGATACTGCCAGATGTTAATGTTGCAACAGGTTTTTATACAAACTGGGATTCTCTTATTCGGGTTGATGATAAGGTTTTAAGTTGGGTTAAAAATCATGTTAAAGTTATGCCTAAACCCGAAAAAGTTTTTCTTGAATCTCTTGAGGAAGTTGCATACACCTTAAATGAGGCTTTCAGGGTTGGTGGAAGGGAGTTTCTAATATCTGAAAACGTTTACAAAAAACTTAATCAACTATTCAGCTTTAGGGAGAAAAGGCTTGGTGGAAACGGTTTTAACATGGGAAGAGCCTTACATGAGCTTGGATTAACACCTTTAATTTCTTATCCTTTCCGTCCACCAAGTATTATGCTTAATTCTCCAGATGTTAAGGTTGCATGTAAAGATGGGTTTAAAACCCCGAAACAAGCTATAAGATATGGGGATCCTGAATATGACCACCTAATTTTTGAGTTTAGCGAAGATAAATCTAGAGGTATCAATACTTCAGGTAGGCATATTCTTTCATGGGACCTTATGTCTTTTCATGGGATTTTTGATGAAGATTTTTTCTTTTATGCCTTTAACAGGAAATATACCGAGATACTTGTTTTTGCTTATGCACATCTTCTCTTACCAGCTTATAAAAAGAAAACTAATGAAATTGCTGATTGGTTAGAAGAGGCTAAAAGACCTAAAGTTCATTTTGAGCTTGGGCAAGGTTCTGAGGAATCTGTAAGATATGCTTTAAAAGTTTTTACTGATAAGCAGTGTGTAGATTCCATAGGATTAAATGAAAAGGAGTGTATGCAGTATTTTGAGGCTAAAGATGAAAGTCTTAAAGAGTTAAATTATTCGGTAGTTGAAGCTGTTAAAAAACTTGGAGTTAGTAGAATCTGTGTACATACCTCAACTTTTGCGTTTTCAGTTTCAAAATTTCCTTTAGAGCGTGAAATAGAGGCATTAAGCAAAGCTAGCCTTACAGCAGCAGCTTTAACAATGGGTGGTATAAAAGAAAACATCAATAAGGCTAAAAATCTTCCATCTTCAAATGTTAAGGTTGAGAAAGGTAAAGTTGAAGAAAAATATAACTATTGTCTTATCCCAGTTTACATCAATCCTAAACCTAGAATACTTACAGGGCTTGGTGATGCCTTTTCAGCTGTTCAAGCTGTAATTTCATTAGCTTAGACTTCTTAAAAGGATTAAAGATAAGTATAATAGTAGCTAACCAGTTTTAGTATGTGAGAGGCTTATGGCTAAGGTTGAGGAGATCGGCTGGGAAAGAGAAGTTAAACATTTTTCAGGTCTTATTTTTGTTGCATGTATGTTTATTGGTGGAGGTTTAGGTTTAGCTTTTAGTAGGCCTGATGTTGGCGGCGCTATTGGTATGGGAGTAGGTTTTCTTTTAATGGGGCTTATAAGGATTAAGAGTATTAAACCATCACCAATAACCCTAACTATACCTAAAAGTTTTGGAAACATTTTTCTGTCATTTTTAGGCTTAATCATTATCTTTATTGGTGTAAGTTTTCTTCTTAACTTAGATTATCAGCTTATTTTTGGCTTTGGATTTGTAGCTTTAGGTTTACTTATCTTCTTAGCTGGTTTGATAGGATACAAAAGAAAAGTTTAAGTTTAATTCTTAGTTAGATAATTAGCTAAGATAAACTTGACAGGTAATTTAAAATTTGTTGTTGATGGTATGCTTGGGAAGGTTGCACGCTGGCTCAGAATTTTTGGTTATAATGCTGAGTATCTTGGCGGTGTTGATGATTTTAAACTTATTAGGTATGCTAAAAAATCTGGGAGAATTTTACTTACAAGCGACCTTGAACTTTATAGGTTTGCATTAAAATCTGGTGTTAATGTTTTTCATGTTGAAGGTAGTTTAAACGAAGCAGATAAACTTTTAAAAGTTGTTAAAGAATTTAAACTAAAACTTAGTTTAGAGGTTCCAAGCAAAACACGCTGTCCAATATGTAACTATCCATTAAAAAAGGTGAAACCTAAAAATGTTGAAGGATTAGTACCTGAACAAACATTAAAAACTTACAAGGATTTTTGGGTTTGCAGTAATAGAAGATGCAGAAAAATTTATTGGAAAGGTAAACATTGGAGGCAAATTAGAAAGATTGTTGAAAAAGCTAAAGGTAGAAATTTTTAAGGTTGGGTAATATCTATATACCCTAAGTTTATCTACTAGGTTGAGGTGTAAATCTTGCCTTTTAATCCTGTTGACGAATCCTTTGACCTTACTTATGATGAGGGTGTTTTCCTTGTTAAACTTGCAAGAAACGCCATAACACGGTACCTTAGGGATTCTATTATAATCAAGCCTCCAATGGATACTCCTGAAAAGTTAAAAAGAAAATCAGGTGTTTTTGTAACATTAAACATTATTGAAAAAGGTGGAAGAAAAAATCTTAGAGGTTGTATAGGTTACCCTGAACCTGTACTTCCATTAGTAAATGCAACAATTGATTCAGCTATAAATGCTGCTGTTGAGGATCCACGGTTTCCACCATTAACTATTGATGAGTTAGATAAAGTTGTTATTGAAGTAAGTGTTCTTACACCTCTTCAGTTAATTAGGGTTAGCAAGCCTGAAGAATATCCCAAAAATATTAAAGTTGGAGTTGATGGACTTGTAGTTGAGTACAGGTGGAATAAAGGCTTACTTTTACCTCAAGTTCCAGTAGAATACGGCTGGGATAGTGAAGAATTTCTTTCTCATTGTTGTGTTAAGGCTGGTTTGCCGCCAGATTACTGGCTTCTACCCGAAACGAAAATTTTTAAATTCACCTGTATAATTGCAGAGGAATTAGAGCCAAATGGAAGAATTGTAGTTAAAAACTTATGGAAAAATTCTAGTACTAGTTAAAAATCAGCTTAAAGTCTTCTTTTCTACCATCAGTAGCAAAAATAAAGCTTATTAGCGGAAATAGTGTATCCTCTCTAACCTTAAGGAGGCTTTTTAATGACTTCATTTAACGTTGGACGCTTTATTGTTTGCCCAGATAAAAAGCTTTATGGTATTTTAATAAAGATTAAAGAAGTTAAACCAGCTTTTCTTGCAAAACTTGCTTCAGCAGCTGCTGAAGGAAATGTTGATGTTCTTTATTTTTCCTACTTAAAACCTTTAAATTTAGGGGAAGCTGGATGGAGTTTAGCTTTTTTAGATTTCACAGAATCTAACATTACACCCAAAAAATTTGTTAAACAAATAAAACAGCTAGAATTTTTAGAAAATGTTATAGAGCTTAAACCTAGGATTAAAGGCTTCCTTGTTGATGAGGCTTCCTTTCCGCTGGTAGTTGGTGAGAATAGAGCTGTTATCATTCGTGATGTAGGCTTAAAAGGCTTAATGTTTAATATAAGGAGGCATGTTGGTTCAGGAGCTGAAGCTTTTCTTTATTTTCTTGGTTTTGAAGCTGGTGTAGAGTTTGCCAAAGAGCATAAAAGATTAGCTGGGCTTCTTAAGATAAAAGATAAACTAAAGATAATTAGAGGCATTGCTCCTGGTCTTTTTATGAGTATGGGCTATGGTGCTATAAGACTTTTAAAGTTAAAGGAAGATCCTCCTTACATTCTTCAAAGAATTTATCGTTGTATAGAATGTGAGCAAGGAGCAAACACCAAAAAACCTTTTAGCCACTTTATACGGGGAGTTATCTCTGGCTTTTCTACTGAAATATTTGGTGTAAAAATGTTCACAAGAGAGAATAAATGTATAGCTAAAGGTGACCCATACTGTGAATTTGAAACTTTCTCTGAAGAAGGGGGGAGGGCCAGGAAAATTTTAGCTAAAAAGAGGAAAGGGTAAAAAGTAAACAGTAAAAAATCCTAAGTTTTCATTAAACCCTATTTCTCCTTTTCCAAAAATAGTCAATTGTTAGATACACTAACAATCCAAGTAATACCCCTCCCACTAAATCTGTAGGATAATGAGCATGTAAAGTTAGCCTTGTTAAGGATACAAGTATAAGTAGTACGGTTACTGCAAACCTTCTATTCCACCTCTCATGGATATAACACGTTAAAACCGTAAATCTTGCTACATGACCTGAAGGGTAAGAGTATTCTTTGGTTAAATTTAAAATGTTAGGCATTGATGTTAGCATATTTTTAGGCTTCTCAATTCCAACTAAGATTTTGAAGGTTAAGGTTAAGGTTGTTACAAGAAGAAAGGTTAAAAAAAGTTTTAATGTTAACTTGTTTACCCTGCCTGTTAATATTAAGTCGTAGATTGTAAAGCAACCTATTATAACTAAGGTTACAAAAAAATCTGCTAAATTTGTAATTAAAAACATTAAAGTTAAGGTTAAGCCTTGAAACTTTGGTATTAACTTAACAATACTAACTTCAAAATTGTAAAAAATTTTAAGCTTTACAAGTATAGTAAGCAGGGTAAAAAAGGTTAAAATAATTGCAAACTTTTTCTCCTTTTTGGCCAGCATAAAAACTTTAAACTTTTACCACCACTTCAAAATATCTGAAAGCTTAATATTAATATGAATTAGGATAGGTTTACCTTTAAAGGGTATGTAGTTTTGAGAGTGTATGTTGGAGTATGTGGAATAGGATTTGGACATATTAGTAGAGTTCTAGAGATTGCAAGAAAACTTAAGAAAAAGGGATGCAAAATCTTTTTTTCAACTTATCTTGATGGTGTAGATTTGCTAAAAAGTGAAGAATTTAGATTTACTGTTTCCCCTCCATTCTGGTATTGGGTTTGGCCTGATGGAACTGTTGACCCTTGGAGAACATTAAAATGGTTAAGTGGAAAACTTTTACTAAACTTTTTAAGCCAGCTAAAGTTTGAAGTTAAAAAGATTATAGAATTTAAACCTGATATTATTTTTTCTGATAGCAGGCTTTCAACAGTTTTTGCAGGTAAGCTTTTAGGTTTAAAAGTTGTAACCATGTTAAACCAGTTTAACTTAATCTTGCCTGGGCTTATTCATTACAGATTTTTACCTCTTCTTGGGAAAACTTTTTCCAGCTTAGTAGGTTTTGCTTGGAGTTTAAGTGATAAAATTATTA
This sequence comes from uncultured Candidatus Bathyarchaeia archaeon, assembly GCA_964569845.1. Taxonomy (GTDB): domain Archaea; phylum Thermoproteota; class Bathyarchaeia; order Hecatellales; family Hecatellaceae; genus CAZMUQ01. The sequence goes on from CAZMUQ010000042.1 coordinate 5,156, forward strand.
TTCCAGATTTACCCCCACCATATACAATTTCAGCTTTTAACTTAAACTTTCCAGAGCACCTAAAAAGTAAGGTTGAGTATGTTGGACCAATCTTACCAGTTAAACCTGAGAATCTTCCAAGTAGTGATAAACTTAAAAACATGTTTAATTTTGATGTAAAAAAACCTTTAATTTATGCTACAGTAAGCGGTCCAAGATGGGAAAAAATCTGGTTAAGTAAGAAGCTTGTAAAAATTTTTCTAGATTTTCCTGAAAAATATCAGGTTATAGTTTCTCTTGGGTTAAAAAATCTAAGACATCCAGAGCTTGATGCTTATAGTGATGGAAGAATCAGGGTTTATGGTTGGATTAAAGAAAGATTTAAAGTTTTAAAAGCATGTGACCTTATCGTTTGTAGAGCAGGTCATACAACAATCCTTCAAGCTTTAAGTTATGGTAAACCTATGATTCTTCTACCTGCCCCTGAACAGTCAGAGCAGATTTATAATGCAAAAATGGCTTTAAAGCTTGGTATAGCAAAGATTCTGGATCAAAAACTTCTAAGTAGAGAGAATCTTCTATCTGCTGTGGATGAAGTAATTATGGATGATGGATACTTAAGAAGGGTTAAAAAGTTGATGTATTTTGCTTCAAAATTTAATGCTGTCGAGAAAATTACAGATATAATTATGGGGTAAAACTTTTTCCTAATTAATGTTTATTGCTACTCTTCTTTAACTTTTCATATTTTGGACATAAATGCATATATTTGCATCCATTATTTGTTTGGCATGCTAACATGCTATCCTTAAACTTTGGTTTATAATTTTTACATTCATCCCAAGGTTCAACTATACCCTTACCATAAAAACATATTCTTTTACGTAAAACTTCACTAAGTCTTAAAGGTTTAATTGTTTCCCAATCCCAAGCTTCAAGCTTAACAGTAGTATCCCTAAAAACAACCTCTATAAACTCATTTTTTAAAGGTTTTTTCTTAACATCAATGGGTATCCTCTTTGATGCGAAATCCCAGTAGAAGCAGGAGAAGCAGCATTTAATCATCCTTCCTATCTACAAAATAAGTGTAGGTTGCTAGCTAAAAAAGTTTAAACTAAATCTAACCATAATTAATTTTAAATATTCTACCATAGAAAGTTATCTAAGTTTCCCTGCTTGGTGATAGATTGTTTTTTAAAATAAAACATCAATCCTCCCTTTTGAAACAAAATACTGGCCAATAAGAAGGTATATAGATTTTTACAAGAGGTCAATTGAAAATATTGAGGATTTCTGGGATAAGGAAGCAAGAAAACTGGAATGATTTAAACACGGGATAAAGTTTTAAAGATAGCAGTTCACAGAATTGGTATTGCTGAAATTGAGAGTGTGGTTGTTTCTTATAAAAGCTGTAGCTTTAGACATGACTTTGGGTGATATGAGTACACTTGAAGATGAAGCTTCAATTGAGGAGGTTAAAAAAAAGCTTATGAAGAGTTTGAGAAAATGCTAAAAGAATAGTTTCCTAGAAAGTGTGTATTTTAAACTTCACATGATTTAACATTTCTAATAAGCTTATTAATACATTCCTTTACGCGGCTTTCCTCCACAATTCTCTCCAATGTTTTAACATCTATCTTTTCGATATTCTTTGGCAAAGTAAATTCAAAGAATCCTTTTTTAACTTTTTTTTCAAGCCCTAATTCTTTAATTAGGCTATTTAGTTCCTCAACACTTAAACTTATAGTTGGATGGAAAAGTGGTAAATTTGAGAAATTTTCAAGAATTGTTAAAAATTTTAATGTTTGAGCTGGATTACTCTGTAAGTTAAATCCAAAAATAATTCCTAAACTATCCTTAACTCTTGCGAATTCGCACATAAACTTTATAGCCAGAATCTGCTGCAGAAGCAATTTTAACTCTAAATCTAAGTTTCTAGGTATAACTTCCTGAATCATATTAAAGGGGGCAATATAAACCTTAAAGTTTTTGTACGGAATAAATTCCCTTAAAACATCTATGTATGGAATTTCTTTGCAATAATTTTCTTCACCAGTATAAAGATATACTGGTATAGGTAAAACACCTCTCTTCATCATAAGCCATACTGCTAATGCATGGTAAGGATTTTCTCCAAGAAAGGCTATAAGTTTACCTTGACTACCAACTGGAAGTCCACCATAACCCTTAAAAATTTTCCAGTAAATGTAGCTAGACTTTTCTCTAACTTCAATAAAAAACGTTTTATCAGGGTTTTCTAAGTCAACTTTAACGTTTCTTTCCTTACTAAGCTTTTTAAGTATTTCAGCACCAACTACTTTTTCAACATCTCTGCTTGTATAGGAGTGTACGCCAACTCTTCTAGCTCTAACAGCAAACTTCTCATTAAAACCTAAAATATTTGAGGCAATATTTAAAGCTAAATTTGTGATATCCTCGATATTCGCAGATGTTTTAAATGCTGGTGCTGTAAAATCTACACCAAAAACTTTAATTAAAACTTTGCAGGCTTCCTCAGTCTCAATATTTTCAATAAATATTCTTCCTCCCTCCCTAATAGCTACACTAAAATTTAGCCCTGACATTTTAAGCTTATTTTTAAGATTATTTAGTAAAATTTTTTCAAGTTTCTTTCTAACAATGTTACTTTTAAGTATAATTTCAGAATAGGATACAAGGGCTACTGAAGCTTTGCCTAGAAAATTTAGCAATACTATTAGCACCATTAAACCCTTTAGTTTAAAATTTAATGTGGACTTGGTCTCATTTAAGCCTATTTAATAAAAATATATCTGTAATAGATGCTTAATCTTAAATGTTGATGAGGAAACCTGGCAAGTCTGATTAGATGAAGAGTCAGAGTTAATCTGAAACAACCTTTTTAAGAATATTTTCAATATCTTTTGCAATTTCTTCTATTTCCCTATTACCATCAATATTTTTTAGTAAACCTTTTTCCTTATAGTAGTCTATCAAAGGTTTTGTTTGCTTCCTGTAAACTTCTAACCTATTCCTTATACTTTCCTCTTTATCGTCATCTCTCTGGTAAAGCTCTCCACCACATTTATCGCATTTCCCTGGAGATTTTGGAGGGTTAAATATTAGGTGATAGATTGCACCACAAACCCTACAAACTCTTCTATTTGAAAGTCTCCTGATAATTTCTTTTTCATCAACTTCAAGATTTAAAACAACATCAATTTTACTATTAACTTCTTTAAGAAAGTTATCTAAAGCTTCAGCTTGAATTAAGGTTCTCGGGAAACCATCAAGCAAAAAATTTTTTCCTCTAATTTCCCTAAGTTTTTCCTTGATAATACCTATAACAACCTCATCAGGTACAAGTTCACCTTTAACCATATATTCCTTAGCTTTTCTACCCAGCTCAGTTTGCTTAGCTACAGCTTCCCTGAGAATATCTCCAGTAGCTATATGTACAACATTAAACTTTTTAACAATTTTTTCAGCTTGAGTACCTTTACCTGCACCTGGAGGCCCAAAAATTATGATATTCATTACTTAACTTTACATCCTAAAATAATATCTTTAAAATTTTTGCTTAAAAATCTACCATCAGAAAAATTAACCTTAATATTGTTCATTATTTCCTCAGACCTTTCAAGCATCATCATCCAATTCTGGTCAGAATAGCCTAATTCTTCACAGCAAATAAATATGATGTCAAAAACCCAATATAAGCTTAACACCTAACAAATTTAAGATTAAACTTAATAAACCATAAATTTCTCAAAAACATTTAACATACTGAGCGGCGGTGACCGAGCCAGGTCAAAGGTGGAGGACTCAAGATCCTCTCCCGTAGGGGTTCGCAGGTTCAAATCCTGCCCGCCG
>CAZMUQ010000043.1:0-3618 GCA_964569845.1 uncultured Candidatus Bathyarchaeia archaeon
CTTTGACTTCTTTTTCTTGAAACTCCTCTTTTTTAGGGGTTGTTGTGTCTTTTTTTGTTGGAGTTTCTTCTGGTTGTTGAAAAGAGGAAATATGCATTGTTGTTTTAAAGGTAAGATATAGAATCAGGATAACTGATAAACCGAGAAGCAGTTCTAGTATTGGAAGAAGATTATTTGTGTAGTCATTTAGAACATTTAAGGTAAAAAGTTCTAAGGTAACCATAATAGCTGAAAATCTAACAATAAAAATACTTTTAGAGTGTTCTAACAATTCCTTTAAAAAATTACTTAAGAAGTCGGTTATGTTAGGATCTTCATTTACCTCTAATATATGGTTTAAAGCTGGATAATAGTTACTGTAATCCTTATAGGCTTTTATTATAATGGGAGTTGAAAAAATAGATAAAACTAGAAGAAAAACAGTTATCCCGTTTAATCCATAAAAACTTTCAGTGTTTAAGATTGTTTTTGTTGCGATGGATGTTAGAAGAGTAAAAATTATTAGTAAATCTAGGATACTAAGAGAACTTAAATTTATATGTCTGATGTTTTTTGTAGTCCACTCTTCAAAGCCTTTCAATAACAAACTAAGAAGACATATAATATACCTAAAAATATCGGTAAGAAATATCGAATATTCTAGAAACATAACAAATATAGTAACTGTTACCATTAATGCCAAAAGAACAGCTGTATTGTATACAAGCATGTTTAAAGAGAGAGATAGAAAAACAATAAAAATCATAAAACTAAGTAGGATAGCAACACCAAAAACAGCAACAAAAATAGCTCTTCCTCCTAAAGATAGCTCAAAAGCAGGAAAAACTATTTTTTTCATAGCAATCTCCCTCCTTAGCTACTAATCATGGAGAATAGGTAGCTAGATGTAGCTTGACTTGTTAAGCTGTAAATTAAGCTTCCAGATGTGAGAAGAAGCCCGATGTAGAATAATAGAGTAAACCGAGAATCACCCTCAATAGAGTATAAGGTTACAGCATTGTTTATTGAAAAAACGACTATTATTAGTAGAAAATATATGCTGATAAATTCTGTTGGAAGCTTCAGTGTTATAGGTGAAGCTACAGCGGCAATACTGGCAAAAGCACTAAGGAGAGAAAAAAAGCTTCCAACAACACCCATAACACCACACATAGCAACATGAAGAGGAGCAACAATCCCTGTTAAATATGAAACAATCTGATACCTTTTTCTTCTAATTGTTGTGTAGATAAAGTATAGAGATTCAAGCATTTTTGAAACTTCATCTATATTTCCACCTCTATGTAAAACATCAACAAATATCCCGTTAACACGACGTATAAGTTCACTGTCAACTTCAGCCTCAAAACTTTCCCAGGCTACAGAAGAATTTATACGGAAACTTAGCTTGTTATATAATTTCCTTATTGGATTATTTAAAGGCCCATAATCGACGTTTAAAGCATCTTTTAATGCTGTTTTTACAGAAACCTTAACAGCACAAATAGAAGCAACTTGCCCGAGAAAGAACGGGTAAAATTCCTCGCAACGTTTAACTTTAGATACGTAACGTTTACCTATAAAACCTGCTACTAGAAGAGGTGCTCCTGAAAATGCAATGCCATGGAAAGGTTGACTAAAAAATATAACTGGGGGGAATGAACTAAGAATAGAAATAATGCTTATTAAGGTTAAAATTTTCCGTTTAGGAGATTTCATCTTTCCTTTTGCTAAAACTTCGTCGGGTCTTGCGGCACTAAACATTATCCATGAAAACATTAACAGGGCTATCGAAATTGTTACTGTTACAAGAACAGCTAAAGGCAGCATTGTTTCAAGCGAGTATAGAAGACCGAGCATAAGAATTACTAAACATATGAATGTGGTTGAAGAAAGAATAGAAACATAAGCATCGCATAGTTGTTTCAGCTTATTCATCATTCTTTCCATGTTTTCAGAATAAGCAGTAATAAAATTGTTGTATTCTCTAGACATAAAAAGTTCAAATGGTTCCCCGGAACGTATAGACCTAGCCATGCGTGAAAGAAACTCCCTAAAAACCTTTGAGGGAGATTCTCTACCTACAACCTCACATGCAGTTGCATGCTCATAACGCCATCCTTCAATCAAAACTTTGATTTTCATAAAAAAACTGCTAATATTCTTAAACACATGTTTTTCAGAAGCAAACCTAAAAATATAAGTTCGAGGAACATGGGTGCTTGCAATAGACCATAGATAAAGAAGAAAGAAGGGAAGTTCACTTTCAATGTTATACTTTTTTACAGATAAACCTTTAAGCCTAGAAAAAAACGGTAGTGTTTTCGAGTTAAACTTTAAAACCAAACTTCATCCTCCCTCTTTAAACCCTTGAAATTAACGGTCTTTCAGTTACAACTCCAGGCCCAAACCTAAACATACACATTTTTCTATACTTGTGGTAGGCTTGTTCTAAGCCAACACTGTATATCCATGAAAGGTTTCGCCAAACCTCATAATAATCAAAAATTTCAAGTTTAACCATAAAGTCGAGTATTTTTGCTCTTAACTCCAACTCTTCATATATTTTTTTTATCTCGTATCCGGAAATTCCCTTCATAGCGGCAATTTTTGTTTCTAAAAGGTAACTTGATCCGACACCTCTAAACTCATAAATATCTTTTGAAGGCTCCCAACTAAAAACTTCTATAAAGTTAAACTGCATCTCAACAGGATCATAGCCTAAAACCTCATTTACAGATAGAACTCTACGCTTATATTTTCCTGTTTCAGGGTCATGTACAGCGCTTTGAATTATTACAGCATTAAGGTTGTCTATGTATGTTTTAGGTATGTTTATTGGGTGGCCTGTAAGTCTTTGAACAAGTTTAGTAACCGAGTCGGCATGAAAAGTTGTAAGTACAGGGTGGCCTGTTTGCATTGCTTGAAACGCTATTGCTCCTTCTCTACCCCTAATTTCACCAACAATGATATAGGTTGGTCTTTGTCTCAAGGCAGCTTTTAAAAGCTGAAACATAGAAACAGCTTCAGCATTTTCAGCTGCAGCATCACCTGTTTCTCTTACAACCTCTCTAATCCAGTTACTGTGAGGAACATGAACCTCTGGAACTTCTTCGATAGAAACTATTTTTGCTAAGGATGGGATGAAAGGTGTTATTGCTGAAAGAGTTGTTGTTTTTCCACTAGCAGTTTCACCTGAAATCCATATTGACATACGCTCCTCAAGCAACATCCAAACATACGCTGCCATTAAAGGATTAAAAGTTCCAAACTTTATCAGTTCTGTTATGCTTATAGGTTTTGAAGCAAACTTTCTAATGGTAAAGTTACTTCCTCTTTGGCTTATATCCTCGCCAAAAACAATGTTTATTCTTGAACCATCTGGAAGGGTTGCATCAACAATAGGGCTTCTATGAGATACTGGTTTACCTGTAAACTCGCTTAACTTTATAATAAAACTGTCAAGTTCATCAGAAGAATTAAAGGCTATTGTGGTTTCCATAGCTCCAAAAATTTTATGATGTATAAATATTGGTCCTTTACCACTACAATGAACATCTTCTATAAACGGATCTCTAATCATAGGTTCTAAAACACTTAAACCAATTTTTTCACAATAAATCTCGTATTTTAGTCTTT
>CAZMUQ010000043.1:3718-8040 GCA_964569845.1 uncultured Candidatus Bathyarchaeia archaeon
GGTTCTATTGGGTGATATTTCACACCTCCAACTTTAGGGTCAGAGTAAATATGAATGTATACCGGATCGCCAACAGGATAAATTATATTTGGTTGTTTAATCACTGCCATATCTCTGGTAGGCTGTTGTACAAGTTGTGGGGGGTTAAAAATATGGTTTTTGACCATATGTTTAGCTAGGTTTGCGAGATACTCCGCTAAATGTCTATTGTTTTGAATACGTTTACGCCAGTTTTCATCAAATCCTTTAAAAATAGAAAAGTCCTCTAAATTTTTATCCGTTGACATAATCTCACCTAGCCTTTTGATGCTGTAAATGGTAAAACTTTTATGCCAAAAGCGGGAGTTACCTCAAAACTTATAAAAGAGCCTGAAGATTGGGATGCACCTTTAAGCTTAGCAACGTTTAAGGTTAAATAGTTTTTATCACGAAAGTTTCTAATTGAAAGGTTAAAATGACCATCACAAATAGCGCGAACCCTTACTAAAAGTTCTTGTTTAAGGGAGTATGAATGTAGAGTTAAGATGATTGTTTTACCGCTAAGGTCTACAAGTTGCCGGCATTGAGAAAAAAAATCTAAAACATCATTTTCACTAGCATAAGCAACGAGATGGGTTAAAGAATCTATAATGACAACATCCAGAAAATCATACTTTTTCTTAATATAGTTAAGAAGAGTTGTTAAGAAGTATTTTGATACTTCTGTTGACCATCTTGTTCCGGAGGTATATGAAGGGGTTATCTTAAAAAATCCTTGAGCAAAAAAATCTGTAACGTCCCAACTCAAGCTTTGCATGTTAGATAGTAAACCTTTAACAGTGTTTTCTGTTGTTATGTAAAGCACCCTTAACCCGGATTTTAAAGCAGCATAGGTAATCTGTTGAACCAAAACGCTTTTACCAGAATCATTTGGGCCTTCAATTAAAGTTAAGGATGAAAGTGGAAAACCGCCTACACGTTTATCAAGTTCAGGGTTTTCAAACTTTAACAAAAAGTCACCTTTATTATTTTTTTGTAAATTTTGTAAGCTGGATATTTTACATCACCCCCAAATTAGGAAGAACCCACCTTTTTCCGAGAAGATGAAAAGCTTTTAAGTAAGTGAGATATCGACTTAGAAAGAAAAAGCATAAACAGGATATTTATCGGATCCTCTTCTTTTACCGAGAAATTTTCAATCTTTTTAAGAAAGTTGATAATGAGAAGATGATCTTCAATATCAATTTCACGTTCTAAACTATTTTCATTTCGTGAATTTAACTTTGAATTATAGGGCTTAAGTAAATTTACTATGTCCAGTAAGTCTCTGATAAGGGTTGGAGAGACCCAGCCTTTTTTAGCATAATTCGTCAGCAAAAGGTCTGCTTTTCTCTCACCCATACGAAGCAACAAGTATTCTGCGACAAGCATAAGATAGGCTGTTCGATAGGTTATAGGTAGTTCCTTAGAAGCTTGTGTTGGAAAACCAGTTGTTGGTTTAGCTAGCAAGATTTTATCGTTGTTGTTTACTTGTTGGTGAATATGGGAAGTTTCTCTTACCCCTAACGGGAAGTTTTGTTTAAGTTCTCTGTCAAAGTTTTCCTCTTTAACTTTGTTAATATCGACTTGGGTAGTTTCACCATTACTTTTTTTGTTATTTGAGGATACAACTATAGGTTGAGGTGAAGAAGCAACTACTATTTTTTCTTTTCCTTCCTCACCTTCTCCTTTTCTCGCTATTTTTTTCTTCATTTCTTCACGTCTTGTTTTGCTAACCTCATCTTCCATTTGCTCCATAATTCGTTGGACTAAGTCATCAACTCCAACAGAACGTAAAAGGTTGAATGGATTATCAAGCTCAGATATGAGGCTTCGGATATCCGTGAGTGTGTTTTTTAAAGCTTCTGAAAGCCCCTTAACATCCTTCTCCATGGCAGATATTCTTCTCTTAAGATCCATAACCTCAACAGAAAGTTCCTCCTCCTCTTTTTGAGAAGAAGAAGCTGGTTCTTTTAATTCCTCTTGAAGCTCAGTAAGCTCATTTTTTAGTTCAGAACCCTCACTACTAATACTGTTAGTTTTTGCTTCATCATGCTTCCCCGTACTAGTTTCAGACATAAATAAACCTACCCTAAAATCGAGCTAAGCTACTCTACCATGAGGAGATGGTTTTTGCTATCTGGTAAACTTGGGAAGTGTATGGATGTTGAGGATGCTTTAAAATAAAAACTCCTTTACTTCTGTTGGATAGAACCTCATCATAAAAGGGTATTAAGCCTAACACAGGCATACCTGTGTACTTTGAAATATCATCGGTTAAGCCTGGAAGTTTAGCAACTTCAGGCGGAACCATGTTTAACAGGATATAACAAACCTTGTTTAATTTTCTAAGAACACGTGTTAAAAGATAGGTTCCAGAGATATCTTGTCTGTCCATACGCATAAGAACCAAGCTTAAATCTGTACTTAAAACGGCTAATAGTGTATCTTCAGACATCCCGGGATGTGTGTCGAAGATAAGATAGTCTATGCTATATTTTTTTTCCAGTTCTTCACCTATAATTTTGAAGACATTTTCCTCATACTCTTTTTTCATGAGGTTAGCGATTTCCTCCGGTTTCATACTTGAGCCAATAAAAAGCAGTTCACCACCGCCATGTAGTTCAAGGCTTTTGGTAATGTTTAAAACACATTTTTCAAGAGAACATTTACCGTAAAGAAAGTCGTTTAAAGTTCCGTTAAGCATTGACTGGTTAACGTTATAGATAACATGAAGCCCTGGTGAGGATAGGTCAAGATCTATTGTTGCAACCTTAAATCCCATAGTAGCTAAGGATGTTGCAAGATTTGCTGTTGTAGTGCTTTTTCCTGTTCCACCTCTATAGGAGTGAATCGCAAGACTTAATTTCATTTTTCTAGCCTCCTAACCATTTTTCCAGCTTATCAAGTCTATTTTCAATTTTTTCAAGTTTGTTCTCTATACTTCGAAGTCTATCATCAAATTCACCTAAGGCTTTGTCAAGTTTGGATAAGTCGATGTTTGTGTCTGTTAAAGCGTCAGTTATGGATTTTCTTAGAATTTTTTCCCCTGACATGGTTCAACAACCTTCCAAATAAAACGTATATACTCTTTGTTTACTATTTTAAGATAGATAAAGTAGTTTTTAAATGTTTCTTTCGTTTTCTTAAAATAAGATTTATATAACAGTTTAGATTTACATTTTCTTGAAGGCTAAATAGAGGAGGAAAAATAGAATGAGTACACAGGTAAGTTTAACAAAGAAAACAGGTCGTGAAACCGAAACTGGGGTAAGGGAGCTAAGAGAAATACTTGCCAGAATTGCTGACGGCTACTTAACAGTGGATACTAGTAAATTAGCCACCATCCCCGAGTTAAAGGGTGTAGCAGATGGAGTTCAAAAGATGGTTAACAACATCAAGGAAGTAGTTTCAATTATAAGAAGTGCAAATAACAGAGTTGCCTCGTCGGCTGATTCTTTGGGAAGTATGAGTGAAGAAATAAGTAATAGTGTACAGCAAATTGCTCAAGCTAACCAGGAAGTTGCTAAAGGAGCTCAAACAGCATCTCAACGTGTTAATCAGGTTAATGTGATGGTGGAGGAGCTTACTAAAGGTCTTCTAGCCATAAGAGATGAAACAGAGGTTATGGGTAAAAGCATGGAGGATCTTGTTGAGCTTGGTGTTCAGGGTACAGAAAAAGGTGAAACTGCAAAAAAGGATCTTAACTCATTAGCTCGAACTATTGAAAACATGATGAATATGGTTGCTAACCTATCCGAATCTGGTAAGAACATCGGTGCAATAACAAGTGACATAAAAGATATATCTGATCAAACATCGCTCTTAGCCTTAAATGCTGCTATAGAAGCTGCTAGAGCAGGTGAAGCTGGAAGAGGTTTTGCTGTTGTAGCAGATGAAATACGGAAGTTAGCTGAAAATAGCCGTAAAAGTGCAACACAAATAGGTGACCTTATTTCAAAGGTAACTGACCAGATAAACGAAACTATAAGACGAATGGAGGAAACCAACAAGGTTGCAAAGCAAACTGAAGAAGCCATGGATGGTGCGTTGAATAGTTTAAAAAAGATTATTGACAGTATAAATACCCTAAGCCAAAAGGTTAACAGCATAGTTAACCAGGTAGTAGAACATGTTAAGAAAAATGAGCCTATGAAACAGGCATTATCTGAAGTCGCTACTGTTGCTGAGGAAAACGCGTCTGCAGCTGAAGAAACAAGTAGTGCAATCGAAGAGTTAACCTCAGGAGCTGAAGAAATGGCAAGTGCAGCACAAGAGTTAAGGTCATTAATTGCTGATGTTGA
>CAZMUQ010000044.1:0-3525 GCA_964569845.1 uncultured Candidatus Bathyarchaeia archaeon
GCAAACCCAAGAAGCAATGAGGGGGAAGTTAAGTCATCAAAAACTTAACAGAACCTAGTGTGTGGAATATATCTGCTAAAATTCTATTTATGGAGGTTAAAGTTGGAGAATTTATCAAGAACCGAATCTTCCGGTGAAAAGTTAAGGAAATGCTTAGAGAAGGTTTTTAGTGAAGGTTATCAACTTCAAGCTGAAGCTTTAAGTTTCTTAAAACTTATTGAGGATAAGGTTGATGTTGAAAAAATTCTGGATAAAGTTTTTGAGAAGCTTAAAACTCAACCTCAGCCAACTATATTTATAAGTAAAGGTTTAATCGAGGAATGTGTAAATGAGCTTGAAGAAGAAAATAGGAGAATTGTGGAGAAGGTTAGATACTTAGAGGTTAGTAAAGAAGTTTACCATCCTCCTGCAAAAGATGTTGAAGCTAAAATTGAGGTTTTAAAAGATCCTTCAAAGAATATTTCTTCAGGGGAAAGTTTAAGCGATTTTTTAAGCTACTTTAGAGACAGATTTAAGCGTCTTACAAAAATTCTTAGTGAGAGGCTTGATGTTAAAGGTTCTCTTCCGATAGAGGATGCATTAAAAAAGAGTGGTAGGGTTAAGGTTATTGGTTTAATTTCGGAAAAAATTGTAACATCAAGAAGAATTGTTTTTAGGGTTGAAGATTTAGAAAAGACAGCAACAATTATTGTTCAACCTGAGAATCCCGAGGTTTTTCAGGTTGCTACTGAACTTTTGCTAGATCAGGTTGTGTGTGTTTCAGGTTTTAGGGGTGGTGGGGATACTATATTTGCTGAGGAAATTCTGCTTCCAGATATACCCTACCATAAACCAAGATATTCGTGGGAAGATGTTAATGTTGTTTTTACTTCAGATATTCATGTTGGAAGCATAGCTTTTGAGGAGAAGCTTTTTAGAAGATTTGTAGACTGGTTAAAAGGTAGGATTGGTGAAGGGAAAAGTAGGGAGATTGCTGGAAAAGTTAAATATGTTGTTGTTGCGGGTGATGTGGTTGATGGGGTTGGGCAATATCCTCGGCAGGAAGACGAGCTTGAGATAAAAGATGTTTATAAGCAATATAAGGTTGCAGCTAAACTTTTTGAGGAAATTCCAGACTACATTGAGGTTATAATTATCCCTGGAAATCATGATGCTGTAAGAAGAACACTTCCTCAACCTGCAATTCTAAAAAATTTTGCTGAACCATTATATGATGTACCAAACATTTTGATGCTTGGAAATCCATCATATATTAGGCTTCACGGTGTAGAGCTACTTTTACACCATGGTAGAAGTCTTGAAGATGTTTTATCAAGCTTACCAAATGTTAACCATCAAAATGTTACTAAAGCTATGAGTCAACTTTTAAAGGTTAGGCATCTTGCACCAGTTTATGGGCATAAAACACCTATAGCTCCAGAGCCTATAGATTGGATGGTTGTTGATAGGATTCCAGATATTTATCATACAGGCCATATTCATGTTTTTGACCACTCAACCTACAGAGGTGTTTTACTTATAAATTCTGGATGCTGGCAGAGGCAAACAAGTTACCAGAAAAAAATGGGTGTAACTCCAACTTATGGAGTTACCTCAATAGTAAACCTAAAAACATTAAACTTAAGCATAGTAGATTTCAGAAGTTTTTAGCTAAATATTTTTAAAGAATCAGGTTTAAAATTGCACCAACAAAAAATGCTAAAATAACCATGATTAATGTTGACTTAAGCATATCTACAATTCCAAGCTCCCTAATAAGAACCGTAAATGTTGCTACACATGGAAAATACATAGCTAAGACAACACTTGCAACCACAGCTTGCTTTAAAGTTAAACCTAACGGTAGAAGCATACCAACAGCAACATCCTTCCTTAAGAATCCAATAATTAAGGCAACAACCGCCTCCTTTGGAAGTCCAAGTAACCCAGTAACAACTGGAGCTGTAATTTCACCTAAAAACTGGATAATCCCTAAAACATAAAGAATGTTAACTATAAAAACTCCAAGTAAAACAAATGGTACCGCTTCAGTTAGAAAGCCTCTAATTCTAATCCAAAGCTTTTTTAGTAAAGCTCCCCAATACGGGATTCTGTAAGGCGGTATTTCCATGAAAATTTCTAAACTTTCACCACCCATAACCTTATTTAAAGCTACCCCAAGACTCATCCAAACAATAAAGAGTGTAATAAAAACCACCATTAAACCAAAAACACCATGAATTCCTACAAGCCCAAATATGATGGCTGTTTGAGCCATGCATGGAACAGCTATTGCCATTAAAGTTGCAGCTATAAATCTTTGCCTTTTTGTTTCTAAAATTCTTGTTGATAAAGCTCCTGGTACATTACATCCCAAACCAAGCAACATGGATATTATAGCTGAACCGTGAAGACCCATTTTATGCATCACATTATCAACCAGAACTGCTAAACGTGGAAGATAGCCACTATCCTCCAAAAAGCCTAAAACAAGGTAAAAAGCAAAAACATAAGGTAAAACAGCTGCAAAAGGAATGTAAATTCCTGTTGTAATTAAACCCATAGATTGAAAATAGTCTATTTCTCCATCTATTAGTTGACCTATAAGGATGTCATGAATAAAACCTGAACCTAAAATGTTGCTGATAACCATAGCTATTGGTGTATAAAGCTTAAAAAGTGGATCAAAAATGTAGGTAATTAAATTTTCTCCAATGAATCTTATAATAGTAAAAGTTAAAAACATAATACCGAAAGCTAAGGGTATCCCTGTTAAAGGTTTAACACTTGCTTCTCCTAAAATTTCTGATAATGTGTGGTGGTGATGGTAAACCTTTTGGACTTGGCTAACAATTTCTCCAATTTTTTTCCATCTTTCCTCTTCGCTTAATTTAAGTTTTCCAGGTTTAGCTTCTGGTAAGCGTGAAATAAGTTTTCTTATTCCTTCACCTGTTATAGCTATGGTTGGAACAACAGGTACTTCAAGAAGTTTTTCAAGTTTTTCTTTATCAATTTCTATACCTTTATGTTTAGCTTCATCCCATAAATTGAGGGCAATAATAATAGGAATATTTTTTTCTAAAAGTTGAAGCGTTAAGTAGAGGCTTCTTTCAAGGTGAGTTGAATCAACAACATTTATAACTAGGTCTCCTTCTTCAAGCATCTTTACAGCAACTTCTTCCGCCTTAGAAATAGGTTCTAAAGAATATACTCCGGGAACATCAAGAACCTCAACTTTTTCCCCTTTATACATCATTTTCCCCTTTGTATACTCAACAGTTGTTCCAGGATAATTTGAAGCAATAACGTTTGTTCCCGTTAACCTAGAAAAAATTACACTTTTACCCACATTTGGGTTTCCCATTAAAAGTATTTTCATTAGTCAACTTCCACCAAAATTTTTTCAGCTACGCCTCTTCCAATAGCAATACAAGTTCTATCAACCTCAACAACTATAGGGCCTCTTAACGGCTCTGAGGTTATCTTTTTAACAATTTTTCCAACTCTTAAACCAAGGTAAGTTAAACGTCTTTGGAAGCCATATCC
>CAZMUQ010000044.1:3625-7948 GCA_964569845.1 uncultured Candidatus Bathyarchaeia archaeon
AAAAACCTAACAAGATTTGAGTATACCTTTACGCTTATACGCTTAATACATTATGCAATAACTAGCTTAATATATTCCATTTTTCCGCATACTTGGAATAGTTTAATTAACTGTTTTATCCTTTCAGCATCCCCATTCAAAATAAAAACTTCAAGACATTTACCATCTTTTAGGTGACTATGAATCTGAGTGTTAATTATATCCTCAAATTTATGCTTTATTTCTGTAACAGTATCTTCTACCTCCTGATTATGAACCAGTAAAAGTATGGAGTTTATTGCACCAATCAATTTTTCTTTTTCCTTGTTATCTGCTATAAGCATCCTTATTCCTGCTCTAATAACCTCAGACCTACCAGAAAAACCAAACTCTTTTTGCACTCTATCTATTTCTTTAAGTAACTCCTCATTAAGGGATATGCTAATAATCTTTGTCATAGTTGTAACATGTTAATAACATACTTATAAATGTTACCATAAAAATTATTAACAAAATGTTTAAATATTAATAAGCTTACTAAATACGTAGACAAATAGAATGAAAAAAAACTTAATACTACCTATTATTGCCATCCTTCTTGTCAGCTTATGCTTAGCCAGCATATACTACTACTCCTCTACACAGCAACAAGTAGAAGAAAAAACTGGTAAAATTAGTGAGGAAAAGATAGGTGTTGTTGTTACACTACTTCCTCAAGCTGAATTTGTTGAAAAAGTTGGAGGGAACAGGGTAAAAGTGATAATTATGGTTCCTCCAGGAGCAAATCCACATATATATGAGCCGACACCAAGCCAGTTAAAGAAGGTTAGTGAAGCAGAAATATACTTTAAAGTTGGTTCAGGAGTAGAGTTTGAAAAGACATGGTGGGATAAAATTTTAGCTGCAAAGCCTAGTATCTATGTTGTAGATGGTTCAAAAGGTATAAAGATAGTTGATAAAGACCCACATATTTGGACTTCCCCTGTTAATGCAAAAAAGATGGTAAAAAATTTTTATGCTGGTCTTGTGGAAATTGACCCTTCCCATAAGGATGAATACAAAATGAACATGGAAAAGTATTTGGAGGAGCTTGATAAGCTTAATAATTATATCCAGAACAAGTTTGCCAACTTTACAAACAAGGTTTTTCTAGTTTATCATCCATCATTTAGCTATCTTGCAAGAGAATACAATTTAACGCAGATTTCTATTGAACATGAAGGTAAAGAACCATCTCCCCAGATTATTCAAAAATGTATAGAATACGCAAAAAAATATCACTTGTCATATGTTTATGTGGAGCCACAGTTTACAGCAAAATATGCAGAAACAATTGCTAGAGAAATAGGAGGTAAAATTGTTTTCTTAGATCCTCTTCCAAGAAGCTATGTTGATGGTATGAAAAATGTTGCAGATTTACTTTCCCTAGAATTTGAGTAGGTGTAGGTGAATTTGTAGTGGATGAAATTGTTAGCTTGGAGAATGTTTCAGTATACTTTAATGGTGTACCAATACTTGAAGACATCAATCTCTCTATAAAGCAGGATGATTTTCTTGCTATTATAGGTCCAAATGGTGGAGGGAAAACAACTTTACTAAAAGTTATTCTTGGCTTAATTAAGCCAAGTAGGGGTAAAGTTAAGGTTTTTGGGAAAAGCCCTGAAGAGGGAAGAAAATTAATTGGTTATCTCCCACAATATGTTTCTTTTGACCCCAACTTTCCAATAAGTGTTTTTGAAGTAGTTCTTATGGGAAGATATAAAGGGGTACTCCAAGGTTTTTCTGAGGAGGATAAGAATGCAGCACTTAATGCCTTAAAAATTGTAGGAATGACCGAGTTTAAGGATAGACAGATAAGCGAACTTTCAGGTGGACAGCTACAAAGAGTTTTTATGGCTAGAGCAATTGTAAGAGAACCTAAGCTTCTCCTGCTTGATGAACCTACAGCAAGTATTGATCCAGAGATGCAAAAAACGTTTTATGAGCTTCTTCAAAAACTTAAGAAAAAAATGGCTATTATCTTGGTAACTCATGATATTGGTGCTATTTCTGTTTATGTTGATAAGATTGCATGTCTTAATCGTAAACTATTTTATCATGGATTAAAAGATGAAGGCTTAGAAAAGCTTAAAGAAACTTATGGATGCCCTGTAGAGCTGATATTTCATGGGATACCCTACAGGTTTTTAGAGGGGCATAAAGATTGATAGAAATTTTTCAATATGAATTTATGAGGAATGCTTTAATAGCCGCAATTCTTGTAAGTATAGCCTGCGGCATTGTTGGTTCATATGTAGTTATTAAAAGAATTGTTTTTATTAGTGGCGGTATTTCTCATACAGCATTTGGAGGAATTGGTTTAGGTTATCTGCTTGGATTAAACCCTATTTTAACTACTATCCCATTTACAATTTTTGCTGCACTTGGCATTGGAATCATAAGTAAAAGATTAAGGGTAGGTGAAGATACTGCAATTGGAATTTTATGGGCTGTTGGTATGGCATTAGGAGTTATATTTATTAGTTTAAGCCCAGGCTATGCTCCAGATCTTTTTGGTTACCTGTTTGGAAGTATTCTTACAGTTCCACCTTTTGACTTGATTGTAATGCTATTTTTGGATGCAGTAATTGTCATAGTTTTTCTCCTATTTTACAGAGAATTTTTAGCAATATCCTTTGATGAGGAATTTTCAAGGGTTGTTGGCATCCCAGTAGGAAGCTTATACTTACTACTTTTATGTTTAGTTGCATTAAGTGTAGTTGTTTTAATAAGAGTTGTAGGTGTTATTCTTGTTATTGCATTGTTAACGATTCCTGCAGCAATAAGTAGGCAGTTTGTTTACAACATTAAAAAACTGATACTTCTTTCAATTTTTACCGGAATGTTTTTAACTATAGCTGGTTTATGGCTTTCCTACATACTTAACCTAGCTTCAGGAGCAACTATTGTTTTAGTTTTGGGGACAGCTTTCCTTTTATCTTCACTTTTTAAACATTAACCGGCTCTCCTTAAAAATTAAAATCTCCTGCTTTTACTGGGTCCCCATACTTTCACAGTAATTTTTGAACAAGTTCAGCCATCTTTTCGTAAATTCTGGTTTTGGCTGATTTTGAGTTATAAAGTCCACAAATTTTGTAAGCTGCTCAATTGTTTTAGGGCTTAAGCGATGTTCAAGTTCATGTGCATCTTTTTCAGCAATATCTTCTGGAACCAGAATTAACTTTAAAAATTTGATGAAGGTGTCATGCCTAATTTTTATTGATTTTGCAATCTCTTTCCCTTGAGGTGTTAATGTTACTCCTCCATATTTCTCATATGTAACTAGTTTTTTGTTATCTAGTTTTTTAAGCATCTCCGTTACAGTTGGAAGACTTACTTTCATTTTTTTAGCAATATCCTTTACCCTAGCATAGCCTTTTTCTTCAACAATTTCAAGAATAGTTCTAAGGTAATCTTCTGTTCTTCTACTTAGCATCAATTTAGATTACTCTAACATAATTAGATGAACCTAAATTTAAGCTTTAACAAAGTTTAAGTTAACTTTTTTCACATTTTACAATTAATGTGCCGTAAACATCATTTTTTGTTAATGCATCAAGAATTCTCCCAGATTTTAAAGCATTAACAACATAAACCTTAACACCAGCTTTTACGGGCTTAATAATTTCTAGGAGTTTTCCGGCCATTCCTCCTGTTACATCTGATACTTTTACTGCATGCTCCTTTTTTCTAGCTTCAACTAGCTTTTTAAGCTGATTTAAGTTTAAAATCTTAAACATTCTTGCTTTTTTATCAATTTTAGGATTTGAAGTATATACCCCATCTACATCACAAGCTAAAATTACCCTTTCAGCTTTAAATGTTAAAGCAATTTTAGCTGCTAACTGGTCTCCTGAAAGAATTGTGAAACCTTTAACCTTATCAACTACAACATCTCCATAAAGAACAGGAACAATTTTAAGTTTAAGTAGCCTCTCTAAAATTTCTTCTTTAAAAAAAGTTATTCTACCTTTTCTTGTTAAAAGAAAAGCTGATGGTTGAATTGAGGCTACATTTACCCCTTCCTTAATAAGCATACCTACAATAATTTTATTTAGGTCTATCATTGCTTGATGTGTTTTAATAAAACCTTCAATTTGCCAATCACCTTTAAACCCCATATTAAGCTTATATTTTTCTGCTAAGGGGTGACCAAATGAGCCTCCACCATGAATAATGATTAATGGATGCTGCTTAGCTGCAGCAATTTCCTTTACTACTCTTCTTAAAACATTTAATCTAACATGGTAAGGTTTAGCTTTATCAGTTATTGCTGAACCTCCAAGCTTAAGAATTTTTAAGTTA
>CAZMUQ010000045.1:0-7452 GCA_964569845.1 uncultured Candidatus Bathyarchaeia archaeon
AACTTGTTACAGCTGGCTTCCTTGGAGACCCTAGAACAAAACCTGGAAGTAGAGGAGGCTTCTACGACTACTTCAAAATACAAAAGAAAAAGTAGTTTTTGAAGGGTACCAATAAACCAAACACCTATTTTTTTAAGAGAACTTAAAATCTACACTATTAAACAGGAAGTGAAATTCTTTTGGAATTGTTGGTCTGAAAACTTTTCCAGTTTTACTTATTTTTACAAAATTACCTATTTTACCACCTTGCCAATTTTTCCAGTTTGCCAGTTTTCCACCTGAAATTTGATTTTTATGTTTTGTTTCGGGTTGCCATTCCTGTTGAACGTCCTGTAAGCATTAGTAGGAAGCCTAAAATTGTAGGTTTAGTAGAATTATTAGTTTACTAAAGTTTTTAAACCCAAAAATTATTTTTTCAAACTTTTACTATGCATGCTGACCCTTGAGCTAATCCTCCACAAATTGCTGCAACACCATATCCCCCACCTCTTCTTCTAAGTTCGTAGAGTAGGTGCATTACCAATCTTGCACCGCTAGCAGTATTTGGATGGCCTATAGCTATTGCTGACCCATTAACATTAGTTTTTTCACGTATTTCTTTAAGCTTTTCTTCGTTTCCTCCATAATACTCTTGGCAGAGAATTTTTGTTGAAACAAGGGGTTGAGCTGCAAAAGCCTCATTAATCTCTATGAGCTTCATATCATCTAAACTTAGTTTAGCTTTTTCTAAAACTTTAATTATAGCATAAGCTGGAACTGAAGCTATATACCTAGCTTCTTGTGCTGCATAAGCCATAGCTACAATTTCACCTAAAGGCTTACAATCTCCCACTTTTTCTTCACTTGCAATTAAGCAGCCAGCAGCACCATCATTTAAGCCAGGAGCATTTCCAGCTGTTACTGTTGGGCTTCCATAGATTGTTGGAAGTTTTGAAAGTTTTTCTAAACTAGCATCAGGCCTATACTGTTCATCTATTTCTAAAACTTTTTTGCCAACAACTCTTCCCCTTTCATCCTTTATAGGAACTTCTAAAGGTATTATTTCATCTTTAAACTTTCCTTCTTGCCATGCTTTTCCATATCTTTGGTGGCTACGTAAAGCCCACATATCCTGCTCTTCCCTTGAAACTCCATACTCTAAAGCAACTTCTCCAGTATCAACAGCAACAGGGTTAAAATCTTTATATCCAAGCCTGTAAAGCGGATCTTCTATCAAGATATTCTCTAAACCAAGTCTGTAACCTTTCCATCTTAAACCTCTAATTATTAGTGGCTCCTGACTAAAACAGGTAACTCCTCCACCTATTGTTACTCCAGCTTCACCTAACAAAATAGCTCTATATCCAAGCATTAAGGCATCCATTCCGGAGCAGCAGGCTCTATCAATATCAAGAGTAAACTTTTTAGGGTTAAAACCACATTTAAGCCAAGCTTGCCTTAAAACTACCGGTGTATAAACGTCATGGCATTGGGAGCTATCCCCAACTCCCCAATATACTTCATCAACCTCATCCGGAGATTTATTTGCTTTTTCCAACAGCTCTTTAAGCACTATCATGGTAAGCTCTATTACAAGCTTTCCTTCAGGTGCTAAATCCTTTAGCGATCCGCCGAATCTTCCAAATGGAGTTCTACGTGCACTTAAAACAAAAACTCTTGTCATTTTTTTCACCATGCATTATGCGTAATTTTTCTCTGATAATCTCCTTAACTTAAAATTATTTGCTTAAAAACTTTTTCTTACCTATTATTGCTGCACCTAAAGCCATAATTATTTGAGGTTGAGGTGGTATGAGTATTTCTTTTCTTAGTTTTTCTTTTAATCTTTTGACAAATCCAGTATCACATCCACCTCCACCAACAATTGCGCAGGGCTCCTTTAAGCCTATACGGTTAATAAGGTCAAAAATTTTGTCTGCTAATGCTTTATGGATTCCTGCAACAATATCCTCCTTCTGAAAACCTTCAGCAACCATTGAAACAATTTCAGTTTCAGCAAAAACAGCACATCTAGTTGTAAAGCTAACAGGGTTTTCAGATTTAAGGGATAAGGATCCTAGATCCTCTAATTTTACACGTAGAACATTAGCAACAACACGTAAAATATATCCACTACCTCCAGCACACTTCTCAGAAATCATAAAATTTGCTACACGTCCACTTTCATCAACATGAATAACCCTGCTAGTTTGCTCACCCAAGTCAATAACAGTTCTCACCGAAGGAAATACCTTATTTATCCCTCTTGCGCAACAAACAATATCCGTAACTTCCTCATTAGCAAAATTAACACTAGGTGAACCTTGACCAGTAGCTACAGTATAAGATAAATTTTCCGTAGTTAAACCTGCTTTACCTAAGAGTTCACCTAAAAGTTTTTGAGCTGCCAACTTATAGTTAAATCCTGAAGGTAGTATGTGATAGGCTACTATTTCCTCTTCCTCATTTATTATGACACCCTTACTTGTACCTACACCTATATCAATACCCATAAAAAAGCTTGATTTCATGCTACTATACTCCTCCTACCAGTAAAATGTAACTTCCTCAAGACGGCGAGGCCCCCTCCTAATAACTTCTCCTCTTTTTAATGCTTCTTCAACAATATTCTTACCTATTATTGCTGCACCTAAAGCCCCTGTAATTAACGGGTCTTCTGGAACAAGGACTTTATATCCTAATAAATCTTCTATAGCCCTAATAACTCCAACATTTTTTGCAACCCCACCTGTAACTGCAACATCAGGTTCAATACCAATTCGACTTACCATCCTGATAATTCTGTCAGCTATAGCATAATGTAAACCTGCAATAACATCTTCAATAGGAATATTTTCAGAAATTTTTGTCATAACCTCATATCGTGCAAAAACTGTGCATATACTACTAATTTTAACTTTTTTTGTTGATTTTAAGGAAATCTTCCCTAAATCTTCAACTTTAAGATTTAATAGGTCTGCCATAACTTCAAGAAATCTTCCAGTTCCAGCTGCACACTTATCATTTGTAACAAAATTAATTAGTTTTCCATCTTTAACCTTGAGTCCTTTTGAATCTTGTCCACCAATATCAATAGCTGTTTTTACTGAAGGAAATATGCTGTTTATACCTCTAGCATGACATGTTAACTCTGTAACCTGTCGGTCAGCAAAGGGGACATTAAACCTACCATAACCTGTAGCTACAATATAAGCTATTTCATCAAGAGATAAATTTGACTTGTTTAATGCTTCAATCATAACCTTGTTAGCTAATTTACGTTGCTCAGCTCTTGTTGGAACTTCGATCTTAGAAGCAATATTTCCGTTAGAATCTACAACTACAACTTTAGTAAAAGTGGAGCCTATATCAATCCCGGCAAAATACATTAAACTCCCATTAATAAAAAAGTTGAGATTATTTAAAAAGGTTAACTGATTGTTTCTAAGAATGCTTCAATTCTTGTTCTTAAGGGTGGTAACGATTTTGCATCATATTCTGGCTCTATATAAATGGAGGGAACACCAAGCATACTAAGGTAATCTTTAACCTGCGGGACCTCATATCCATGAACGTCACAGCACCTTAAGCCGTGAATAATAACTCCATTAACCTTCCAATTTTCAATGTAATCCTTCAAATATCCAAATCTTTCTTCTAAATCTTTCTTATAATCCTTTTTTAAGTCTCCATACGAACCTAAATAAATTCTTGGACATTTATTCTCCAGAAGATAGCTTCTAGCTAAATTTTCTATAAGGTCACCTGTAGTTTTAATACTTGGATCTTGGTTGTGTAACCAGAATTGTCTACTACAAACACAAGTATCATCCATAACAATATTTGCTCCAGCTTCCTCAATCATCTGTAAAAGTGCTGGTGAATCTATTATGCTTCCCCAAATAAGAAGTCTGGCACGTTGCTTCTTAGGTTTATCCTTACGCTCCTTAGCTTCATCTATAACTTCCTCTAAAACTTTATTTCCCTCCTCAACCGGTAAAGCTTCAATAGCAGAAATCACCTTAAGAGTTTCAACACCAGATATAAGTGGTGGATCTTGTTGTTTAAGCTCATATAACTTTCTTACTAAAAATCTTTGCTTGTTGTGTTTTTCAATAGCCTCTTTTAACTCTTCCATGGATATTTCCTTTCCTGCAAAGTTTTCAAGCCACTTTTTAAACTCTGATAACTCATACTTAAAGACATCAATAGTTCCTTCACGTATAGTTGTAGGTATTTCAAGAACATAAGGTTCTGGTTTACCAACAATGCTTGTATAAACAAATCCACCTTTATGCATACAATCACAAGAGTGGGACCATATTACTCCATCAAGAAAGTTAAATTTCCCCTTTATACTTAAGTCAACAATACTTCTTACATAGCTACAGATTACTGGAGGTAAAACTCTATCACCCTCAGTTATAGGTTCATTTACATCTCCAAACACCCTGTAAGGAATTACATTTGCAGCAGTTAACATTTCAATAGGAGGATAAGCACAAATATATCCCATGATTTTCCTGCCTGTTTTTTCCTTCAACTCTTTAACCTTTTTAACAGGATTCTTACAAACTTCATCTACAAATTTAAATCCCCTAACACTTTCACTCATTTATCCTCCCTCCAGCATGTTTACCAACCTAATCCTGCTTTCTTTCTTTCATCTTTGTAGTGTTGCATTGTTTCTTCAAATGCTTCCGCCTTTCTTAAAGCATCCTCAGCATTAAAAACCCTAAGATCCACAATATCACCCTCAACAACAAGCGATGGAACCTTAAATTTATTTAGTAATAATTCTCTTGCCTCATAAAGGTGAGTTGTTGCAGCACGACAACTTATAAGAGGATGAAACAATGCTCCATCAACTTTGTAATCTCTGGCCCATATAAGATATGGTGCTGAAAATGATTGGCATTTTATTCCCTTTTTTATAGCCTCCCTAACATAGCCTAAAACAAAAGATTGGTAAAAGTGGCGGACGATACGTTCTAATGGGTCTTCAACTTTTTCTAAGCCTTCTAGTGGTATTGGTGGATGGTAACTTACACTCTCAACTACAAAGTTCCACCCTCTCTCTGCAAGGTCTTCAAAAAATCCTAGGCTATGCCATGGTGGAATCTCACTAAACATTAATCTATACTTTTCTTCTGGAATTGCACCTATACCATTATCAACCCTATACTTAACCTCCTTATACAAGTCTTGATAAAGCTTTACCGATTCTTTAGGGTTTCCAAGTAGAAAAATTGCTGGAGGCATACTAGACCAGAAGTCTCTTGAATGCATTGGGCAGGGTACAGCTTTTCTTAACTCATTAATTTCAAACCAAACCTTATGCATTTCTATCGTTGCATTAACAATTTCATCAAGCTTAGCCCAATCCATCTTCTTACCAAGAAGTCTCTCTAAAAACTTTACAAATTCTTTTAAATCTTTAGTTACAAACATAATGAGTCTCTCACAGTACTTTTCATCCATAATATGCTCAATTGTTGAGGGAAGTGGCGTATCCAATGTCCATATAGGCACATCCATATATCTACCCAATAATTGGAACCATTTGTATCTTGGGTCACATGCTGTTGAAGATGCTAAAAGTAAAACTGGTTTACCCATACCACCTAAAGGTGCTTCAGGGGGGATTTGCCCCTTAAGCTCTTTCATCATCCTTATAGTGTAGCCTAAGCAATTTCTACTATAGCCACATACGTGGCTTGGTATTCCATCTGAATCTGCTAGGTTTAGATATTTTTCTGCTACACCAAATGCTGCACAAACAGCACCATAATTTTCAGGATAAACAGCAACAACATCCATAGCCTTAAGAACAACATCACCAATCCACACATTAAACATGCACCAAGCTACAGGTTTACCCTCCTGCATAGCCTTAACACTATCCATATAAGACTGGTCAACCTTAGCCCTAAGAGGCCTCATAGCCTCTAAACGCCTAATAACTCTTTTTCTTCCACTAGACAATTTAAATCCCTCCAAAATTAAGTAAAAATTAAGGTTTAGTTAACTTTTTTCTATATTTTTTTGATGCTGAATTAACTCTTAGCTTTAATGCTTTATTAAGCTTTTCCTCTATTTCCCCTTTTCCCATCTTACCTACATATTTTAGCTTATGACATTTTTCTCCCTAAGTTTCCTAATCTCATCTCTACTATACCCTAAAAAATGTAGAATTTCATCTGTATGTTCTCCAAGTTTTGGTGGTGGCAGGTTAACTTTTCCTTTAATGCTTGAAAATTTGATTGGAACATTTAATTGCTTAATTTTTCCAAGTTTTGAATGTTCCACTTCCAATATTAAGCCTCTATATTTTACATGGGGGTCTTGGAAAACTTCTTCTATAGAGTATACTGGACTGCATGGTATTCCCGCATTTCTAAGAATTTTAAACCATTCATCTCTACTTTTAGTTTTAAATAGTTCTTTAAGAAACTGCTTAATTTCAACACTTTTTTCTTTTGATGGTATTAAATGTTTAGCTAAATCTTCCCTGCCAAACATTTTACAGAACTTTCTCCAGAAATGTTCTTCATAGAGTATTCCAAGACAAATGTATCTTTCATCCTTAGTTTTAAAAATACCATAGTAAGGTAGTTTTCTAACTGGAAGATTGTTAATATCGAAACCAAAAAATGTTAAAGATGCTGGTAAGCTAAGAAGGGATACTGTTGAATCTAGGAATGATATGTCCATGTATTGACCCTCACCGGTTTTTTCCCTATTAATTAATGCTATAAGAATTGCTATTGTCGCGTAGAGGTATGTTGTCATTGCTGAAAGGTTTACAGCTGGTAAAGCTATTTTGTCATCAACTTTGGTTAACCACAATATACTTGACATTGCTTGATAATTTAAATCATGGCTTGGCATACTACTGTATGGGCTATTATGGCCAAAACCGGAAATTGAACAATAAATTATCCTTGGATTGTAATTTTTAACAGTATCATAATCTATATGTAAGCGTTTGGTAACTCCTGGCCTAAAATTTTCAATAACAACATCTGATATCTTAACAAGCTTATAAAATATTTCTAAACCTTCCTTAGACTTTAAATTTAAACCTATACTTTTCTTATTTCGCTGATGAGTTAAGAAGAATACACTTTCACCATCAACTAATGGCGGCGTGTATCTTCCAGGGTCGCCGCTTGACGGCTCTTCTACCTTAATAACTTCGGCACCAAAATCAGCAAGAATAGTAGGGTAGGATGGAAACTCCCTTGTTAAATCTAGAACTCTTAAGCCCGTTAAAGGTTGCATAGTAGAAAAATCTGTTAAAATAGCATAAAAGTTTGCACACTTCTTGGTAACATTATCATAGTTACCGAAAATTTTTAAGGAATGATCAAAACTGGTAAAACCTTTGTATTCCGCATAATTAGCTTATTAGCCTGCATATTTTAGCTTATGACATTTTTCTCCCTAAGTTTCCTAATCTCATCTCTACTA
>CAZMUQ010000046.1:0-2080 GCA_964569845.1 uncultured Candidatus Bathyarchaeia archaeon
ACCTTGAAACAATAGTTTTAAAATGTGCTCAAATACTTAAAAAGAAGGGAAAATACGTGCCTGACTTGGTTATGGCTGGAGGCTTTATAGAGGAAACCCAAATCTACAAGGCTATAGCTCTTAGCAACTTTGGTGACGGCCCTCTTGTTAAAGGTGTTGTTATGGGTAGAGCACCATTAACTGCAGTTATGAAAGCAAACTACTTTGTAGAATTAGCTGAAAAAGGTAGACTGCCTGCAAGCTTTGCTAAAGATTATGGCGACACGCCTGAAAAGTTTTTCCGTTGTATCACAGACTTAAAAGCCAAACTTGGTGAAAGATTTAAGGAGGTACCTTGGGGTGCTGTTGGTTTGTACAGTTACCTCTATGACAAAATTGGTGTAAGCCTTCAGCAACTTTTGGCTGGTTCAAGAAAATTTAAATTAAACCTGATAAGCAGAAAAGACCTTGTAGCCTTAACAGAGAGAGCATCAAAAGTTACAGGAATTCCTATGCCTCATGAAAGCGACATAGAAGTTATAGAAGAAATACTCAGCTAATGGTATTCTAAGAACAACATACTATTAAAGACTATTGATACTATTTTGCAGACTACGGGATTGTAGGGTAATTACAAACTATACTATACAAGTCTAGATTGATGTTTATGCGATATTAACTAAGTAAGGTTAGCTTTTTGAGAGGTCATGATTTTTTTACTCTTACCATGTCACGTAACATTAGGGTATGCTTTATAAAGCAAAGTTCTTAGAGGAGAAAGGTGTTAATAGTTGTTATGATGGCATATTTTTTCATAAACATTTTAGCCTTATATACCATACATATTAGCTTTAGAGCTTCCTTTTACAATTAAAAACTGTAATCTCACGCGAAAACTATGCTAAAAGATAGCTTAAGTAGGGTGGTGTATGTTGATGCGTATTGCTGTAATTTTCCACATGCCAGAAATATTTGATACTGGTTGGGCTGATAAAATCCTTAATGTTTTAAGGGATAAAAATTTTGAAGTTTTAGCTTTAACCTATGGTACGATGAGTAGAACAGCTTTAACTGATAACTTTATGGAAGATAAGGTTAAATATGAGGAAAGAAAACCTTCTCAATTTTTACCTGAAATTTCAAGCAAAGTTAATGCAATAATTATAGCTACTCATGCATTTTCGCCTAAAAAAAGTCATGCAAACTGTTGGCATTTAATTAGAAACTTAAACCTAGAAAACGTTGTTGAGGTGGAAACAAATAGCGGTATTGTAGTAGCTTGGAGCTGTAAGCTTAATGATTTAGCTAAGCTACTTTCTGAAAGTTTAGGGTTAAAATTTAAGAAGCCTCCAAAATTTCCTCATCAAATAATTTGGAGCAAAGATGGAAAAAAGTTTCGCCGTATTTTAGGGGTTGATATTGGAGATTATGTGATGGTTAATAAGATAATAGTTGGTGAAGCAGTATCAGAAGATGTTATAATTGTTGAGGAGAATGGTTTTATCACGGATGTTTTAGGTGTAAAACTTAAAAAGAATAGTCTTAGCAGGCTAGCTAAACTTGGAAAAGTAAGCATTGAAAAAGTAAGTGTTGATGCTAGAAGAAATTTAAGATTTACTTACAAAACTCCAAGACTTATCGATGTACAAGCAACAAGAAGAGGTGTTTTCTTCTTAAACCATAATGCTTACGAAGTTTACAATTTTGCGCCTAAAGCTGAAGGTGTAGTTGTTATTGGTGATGATACAACTACAATTGTTATGGATATTTTATATAGGTTTCAAACACCAGTTTTAGGCATTATTGATGGAGATTCTGACAAACTTTTAGAAAATATTGCCATACCAAAAAACTCTGCAATAATTATGGTTAAAGATGATGATACCGCTGGTGAAAAAATTTTCAAAGAAGTATTTGGTGGAGAGAACGCAGTCTTAAAAAGTTTTAACTATGTAAAAAGTGAAGTTATTAAAAAACTCTCTAATCTTAACTTAATCTTAAATGTTAGAGAATTTTAAAGAACTTTAATTCAAATTTGCTAAACACTTTTATTCATTGTTTAGCAAAAATCTTCACCATTGCTTAAGTCAATTAAATATGT
>CAZMUQ010000046.1:2180-7420 GCA_964569845.1 uncultured Candidatus Bathyarchaeia archaeon
ATTCTGTAATATCCCCAATATCTTCCTTTCACCCCTATGTTTTAAGAAAAACAATATTACTAGATGTTTCTTAAACCTTATATTTATGGAGCTTGAAAGGATTGCTGAAAAAATTAAAGAGTTAGAGTTAAAAATCGAAAATTTGGAGTGTAGATTAGATTCTTTAGAAAAAGTTGTTAGAAAAGATGAAATTAGAGTTAGTATTGAGGTTCCAAGAATAATTTTGGAGAAAAAACCTTTAGACATAAGAATTAGCGAGGATGAACTTTTAGGAAGAATTATCATGCTTGCTAAGGAAGGGTTTTTTGATGAAGAAAAAACGGCTGGTGATGTTGCTAATGAGCTTATGCGTAGATGTTGGCATCCAAAAGATTTACAGCATGTAAGACCAATATTAGAGCAGTTAACAGCTATAGGGGTTTTAGAAAGAAGTAAGAAAAAAAGGAAAAAGGGGAAAGGTGTGAAATGGGTATATAGGAAAAAAGATATAAAAATTTTTGAACAAAGCTTAGGGTAAAACTAAAAGTTTTTGCAGAAATTTTTGAACTTCACTAATGTTTTTAACATAATACTCAGCTAAGGAATTTCTTCTTTTACCTACAACGATGGTTAAACCTTTACCTCTAAAAACTTTAAACACGTTTTCATCAGTTTTATCATCACCAAAATAAATGGGTGTAAAATTAGAACCATGTTTTTTCAGCAAAAATAATGCTGCACTACCTTTATCCCATTCCACTTGTGGAAGAACTTCAAAAACTTTTTTACCCCTTAAAAGCTTTAAGCTTTCATATCTAGCCTGAATTTTAAAAATGCTCTTAAATATAAAGGGTAAATTCTTCTTGGGTGTTAAACGATAATGAATAGCAATAGATAAACCTTTATTTTCAATTAAAACCCCACTAATCTTCCCTAAATCTTTAGCTATTTCTCCGCGTAACTTTACAAGTAAAGGTTTAAATTTAGCTGCATCTTTATGAGTAAAATTTAACCTTGGTCCTCTAATCTCTAATCCATGAACCCCAACGTAATATAATCCACTTAAACTAACCAATTTTTTAAGCTGTTTTATACTTCGCCCACTAATAATAGCAACTTTAAACTTTTCCTTATTTAAAACAATCTTTTTAAGAATTTTTCTTGTTTTAGGTTTAAGTACAGCCAATTCAGGCTTTTTAACTATAGGTGTGATTGTTCCATCATAATCTAGCATTAAAAAAATTTTTGAAGTTCTTCTTAAGTTTGCTTCAATTTTAAACCAATGATCGTAAAGGTATTTTGGGGACATAATTACAGTAAACTACTAAAGGAATCTCTTACATTTATAATTTTAAGGTAGCTTTTTGCTAATTTTTTAGGAAAAATACTTTACCCATGAATGAGAAATTTACTATTGAGGAAACTTGCATCAAATTAACCTTTGTGTTAATACTCAAACACCTTTAATTAGGTTTAAATTAAATTATGAAGAATTGCTTGAGAAGTATGGTTATCTTAATGAACCTATAAATTTAGAAAATCTTGAAAAAGGTGAAGACTACGATTTTACACCTGGTGGAGTTGCTATCATGGTTTACTCTATGCTTCGCAGATTTATGGTTGATGATTTTCTTTCCTCCGCAAAGTGGGTTTCTCTAAATCCAAATGCCCCTCCAGAAGTTTTGTATGATGGGATACACATCTACAATATTCAGCTACCTAGCGCTTACGTTCCACGCTATACTAACTTTAAGGAGGAAATATGGCGAGAAATTCATGGATTAGGAAAGGCAAGTATGAAAACTGAGGAATATGAAGCTTATGCAAACTATAATTGGCTTTGTGCTCAAAAAATGTTAAACCTTCTACCAAATGTAGATATTTTTTGGATCCATGATTTTCAGCAGCTTCAAGTTGGAAGTATGATAGGTCCTTCAGCTCCTACTGTTTTTCGTTGGCATATACCTGTTAAACTTGATACTGTTTCTCCAAAGCTGAGAAATTTTATTATAAAAAGTATGGAAAGTTATGATGCAGTAATTGTAAGTACAAAAAGAGACCTTGAAGGCTTAATTAATGCAGGCTATCATGGAAAAGCTTACCAGATATACCCTTATATTGATGTTGAAAAGTGGAATAAAGTTAGTGAATCAGAGTTAGATAAAACTTTGTCAAAATTTGATATTCATGTTGACGATGAAATTATTCTTGTTGTTGCAAGAATGGATGTTGTTAAGGGGCAGGATACTGCTATAGAGGCTTTTTCTATTGTTAAAAGGAAGAATCCAAATGTTAAACTTTTACTAGTTGGAGATGGAAGCTTTACAAGTAGCAGTTTAGGGCATAGTAAAGGGGAAAGTTGGAGAAGAGAGTTAATAGGATTAGCTAGAAGGCTCAGGGTAGATGATTCTGTAAAGTTTCTTGGTTATGTTAATGATGAAGAATTAAAATGTCTTTACACTAGAGCTGACATTGTTTTACTTCCATCAATTATGGAAGGTTTTGGTTTAACAGTTGTAGAAGCTTGGACCTACATGAAACCTGTTATTGTAAGTAGAGGTGCAGGTGTTTCCGAGCTTGTAGTTGAAAATGTTAATGGTTTAACCCATGAACCTAAAAACTCCAAAGAACTTGCTGAGAAAATAACTTATCTTTTAAAACATAAGGATGAAGCCTTAAAAATGGGTGAAATAGGCTATGAAACATCTAAGCAATGTAGCATCTCAGCAGCTGCAATACGTTTAAAACTACTTTTTGAAGGTATTCTTGAAAACTATAAATAACATTAAAAATTTATCCTCCAACAAGTTCTATGTGTATCCTAAGATAATCTTTTAAGTCCTTAGTTATTAGGAAGTTTCTTCTTACATGCTCCATACCAGCTTGTCCTAGTTCTCTAGCAAGCCACTGTCTTCTAATTAGAAGAACGATTCTTTCAGCAGCCTCATCTAATGTATCTACAAGAAAACCTGTAACTCCATCAATCACCTGTAAAGGTATACCTCCAACCCTAGTTGCAACAACAGGTATTCCCTTCCATAAAGCTTCAGTAACAGCTAACCCAAAACCCTCCCTAATTGAAAGCTGTAAAGCTACATTAAAGGATCTCTGAAAAGCATTAACTTCAACATCACCAACACCATCCAGATTTGTTAACACATAGATATCCCTAAACTTCTTAGCATAATTAACAGTTTTATTATACCAGTCTACTCCTTCAGGATCATCATGAGCAAAAGAACCTATTAGTGTAAGCTGAATATCAGGTATTTTCTCCTTAACTTTTCGGTAAACATCTATAACCCCCAAAGGATTTTTCCAAGGATCAAAACGTGCAACTTGCCCTATAATTGGTCTATCTGGATCTAAACCAAATTTTTCAAGAATTTCTAAAATTTCTGTTTGGCGTAAAGGTTTATTTTTATTTGATAATGGATCTATTGACGGATACCTAATAAAAATTTTAACTCCTCTAACATCATAAGGAACGTATGTTTCTCTTGAAAATACAAGTGCATCATATTTTTCAACAAAATACTTTAAGAAACTCCAAACCTGTTCGTTTGGGCTTGAAGTATCAATATGGCATCTCCAAACCCATTTTCCGCTTTTCCTGTAATTTATAAGGGGGAGAGGTTGAGGATCATGAATCATAACAACATCTCCATCGAGGTCAAGAAGCTCAGCATTTAAACTATTAACTTTAAGGTATGTATCTTGCATATCCTTAGTTAACTCAATAGAGGTATCCCCTTGTAAAGCATTGTGAAGCTTTTTTGTTATAATAAAGAAGTCGGAATTTGCTTGTAAAACCTGCCATTTAGCATTTAAACCAACTGACTGAGCTAAAGGTATAATACTTTTAAGAATTTCCGCAACTCCTCCTCCATATGGAGTTGCATTTACGTGTATAACCTTTGCACCTTTAACTCTTTCAGCTAACTCAATTATACTTTTAACTTCATCTTTACCAACTATAGGTTCATAATCACTAACTTGCCTTGTAACTGGAGTTTTCACCTTAATTACCCATGCATCATGTTAAGTATATCTGAAGCACCTTTAATTTTAACAAGACTTGTTACCATGTCAATTCTACATAATACACCTAGTAATCTACGCTTAATGGAAACAGGTAAACAACTTACATTATATTTGACAATTTTATCAACAGCTTCACCTAAATCGTTTTCAGGGTCTACAGATATAACATCTGTACTCATTACATTCTCAACTTTGTCATTTAAAACTTCTTTAACGTCGACATCATAAATTAAAAGTTCTAAATACTTTTCTTTAATCAGGATATGGTTTAAGATATCCGTAACCGTTAGGATACCAACCATAATATCATTCTCTATTACACATACACGCCTAATACGGAAATCAACCATCAAATTTGCAGCTTCAAATAAGGTATTTTCCGGAGAAACTGTAACCAATGGATGCTTCATAATATCCTTAACTTTTAAACTAAAAACTTTATTTTTAAGTTTATTTAAAATTGAGATTTCATCAATAACACCTTTAAACATACCATTATCATCTACTATAAGAACGTATCCAATATTATTCTCGGCCATATACTGCAAAATTGTTTTAGGTGTAGAATTTTCAGGGAAAATATTTCTTGCTTCATCCAAAAAAAGGCTAACAGGCTCCTTTAAAATACCCTTTATCCCTTTTTTAACCCTTAAAGCTTCACCACGTCTTCCAAGTAAAACCTCAAGTATTCTACGTCCACTTATTACTCCCTTAATTCTGGATTTTTCATCAATAACTACAACCCTGTAGGGAGTATGTTTTCCACCTAAAATATTTAAGGCTAAAAGTAATTGGTCATCCCAGCGTATTGATGGTCTAGTTAAGAGTAAATCTGAAATCTGCATTAAGCAACCCTCAATATTAAAAGTAAAGTTTAAGCTTAATTAAGCATTATTTAAACTAAAATTTCCAGTTTAGTTTACCTTTCCTCTTTTAATTTGTAGTAAGAAAATCTTTAAAAGTTTTGAATAGAAGTTTCTGATGAATTTTCGGGACTCGAATATTTAAATACATCATCATTCTACTTTTATTGTGCAGACTTCAAATGTGAGGGTGTGGTTCACCCTTGAACGCCCCTCAAATGTAGCTGTGAACCCGCCCCTAACAAGCCTTATAGGCGATGAGGATAAGGTGGGTAAGCAAAAGAGGGGAAGTTGCATCTAAACCCCAAAGATACAACAGAACCGAATAGAAATTTAATAGTGCTGGTGTAGCCA
>CAZMUQ010000047.1:0-7402 GCA_964569845.1 uncultured Candidatus Bathyarchaeia archaeon
CTTAATTAATACTTAATTTGACATCTTTTACGGATAACTTTTATAAGCAAAATTTTAGAATAATTCAAAGACTAAACTAAGCTACATTAAAATTTTAGGAGGAAAGCCTCTTGAATTTTGAATTAACCGAGGAACAGAAAGAAATTAGGAAAGCAGCCCGTGAGTTTGCTGAGAAAGAATTTGATAGAGAGTTAGCATTAAAATGTGATAGGGAAGAAATTTTTCCATGGGAAATTATCCGTAAAGCAGCAAAACTTGGATTTATAGGAGTACACTACCCAGAAGAATATGGTGGACAAGGTTATGGGCTACTTGAAGCTACTCTTGTTGTTGAAGAACTTTGTAGAGTTGAATATACGCTTGGAGCAGTAATAGCTACATCAGATTTTGGTTGTGACATGATTAACCTTTTCGGGTCTGAGGAGCAAAAAAAGAAATATCTTCCAAAAGTTACAAGCGGAGGATCTGTTTCAGCTGCAGCTTTAACAGAGCCAAACCATGGAAGCGACATAACTTTTGTTGAAACAACAGCAAAAAAAGAAGGAAACTGGTGGATTATTAATGGTACAAAAACTTTCATTACTAATGGAACAATAGCAGACTTTATTATTGTGCTATGCCAAACAAATCCTAATGCTACCCCAACCTATAGAGGTCAAAGTGTTTTTATAGTTGAACCTAAAGGTCTTGAAGGTTTTGAAGCTTTAAAGATTGAAGGTAAAATGGGAAGTAGATTAGCACCAACAGCAGAACTATCATTTAATGATGTACGTATACCATTAGAAGCTTTACTTGGAGAGGAGGGAAGAGGTTTTTATCAAACCTTAGCAATGCTTAATAGAACAAGAATTTTGAAGAGTGCTGCTAGAGCTTTAGGTTTAGCTCAATGTGCAATTGAACGTGCAATAAAGTATGGTAAGGAGAGAGTGGTTTTTGGAAGAAAAGTTGCAGATTTTCAAGCTATTCAGCATAAAATTGCAGATGTTATTGTTAAAATAGAGGCTGCAAAACTTTTAACGTATAGAGCAGCTCATGCTGTTGATACTGGTAAAGATGAAAGAACACTAGGTTTTCTTTCCTCAATAGCTAAATATTATGCTTCACATGCAGCTTTAGAAGCTGTAAATGAAGCTCTCCAAATATTTGGAGGATACGGATATATAGCTGAATATGATGTTGAAAGGTACTACCGAGAAGCAAGAATTCTAACAATAACAGAAGGAACGTCAGAAATTCAGAAAAACCTTGTAGCAAGAACAGTACTAGAGATTTAAATAAAAAAGTTGTAGGCAGTGTAAATCCATACTGGAACTGTGATTAAAGCCCAAAATAAAGGATTCCAAAGAAAAACTTTACTACCATCTAAACCCATAAATGGTATTAAGTTAAAAGCTGCAAGCCAAAGATTAATTCTAAAACCAATTAAACCTAAAATTCCAAGTATCCCGCTAAATTCCTG
Organism: uncultured Candidatus Bathyarchaeia archaeon; assembly: GCA_964569845.1. Taxonomy (GTDB): domain Archaea; phylum Thermoproteota; class Bathyarchaeia; order Hecatellales; family Hecatellaceae; genus CAZMUQ01. The sequence goes on from CAZMUQ010000047.1 coordinate 1,460, forward strand.
ATAGGCTAGGAGAAAGATAAAAGCTAATAGGATATTTGTTAGAGGGCCTGCTAAAGCTATTAAACCATTTCCTCTTCTATCAATTTCTAAACGCCAAATGTATTTAGGTGTAATGTAAACTGCACCTGGAGCTGCAAAAATTATTCCACCACCAGACATTAAAGCAAAAGCTAAAGCCATAATTAAACCCCAACCCCACATTCTAAATTCAGCCCAGCAATCAAGCTTTAAAGCTACAAACTTGTGGGCTAATTCATGAAAAATAAATCCAGAACCAACAGCTATAAGGGAGATAATAAACATTAGAAGAAATATTTTTGGGTAGCTAAATAGCCAGCTTAAGGAAAAGCAGAAACCTAAAATTATCCAAGCTATAATTAAATGTTTAACTTCAATCCTACTAAACAAATTTTCCTTCCCACCAGGTATATTATGCTAGATGAAGACTTTTAATTTTACAACATCACCATCTTTTAGGTTAAGTTTTTCTCTTAGGCATGCTGGTGCTATAACCTCTAAAACAGATGAATTGTAGTGAGTTCTCTGGATAAGTAAGACTGCCCCTTTAACTTTATCACCCACAATAGATGGGTAACATTTTAACATACCATATGTTCTTTGTCCATCACTAAAACCATCAATAGTTATTCCTTCAAGCTTTTCCAATTCTTTTCTAGCTAAGATGTCTTGTTGACTTAAAAGTTTAAGATTTAATGTACCAGGATAGGGTTTAAAGCCAAGCTTACGTATAAACTGCACCATGTAACCTTCACGTGTAACGTAATATGCTCCTTCCCCAAGCCCTGAAAAAACTTTACCCTTAACAGTTAAAAATTCAGGCTTTTTTGCATGAAGTATTGAGTGAATTGTTGTGTAAAGATTTTTAAGCTCCTCCAAACCTTTATCAGTTAACTTCAAATATTCTCCACGAAAATTAACCTTCCTCTCAATAAATCCTTTACTTGAAAGTTGTCTTAAAATTCTGGAAGTTGTTTGCTGAGAGCAGCCAAGTTCAAGGGAAAGTTTTTTTGTTGAAGTAAAAATAGGTTTTTTTACACCTCCAAGTTGAGCAATTTTTATGAGAGGAAGCCAGTAATATTCTTTCTTACCCAAGTTTATACTCTCTCCTTTAAATTTTTTCTCTTATACTTTTCTGCATAAATATGTGCTAATCTTAAAGGCTCAGGAAGCCTACCACCCTTGAAACATTTGCATGTAATTTTTAATGCATCTTCAAGTGTTAACATGTTTCCAACACTAACATATATTGGCTTGCTTTCACTCTTTACCTTAACAGCATAACCAACAACTCTACCATTATAGATTACCTTAGCTTTACCATCCATAAACTTACCTTCAAAACCGCATAAAAGTTTTTTAGCAATACCTATAGTTGGAAGCTTCAAAACAATACCAACATGAGTTGCTAAACCGCAACCATATGGGTGAGCTAAACCATGCCCTTCAACCATCAACACATCAGGCTTAATTTTAAGTAAGCTAAAAGCTTTAAAAATTAAGGGTGCTTCACGAAAAGATAGTAATGTTGGAATATAGGGAAATTTAACAGGCAATTTTAAAACATTAAATTCAAGCATACTTAGATCTTCAAATTTTAAAATAATAGCAGAAACATAAGCATCCTCACCTTTGTAAGCTACATCAAACCCACAAATAGTTTTAACATTTTTAAGGGAAATTTCTTTAATCACAACTTTTTTAGCAAATTCTTGTTGAATCTTTCTAGCTTTAGGCAAACTAAACCATTTAGGGATCATTAGTTTATTTTCTTCTAAATTTTTCATCATAGAGGAAAAAAGAATAAAGATTTTTGCTTAATCTTCTATTCCTGCAAGCTTTTTAACAATGTTTTTTCTTTCTTCAAAATCGTAGATTTGAGATATTATGATTTCTTCCATTATTGGTGAACCTCCACCATGAACTCCTGCAATTTGATTTACTCCAGCTAATGCTGAGCAAAGAATATCTGAAAGGAATCGGAAGCATCTATGCTGCTTTTCAGCAGATATATCCTCTTTCCTCATAATATATTTTTCAAGTAATGGTCCAACATCAGGATTATAGAAGTCTCTTTCAAATGGTAATGTTGCAGGAAGGCCTCCTGCAAGTTCTGCTACCACATCAAACTCGTGATAAATGTTTACTCCAGCATGGCGTCTTCCAGCATTAGTAAATACCATATCTGGTACGCATGTACCTGAATCTGAAATTGTTGATTTAACAGCAGATGCAATACCTGCAGCATATACAAGCTCAGCAAGGCAAGCCATTTCAACAAGTCTAGTTCTTACATGTGGACGCCCTTCAATACCATTATATTCTGCTACAAGTGCTGCAGAGCCAAGCATTATATCTGTAACTGCAGGTTTACATCCAGTATAGCTATGTCTATGGTAATTAGCAAAATGATGGGCAAGAAGACCAGCAAATTCCCATTCACCACAAAGAAAAACTCTTTCCCATGGAACAAAAACATCATCAAATATTAGAAAAGAATCTCCAACACCAAATTCTCCAATAGGGGCATGTAGCTTTTCCCTAGGTCTTAACGCTGTTACACGTACAACATGCTTAACACCTTCCCAATCTCCTGGAACCGCGAAAGAAACAGCCCAATTTTTATCTTTCTCTGTCATAGCTCTTGTAGGTAGAACTATGATTTCATCTGCATAAGAGGCCATAGTGATATGATTTTTTGCCCCTCTAACAACTATGCCATCATCCCTTTTTTCAACAATATGTAAGTAAAGGTCTGGGTCTGCTTGTTGATGAGGTCTTAAAACCCTATTACCTTTAACATCTGTTTGAGCAGCTGCTGCACATAGGTCATTTTCTTGAAAATATCTTAAGAACTTTACAAAGTTTTCATAGTAGCTAGTTCCATATTTTTTGTCAACCTCGTAAGTTACAACTGAAAGAGCATTTATTGCATCACAACCCATACAACGTTGAATACATCCACCGGTGACATGGCATAGCTTACGAATCATCTCCTGCTTTTTTAACAAATCTTCTTGGCTTCTATTTATATGGGTAAATCTATTAATTTTTTCACCTGTAAGATGAGAGGTTGCTAGGAGAAGACTTTGATACTCAGGTTTTTGAGCAAGCTCATAAGTTTTAGCAATAACATTTATGCCTGGTTTAAGTCTAGGGTCATTCCTACCTATTAACTCTCCATTAACATAGATATTTGGCTTCATTTTTTTAAGTGCTTCAATATACTGTTGAGGTGTTCTTAGAGGCATAAAAATTCCCTCCACAGATTGTTTTAATGAATAAGTAGGGGGTATAGTAATACTTAAAATTAGCTTTAACAATTAAAGTCTAATTGGTCTTAAGATACCAAGATTTTTCGGGTGAAGTTTAATGAGAAAAAATCCGCTTGATAGGCCTGTTAAAGATTTTCTAGGTAAATCTTACTGTGCAATGGATGCTGATAAAACAATCCTGGATGCTGTTAAATGTATGGATGAAAATAAGACTGGAACCGTTATTGTAACAGAAGATGGAAAACCTGTAGGTGTAATAACCGAGAAGGATATAGTTTACAAGGTTATCTTAAGGGAACATAACCCCAGCGAAATAAAGCTTAAAGATGTTATGTCCTCACCCATCATAAAAGTTTCACCAGATACACCATTAAAAGATGCATTAAAAATTATGGTTGAAAAAAATGTTAGAAGAATTCTGGTTACAGAAGATGATAAACTTTTAGGTTTAGTTACGTTAAAAGCAAACCTTTGTGCATTACACATTCAAAGACTTGAAAAACGGAAACAGCCAAAAAGTTGGCTTCAAAAACATATAGAAGAGGTTACATCAGACGTTCTTGAGCATTTTGAAGAATTGTTTAGAGAGGTTTCTGAATAATTTTTCTTGTAACTACTATTCTTAACCTTAATTCTTTAGAAGGTTAAACTTAGATTAATGGTTTTTTATCTTGCCAAGGAGAAATCTTTTCAAAGGCTTTTGATGCTTGTAGAACACCTAAATCATCACCATACCTTCCGACGATTTGAAGACCTACTGGAAGACCTTCCTTTGTAAACCCGCAAGGTATGGAAGCTGCAGGTTGTCCTGTAAAGTTAAACGGGTATGTAAAAGGCATCCAATCAATAAAACCTACATTTCTTCCATTAATTTTTGTTGGACCTAAACCCTCTTCAATTTTAAATGGGGGAATTGCTGTTGTAGGTGTTAGAAGAAAATCATATTTTTTAAATATTTTTCTAATTTTATTCCACAGCTGATTTCTTTTTACTTCAACCTTAATGTAATCTTTAACTGATATTGATTCACCATACTGTAAAAAGCTTAAGTATGCTGGATAAGCACAATTTTTCCACCTATCCAGCATACCCTCAACTTCTATAAAAGTTAAAGTTTCAGAAACAACCTTAATAATAAGTTCTTCATCTATTTTTGGTAAACTTATCTTAACCTCTTCAACATCACAACCAGCTTTACAAAAAGAAAAAGCAGCTTTTTCCACTATATCTTTAACCTCAGGTTCCACTATAGCATAACCTAAATCAGAAGAAAAAGCAAACTTTTTTCCTTCAACACTTTTATCTAAATTTTTAAGGAAATCTAGTTTCTCCCTAAAGTTTAGAGAAAGCCTATCTCTATCATCAGGTCCTGCTATTATATTCATTATTAAGGCTGCATCTTCAACGGTTCTTGATAGTACACCATCTGTATGAAGACCTTGAAAAATTGGTAGAGAAGGGTAAGAAGGAACACGTCCAGTAGAAGGCTTAAAACCGTAAACACCACAAAAAGCTGCAGGAATTCTTATTGACCCTCCACCATCATTTCCAATTGAAGCTGGCCCCATACCAGTAGCTACAGCAGCAGCTGAACCTCCACTTGAACCTCCAGGTGTTCTTGTTTTATTCCAAGGATTTTTTGTAACACCAAATAGGGGGTTATCTGTGATTGCTATTAAGCCAAACTCTGGTAAATTTGTTTTTCCAAGGATTATTGCTCCAGCATTTTTTAACCTCTCTACAACAATAGCATCTTCACTAGGAATGTAATGTTCAAACAATTTAGAACCATAGGTTGTTCTAATACCCTTAGTTTGAATATTGTCTTTGATTGTTAAAGGTATACCCGGTAAAGGTTTAACTTCACCCTTTTCCACAGCTTTTTCAGCTTCTTCAGCTTCCCTAAAAACATTGTTATTCAAAGTTACAACAGCATTTAACTCAGGGTTAACCTTTTTAACCTGGTTAACTATAGCTTCAACAACCTTAACAGGTGAAAGCTTCCCATCATAAATAGCCTTAGAAAGCTCTAAAATACTCATCCAGCAAATATCTTTTATCATCCCTAATCAACATAAAAACCTCAAGTTAAACATAAAAAACTTTAGTAGAAAGCTAACCATCAATTTTCCAGTAAAGGGTTGAAGGTAGCTTAAAGTTTTTAATCTTCATACTCTAAAGGCCTATATTCTACCATCCCAAACCCTGCAGTTCGGCCGCCACCAACATGAGAATACTCACCAAACCTTAGAAGAGTATCCAAGGTTTTAGCGCAACTTTTATCGTAAAGGTCTCCTGGAAGGTTAAAGTGAACTTTACCTATAAAACCTGAAACCCACTTATTACTGGTAGGATGCTCATAAACCCTAACAGTTTTAATCCCACCAGGAAAACCTGAAACAACTAAACCTCCAGCTTCAACCCAGCCAAGAAAACTTTCAAGCTTTAAACCTCCACCATAAAAAGCCCTCCAAAGCCTAGCCAAACTTCTAGCAAGCAAAATAGGTTCAGGTAAAGGATGAAACCTAAACTGAGATTTAGCTAGACTAAAACCTCTACCAAACCTTGAAGGGTAAGCTTTAAGCATAGCTTGAGGTGTACGCCTAAAAAAGCATGGACTCCTAAACCTTAAACTAAAACTTTTAACAGG
>CAZMUQ010000048.1:0-6586 GCA_964569845.1 uncultured Candidatus Bathyarchaeia archaeon
GAGGACTAGGATACTTCGCAGAAGAAGATGTTTCCAGATGGTACAAATTTGCTAAAATGCTTGAGCTTGTTGAAGGAACAAAAGAAATTCAGAAAAACGCTATTGCACGCATAATATTTGGAAGAGAAATAGCAAGATACTTCTAAACCTGTTAAACTTAAACAATTTTTAATCTTCCTCTTTTATACTCCCCGTGTTGAGGGTTGAAAAGTAAGGTTGATAATGAGAACGGGGAAAGAATTTGTGTAGTTATCCCAACTTACAATGAAAGTAAAAACATTGTTTCACTTATTAATAAAATTATGAATATTTTTAGGATGCGTAACATAGATGGTTTTATAGTTGTTGTTGATGATAACTCTCCTGATGGTACAGGTAAACTTGTTAAAGAAATTTCAAAAAATAATAGTAGGGTATATGTCATCTGTAGAAACAGTAAGATGGGTTTAGGCTCAGCCTATAAAGATGGTTTTAATTTTGCTGTAGATAAACTTAAAAGTAAGATTTTAATTCAAATGGATGCTGATTTTTCTCACAACCCTGAATATATTCCATCTTTCCTCAAGAAAATTGAGGAAGGTTTTGATGTTGTTGTTGGAAGTAGAAATATTGATGGTGGGGGAATTGTTGGCTGGGGGCTTAAAAGGAGATTTTTAAGTTTTACTGCAAATAAGCTTGCAAAAATCCTTTGCGGGTTAACAATCTCTGATGTAACTAGTGGTTTCAAAGTTTTCACAAGTAATGTTTTTAGAAAAATAAACTCAAAAATATGTTCAAATGGATTCGACTTCCAGGTTGAAACTTTATTTTGGGTTCAAAAAGAGGGTTTTAAGGTTGCAGAATTACCAATAATTTTTGTTGATAGGAAGGATGGTAAATCTAAGCTTACAATTGAGGAAATTTTAAGGTTTATTTTTACATGTATAATCCTTTCGGTTAAAAGATTCCAAGTTAAAGGTTAATATTAAGCATGGTTACCAAGAAGGATGCTAAAATTGCTATCTTACATAGTAGCTTTACTGAGAGTGGTGGTGCTGAACGTGTAGTTTTAACCCAAGTTGAACTTCTCCATAATAATGGATACTTTGTAGATTGTTATGGAATTCTTGTTGATAGTAAAAAATGCTTCTCAGAGAAGGTTTTAAAGTTTAATGTTAAACAATACTTAAAATTAGTACCTAACATAAAGCTTTCATACTCTATAGGAGTACCATTAACTGTTCTTTTTTCCAAAAAAATTGTTAATCTTCTAGGAAAGTATGATGTAATGATTTGCCATCACCAGCCTGCACCATGGCTAGCCTATAAAACCTGTATTAGACATAATAAACCTTACATATGCTATATTCACCATCCTTTAAGATTTCTTTACCCAAGACCTGTAGATAGAATGCTTGGTTGGGGTTACACTTTAGATAGAAAACTTGTTGAAATTTTTGGTAAAAACTTGGATTTTATTAGGAAGGCTGATAAAACTTCAATTTTAAAGGCTGATAAAATTCTTGTAAATAGTGTAAAAACTCTTAAAGAGGTTAAAAGAATCTATGGTGTTAATGCAACAGTATGTTATCCCCCTTTCTCCGTTAAAAATAGATGGAAAAGTTCAGATGATGTAGATAAAAACCTTAAGGTTAAATTTTTCTCAAGCATCGGTTTACCAGAAGAAAAAAGTAATCCAGTAATATTGATGGTTAGTAGACATACCCCGCATAAAAGACTTGATTGGCTTTTAAGGATATTTAAGCTTGTAAGAAGGGAGGTTAACTGTTGGCTTATTGTTGCAGGGGCTTTTCATTCAACTTACACCAGTAAGATTATGGATCTTGCTTTAAAACTTGAAGTTTCTGATAGGGTAAGGTTTACTGGTAAAGTTTCGGATTATACTTTAAGCCTTCTTTATCTTTTTTCAGATGTATATGTTTATACTCCACCAAATGAGGATTTTGGTTTAGGTCCTGTTGAAGCTATGGGTTATGGTAAACCTGTTGTTGTTTGGGATGAGGATGGTCCTGGAGAAATTGTTGTTGATGGTGTAACAGGTTTTAAAGTTAAACCTTACATGCTTAATGAATTTGCAGAAAAAATTGTAAAGCTTCTGTCTGATGAAGATTTAAGGAGAAAAATGGGTTTAAATGCTAAAGAATACGTGGAAACAAATTTTTCACCAGAAAATCATTTTAAAGTTTTAGAAAAAACGTTAAAATCTGTTTTATAATTTTTAGGGTTTGGTGGTTTGAGTGAAATTTAATAAAAAAATTTTGATTGTTGGTGGTACAGGTAAAATAGGTAAATGGTTTGCTAAATTTTTTAAAGATAAAGGTTTTGATGTTACAATTTTTGGGAGAAATAAAGAAAAAACTATGAAAATCGCAAAAAAACTTAATGTAAATTTTACTGTATCCTTGAAGGATGCTGGAAGTTTTACTGATATTGTTATGGTTTCAGTTCCAATAAAAGTTACACCAAAAGTTATTGATGAGGTTGTAAGATACGTAAGAAAGGGAACAATAATTTTTGATGTAGCATCAGTTAAGCAGGAAGTTTTACCTGTGCTTAAAAAAGCCCAAAAACTTGGTATGCATACTTTAAGTCTTCATCCAATGTTTGGTCCTGGCGCTAAAAATCTCCTAGGAAGAAATATTCTTGTAATCCCTGTTACTAGGAGTAGAAATGTTTTAAACTTTATTTTGAAACCTTTCCGTGAGGAGGGTGCAAATATCATCTTTATTAAGGATGCTGAAACTCATGATAAGCTTATGGCTTACACTTTAAGTCTCCCCCATATTTTAAATATTCTTTTTGCTAAAACACTAGCCTTCTCAAATATCAACATAAATAAGGTTAAAATGTTTGGTGGAACAACCTTCAACCTTCAATTAATTCTTGCTGAAGCAGTTTTAGCTGAGGATCCAAATCTATATGCATCCATCCAGCTTAATAATAAGTTTTCCATAAGTATAGTTAAAATGCTAGTAGAGAGTATTGAAAAATTTAAAAGTATTCTTTTGAGGGGTGATGAAAAAGCTTTTCTTGAGATTTTTAATGAATCTAAAAGTTACGTTTTAAAGGATTTAAAGTTTAAGAATGCATATAAAAAGGTTTATGAGGTTTTAGGTTTTTTAAGTTAGCTTTTAAAAGCTGGATATGAACCTAAAATTTTTAAGGTTTCACATAGATTTTTAGCTTCTCTTAAAGCCTCTATACATTTTTTATCTTTTCTATGCCCTTCAAACTCCATGAAGAAAATATATTCCCAAGGTTTAACTTTTGATGGTCTTGACTCTATCTTTGTTAAGTTTATGTTTCTTTTTGCAAATGGTTTTAGAAAGTTAAATAGTGCACCAGGCTTATCCTTTAAAGAAAAAATTACGAATGTCTTATCTCTACCTATAGGCTTACTATCCTTCCTACCTAAAACAAGAAATCTCGTATAATTGTTTGGGTAATCTCCTATATCTCTGGCTAAAATTTTCATTCCATAAGTTTTTGCAGCATATTCTGAAGCTATTGCTGCAGCTCTCCTAATATTTTTAAGCTTTTTAACAGCTTGAGCAGTACTTTCAACCTCAACAAGTTTAACATTTGGAAAATTTTTAGCTATAAATCTTCTACATTGAGCCAAAGCATGCGGATGAGATAAAATTATCTTTAAGTTTTTTCTTTTTATCCTAGATTTAGCTATAAGGTTATGTTGAATATTTTCTACAATTTCTCCTGTAATTTTAACTTTAGGAGATCTGTAAAGCATATCTAAAGTTATGTTTACTGATCCTTCAATAGAATTTTCAGCTGGAACAACCCCGTAATCTACTATTTCCTCCTCAACAAGCTTAAAAATGTCAGGTATTGCTTGAGCTTCAATATATTTCACATTGCTTAAACTTGAAAAGTAATGTTTAGTTGCTATTTCACTAAAAGTACCTTTTGGACCAAGATATGCAACTTTAATTTTCTTGTTGTTTTTTAAAATTGGCGGGCCATTACACCTCAACCCTCAACCTAAACCAGTTTTAGACTATAACTGATATTCTTAGAAATACCTAGGATACTTAAAAGTTTAACGTAAGCTGAATATATGAAGATTTTTTAGCTGGCACCTGTTATTGGGTAGGGATGAAGCTGGAAGGGAAAAGTTTAAAATGTAGTGAGTTTTTTCAGATTTTGCTGGTGGTTTAGGGTTTATGGCTTCAGAGGGTTTTAGACATATAGTCCGTATTTGTGGAACTGATATTGATGGATCTAAAAAGCTTATGTATGGGTTAGCTAAGATTGTTGGTGTTGGAGTAAATTTCGCTTATGCTATTGCTAAAGCTTTAGGTTTTGATCCAAATATGAGGGTTGGCTTACTTACAGATGACGATGTTAAAAAAATTGAGGAAGCTGTAAGTAAACCTGAAAAACTTGGGATACCTAGCTTCCTTTTTAACCGTCAAAAAGACTTTGAAACTGGTTTAGATAAGCATTTGTATGGTTCAGATTTAGCTATAAGGTGGAAAATGGATATAGACTTTTTAAAATCCATTAAATGCTGGAGAGGTATACGTCATAGTTTAGGTTTAAAGGTTAGAGGTCAAAGAACAAGAACAACTGGGAGAAAGGGAACAACTATTGGTGTACGTAGAAGAAGAGCATAAGTTTGGGGGGTTAAAGCTTGGGTGACCCTAAAAAGCCAAGAAAAAAATATAAAACACCTAGGCATCCATGGCAGGTTGATGTTCTAGCTGAGGAACTTAAACTTGTTGGTCTTTATGGGTTAAGAAATAAGAGGGAGCTTTGGAAGGCAAAAACAATGTTAAGTAAGTATAGGCATATTGCTCGAAGCCTTCTAGGTAAACCTCCAGAAGAAAGAATAAAGCTTGAATCTGAACTTGTTTCAAAACTTTATAGGCTTGGTTTAGTTGAGAAGGAGGCATCTTGTCTTGATGTTTTAGATTTAAAAGTTGAAGATATACTTGAACGTAGACTTCAAACAGTTGTTTATAGGCTTGGCTTAGCAAAAACTCCTGCTCAAGCAAGACAACTTATAACTCATGGGCATATATCAATTGGAGGTAGAAAAGTAACCTCTCCAGGATATCTTGTTCAACGTGGTGAAGAATCACAAATATCTTACAGTCTTGATAGTCCTTTAAATAATAAAGAGCATCCATTAAGATTAGCATTAACTTCTACAAGCTAATAGGGGAGGGGGTTATTGTTTTGAGCAGCAGCGGCCCAAAACTTGAAAAATGGGGTGTAGCTCATATCTACAGCTCATTTAACAATACAATAATTCATATAACAGACCTATCTGGAGCTGAAACAATAGCAATTTCTTCAGGTGGACAAGTTGTTAAAGCTGATAGGCTTGAATCATCTCCCTATGCAGCAATGCAGGCTGCATCAAAAGCTGCACAAATAGCAAAAGATAAGGGTATTGTTGGTGTACATATTAAAGTTAGAGCTCCAGGTGGACATTTCCATAAAACACCTGGACCTGGAGCTCAGCCTGCTATTAGAGCTCTTGCAAGGTCAGGTTTAAAGATTGGTAGAATTGAAGATGTTACCCCTATCCCTCATGATACCACAAGAAGACCTGGTGGACGTAGAGGACGTAGAGTCTAGCTAAACTTTACCCTACCACCCTAAGGCAAAACTTGGTGTTTTTATGTCTCAGGCTTATCCTATAGAGCTTATAAGTATTGAAGATAAAGAAAAGTTGATGGATAAATATGGTAGAAGCTTTCTTTATGAGGTTAAATCCGATATTTATGGTTGCTGTATTAAGCTTTTAACAAATATTAGAAGAGTTAAAGAAAGATGGGAAGAAAATTTTTATGCAATGTCTACAAACATCCGCTCTCATGGACGTTTAGTTGTTGTTGAAGATGAAAATAAACCTACAAAAGTTTACTATGATCCACAATCTAAAACAGCTTTTCTAATAAACTTTGACTATTATGGTTGGATCAAATCTATAGCTTTAAGTGTGGCTGGTGATGTTCTTGAAGATGAACATGACATCTACTCTATTCATGGTGCATGTTTAGATTATGATGGTCGAGGCCTCTGCTTTATAGGTACAAGCGGGTCGGGAAAAACTACACAGGCTTATGGTTTATTAAGAATTGAGGATGTACGTGTTGTTTCAGATGACTGGTTTTTTGTAAGAATATTTGGTAAGGATGCTTTAGCTTATAGTTCGGAAAAGAACTTCTACATTAGAGCTGATTTAGCAAAAATTTGGAGTGAGTTTAAAGGTCTTGTAGAAAAAGCAGAATTTGATAAGCAGGGTAGAGCTATAGTAGATCTTAGATGGGTTGTTGGTAAGGGTAGAATTATTCCTGTTACAACGTTAAAAAATATCTTTATTCTTAAACGTGACCCTCTAGATAAAAATATTCATAGGGTTTTAGATTCAGAGGAAGCTTTAAACTATATTGAGTCTCAAAACTATTTTAACCCTCATCTACTTGTAAAAAATGATTTTAAACGTAAGCTTCGTAACAGCTTTTTTTACGAGCTTTTTAAAAGAGTTAATGTTCACCTTATTAACACTATTAAACCTCCAGAAGAAACCCAAAATCTGATAAGAAAACTTATAAGC
>CAZMUQ010000049.1:0-3542 GCA_964569845.1 uncultured Candidatus Bathyarchaeia archaeon
TAGTAAACGCCGTGTGCTAGGTCTACTTTTTAAAAACTGTAACTTTAACTGTATAGGTTGTATAAATAAGCTTTCACCTTGGTCTCCTTCATTACCAAAAAATATTCAGGAAAAGCTTAAATCTAAACCACTAAAAACTTTAAGCTTAAAACAGCTTAAACAAATTTTATTACAATCTTTTTACTTTTTAGCTTTTTGATTATTATCTTCTTTTTCACCAAAAATTTTATATTATTTTCTCTTTATAAAAATAATAAACATGGCTTCCCCAGATTTACTTGGAGTTGCTGCTCTTTACGTCTGTGCGGCACTAATCATAATAGCGTTTTTCCTGATGGGTAAAGTTGGAGCAAAAGAAACAGCGGCAATGGCTTTATGGACAGGGATAATATGTTTTCTGATAGGTGCTTATGATGGCTTTGTTGAAAAGAATCCTGCAAATCTTGGAGCTTTCCTGCTCTTTGCTTACACATATTTCTACCTCTTCTTCAACATTATGACAGGCGCAACTGAGCAACCAGGTTTAGGCTGGTACTGTTTATTCGTTGTTCTTGCATGTATCCCGTTTATCTACGTTACTGGAATATTTGGCATGTACTTAATGTGTTTCTTATGGATCTTATGGGCTTATCTTTGGGGGCTCTTCTGGCTACTATTAGCTCTTAGAAAACCAATAATAAAGCTTACAGTGGCCTCATTGTTTATAGGTGCAGCAATAATAGGCGTATGCGGAGTCGGCTTCATGTTTGGTTGGCTAACACCCTATGGTGTTGCATAAACTAATATAAACTAATAAAAATAATTTTTTTTGGTGTTAATGTTGAGTTGTAAGGATTGTGCATACTACAAAAAGTTGCATGAAATGAGTTGCCTTGGATATAGATATTCCTGTACTGGAGAAGTTTATCAGCACTACTATATAGTAGAATATTTTGAGCAGGCTCCTTTTGTAGCTGAAGCTGGAAGAATTTTTGATGTATGTACTTTAAAACGGTTAATATTTTGTAAAGATGAAGAAAAAGTTGGCTGCGAAAAATTTAAACCTAAAAACCCTTAAATTATTTGGTTTATGTCTTAGTTTTTCCTTAACTTTCAACAGCTAAAATTATTAATTATTCTCTAGGAAATTTGCAAAAAACTTTCTTTAATCCTTCTCCCTTTAAAAGCTTGTAGATTTCCATCATTTCCTTATATGATGGAGGGAGTAGGTCTCTTCTTCTAAATGCAGGTTTATAGTCTATAACATATGTATAAACATTATTATCTATACTGCTTAGCTTCTTACCTATTTGTTGCATCTCCTCCAGTGAAATTAGCTTCTTATTGTAGGGTATTCCAACTTCAACCATAACTTTACCGTTATACTTATCTATAATGTACTTTACAGCATTCCAAGCTCTATTAAGGTATTTTTCAGCTAGCTCTTCGCTTTTTAATCCCGTGATTCTCATAAAAGTTTGAATATCTAACCCCTTTAAATCTATGGTAAATTCGTTTACACCCTCCTCTATAAGTTTATCAACATATTCCGGTGTTAATGTTGAACCATTTGTATCTACTTTAACATAGTTTTCTCTCCCATTTTCGGCACCTAAATTTTTAATTTCCCTGACAAGCCTTAAAAGCCAATGTTTATTTAGGGTGCTTTCTCCTCCACTAATTGCTATTCTTCTTGTACTCATAAACCTAGATTTTCTTACAAGAATTCTTGCTGTTTCTTTTGCTGTTAAAGGATTACAATTACTATTATAGGTTAACATCCAGTTAAAGCATTGAGGACAGCGGAGATTGCAACCACATGTAAGACATACAATTTCAACTTTATCATAGATTATTCCATCATCCGTTTCAATAATAGTTCCTCCTCCTCCAACCATAAAATCTCCAACACCCCTTACCGGTTCATGGTTAAATTTTGTTTCTATCTTCATATTTCTCCTAACTCCAGTTACACAACTTTGAACTAGAACCCCATCAACCATAACTGCACAATTCCAACATCCACCAGTACAGCATAACTCATCTTTATCTTCCCCTTTATGCACACTTAATCCCACAGATTCTAAAGCACTTTTAATTGGAACATTCTCAGGAAGATAGAGTTTTTCGTTATCAACGTAAACTGGAACTTCCTTGATATTCTCCCTTTCAAAAAGTTCAACAGCCTCATAAGGGCATGCTACAAAGCATACACCGCATCCTGAACAGTGAGAACCGCATGGAAACATTCCTAAACAATAGAAATGGTATTCGCATCTTGAACAAATATTTCTATTTCTCCTTGCAACATAAAACTTTTTTTCCATGAAGAAGACCTTCAAAAAGGAAAAAGTGTTTTTAGAATTTAAACATTCATAACATAATGACCTACTTATTTACCCTTAAAGTATGGGATAATTTTTTTACTCCAAATATCTGAAATTTCGTCAGGCTTACGAGCTATAATGCTTGTAAAATCTGCAAAGATAAAGTGGTTTATACCTATGTTTACATATTTTTCAAGACGATCTATCAATTCATCGGTAGAGGTTACAAATACCGCTTTTTCTAAAACTATGCTTTCAGGAGCCGCCTCAACAAGTTGGTCAATTTCTCTAGGATCAGCTTTTTTATGTGCCTCCTCTAAAGCCCATATTACTGTTCTTTTTAATCCTTTAAGAATTTTTGTTAAAATGTTTGGGTCAACAACACCACCAAAAATGTATATAGCTCTTTCTGTTTCTTCAAACTTTTTTCCAGCTTTTTTTACACCTTCACGGTAAGGTTTAAGTATTCTATCTTCTACTTCTGCTGGAGAACCTGCAAAAACCATGATACCATCTCCAATCTCACCTGCAAGTTTTGCAGCTTTGGGTCCCCCCGCAGAAATGATTATAGGTATTTTTTCTTTAGGTCTTACGTAAAGTTTTGCATTTTTAAGCTGATAGTATTTTCCTTCAAATGTGAAGTAATCTTTGTTTTCCCAGAGCATCCTTATAAGTTTAACAGCTTCTGCAAGTCTTTCACGTCTTTCTTTAAGATTTGGCCATAACCCAAAGGGGTTCTCGTTAATCATTTCACCTGTACCTACTCCAAGTATAACTCTTCCAGGAAAGGTCCAATCCAATTGTGCAAAGTACTGAGCTACTATTGCTGGATGATACCTGAATAATGGGCATGTAACTGCTGTTCCAACTTTAACTTTAGATGTATAATTTAAAATTAATGGTAGATAAACCCACTGCATAAAATTTGTATAAGGGAATCTTTCAGCATCTCTATCAGACCATGGCAGAAAATGGTCATTAACCCAAATACTATCAAACCCGTTTTTCTCAATATTGGAGAAAAATTCTGAACTTTTGTTAGGTAAAACTGTTGTTTCAAGTCCAAATTTAACATTATCCATTTGAGGCAAAAATAGCCCCTCCTATAAAGCTTAAAATTTTTTAGAAATCTTTCTTAAAACGGGAGATATTCTAAAAAATTAAAATAATAGTTTAAGAAATTTAGGTTTATGGTTCAGCTTCCCATTCTGTTGTTGGATAGTATGGGTCTGGTGG
>CAZMUQ010000049.1:3642-6444 GCA_964569845.1 uncultured Candidatus Bathyarchaeia archaeon
ACCCATAAGCCATCCATCGTTGTTTGTTATTAGGTATACTATTGGTAGTTTGTATCTTAGGGCTGTTTCAATATCCATACCATGAAGACCTGCACCAGCATCACCAAGCAAAACTAGAATAGGATATTTCCTAGCAAACTCAAGGTTAGCTACTGCAGCACCTATAGCCTGACTTACACCATGACCTACTCCTGCCTGCTCAGCACAATCTATAATTTGCCCTGGATAACGTGCTCTTGTATATCCTCCTGCCATTTGCGATATTGTATAACCATCTTGGACAATTCTGTTCATGAAGTTGTACCTTTCAAGTAGAACCTTATGGATACATGCTAAGAGGTAAGGCCAGGCAACAGGGCTCATATGTTTAAACTCTTCTGCTGCTTTAAGTCTATCCTCAATGAACTTCTTCTCCATCTTCATTACAGTTTCTCCCCATTCAATCCACTCCTTCTTAGGCTTCAGATCCTTCTGCTTAATGTAGTCAAGCATAGCTTGAAGTGCTGTTTGAACATCGCTAATTATCACAACTTTTGTATCAAGCCATGTCCAAACATGCCCACAACCTTCTCTTACATCCATACCTGGTACTATTTGAATTGTTGCAGGCCAATCTGCTCCATACCAGTCAAACATACTTAACTTAACACCTAAGTTTAGGATGAGGTCAATTTGGCCACGGTAGCGTGAGAAGCTCTTGTGGCTAATAAACCTTGACATGTATGGTGTTTCTCCAAGCTCATCAATCATACCTCTACCAGTTCTTCTAGTCATAACTGGAATATGGGTGTAATCTGCAAGCTCTTTAAGTTCTTTTTCACAGGCAGACCAGTATGCACCATCACCAACAGTAATTACAGGTCTTTCAGATTTCCATAAGATTTCAACAGCTTCCTTAATTAGTTCAGGCTTAGGGCCAGGCATCCATGTTTTAGGCGTATCATCAGTTCTATCTCCATACCACTTTTCTCTGTAGTATGAATGCTGCCCGAATACTCCTTCAATGTGGTGTTTACCAAGTCTGCATTCACCCTTAATATACTCTGGACTCCAGTGTAAGTGGTAGGGGAATTCAAGAACAACAGGGCCGCATGGATAGGTTTGTGCAATTCTAAAGCCCCAGGTCATAAGACGCTTTATCATTTCTGGGTGTTCCATACGTCTAACCCATTTAGCAGCACCACTTAATGTGGTTTCAGCCCAGTGTGCCTGTATAGTGTACATATCCCTGCTTTGAGATTCGTTTCCAGCAACAATGCATACAATAGGAGTACAGCTTAATTTAGCCTGGTATAGGCCTGAGAAGAAGTTTGTTGTTCCAGGGCCAACAGTTACATAGCATACTGCAACCTTCCTTTTAACTCTTGCATAGGCTTCTGCAGCATATACTGCTGAAGATTCATGGTGAAATACGTAAGTTTTTATTCCGTACATACTTATAAGGTCGGTTACACTCCAAAAGTGTCCTCCTTGAATGCCGAAAACACATTCAACATTATGCTCCTTAAGAACATCAACAACATATTGAGCTGGGTTAGGCCAAAGCTCCCTTTGGCCTAAAGGAACTTTCTTTCCTTCCTTTTTATCCTTTTCATTCCATATGTAAAACTTTCTTAAGGTTGGCTGAACTTGGGAGAGGTTTAATGTTAGTTCTTCGACGAATTCTTCGCTTTCACTGGGAAAGGCTTCCCTTACCATCTTTCTTATTTCTTCTAATTCTTCTTTTGAGGGTTCTCGCCACATTTTAACTTTCTTTCTTATTTCCTTGATATCAGGACTCGTAGGTAAAACCCCCCTCAATGATGAATGATTTCTTTGTAATATTCAATTTTTAAAACTTTTCTATATTTAAATCTTTACCTCACTTTTTTGTTAAAAAAATTTTAATAAGAAACTTTTATAGAATTTAGAAGGTAGATGTTAATTGGGGGTTTTGGAGTTGAAGATTGAAGATATCAAAGTTATAGGTGTAATTGGAGCTGGTGTAATGGGTCATGGTATAGCGCAAGTTTGTGCTAGGTCGGGATATAAGGTGATACTTGCAGATGTTAAGGATGAGTTTTTAAAGAAGGCTATGGAGCTTATAAAAAGCGGACCCTTCGGGTTAACAAGGCTTGTTGAAAAGGGAAAAATTAAGCCTGAGCAAGTTGATGAGATTATTGGTAGAATTAAACCTACAACAGATTTAAACGAGCTTAAGGAGGCTCAATATGTCATTGAAGCTATACCTGAAGATCCTGAGCTTAAGAAGAAGGTTTTCAAGCAGGTTGATGAAATAGTTCCTCCTGAAACAATTATAGCATCAAATACTTCAAGCATAATGATTACTGAGCTTGCAACAGCTGTTAAAAGACCTGAAAAGTTTATTGGTATGCATTGGTTTAACCCTCCACCTGTAATGAGGCTTATAGAGGTTATTAGGGGTGCATTAACTTCAGATGAAACATTTAATATTACAGTTGAACTTTCAAAGAAACTTGATAAGGTTCCAATTGAGGCTAATGATGGTCCAGGCTTCTTTACATCAAGATTTATCGCAAACTGGCTAAGTGAGGCTATTAGACTTTTTGAGCAGGGAATTGCAGGAATAAAGGAAATTGATGATATGTGCAAAATGGCTTTTGGCTTTCCAATGGGCCCATTTGAGCTTTCAGACCTTATAGGATTAGATACCCTTCTCCACGTATGTGATTATGTTTATGATAAAACTAAAGATTCAAGGTATCTTGCACCACTAATACTAAGAAAACTTGTTACAGCTGGCTTCCTTGGAGACCCTAGAACAAAACCTGGAAGTAGAGG
>CAZMUQ010000050.1:0-6349 GCA_964569845.1 uncultured Candidatus Bathyarchaeia archaeon
CTTATCCTCATCACCGTTACGGCTTGTTAGGGCTGGTTTCACAGCTACATTTGAGGGGTGTTCAAGGGCGAACCACACCCTCACATCCGACTTTTTCCAACCCACATTCACCCAAAAACAGGCTTTCAGGTTATATACCCTAAACCTAATCAAAACACACATTGGAGGAAGCCCTACCAAATAAACCTTACCACTACAAGGTTCATAAAAGCTTTAACCTAAAACCTTATAAGGCCTAATATTCTTTAAACGTAAAAATTGGTGGTTTTTTGACAGAAGTTAAAGGAAAGAGAAGTCTAAAGGTTGCAGCAATACTGCTTGTAATATCTGCACTTATTGCTATCATTTTTGGCTTAATATATTGCTTTATTCAAGACCTTATGCCTTACCATAAAGCTTATACTGGACTTACAATAGCTGATATAGCTCAATTTAACCCTAAATTTGCCTTTTTAACAATGATTTTCTTAAGGGTTATTGGTGTTTATCTAATAGGTTATGGAATTTTGCTTACATTTATAGCAGTTAAGGTTTTTCTTAAAGCTGAAAAATGGGCATGGGGTGCTGTTTTAACTGGAGGTTTAGCAACAAACCTTCCAACATTAGCAATAACTTACACTGTTAAAGGGCCATGGATTGCTGCTCTTATAACCCTTATACTACTCGTAATAGCCTTGATTTTACCAGTAAGGGAGTTCTTTCATAAGTAGAGGATAGCTGATTGTATGTTACCTAAATAACCTGCAAAATAAATCTTTATTTTTTCTTAACGTTATATTTATATCTGTTAAACTCTTTTAATTTTTCCACAGAAATAAAATTTATTTTCACTTGGTGAAAACCCGATACTTAGGAGATGTTTAAAATGCGTGTTTATCTTTTTGAGGAAGGTGGTGCTCACTTAAAAAACCTGCTTGGAGGTAAAGGTGGAAATCTTGCTGAAATGTCTAGGATCGGCTTACCTGTTCCACCTGGAATAATAGTTACAACTGAAGCTTGTAGAGAATTTTTTGAGAAAGGTGAAGTTTTACCTGAAGGTTTAATGGAGGAAATTAGAGGAAAGCTTAAAAAAGTTGAAGAAAAAGTTGGGCGAAGATTTGGTGACCCTGAAAATCCTTTGCTTGTTTCTGTTCGTTCAGGGGCGCCTGTTTCCATGCCTGGTATGATGGAAACAATACTTAACCTTGGCTTAAATGATGAAACCATTAAAGGTTTAATTAAGAAAACTGGGGATGAAAGATTTGCTTACGATTGCTATAGAAGATTTCTTCAAATGTTTGGTAGGGTTGTACTTGGAATTAAAGGTGAAAAGTTTGATGAAATTTTTGATGATGTTAAAAGAAAAAAGGGAGTAAAATTTGATGTTGAACTTGATGCAGAGGCTCTTAAAGAAATAACTGAAAAGTTTAAGGAACTTATTTTAAGGGAAACAGGTAAACCTTTTCCAAGCGACCCTTGGGATCAGTTAAAGTTAGCTGTAATTGCTGTTTTTAAATCTTGGAATACTCCTAGAGCTGTTGTTTATAGAAAGGCTAATAAAATTCCTGACAACCTTTATACTGCTGTAAATATTCAAACAATGGTTTTTGGAAATTTAGGCTATCCTGCTGGTAGTGGTGTTGTTTTTACACGTAGTCCTGCAACAGGTGAAAAAGAGCTTTATGGTGAATACTTGGATAATGCTCAAGGTGAGGATGTTGTTGCAGGTATAAGAACACCTAAACCTATAAGTAGGCTTAAAGAAGATGCACCCAACCTTTATAAGCAGCTTAAAGAGGTTGCTGAAAAACTTGAAAAGCATTATAAGGATATGCAGGATGTTGAGTTTACAGTAGAGGATGGTAAACTTTACATTTTACAAACAAGAACAGGTAAACGTACAGCTCATGCTGCTGTAAAAATTGCTGTAGATATGGTTAGTGAAGGTTTAATAAGTATAGAGGATGCCTTAATGATGGTTGACCCTGCACAATTAACTCAACTTTTACATCCATCCATAGATCCGAATGTTAAGGTTGAGCCTATTGCTAAAGGTCTCCCAGCGTCTCCTGGTGCAGCATGTGGAAAGGTTATTTTTGATGTGGATGAAGCTGCTAAACTTGGAAGCGAAGGTGAAGATGTCATACTTGTTAGGCCTGAAACAACGCCTGAAGATATTCATGGGGTTATTGCTGCTAAAGGTATTTTAACAAGTCGTGGAGGTATGACATGCCATGCTGCTGTTGTTGCTAGAGGGATGGGTAAACCTGCTGTTGTTGGATGTGAAGCTATAAAAATAGATTTAGAGGCTGAAAAGTTTACGGTTGGAGATATTGAAGTTAAGAAGGGTGATATTGTAACTATTGATGGAACTTCAGGTTCTGTTATCCTTGGGAAGATTCCGATGGTTGAACCTAAAATATCAGGTGAATTTGAAAGGCTTCTTAAATGGGCTGATGAGGTTAGAAGTTTAGGTATACGTGCTAATGCTGATACACCTGAAGCTGCGGCTAAAGCAAGAATGTTTGGTGCGGAAGGTATTGGATTATGTAGAACTGAGCGTATGTTTAATGCTTCTGACAGGATAACGATTGTTCAGGAAATGATTTTAGCGAGAACTCAAGGAAAAGAGGAGATGAAAAAATATTTAGATAAGCTTTTACCCATGCAAAAGGAAGATTTTAAGCAAATATTTAGGGCTATGGATGGTTACCCTGTAACAATTAGACTTCTAGATCTACCTCTCCATGAATTTTTACCTAAGATGGAGGAGCTTGTTGAGGAGGTTGCTAAGTTAAAAGCTGAAGGTGGTAACCCTGAAAAGCTTAATGAAAAGGAAAAGATTCTTAAGCATGTTTTGCAGCTTGCTGAGCATAATCCTATGATGGGTCATAGAGGTTGCAGGCTTGGTATAACCTACCCTGAAATATATGAAATGCAGACAAGAGCTATATTTGAAGCTGCAATTGAGCTTTACAAGGAAGGTGTTGATGTTAAACCTGAAATAATGCTTCCACTTGTAGGTATAGGTGAAGAATTAGCAATTTTAAGGAGAATTGTTGAGGAAACAGCAGAGAAAGTTATGGCTGAGAAAGGTGTTAAGATAGACTATCTTGTTGGAACAATGATTGAGGTTCCAAGAGCAGCTTTAACAGCTGATGAGATAGCTCAGTATGCTGATTTCTTCTCCTTTGGAACTAATGATCTTACACAAACAGTTTTTGCTTTTAGTCGTGATGATGCAGAGGCAAAGTTTTTAAATGAATATCTTGAAAAGAAAATCCTAAAAGTTAACCCATTCGAGGTTTTAGATGAAAAAGGTGTTGGAAAGCTAATTGATATAGCTGTTAGGCTTGGTAGAAGCACTAGGAAAGATTTAAAGATTGGTGTTTGTGGGGAGCATGGTGGAGAACCTGCATCCATAAACTTCTTCCATAAAGTTGGTGTTGACTATGTGAGCTGTTCACCATTTAGGATACCTGTAGCAAGACTTTCAGCAGCTCAAGCTAAACTTAAGGAAAAAAGGACTATGGAGGAGAAATGGAAAGCAACCATCTAATCTTAAACTTTAATTAACTTTAATTCTTATTTTTCTTGGTAAGATAGAATGAAAATTAAGCTTCTTTTCCCAGGATTATTTCAGATTAAATTACCCTTACCGGGTAACCCTTTAGGTTATGTAAACCTTTACCTTATAGAGGATGGAGAGAAACTTGCGTTAATAGATGCGGGTTTCAATGTTAAAAATATGTTTGAAGAGTTAGGTTTCCAAATTAGTGAAGCAGGTTTTAATATAAAGGATTTGGAGAAGGTTTTTGTTACACATTTCCACCCAGACCACTCAGGATTGCTGCTAAAATTAAGGAATCTTCCAAATTTTAAGCTTATACTTTACAATGCTCAGATGGAGGTGCTAGAAAGAAGATTTTTAGCTAAGAATGATTGGTCTAATAGTGGAAAATTTTTTATGGAAAATGGTTTCCCTAAAAAGCTTTTATTAAGTATGGCTTTAAAATTTAGGTTAAACCCAAAAAACGTATTAACCTACAAAAGTCTTCTTAACCAGCTAATGCATCCTCACGTAGTAATTAGAAATGATGAGATTAAAATTGGAGATTTTAGATTTAAAATTCTTTGGACTCCTGGACATGCAAAAGAGCATATATGCTTTTATGAAGCTGAGAAGCGGTTTATGATTGTTGGGGATCATTTACTTCCAACCATAACTCCAAATATACCTATGTTTATTAGAGATGAAAATCCGCTATCTGATTATCTTAAAAGCTTAAACCGTATTGAAGCTTTTAATGTAGAATATGTTCTTCCTGGTCATGAGGAGGTTTTTAAAGATTTTAGGGGAAGAATTCAACAGATAAAAACACATTACCTACAAAGATTAAGTGAGGTTTTAAGTATCACCGAAAAAAGGAAACTTACTGCATACCATATTGCATCAGAAATTAAATGGAACTTACCTTTTTCCTCATGGAAAGAATTTCCACCATTACAAAAATATCTAGCTATGGGTGAAACATTAGCCTACCTAAAAATTTTAAAAGTTAAAGGGTTAATTAAAGAAGTAAAGGAAAATGGTAGGATTTTCTATGAAGTAGTCTAGTGAAACATAAACTAACAATGCATAAAATTTAATAAACTTTAGTTATTTTTTAACTCTTCAACGTTAAAGTGGGTGAGGTTTTGAGCAAAAATCTTGACGTAATCTTTTATCCCAAGTCTGTTGCACTTATAGGTGCTTCAAGGGAGGTTGACTTTTATATAAATACTATTTCAGCTTCAAAGTTGAGGGAAAAATTTTTCCTTGTTAATCCAAGGTATAGTGAAGTTTTAGGGCTTAAATGCTATCCAAGTATTTTAGATATTCCTGAACCTGTGGATTATGCTATTTTTGCAATTCCAGCAAGAATTATACCAAAAGTTTTGGAGGAGTGCGGCAAAAAAGGTGTTAAGGTTGTTCACATTTATTCTTCAGGTTTTAGTGAAACTGGGCTTGAGGAAGGTAAAAAACTTGAAGAAGAAATTTTAAAGATAGCTAAAAGTTACGGGATCAGGATTATTGGTCCAAATTGTATGGGAGTTTATTGTCCAGAATCAGGATTATTCTTTTCTCAGGATTTACCTTCTGAGGAAGGCTCTGTTGCATTTGTATCCCAAAGTGGAGGTCAGGCTATTAGCTTTATATTTAAGGGGATACTAAGAGGTTTCAGGTTTAGTAAGGTTGTAAGTTATGGTAATGCTTTAGATGTAGATTTTATTGAGCTTATTGATTACTTAGCTGAAGATCCTAAAACAAGTATTATTGGGGCTTATATTGAAGGTTTAAGAAAAACTGAAGGTTTACTTAAAACCCTAAAAAATGCCTCAAAAATAAAGCCTTTAATTGTTTTGAAGGGTGGACAAACAGAGGATGGAGCTAGGGCTGCAGCTTCTCATACAGGTGTTCTTGCAGGCTCAGCAAAAATTTGGGAAGGTTTTCTTAAACAGGTTAAAGCTATACAGGTTGAAAATTTTGATGAAATGGCTGACATTGTTGTAGGTCTTCTTTATGCTTTCCCACCAAAAGGTAAGGGTGTAAGTATTATAACAACCTCAGGTGGTTCTGCTGTTGTTCACACAGATTTATGTGTTAAGGTTGGATTAACTGTTCCAAAGTTTTCTGAGGAAACTCAAAACCAACTTAAAAAGTTTATTCCTATAGCTGGAACAAGTATAAGAAATCCCTTAGATGCTTGGCCCGCCTTCCAGTATGGAACATTACCTGACGCTCTAAATGTAATATCTCAAGATGAAAACATACATTCATTAATTATTGAAGTTCAACCTGAAGAATTTAAAGCTTATACAACCACGGATCCAAACATCATTGACAAATTTACAACAATCCTAGGTAAAACATGTAAAAAAATTATGGATGAGCAAGGTAAACCTGTTATGATTGCTGTAACTAAAAGTATCTACCCCGAACTTGAAGTAAAAATCAAAAGCATACTTCAAACTATGAATCTTCCAATCTACCAATCAATCTATGATGCAGCAAAAACCCTTTCAAAACTACACTCAAGATTTACACAATTTTAAGCTAAAAAACTAACACTAAGTTTCTCCGCTTAAGCTCCAAATAAACTTTTTCCTGTACAAGCTGTTGCTGCTTTTGGGTCTAGCTCTGCTTATATTGGGAGGCCAAGCATTTTCAGGTCTATGTAAACGTAGAGGAGACCTAAGCATATCCTAAGAATTTTCGGCCTTGTTCTTTCGCTTACGATAGCACCCAATACTGAGAAGGCAGCACTTGTTAATCCGAGGGTGAGGAAGGCTCCATAGTTAAAGTATCCTATGCTGTAGGGTGGGAAAA
>CAZMUQ010000051.1:0-6078 GCA_964569845.1 uncultured Candidatus Bathyarchaeia archaeon
TCTAAACTAGAAAACCAAGAAAAAGGGTCGGAATCTCAAAAAGAGAATTGAAAGTGATTTCATCAGGTCTTTTACGCTTTAAATTCATCTTCTTAGAATCTCAAAAAGAGAATTGAAAGTACATGCGCCAATGGGTTAAACCTGCGAACCCAAGAAGTGAATCTCAAAAAGAGAATTGAAAGGAACTACAGAGAGAATATAGAAGAGACTGGTATCATATGAATCTCAAAAAGAGAATTGAAAGGTAATCTCTGAAATAGAGATCAGTAACTTCTTTGAATCCTTCGAATCTCAAAAAGAGAATTGAAAGTCTCCATGTATTCATACTCATATTTGCCTATCCTCTCATTGAGGAATCTCAAAAAGAGAATTGAAAGTACAGATAATAGCTCTAGAAACCTATTAATATCTCTAAGAATCTCAAAAAGAGAATTGAAAGTGTTGCGCAACAACTCATGCTTCACGATTTTCTTTTTCTCGGAATCTCAAAAAGAGAATTGAAAGGAAGAACAAAATAGAAGCTTTCCACGCTAGCAATATAGCTAGAATCTCAAAAAGAGAATTGAAAGGTTTAAGGATGGTCTTGACCAATACCGAGATTAGCTCAAAGAATCTCAAAAAGAGAATTGAAAGAAATCTTAGCTTCAAGGAAAACGCTAAACATCTTTCTTATGAATCTCAAAAAGAGAATTGAAAGCTTGCAACGTTCATCATGAGGTTGGCTATTGCTGCTTCTGAATCTCAAAAAGAGAATTGAAAGTCTTTATGAAGCGGGGGTTAAAATGGAATTTATTAGATTTTTTGAATCTCAAAAAGAGAATTGGAGGGATAAAAGTTACCAAATTGTCAGATTACCAGCTAAAATTGAATTTTTGTTGAGAATTTGTAAAAGTTGCAAAAAGAGAATTCGGATGGGAAAAGGGGAAAAGGGTAAGTTTACTGTTGAGGCTTTAAGAGGCAGATTTTAAGAAGGTCATGTTATGGTTTATTTCTTGTAGGTTATAACTATTGCGAGCGAGAAGCAGCTTATCTTTTGTATAATTTATGTAGTTTTAAATTTTTAGGGTTAAGTTTTGAGAAAGCTGAGAATGAGGCTGTAGCTAGGCGTAACCAACAACAACTAACAGCGACGAGAGGTTTACCGCCGCCTGGAAGCCTCCAATCTCCAAATTTAAAACATAGTAGGCTAGAAGAACGAGTTAGTACTGGCCTGCAACTAAGAGTAATATAAGGGATAGGTAAGTGGAAAACCGTAGCTAACCATGAGCTTAAGGTTGCCAAGAAAACTGTTGCCATCATCTTCTTTTACATCTTTTAAAGCGGATTTAAGGCTTCTGTAAAAGCCAAAGTAGGGTAGGAATATCCCCATGACCCCAGCTACAATGTAGCCTAGGATGATGAGTATAGAGGCTGTTGAAGCCTTAACTAGGGACTTCTTTCAGCCCTATCCAAGCCAATAAAAGCATAGGGGCAACCAAAGAAGTAAGGGAGTATGTGCCGTAGCCACTTGGACCTAGAAGCCTAGCAGCCAAAATTATTGTTGAGGAAGAATTTCCCAAGAAAAGTGAAAATCCACTCCTAACAGAATCCTCAGCTATTTCAACAAGCCTTTTTAGCACGCTTTCCTCGTATATCCTATTTTCCATTAACAACCATGTGTCTCCTGAAAGTTGGCTAGAGGTAGAGTGGTTATAGAGCTAACATGCTACCTGTAAATTCTGATAGGTCTAGTTTTCTTCTTGCTAAGTCTAGTTTGATCATGTAGGCTTCCATTTCGAGGGTTCCGAAAACTAGTGGTACTGGTAGGCTATCAACTAGTAGGGGTTGAATAACTATTTCCTTACCCCCAACCTCAACTACCAGATTACAGTAGTTTTTGCAGCTAACCTTATGGCCATCAGCTACTGTAACCTCAATCGGGATAGGTAATTCTTTTGGTGTAGTGAACTCTTTTGCAATATCACTTCTAATAAGCGACCTTGCAGCACCACTATCAAACAAAACAACTAGCTTCTCAGCCCTTCTTTCGCCTTTAACAATCAACAGCTCCCTAACTATACCCAACTAGCTCACCCACACGAATTTTTCATCTCTCTTTCCTCATCTTGATTGTTAAAGCATAAGGGTATGGGGCATCAAACTCATGGAACTGGCGCCGGGGATGGGATTTGAACCCATGAGAGCCCTAAAGGCTCACCGGATTTCTCTTTTTTAGGTCTCGAGTCCGGCGCGTTACCAACTCCGCCACCCCGGCTCTAACCTAATCTGGGTTCAGGTTTAAATTAGCTTTTGCGGCTTAATTTATAGCTAACTTACCAACTAATAATTTTTAGGTGTGCTGGTTTATGAGTTTAAAAAAAGATTTTAATGTTCTTTTTAATAGGATTAGGGATAGGAAGTTTAGGGCTGCTGTTAAAAAGTTTTTTAAATCATCCTTAACCAGTTTTAATAAGTCTGGAAGCCTAAGTTTTTATGCTTCCCCTGCAGGCAAATCTTATCATCACTCTTATGCTGGAGGGTTAGCTCAACATACACTATCAACTGCTAAAATTGCTTTAATGCTTGCTGAAATCTTAGAAAAGGTTTATAACTGTAAGGGGATAAACAAGGATTACGTTTTAGCTGGAGCATTGCTACACGACCTTTATAAACCTTTAACCTATACTCAAGAGGAAAACGGTAAATTTGATTTTTCAGGTTTAGGTGAAAGGTTAGACCATTTATCTATACTTGTTGCTGAAGCATATAAGCGAGGATTACCGCTAAACTTTATCCACGTACTTGCAGCATCCCATGGAGATAAAAGTCCTATACCTCCAAGAACTGTAGAAGCATTAATTGTTCATTTAGCAGACCTTATAGATTCAAGACTTGTAGGTGAACTTCAGAGGGCAGCATTAAGTATTATGAGGAAATGCGGTGTTGAAGAATTTTTACCTTTAACACCAAA
This sequence comes from uncultured Candidatus Bathyarchaeia archaeon, assembly GCA_964569845.1. Lineage (GTDB taxonomy): Archaea > Thermoproteota > Bathyarchaeia > Hecatellales > Hecatellaceae > CAZMUQ01. The sequence continues at coordinate 2,951 of CAZMUQ010000051.1, forward strand.
AGATGCTCTCCAAATAATCCAGTTTAAGAATGTTGAAGGATGTGAAAAAGTTAAGCTGGTAGCTGAAAGATTAAAGAAAAAAGTTAAAGGCTAAATTTTTCTATTCAAAGATTTTTTAATATGTTTAGGGGTAAACTTAACTCATCTTCAACAGTTATTTCTCCAGCTTCAACAACCTTTACATTATCCTTAACCGGTGTTAAAACTCTTATTAATCTCCTATCTTTATCGAAATCTTTTAAAACACCAAGCCCAAGAAACCTGCAATCTTGGTCATAAAGCCCAAGAAGAACACCCTTCCTCCATAACTTACCGATAACTTTAATGTTCCTTAGCAAAAGCACCTTAACACTAGAATTTTTCATGTATTTATGGTAAGATTGCCATCTAAGCTTTCTTCTCTCTTCACGACTTCTCCTTCTTATATAAGGGGAGGCTTTAACCTTAAAAACCATAAAACCATTATTTTCAAACATATCAGCTAACAAAAGTTCATCTTCCGAAGATTGAAGAACAACAATAAATTCTGCTTTAGCATTTCTTGCTATTTCAAGCTTATATTTTTTTGCATCTTCACCTGAAACCCAACCATCCGTATTTAGTACTGTAAGGTTGAAGCCTTCTTTACTGTTTAAGCATAAATTTGAAACTTCCTTAATCATCTTAGATTGAACATTTGCAGGTGTTATTGAACCTATAAAAATAACATTATCAGGATTCTCGTAAAAGAGGTCGTAAACATATTTTTTAGGGTTATAGCAACCAACGGTTGTTGGAGGGCCAATTTCAGATTGCCCTATATCTGCATCAACAACATTAACATTTAAAGATTGCTTTAAAGCTTTATTTACAGTATAAATTGTGAAAGTTGTTTTTCCAGTATCAACTCCACCAACAACCATAATAACAATATTTTTGATTCCAGCTTCAACCAAAATTTTCTCAACAGTTTCTTTCCAATCTTCAGGTATAGTGTCTCCTTCAACCTCCTTAAAACAAGGTTTTCCACCGCAATTAAGTACAAGTTTTGCTGGTGAAGAGCAATAAAATGGTAAAGATTTACCTTTTCTAACTTTAACTTCATCCTCAAAATTTAGTGGTGCACCTAAAACTGATACTTCACCCTCTACAACCTTTACTAATGCTGGCCCAGAAACAAGTACTGTTCTATCAGCTTTAACGGTTAGATTAACTTCGTTTCTCATGCTCAAGCTAGGCATTACCTCAATATTTACCTTAATGCAATCTCTATAGCTGAATTTTTGTCTTTTTCTCCTCTTTTAACCCTTAATTTTTTAACCTTTTTTGTTGTATGTTTTTCATCAACAAATAAAACTTTAACTTTTGAGCCAAAATCACTTGATACATTTTTTATAAATCTTAAGATATCTTCATTAACCTTATCAAATAAGCTATTTTTAGGTAGAGAACCTCTACCAATTTTCACTATAACATTTTCAGGGTCATATATTTTTAAAACATTTTTTAAGGTTTCATAAGCTTCATAAAAACTCTTAAAGTTCTCTGTTAAAACTACAATACCATCAACAATAACAGCAAAGCCTATATTTTTACCGGGGTCGATACCTACAATTAATTCTTTACATTTTTCAGCTTCAAAACCTTTAATAATTCTTAAAGCTTTAGCTAAACCCTCATCAATATTTTCCTCGTTAAGTGTGACAACTGTATGATGTTCAACATACTTTTTAAGATCTTTTGTTGTTAAAACAACTTTAATAGTTAAAGGTATTTTTTCTCCAGGCTTTTTCGCTATAAAGCTTAAACCCTTACCTTTTAACTCTTCAACCAGCCGGTAATACAATCTTCCATCAGAAACAACAACAGCTATTTGGCTTGTCAAATCTAAACTTAAAATACTAATAAACTCATATAAAAACTAAGCCAACAAAAAATTAATTATAAACAAGAAGTATTAAAAATAGGAGAGCCGGGGTGGCCGAGCGGTTAGGCGGCGGGCTGCAGACTCGCTAAACGCAGGTTCAAATCCTGCCCCCGGCTTCAATCCCACGAATTCGGGTTCCTATATCCTTATGCTTTAAAGGTGTTAGCCTTACCTTCTAATTTTTCTGGAATGTTAACAGTTCACAGCTACAATAGACGTTTAGAAAGCCATATTAGGACTATTCTTGGGCTTAAAAATGGCAGGTTAGCCTTAAGCTTCCTCAACCACCTTAAAGCTTTAGGCTTATCCAAGGCAAAAATAACAAAATATGCAAACCACCTAACAATCTTACAAAGAGTAAGCCATTATTGGTGCTGGAACCCATCATCAAGATGCGGAGTTAGGTTGGTTTGAGGATTGTCTTATCCGGTAGAACTGTTAAGCATATTGTGGAGAAACATCCTGAAGTTAAACCTTACATTAATAGGATTCGTGAAACGGTAGAGAACCCGGACACCATTGTTAAGGGTTTTAAAGGTGAATTTAAAGCATTAAAGTGGTATGGTGACCTTCATCTAGGACCCAAATATCTGGTAGTCGTTTTCCGTAAACTTAGCGAAAAGGAAAAGATTATTTTAACCGCATACTTTACATCTAGTATCAGCAAGGTTAAAGGTGAGGTTGTTTGGAGAAGGCAGCCCTAAGCCTAAGGAAGGTTTATGTAAGCTATGATGAGGAAGCCGATGTTCTCTACCTTAGTTTTGGTGAACCTCAAGAAGCAGAAGACACAGTTGAGGTTGAGGAAGGCACTATCTACAGGTTAAAGGGGAAAGAAGTCGTAGGCATTACCATAGTAGGCCTCAAAAATAGAGCAAAACCTTCCATTAAACAGAAATTAAACCAGCTCTGAAAGCTTATCTAATAAGCTAGCTAGCTTGTTGCTAAATTAATATTTTCATGCTAATCTCTATGTTGGCTTGTTGTTATCCTTATCCACTCCATCTTCAACCATACACATATAGAAACATCAATTCTTCAGAATCTAGCAACACCCTATTATAGCATAAACTACCTCATAAGATACTATTGGTTTTTAAGGGGAGGAAAACAATCATGGAACCATCCAAGGAGGGTAGGGCATCGAACTCGAGGATTCAAATTCTGCCACCGGCTTCAACCCTACTAACCTACAATTTAATGTTTTCTTACCAGTAAAGCCCAC
>CAZMUQ010000052.1:0-4547 GCA_964569845.1 uncultured Candidatus Bathyarchaeia archaeon
TACACCAATCAACACCTGAAAGCCTCAATAAGCATCAGAAGACTTGAGAAGAAATGGGGATTTAAGCTTTACCTAAATTTACGTTTAATATCCTGAAACACTATTCTTAAGTTTAATGCAAACATCATATCCGCTTGAAGAATCATAAAGCACCAGCATAGGAGCAGTTATTCTTAAAGGTTCACGTCGATCTATATGGGGGGTAGTATCTGAACAAATAACCATTTTTGGCAAGATAACTTCAAACTCGTAATCTCCATTTACAAATTTAAGGTTTAAAGAAACCTCAGTTCCAGCTAGAAAATTATCGTATTCAGTTGTATCTGTAAAAACCATTTCAAGTTCAGCTTCAACTCTTCTTCCACGAACAAGTATTCTTTGTGGGTGGTTATCTCCAAATCCGTATAGGTCTTCTTCAGGAATATTGTTGTTTATTCTCAGCCTGAAAGCTCTAAGGTAGCTTGACCTATCAGCTCCACCAAGAATTAAACTTCCCTGCTTAAAAACAAATGGTGGTAAAGTTGAAATTGTTGGTGTATAGTTTCCTGCATCTTTAACTTCCCTGCTTCCAAGAACTTCTATACTTCCAGTTACAATGTCCAAGGCAGACTCAATTTCAAGCCTATTTATCAAGCATCCTGTAATTTTTCTTTGAACAACCTCACTTACAACTATCACTGTAAAACTTTTAATAGTATCTGCAGGCTTAAAGGTGTGAGTGTAAGGCCCAGTCCCGGTTGTTTCCACAGAACCTAAAGCCCATTTTAAGAATTCTCCTACATTTTCAGGTTCAACAGTAAAATCTATTCCACCTGTAACCTTTGCTTTACCTTCAACATATTTTCTTATTTCTCTTGAGAATGCTGTTTCCACTGGAATGTAGCCTTTATCGTAAACTAGGCTTTCCCTTAAAATATCAATGTAGCGTGTTGGAGGGGCAGCTACCCCATAGGTTGATTCTTCACCTACACCTAAATATCTAGCCAATTTTTCTTTTCACCTCCATGAGCATAAAAATTATAATGAGGCTACACTTTCAATTTCAGAGTTTTCAAGCTGCTTAACATCTTGAAAGTTAACTTCAACTCTTCTTTTTAAAACTGCAGCTTTAACCATTCTTTCAACAGCATCCCTAGTTGTAAGAGGACCAACAGCTATACTTGACTTTTCAACTGTTCCATCTAAAAGGTCGTATGTGAAGTTTACAACAATCTTTCCTGTTTCAGCATCTAAAACAACCGAGTCTATCTTAATCATCCTTCTTACCCCCTAAATCTTAGTTTTAAAACATGTGAATATGATTAATGCTCCAACCATAACCCCACCTTTTTCGGTTAAAGCAGTTTCTGAGGCTACTTCGCTAATATGAGAGTCATCAACTAAACCGTCAAGAGTAGGGTTTCCATCTAAAACATTATCAACAGTTTCCACTAAACTCATAACACTTTTTTCAGCATCATCTTCCTTCATAGAGGTATCTACAACCAGAATTTCAAAATCCATTTCATAACGCTCTTTATAGCTTGTTTCAACCCTAACCCTACTCCCCCTAAATTTAACTGCAATATAGGGGAATTGGGTAGGATTAGGAGGAAAACCAAAATACCATTTCTTAACAGTTTGACTTAAAGTAGCATCAGCCTGGAGTAGGTTTAAAATCTTCTCAACAATTTCCTTATACAAGGCTTAACCCACCCCTCCTTAAACCCATGGTCACAAGTTGCTTAAGCATATAGTGAAGCCTATCCCTCACTTCACGAGCACCCATACTTATCCACCGCATAGGAATAATACCTGGATGTTTCACCCTTTTAGTGAAAACTTCTCCACCTGTTACAGTCCAAAAATGTAAAGCTTTAGCCTTCTTAGGAAAAATCATATGAGGTTTTACTCCCTTTTCAAGATACCAACCATATTTTAACATCCCAATTTCACGAATAAAACCAAGTTTACGTATAACCCTAATACTTCTCCTAAGCCTACCAGTTCGGAAAGGAGCCCTAATTTTTAATACCCGAACAGCTTCCCTTTCAGGCTTAGGGTTTTTAAGGGCTTCTTGTATTCTACTCTCCAATTTTTTAAGTAGCTTAAAGGCGAAGCCAGTTTCAACGTTGATTGTTACATCCATCTTAAATCACGGTTCTTATGATTAAATATCCGAAACCTAACCCCAAAACAAACTCAAAAACATCCCCAACAAAATTTGAAGCTTTTTCATGTGGATATTTTAAACAGAATTCAACCAGTTCATAGAGCAGAAAAACTATAAAAGCTAGAGGGATAACTAAAGTAAAAAAACCTAAAATTAGATGACCAATGCTAAACCAGTCATCAAAAACATTTACCTTCAAGTTGAAGCACCCTTTACTTTATGACACCTTCAAGCTGACTTTTTAAAGCCTTAACTTCAGCCTCTCTCAAAGCTAAAATCTTCTCCAAATTTTTAATTTTTATCCGATACTCTTCAAGAATAGCATTTTGAGCTAAGATAACTTTCATTAAAAGCTTTTTTTCCTCATTACACTTCAAGAGTAGCTGCTTTAAACGTTGAAACATATTTTTCAAAAAACTCATCTAACTTTTTCACCCTGTTTTTAAGCTCCTCGTAAAGTTTAGCCATATAGCCCTGTGAAAGGTCAACTCTGTAATCTTCATGAAAACTACGAACCATTAAAACCTCTAAAGCAACCCGTTTAGTAGCATATTCCTCAAGAAGTTTACCATCAAAATTAAAGCCATAATCATAAGTTATTTTGATTCTAGCTTTTCCCCGAATGGGAATATTATCGTAGAAGTATAAGCCTATTCCGAGAAGTTTACCTGCAAAATTTTTCTTTACAACTATGAAGCTTGAACCTTCACCTGGACCTTCAGTTAACTGTGTCCAGCTTGGTGTTTGGTTTGGGTTTGCATCATTAACATGTAGGCTTGTAACTGAAATTATCGGTAAAAAATTCGGTTGAATAAAAGGTTTCCCATCAGAATCAACAAGCTCATCCGTTGAAGTATAGCTGCCTAAAAGTCTAGCATCCATCTCTTTTTCTACACGTTCAATGATGTCAAGTAACTGGGTTGAGGTTGGAACACTTGAATCATCAATCGTTATCTGTAGTAAATCTTCTACCTTAGACTCTGAAGTATATTTTGGTGTATAAGACAATTTTTAACCCTCAAAAAGAAGTTTACTCATATAAGCCTTCAACTACAACTGTTTGGTCTTCTGCAGCAGCTCCACTGTTATTATAGTCTATTTCGATTGAAGTTTCCATTAATGCGTTTTCACCATCATCCGTTTTGAAATCTTTAGCTCCACTTGAAACAGCTGCTTGTGTATATTCTTGGCTTACTCCGTCAACTTTTAATGCTGTTACGGTTGTGTTTGTTGATGTTGTTATACTAACCTTTTTAATGTAAATTCTTGAAGCATTACTAACAAGGTCTGTTAGTGTTATGGTTTGGGTTGAAGCTCCAACATCAGCTGAATAGGTTAAAGTTTTCTTGAAAGGTTTACCTTTAACTATTTTCTTAGCTAACGCTTCAATGTTTGTGTTTAACGTTTTAATATCCGTCAATAAGTCTTCTAGTTCTTTCCAACCAGCCATTCTTTTTTCTCACCCCTATAAAAATTGAAGTTAAAAAATGGGATTTTGAAAAAGAAATTTTGAATTAAAAAGCTTGTTTAGTTTTTAGGTTTAGGTTGTTGAAGGTGTCTTTATTTCGACAACAGCTTTATTATCAACAAGGGCAACAGCAAAAGTATGGGTTCCAGTTATCTTTATCTTTCTTGCAACAGTATCTCTCTCAGTTTCAACCAGCATTTCTCTCTTGGGTGCTAGGACAACAGCATTCCTTGTAATAAGGAAGGCTGAAAGATAATGGTTTGTAGTGTCATGTTCAGGTAGATAGCCAGGTATAAGTATTCTGCAACCCATAAATTCGCTTATCATTCCATCCCTTACAACTTCAGGTCTAACAGCTGTAAGTGGCTGACTTCCAGCAATATCTTTAGCTAAAGCCTCATACATTCCAGGACTAATGCATAAAACAGCATCACCAGGTCTAAAGTTTTTACCTTGCTGCATTAGTTTACTTATAGCTTCAGCAACCCAATCAGCATCAAAATTAGCTGAAGCAGCTGACTGGTCAACTTCCGGGACGTTTGTATCAGCAATTATTGTGTCTAAAATTTCTTTATCCTCTGCTCTTATAGCTGCTGTAACAAATTTCTGTTCAAGTTTACTTAAGATTTGTTCACCGTATTCTTCTATATCATCGTATGGAATTTGAGCATAAGTTCCATATTCTGTTATTGTTGCAGTTACTGAGCCAACCAGGTTTGTTGATTCAGTTAATGTTCCACCAACAGTTACCTCACTCATATCAAAGTCTTTAACATAGGGAATGTTGACTGTTGCTCCTTGCTTCCCTCTTAGAATATTGGTTACAGTAACATAGTTTCTAAGTCCACCAAACCTCTCATAGCTTGTAACATCAACAGGAACAGTCCACTGTTCTCTTAGGCTTCCAGATTTAAGAGATTCAACAAT
>CAZMUQ010000052.1:4647-6070 GCA_964569845.1 uncultured Candidatus Bathyarchaeia archaeon
TCGTTTAAATCACTAAGCTGAAACTCAAGTTTAGCAGTTTCATAGGCTGGAGGTTCACGACCAAATTCTTCATAATGTTTAGCAAGATGGTTGTAAACCCCCCTCCTATCTGAAGCAGGAATATCTACTCCTCCTCTAGCACCCATTAAAGCAGCCATAGCTGCTGCTACACCACGCCAAACAACAGCAAACTTACCGTTCACAATTTTATGGTGTGGAAGCTTATAGCCTGCCTTAGTATCTGCCTTTTCAGGGTCATACCATGCATGGCAGTTTCGATATCCCCTCCAACCATATTTTTCAAGAATTTCGTTACCCTCTTCAGCTGTAAAACTCCATGGTGTATCTTCTGGAGCTTTAACATAATCCATGTCATGCCTTACAACTTTTTCTTTAACCTGATTTTCCATTTTATTTTCACCTTCCAATTTATGAGCATAATTCTGATTCATTTTCTCGAACAAACGTTCAACAACCTGAATATTGGTTTCAGGGATACCTGGAACAGCTACAAGGCTTAATTCGCGAAATTTTAAACCATGTGGAATTTTCCCGTTTACAGGTTCTAAAACCTCATAATCTGCTGCAATAGAAACATGTTGAATTAGACCTGCTCGAATTTTGTTAGCTATCTCATCATCATAGATTTCAGCTTCATACCAGATTGCTTTCTCTTTATCATCCCACCAAGCATTCGTTATCTTACCTACAGCATTAGCCACATCAACATGCTCCAAATAGATAGGTTGACCGATTAGACTGTTAACAGCTGCTTTAAGCTCATTTTCAAGGTAAATATTGTAGTTTCTTGACATTCCTGCTTTTATTGCTATACCCCTGATTTTGAGTTGCGGTTCTAAACGGGTTTTCTCAAGGGTGATAGGTTCAAACCAAACATATTTTTCCATTTTTCACTCTCCTTTTTCAAGTTGTTTTATAAACTCGTAAATGTAAGGGAAATTGGTTTTATACCAGTCTTTGGCTTTGTCAAGTGTCCACTCAAAATATGCTCGGTCAAAACGAATCTGCGTTACAAACCTTCTTCCTGTTCCTTTAACCCATGCTGTTTGAATCCTAATCCCTTTATCTGCATCTATTGTTTGGTAGCGGATTGTTGAACGGTCAATTTGGCTTGGATTTATAAGCTGTAAAACAATTTCATTTGTTAAATCATACCATTGAGGCTTCCAACCGAACTGTTCTTTTATTTCTTTACCAAAAACTGGTTCAGGTTCAGGAACAGGAATACCCATCATTTGAAGCATCTTTAAAACTTGGCTACGAGATAATATTCCAACATCAGCACGAGCAAGGTCAACTAAATCTCTAATTCTTAAATCTTCAATTCCAGATTTTGGGAAACCCCAGTTAAGTTTAACATGAACATCATCTAAGCTATAAGCCTTCAGCAATGGTTTCCAGA
>CAZMUQ010000053.1:0-5754 GCA_964569845.1 uncultured Candidatus Bathyarchaeia archaeon
AGCAGATGCCCAATATGTCAATCAAGGCTTAAAGAAAACGGCTATAGAAGGCTTAGATGTCCATCATGTGGTTTTGAAGGCGATAGAGACTACATTGCATCCCTAAACCTTAAGATGAAAGCCTTTTCAGGCGGGCTGGATAGCCCCCAACCAGATGTAAACCCGAATAGGATGAGGGGGAAGTCGCTAGGGGCATTTAACCCCTAGAATTTTTCGACAGCCTGTCTTATTCTTTAACTTGTAAAATATGATTCTACATTTTTAAAGTCAAATTCGTCTGATGATAAAACATTTAAAATAAAGTTTAAGATTTTTCTTCTAACCTCAAATGTTAACGTTGGATACCATATTGGATTTGCAAGTACAAGACCTCGCCAAGCATAAAATGGTTGAATAACTTTTAAAACTTCTTCATCACCAGTTTTTCTTAAATACTCTTCTATAAAAATTCTAAAAAGTGTTTTAAAGGGTTCATTAACCTTACCAAATGCTTGAAGTGGGAAAAATAGGTAATTTATTGTTAAAGATGAAAGATCATCTGCAGCTTCACCCCATTCTCCTCTACTTCTATCTAAAACCCTAAACTTTACACCCTCCTGAAAAAGAATATTCCAAGGATGGAAATCTCCGTGAACTTGGCATAAACGGTAAGTTTTTCTTTTAATTTTCCATCTCCAATCAACACATAGCTTCTCTATTTTTAAAAGTTCATCCCAACTTGTAAAATCTAATTTTTCAGGGTAATTATCCAGCAAACCCATGATACATTCTCCATGCCCAATAAGTTCGCGTATACGCCTAACATATAAGCTTGGGGCATTTTTCCTTCTGGAGTGTATCTTAGCTAAATAGTGTGATAATGCTTTGCATCTTTCTAAGTCTAATTCTTCAAGACTTCCCTTTTTCACAATCTCCTCTAAATCATGAAAATATTCTCTACCTTTAACCCTTTCAACAAGAATAAAAAATTCCTGAAGATTACTTAAAGACCTAAAGTTACCATCTTTTGTAATAATACCTGCATCTAAAGATTTAGCATGTTTAGGAAGCTTATTGTATGTTAAATAGGCGAAAATGATGTTTTGAGCACGATCCCATACATTTTCATGACCAAAACTATCAGGCTTCATTGTTTGGAAAACTGTGAAATATTTTCTCCCCTTAGTAGTAAAAGTTAAAAAGTATGGTTTACCATAACCAAACTCTTTAAGCTGCTTTTTTCTTTTAACCTTTTTACTTAAACCTTCAAATGAAAGTATCTTAACTTTTCCACCGTAAAGACTTGAAAGATATTTTTCAAACTTTTTTAGGTTAAATTGCTTCATTCAACATGACCTCAAAGAAATTTTTTCTCCAAAACTGAATAAATTCTTTCAACACATTTTTTTGGTGTTAGCTTGTTAGTTTCAACTATAACTTCAGGCTTTAATGGTTCCTCATAAGGTGAACCTAAACCTGGAACTGTTTTACTTTCTCCTTTAAAAGCTTTATCATAAATTTTTGGTGGTGCACCAAATCTTTTCATTCTTCTTTTTTCTCTTCTAATGCAAAGGTGAAGAGGACATTTAACATAAACTTCCATAAATTTTTTAACCTCTTTTCTAGCTTTTTCCCTATATTTTCTTCTATTTCCTGTGGCATCTATCAAAACGTTAACACCGTTATCAGTTAAAAGTTTCACTATGAAAACAAGAACATCATAAACTAAATCTCTCTCTTCCTCACTATAGGTAGGATTTGGAGTTAAAACTTTTCTAAGCATATCTGAAGATAAAACTTGAACATTTACTCCCTTTTTCATAAGTTTTTTAGCTAAAAGATTTGCTAAAGTTGATTTTCCAGAGCCTGGTAAACCTGTAAACCATATAGCCCAACCTTTCACAATATCCACCCAACCAAAGACATTATAATTTAGTTAACCTAGTGTATCTAAATGTTGAGGGTGAGGGTTTAAATTTGAATTTTGAATTTACTCGTGAACAAAAAATGGTTATAGATGTTGCTGCAGAAATAGCAAGAAAATTTGGTCCTGAATATTGGAGGGAAAAGGATAGAAAGCATGAGTTTGGTGAAGAATGCTGGAAAGCTCTTGTTGATGCAGGTATCGTTGGATTAATGTTTCCTGAAGAGTATGGTGGTGGAGGTCTAGGTATGCTTGAAATGGCTTTAGCAATAGAAACATTAGCTGCTGAAGGTTGCGGTCTTGCTGCACCTTGGTATCTTATTCTTACATCTATTTTTGGTGGGGTTACCATACTTAAGCATGGAAGTAAAAAGCAGAAGGAAAAATATTTACCAATGATGGTTAAAGGTGGCGAATTTTGTATGGCTTTAACAGAGCCGGATGCAGGTACAAATACTTTTAATATTAAAACTTTTGCTAAGCAAGAAGGAGATGAATACATCATTAATGGGCAGAAGATTTTTATTTCAGGAGCTGACCGTGCTAAAGGTATGATTCTTATAGCCAGAACAACCCCGCCGGAGAAGGCTCCTAAAAGAAGTCTAGGGATAACTCTTTTTGTTGTGGATTTACCAAATCCAGCAATAGAAGTTTCCCCTATAGAGAAGCATGGAATAAACTATTCAAATAGTTGTGAAGTATACATTAATGAGCTTAAAGTTCCTAAGGAAAATATTGTTGGAGAAAAAGATAGAGGCTGGTATAATTTACTGGATACATTAAATACTGAACGTATAGCTTTTGCAGCTGCTTGTGTAGGTATAGGGTTTTTATCCTTAAAAAAGGCTGTTGAATATGCAAAAATTAGAAATGTTTTTGGTGTTCCTATAGGAAGTCATCAGGGAATACAGTTTCCATTAGCTGAGTCAAGAGCAAAACTTGAGGCTGCTAAACTTTTAACCTATAAAGCTGCTAAACTTTTTGATGAAAATAAGCCTTGTGGTGCTGAAACAAACATGGCTAAGGTTGTTGCTGTTGAAGCTGGAATCGAAGCTGTATATAATTCTATGCAAACATTTGGAGGCTACGGTTATGCTGTGGAGTATGATGTTGAACGTTGGTGGAGAGAAATAAACCTTGTAAGGCTTGCACCTGTAACTCATCAAATGGCTTTAGCTTTTATAGGCGAGCATGTTCTAGGTTTACCAAAATCCTACTAGAACTGGTAAAAATTCCTAAAAAAGCTTTGCCATAGATGCTAACTCGTATCCTGTAAAAGTTTTTACTAAGCTAATCTCCAAGTAGGCTGCATGCGTGTTAAAGTATGGCGGCCCTTTTCTGGAGAAAACTGTTAAAACTTTACCATTATGATTCAACTTTACCCCTAAACATGGTTCATGGCCGCGTATAACAACCTTTGCATTAACTTTCTCTAAAAACTTCCTTGTTACATCTTCCCCGAAAAGGAACCCTGCACCTCTAGGTGAAGGATAAACACCAGTTATATCATCATCCGGATCGTTCCATAAAATTTCTTCTAAAAAGTTTTTTGATGGATGTGTTTGGTTTGCATATGCAACATCTTCTAATTTTTCAGCTTTACTTGGAACTCCTCCATGAAGAAAAATATATTTACTGTTTATAATGGCTGCATGAGGCATTTTATCAAAAAGGCTTAAAGTTAAACTGTAAGCTTCCTTCCATTTCTCCCCAAACTTTCTTTTAAATTGATAGGGCAAATCATGGGGGTAAGCTAATAAGTCTGATGGGCCTTCATGGTTTCCTCTCAGCATAACAATGTTTTCTTGTAGATTAGTCTTTAACCATAAAATAGTGTAGTAAACTTCAACTGAATATTCTCCTCTATCTCCATAATCCCCAAGAAAAATTATGATAACACTTTTATCATCCTTAACCCTTTGTATAAACCCTGAATCCTTTAAAATGTAGGTTAAACTTTCAATATCTCCATGAATATCTCCAACAACAATAACTTTCTTAACATTATCAGTTAACTTTACAAGTCCTCCTTCAACCTTAAAATTCCTAAAAACTTTTCCTTTCTCTTCTTTAAGCATCCAGTGTATCTTTTCTAGTAGTTCTATAAATTCTGAGGCCTTAACCTTAAATGCTTCACTGATAAGAGCTTCAACATTTTTCAACTGTTAAACCTCCAATGGTTAACTTTATTTAATAGTTTAAGCCTAGACTATATTTTAACATGGAAAGTAGATAACTGTTATATAGTTGGGGTGTAAACATTTTGAGTTTAGAGGTTGTATCTCCACTTGTAGTTCAGCTTGGGTTTGGTGGAGTTGCGGGCTTTATTGTTGGTTACGCATTAAAAAAACTCTTGAAGGTTCTTTTAGTATTCTTGGGATTAGCTTTTATGGCTTTACTTTACCTTTCATATGTAGGATTTATTACAATTAATTATGACAGGGCTTCAGCAGCTTTTCAAGATCTTTTTAAAAAAATTGCAGGTGGAGGTTTAACATTTCCAACAGTTTTAGCTGCAAATATACCATTCTTTGGAAGTTTTATTGTTGGTTTAGGGTTAGGTTTTAAATTCGGGTAAACTAATTTTACTTTAAGGGTAGCTAAAAGCCTTAAATGGTTTCTAAGTTGGGGATGAAAGTATCATCTAAACCTAAAAAGATACCTTTAGGTTGTTTATGTCTTGATAGGTTACTTCAAGGAGGTTTACCTGAAGGTCAAATTTCAACTTTTTATGGTGAAGCTTCATCAGGAAAAACAACAATAGCTCTTCAATATTCTATCACCTGTGCAAGAAGTAGGTTTGATGTTTTATATGTAGATTCAGACCTATCGTTCTCGGTTGAAAGAATGCTTCAAATGGCTCCAGACTTTGAGGAAATCGCTACATATATAAAAATTTTTACACCAAAAAACTTCTTTGAACAAACAATTCTTATAGAAAACCTTGAAATGTATATAAACCCTACAACAGGTTTAATAGTTTTTGATACAATAAATGGTCTTTACAGAGCTGCTTTAGAAATTTCTGAAAAAAATTTCCTCTTAAATAAGGAACTAAACAGACAAGTGGCTTACCTTTCTTATTATGCAAGAAAATATAATTTACCAGTATTATTAACAAGTCAAGTTCATGGAGTTATAAGCAAGGAAGGTGAAGTAGTTAAACCTGTTGGAACAAGAATTTTAGAGTTTTGGTCTCAGAATATTGTAAGATTAAGTTTGACAGGTAAACCTAGCTTAAGAAGAGCTTACCTAGAAAAAATTAATGGAAGAATGGTTTCAAATGTTTTTTGCCAATATAGTTTAACAAGTAGTGGTGTTGAATAAATTCCTTACCTGCTACTGTATATTATCAGAATACCAGGCTGTCGAAAAAATTCTAGGGTAATCTTTTTTAATAAGTTTTTCTATTAGGTAATTTTAGTTGGAGATTTCTAGGACGCTTATCGTTAAATATAAGCCTAACAGTGAATTCTGTAAGCTTCTAGCCGACTTTAGGGATATGGTTAATTTTGCTATTAGAGAAGCCCTTAGAATGGGTAAATATAGCATTAGAAAGCTTCACGAGGTTTGTTATCCACACTTCAAGCAGAAGTACAACTATTCCACTTATTATTATTCTAGGGCTTACAGGATTGCCTCCCAAATTATCCGCTCGTATAGGAGGAGAGACAAAGAGCCTAGAGTTAAGAAGCTTTTTGTTAGGCTTCATAAGGCTCAGTTTAAGCTTGAGGCTGACAAGTTGAAGGTTTCCATTAGACCTAGAGAGTTTATCAATTTAGAGTTTGAGCTTGGGGAGTATCAAAGGAAGGTTATCGGGAAAATTTTGGCTGGAGAGCTTAAGGTAGGCG
>CAZMUQ010000054.1:0-1260 GCA_964569845.1 uncultured Candidatus Bathyarchaeia archaeon
AATATTTAAGTTTTTATGATGAAAATGTTAAGAAGGTTTGTGTTGCAAAATACTTTTAGGTGTAGAATGCTTGTTTGAGAATATTAGAACTGGTATTTCAGGATTTGATGAAACTGTTGGTGGAGGTTTTCCATCTGGAAGTTTAATACTTCTTTATGGTAGACCTGGTAGTGGAAATTCCATTTTTGCTGCTCAGGTTGCATATAACAGAGTTTCAGGTGGAAATTCTGTAACCTACTTTCTTTCTGGTAGGAGTATTGAGGAAGTTAAACGTGAATGGGCTACTTTTGGTTGGAATCTTGATGAATATGTTAATAAAGGGCTTTTAAAAATTGTTGAAAATTTTGATAGTGTAGGCAAAATTAACCTTATTCTTGAAGATATAGGTAAGGGGCGTTGGATTATTCTTGATTCTCTTTCAAGTCTTCTAATTTTTGAGGATTCAACAAAAAAAATTGTAAACTTTTTAACTGAAATTTCAAATCAAGCTAAGAAATTTGGAGGTTTACATTTCCTCCTTTTAACTAAGGATATGCATAAGCCTGAAGTTGAAGTTATGGTTCAACATTTTGTTGATGGTGTTATATCCTTCAGTTTTGAAGTTAGGGGTCTTATCTCGGTTAGAAACATGGTTATACTTAAAATGCTTGGAAGGAATATCCCACCAGATATAATAGTATTTTCTGTTGGTGAAAATGGTTTAAGTGTTGAAACAGCAACAAGGATAACCTAAAAGGTTTAATACTTTTTGCTTTATTGACTCCTATTATAGGCAAACAAAGTTTCTTATGTAAAATTTGTAACCGTTAATTCTTGGATAATGATTGTCCTCCAAAAATGAAGTTTAAGCATAAGCCTTAGCCTTCTGCTAGCTATCCCCCCTAAAGGTTGGATGTAAAAGTTAAACTTTTGTCGTAGATTCGTAGAATTGTAGATTCGGAGATTCTGTAAAATAGGTAAATTCGTAGAAAACTGCAAATTTTAACTCTAACTATCTAAGCCTTTAATAAGCCTTATTAAGGATACCTAAGGCGAAAAAATTACTCCCTCCTCACATTATGCAACAATTTAAAAATTTAAATAAATGATTGAACTATAACTAAAGAACATAATTAAGCTTCTTAAGGGGAAAAAGTTGAAGGGTAGAGCTTTATTTTTAATGGTAATCCTTTTTCTGGCAATATTAAGCATAATAAACTTTCCAGCAAATGTTAAAGCACAAGAGGAGGGAAGAATAGAAGTTTCAAGCCCAACCTTCAG
>CAZMUQ010000054.1:1360-5587 GCA_964569845.1 uncultured Candidatus Bathyarchaeia archaeon
TCATTAAACTTTGCAGCTGATGTTAAAGCTTTAGGAGGGCTTCTCTCAGTTTATGTTAACGATAATCTTACCTTTAAAGAGTTAACAATCAGCGAAACTGGTGAGAATACTGGAGTATTTACCTCTACAATATCTGAGGGCGATTTTAGGCCTCCAAATGTTACTGCACCTGCAACAATAACAGCAAAATATATCGACTATTCTTCACCAACCTTGCAAAAAATACCTAACCCTAGCAAGTATAGGGAAAAAAAGGATTATGCATCAGTTTTAACCTATACTGGTGAAATAAGCTTTAGTAAGAGTATTTACAGGATTGGTGAAAATGTTACTATTAGGCTTGTTGAGCCGGATTTAAATGTTGATTCAAAAGTAAATGATACAACTACTTATGGTGGCCCAGGCTCTGTATGGATTACAAGCACTACAGATCCTGTAGGTTTTCCAATAATTCTTGTTGAAACAGGTGTTGATACCGGAATTTTTGAGGGAAACTTTACCTTATCATTTAGGGAAACAATTCCTCCTGATGTTTTAAAGGTTTCAAGTGGAGATTATATTTACGCAAATTATACTGATGAGAAGAATAGGGCTGGAGTGGAAAACTATACTGTTACTGCCATAGCAACATTTAGAACATTTACAGCTAACATTACACTTGATAGAAGCATTTACGGCCCCCTACACATCGGTAAGGTTACCATTTATGACCCAGATGAAAACTTAGACTTTAGCAGACCTGATATAATACCCTACACGGAAAATATTACAACAATTAAAGGTAGCTGGGTTGGTGGTGAAAGTGGGCCTTGGGGTATTACATTAGTAGAAACAGGCAATAATACTGATACATTTGAAGGATTTTTTGTAGTTTCCCCGTGGGAAGAGAAGGAAGGTTCAACACCAACAGTTAAAGCTCCACCAGGCTCATCTTTAACATTAACTTATAATGAAAGAATGGATGAGTATGGTGGTTCTAGGCCTCATGTTTTAACAGCTATGTGTAGAACTTTTAGAGGAAATGTTACCCTTGATAAGCCTATTTATAGTCCAGGTAGAGCTCATTCAACCAATTGCCTTGTTCCTGAGCATGGGGGATTAGTAACCATAGAGGTTACAGACCCTGACTTAAATAGGAATGTTGATGCTGTAGACCTTTACCGTGAAACAAATAAAACATTGCTTATAAGTGTTTTAAAACCAGATGAAACTGTTAGAGCACCCTACCCTATATGGTTAAATCTAACTGAAACTGGCAACAATACTGGAATATTCTTTTCTAAGCATTGGCTTAATGAATCTGTTAAAACAGGCGACCTAGTTGAGGTTACCTACGTAGATAGGTTTGATGAGTCAGGTAACCCTGTAAATATTACAGCTAAAGCTCCCATACAAACTCACTCAGGCATATTATCAGTTAGTAAGGCTACTGTTTATCCTGGTGGAAAAATAACAGTAACTGTAAGAGATGAAGATTGGAATTTAAATCCCTATGTTAGAGATGTAATTCCCGCAGGAAATATTAAAGATTGGGGTGGAGTAGATGTTGAATCAACATTTCCTGGTGAAACAGGAACCCAGATAGTACTTGTCGAAACTGAGCCTAATAGTGGAATATTTACAGGTGAAGTTGAGCTAGGTAGAACTATTCAAGCTGATGCTGGTGACACTATAACAATTAGGTATAATGATGAGCAGGATGCTACTGGTGGAGGTGTTAGACTAATTGAAAAAGTTAAAGTTTCAGCCACAACTGGAGAAATTAAGCTTAACAAGCAATATTATCCTATAAGTGGCATAGTTGAAGTTACAGTTATAGATCCTGATAGAAATAAGGATTCAGCTTTTGCTGAATCCATTGGAGCTGATGAGGTTGCTATAAAGTCTACATCTCAAACAATCCCTGTAAATCTTGATAAACCCCTACTTGAAACAGGGCCTAATACTGGAATATTTACTGGGAAGTTTCAACTTAAACCTATGCCTGAAACTCAACCTTCTCTTAAAAATGGAATATGTTATGTTAAGCATGGTGACTGGATAATGGTAACCTATACTGATCCTATGGGTGAAGGTAATGTTAAAGATATTCCTATAACAGCTAAAGCTCAAATTAATCAAACAACAGCGAAATTAAGCTTTGATAAGGTAGGTTACATGTTTAACGATACAGCAGTAATAACATTAATAGATCCAGATTTAAATGAGGAATCAACAATTACAGAGTTTGTTAATGTTAGCGTTTTCTCATCAACTGATCTTGCAGGTGTAAATATTGTTTTAGCTGAAACAGGCCCGGATACTGGGATATTTACTGGGGAAGTTAGGTTTGCAGATGAAACTGTTGGTTCAAAACTTAAGGTTAGTATTGGAGATGTGGTTATTGCTAAATATATTGATGAAAATCCAAATCCTTCAGATGTTCCAGGATGGGTTGAGGGTACTCCAATACCTTCCATCGAGGTTACTGCCAGAACAACTATAGGCTTAGCTGCAGGGGTTCCGCCGGTGAAATCTTCTATACCTATACTACTTGATTCTCAAGGTAGGATTGTTGGAAAAGTTATTGTAGATATACCTGTAATCATATCTTCAAATCTTACAAACAAGGCTTTTGAAGATTTAAGCCTACTCTACATTGTGCAAGTTAAGGATTCTGGTGGAAGAGTTGTTTATTTAAGCTTCATCTCAGGCACTCTTCCAGCACAACAATCCTACACTTATGGTATTCAATGGAAACCTGAAAAACCAGGCTCCTACATAATTGAAGTCTATGTTTGGAAAAGCTGGCTTGAACCTAGAGCTTTAAGTAGAGTTGTTTCCCTACCTATAATAGTCTTCCCACTATAAAATCTAAATTCCCTATTTTTATTAAAAACCGTTAAATTTTAAAGGTATCCCCTATTGATGGAACGAAAACTGGTATGCCAAGCTCAGTTTTTACCCATTCAGCAAGTTTTTCAGATTTCTCTTTACTTCCATGAACAAGGAAAACTGTTGGGTTTCCTTCAACATTTTTTAAAAGCTCTTTAAGTTCACTTTCTCCAGCATGAGATGAAAAATCAAACCTTTCAACTTCAGCTTCAACATTAATTTTTCTTCCACCAAAAAATATCTTCTTTTCTTCAAGAAGTTTTCTTCCAGGCGTTCCAGGTATCTGGAAGCTTACAAGAAAAATAGCATTTCTACTTCTTTTTGCAACTTCTTTAACATAGAAGGCTGCAGCTCCTCCTTGAAGCATTCCTGCTGGAGAAATTATTACACACGGTTTTTTAACAGCTAAACGTCTATCTTTCCATCTTTCAACCCATTCAACACTACTTAAAGCATATTTTAAAAGCTCATAATCCCTAAAATATTCAGGATATTCAAGTAAAACCTTATTCACCTCTAAAGCCATACCGTCCATAACAACCGGATAATCAAAATTTTGCTCAGCAAGAATACATAAAACTTCCTGGGATCTTCCAACCGAGAAAGCTGGAACAAGAACTGTTCCACCATCTTCAACAACTTCTTTAACCCTTTTAACAAAAGCTTTTTCAACTTCTTGTCTTGGCGGATGATCCTCGGTTGCATAGGTTGATTCTAAGATTAAACATGAAATTTCTCCATGATTTACATCTGCAGCATTTAAAAGCTTTGTTTTTCTTAGATTAATATCTCCAGTATAAACTATAGTTTTTTCACGGTTATCCTCTGCAACCTTAATAATTATTTGGGCACTTCCAGGAATATGCCCTGCATCCCTAAACTCAAAATTTAAATCTTTAATCCTAAACTTTTTCCCATAACTTGCAGGAATAAAGCATCTTTCCATGGTATCTACATTTAAATCTTCGTAGGGAAGGAAGTATCCTGAAAGCTTTATTAAATCATTTATGAGTATTCTTGAAAGTTTTAGGGTTAACTTAGTAGTGTAAAGGGGAATTTTACCTCTAAGATAAAATAAGGGTATCCCGCCGCTATGATCTAAATGTGCATGAGTAAGAAGTATTCCATCAAGGTTTCTTGGTTGTATATGGAGGGGAAATGATGGTTCATGGTCTAAAAGAATACCATAATCAAGTAAAACAGTAGTATTTCCACTACTTAAAGCTATGGAGGATCTTCCAACTTCTCCAGCTCCCCCTAGAAACCTTATTCTTACCTCTTTACCCGACATTTCTATATTCTTCTACCCGTATCAATGTTAAACTAATCTGGCTAATCTTTAATGGTGAAGGG
>CAZMUQ010000055.1:0-5476 GCA_964569845.1 uncultured Candidatus Bathyarchaeia archaeon
TGCTTTTAGTCTTCTTTTTATTTCCTCCTCTTCTTCTGGTGTGTAAGCTTCAGTTTCTTCCTCTTCTTTAACAATCTCATTTAAAACAAACTCAACATACTCCTCAACACTACCAAATTCTCCCTGACTTTCCCTTACCCTCTCCTTAACCTTCTCATACAAGTCCTTAGAAATATAAACTGGAACTTTATCACTAGACATCTAAACAAACCTCCATATTAGAAACTAAATTTTTATTTTATACTTCCTACCTTAAGTAAGTTTAGGTTATCCTAATGTATCCTGGTTTAGTTTAGGTTCTTTCTGTTAAGAAGTTCTAGATTCAACGAATTAGTGTTCTATTAATAGCAGAAATATTTTTATTGGTTTACATAGCTTATGTAATATTATTGATGCTATGGTTCTGAGCAAAACAACAATCCAAATATCAGAACTGCTTAGAAAGCGTATTAAAATTTTAGCTTCAATCAGAGATTTACCATACGAGGAACTGATTAATGACCTAGTAGAGTTTTTTGAAGCTCTTATTCCGTTTAAAAATGAGGAAGAATTTAAAAAATTTTTTGAAAGTAACCTTGAAAAATTTGGCTTTAAAAGAGTATTAGAGCAAGTAAACAATCCTCCTTATACCTACATTGTTGAGGACCTAAGTGGCATGAAAAGAAAGGTTAAGCTTCAAATTTTTGCAAAAGACTTTACTAGGTACGGTTATGATCCTTCAAAAATTGATTATATAGTTTCATTTTTTTCAGCAGAAGATAATATTCAAGGTAAACCAGTAGTATCAATTATAAACCCAAACACAATTAAAAGCTTCCTAGAAACATTTACACCTGCTAATTTTCAAATAATTCCAATACCAAAACCACTCTACAAAAGAATTCAGGAGGTTATAAAGGATACAGGTTTTAGCTCTGTAGCTGAATATGTAACATTTCTTCTAAGGGAAATAGTTGCTGAAAAAGAAGAGAAAGAATTTAAAGAGACACTTAAACCTGAGGAAGTGGAACGTATAAGAAAAAGGCTTAAAGCTTTAGGTTACCTTTAAGGGGGCTTAAAAAAATGGTATCTAAAGTTCATGGTGGAAAACTTGTTAACAGAATAGTTTCAGATAGAAGAAAAGAAAGACTTCTCACAGAAATTTCAGAACTACCAAAGTTTACCATAGACCATGATAATGTTTTGGATGTTGAAAATATTGCGCATGGTGTATATAGCCCTCTTGAAGGATTCATGGTTGAAGAAGAATATAAGTCTGTGCTAGACAATTTACGCCTACCTAACGACTTACCATGGACTATACCAATAGTGCTTCCACTCTCAAAGGAAGAATTAAAGGAGCTAAAAATTGGTGATGAAATTATACTTACAGATTCCGGGGAAAATTTGCTTGCATTAATGCTTATCGAAGATATTTACACCTACGATAAAATCGAATTTGCAGAAAAAGTTTACAAAACTAGAGATGTCAACCATCCAGGAGTAGCAAAAACATTTTCCATGAAAGATATGTTTGTTGGAGGTAAAATTGAGCTAATAAGGAAAAGCTTTAACCCCTACGAGAAATACACCTTATACCCTGCCGAAACCAGATTCCTCTTCAAGGAAAAGGGATGGAAAACTATTGTTGGCTTCCAAACAAGAAACGTGCCCCACCTTGGTCATGAATATACTCAGAAAACAGCTTTAAGCTTTATTGATGGATTATTCATAAACCCTGTAATCGGTAGAAAAAAGCCTGGAGATTTTAAAGATGAATTGATACTCTCAGCTTACGAAACTTTGATAAAAAACTATTACCTTAAAAATACTGTTGTTCTTAGCATCTACCGCACAGAAATGCGTTATGCTGGCCCAAGAGAAGCTATCCACCATGCAATAGTTAGAAAAAATTTTGGTTGTACACATTTTATAGTTGGACGTGACCATGCTGGTGTTGGCAACTATTATGGGCCTTATGAAGCTCAAGAAATTTTTAAAGAATTCCCGGATTTAGGCATTACCCCCCTCTTCTTCCGCGAATTCTTCCATTGTAAAAAATGTGGTGGAATAGTTAATGAGAAAATATGTCCACACAATGAAGAATTTAAAGTAAGGTTTAGTGGAACAAAAATTAGGGAAATGATTTCTAGAGGAGAAAAACCTCCACCAGAAATAATGAGACCTGAAGTTTCAGAGCTAATACTAAACTGGAAAGAACCATTCATAAGGTGAAAATTTGGGGAATAATCCTAAAGTTTTAGTTATAGGATTAGATTGCACATCACCAGAACTACTTTTCAATAAGCTTAAGGATAAGCTTCCAAACTTATCATCCCTTATTGATAACGGAATACACGGAGAACTTAAAAGTTGTCATCCTCCAATAACCATACCAGCATGGATGGTAATGTTTACAGGTAAAAATCCTGGAAAACTTGGATTATACGGTTTTAGACATAGAAAATCTAATTCTTACACAGACTTTTACATTGCAACCTCAAACTTTATAAAAGAACCTACAATCTGGGATTTAGCATCAAAACACGGCAAAAAATCTTGCATTGTAGGAGTTCCACCAAGCTACCCGCCAAAACCATTAAACGGTTGCTTAATATCATGCTTTATAACACCAGAAAATGCGAAAGATTATACCTATCCCTCTACTTTAAAACATGAAGTTGAAAAACTAATTGGAAAATACATTTTTGATGTTGAATTCAGAACAGAGCAAAGAAAAAAACTTTTAACAGAACTTTATGACATGACTAGGAGAAGATTCAAAGTTTTAAAATATCTTTTAACCAAAAAGTCTTGGGACTTATTTATATTTGTTGAAATAGGAGTAGATAGAGTTCACCATGCATTTTGGAAATTTTTTGATAAAAACCATCCTAAATATGTTGCTGGAAACGAATTTGAACATGTAATACCAGAATACTACAAGTTTATTGATGAACAAATAGGCGAGCTTTTAAAACTGGTTGATGAAGATACCGCGATCATTGTTGTCTCAGACCATGGTGTTAAACCTATGAAGGGTGCATTCTGCATTAATGAGTGGCTTGCTGAAGAAGGATTACTAAAATTTAAGCATAAACCAGAAAAAATCTTAGACCTTGAAAAAGCACCAATAGAATGGTCTGAAACAAAAGTTTGGGGTTGGGGAGGTTACTATGCAAGAATATTCCTAAATGTTAAAGGTAGAGAACCATACGGAAAAATTCCTCCTGAAAATTATGAGAATTTTAGAGATGAAGTAGCTGATAAGCTTAAGGAAATCACAGATCCAGAAGGTAGAAAAATGGATATGAAAATCTTTAAACCTGAAAAAATTTACCCAGAAACCCGTGGAGACCCACCAGATTTAATGGTTTATTTTGATGACCTATATTGGAGATCTGCTGGAACAATTGGACATAACACCATTTACTTATCAGAGAACGATACAGGGCCAGATGATGCTATGCACTCAATGTACGGGGTATTTATCCTTTCAGATATGAAAAAAACTTTTAATAAGAAGACTGTTTCCAACTTAGAAATTCGAGATGTTGCCTCAACGATCTTACACCTGTTAAACATACCTGTACCAAATGATTTTGAAGGAAAAATAGTAATCAAGTAGGTGTTTTCTTTGGAGAAAGGCTTTGTTTTATGGTTTACAGGTTTACCTGGAAGCGGGAAAACAACAGTTGCAGAAAAAGTTGCTAAAAAACTTAAAGAATATAATTGGAAAGTTGAGCTTTTAGATGGAGACTGGGTTAGACAAACAATCAATATTGGTGCAGGTTTTTCCCGTGAGGAAAGACGTATACACCTTTTAAGAGTTGCATGGATTGCACGCCTACTAGCAAGAAATGGTATAATAGTTCTATGTAGCTTTGTATCCCCTTACAGGTCTGTTAGAGCTGAAATAAGAAAAATTATTGAAGAAGAGGTACCATTCATGGAAATTTATGTCAAATGCAGCTTAGAAGAGGCTATGAAACGTGACCCAAAAGGTTTGTATAAAAAAGCATTAAAAGGTGAAATAAAAAACATGACAGGACTGGATGATCCTTATGAGGAACCTGAAAAACCTGAAATAGTTATCAATACGGAAAAAATGAGCCAAGAAAAATGTGCAGAAACAGTTCTAAATCAGCTTAAAAGATATTTGAAGAGTTAAGATTTGGAGTATGGCATTTTGGAGATTTTACTAGTAACCATAGGATTTGTTGTTGGAATTTTAATGGGATTAACTGGGATAGGTGGTGCAGCTTATGTCACCCCTATACTTATCCTTCTTGGTGTACCTCCTCTAGTAGCAGTAGGTTCTAATGTTACATTTTTAGTGGTAGCTAAAAGTTGGGGAGCTTTTCTTCATATCCGTAAAAAAAATATTGATTACTTGATCTTCAAATTTTTAGTTTTAGGAAACATTTTATCCATAGGGATTGCATATTTAACCTTAACCTATATTGCTACCTTTAACAATGAATTTTTCAATAAAATTCTGGTATTTTTTCTAGGTTTCTTGCTTATTGGAATAGGTTTCCAGTATCTCCTTAACATTTTAAGGAGGAAAAAAGCAAATAAAAGATGTGACAAAATTCAGCTTAAAAAATTGAGTAGTTTTCTAATGGGAGCCCTCATTAGCTTTTTAATCAATTTTACCTCAATAGGGGGAGGATCTATACTTATACCTTACCTCATGAAAGTTATGGATAATCCACGTATAATGGTTGGCACTAGCCTGCTTTTCGGTTTCATCACAGTCGTTTTGGCTTCCCTACTTCACATAGGACTTGGAAATGTTAATCTACAGGTTTCTCTACTACTTATTCTTGGTTCCCTTCCAGGAATCTACATTGGAACAATGTTAACAACCAACATTCAGAGAAATGTACTTCTAATTTTCATAGCAATATCAGTCATAATTATAGGCATAATTATGCTTGGTCAGGCTTTTTCTTTATACTTCTATCCTATCCACAATAATTTTTAAATGTATAATTTAGATACCTACAAATATTATAGTGCGGTAAAATGAGGTTTAAGAATGTTTTATAGAGGATTTTTAAAGCTTAATATTTTAGCTTTTTTTAACGCTTTAGTCATTTTTTTAGGTTTAATTCAACTTATAAACTCTTTGAAGCTTCCATGGTACCTGCCAGTTTCCCCTATACCTTCTGGTAATATTGTGAAAATATCATTAATAACGCCAGAAGCAGATCTTTTCCTTTTCATAACAATAACACTTTTGATTGTTCCCTTAACAATTTTAACCATAATTAAAACTCCTAAAATCATAGGTGAGCTACTAGGAAGAATAGCCTTAATATTATTGGTTATCTTGGTTTTCATAGAATTTACATCACTAATTGGATGGCTTCTTTATCCAGCATATAAGAGGGCTAGCTTAACATGGCTTTTCATCACCATAGAAACACAACTTTTCTATGTTTTTTCATATTACTCATCAAAAATCTTTCTTTTAATGGTTTTTTCATGG
>CAZMUQ010000056.1:0-4949 GCA_964569845.1 uncultured Candidatus Bathyarchaeia archaeon
AGACCAGATTAAAGCTAAAAGAAGAGGATACTTTCAATTCTCTTTTTGAGATTCTACTGTGGTACTGTAATCCATCAAATGGTACCCATAAAGTAGACTTTCAATTCTCTTTTTGAGATTCCAGGTGTGAAGACTTCACGCACAGCCATACGTATCAAGTCGCTCTTTCAATTCTCTTTTTGAGATTCGATATTGAAGTATCTAGGGGAGCAATTACTCAGGTTGCACTTTCAATTCTCTTTTTGAGATTCTCAAAAGCTGTTACTTCAGGTAGAAGTGGGTAAACTGATGTTGACTTTCAATTCTCTTTTTGAGATTCTTCTGGCAGGGAGGCACAACTACATTATCAGCAAGCGGTACCTTTCAATTCTCTTTTTGAGATTCAAGTTTCTAAGCTAGCTATTTTATCTGCAGCTTTTATTAGCCTTTCAATTCTCTTTTTGAGATTCTTGGAATGTACTTATTCATTATTGAGGAGGCTATACAAACCTTTCAATTCTCTTTTTGAGATTCATAATACGTATGAAGATTGATAGACCTGAGCAATACGAAACTTTCAATTCTCTTTTTGAGATTCCAAAAGGAAAGTCATGTTTCTTGTGCTTTACGTATGCTTGGCTTTCAATTCTCTTTTTGAGATTCTCTGGAAGGCGGCGAATACGAACTCATAGACGGGGAACACCTTTCAATTCTCTTTTTGAGATTCCGACCCTTTTTCTTAGTTTTCTGGTTTAGATATTCTTTTTTCTAGCTTATTTATTTTATGCTTTTTCGGCGGTTAAGAATCTGCACAAAAACAATGTATTTCCACCGAAAAAATTTAGCTATTGCACAAAATTGAGCAATATTGCTTTCTGATATACTATTTCTTCATTTTTTAAGCTAAAGTGTTAACAAGAATGGTGGAATCTTGTGAGTAATGCTCCGGTTGATGTTGCAATTGTTTTAAAAGCGGTTGATCAGACAAGGCAGGGTTTAGAGCATGCTAGGCAAAACATTACTAGGTTTGAGAGTCAGGTTGAAAAGACTAGTAGGGTTACAAGGGAGCAGTTTGCTAAATCTGCGGTAGCTATTGCTAATGTTACAAGTTCAGCGTTAAACCTGTATAATGCTTATGATAGGTTAGCTGCGGTTCAAGCCCGGTTAATGTCTCTTGAAGCCTCCTTAAAGTCGGCTAGAGCTGGATATATGAGGGTTCAGGAAAGGCTTAATAAGCTTAAAGCTCAAGGTAAAGAAAATACTGAAGCCTATGCTAGGGAGCTTGAAAGACTTGAAGCTTACAAGATAAGGATAAGACAATATACTTTGCAGCTTCAAGATGCTCAAGATGAAATAAACAAGACTTATCTTCAAATGGCTTTATCATCAGTCCCTCTAGCTACAACCGCTCTTCAAAATTTAAGCTTAACAAACATTCAAGCAGTTATTCCCAGCTTTAAAGCTGCAGCAGTAGCTGCTAAAGGTTTTATGTTGTCTCTTGGACCTATAGGTTGGACTTTAATCGGATTAACTGCAGCTGTTTCTGCATTTGCGATTGCTTATGAAACAAATTTTATGGGTTTAAAGGATGCTACTGATAGTTTTGTTAGAAATGTTAATGATGGCTTAACAGGTTTAGCTGTTCAACTAGGATTTTTCAAGGAAAACTATGGAAAAACCTGTGAAGACCTGATTAAGACCAATGAAAAGTATATTGAAAGCATTAAAACTGTTAAAACTGAGGTTTCAGCTATGATTAATGAAACCAGAAAAGTTTCTGAGGATTTGAGAAGCGATATAGCTAAAACTAGTAGGGTTATTGATGAAGCTATCGAGAAGCTTAGAGAGTATAGGCGTATGAGGGAGGCTGAAGCTGCAAAATATGTTACAATACCTGTAAGGGAAGTTCCAGGTAGGTTAGCTGCTGCTGAAGAGATGGTTAGAAGGCTTAGGGAAGCTTTTACAGGTGTAGCTGGTAGAGCTGAGATTGCTCCAACTGAGATAACTATCAATATTGAGAATGTTTCAAGCGAAATTGACCTTATACGTTTAGCTGAACTTTTAGCGGAAGAGTATAGTAAGAAAAAAGGAGGAATGTGAATGTTTGAGGTTAAAATTAATGGTAAAATTTACCCTTTTTCAAGCCTCAAAATTGTTAGGGAAGTAAATCCTCCGGAAAGTTTTGAAATAGTTATTCCAAGTTTAGAGGATATTAACATAGGAGATGAAGTTGAAATCTACAGGAATGATTCTAAAATTTTTAAAGGCTTAGTTGAAAGAAAAGTTTTAAGCTTAAATGTTAAAGGTTTAAGTTTAACTCTTCATGGTAGAGATTTAAGCCAAAAACTTTTCTGGAAACTTACAGGACAAAAAGAGTACGCTAATAAAAAGGTTAAGGATATAGTAAGCGATATTTTAAGCCTTACAGATTTAACTTTAGGAGAAGTAGAAGACCCTTTTCCTGTTTATGCTAGATGGATTCAAGAAACATGCGAAGATTTTAACGTGAATACCTTTAACGATACTAAAGTTTACGGTTCAGGTGTAGATGCCTATATTAGCTTAACCGATAGCAAAAAAGTTATAGTTTCAGAAAATACTGGAACAACAAGTGTTGCTTGTCTTGTACGTTCAGATATGCGTGAAGCTCAAAGCTTCAAACTACCTGAAGCAGGATTTATTACTGGTGTTGAGGTTTATGCTTCAAATGAAGGTGTAACTGTAATATGTGAGTTAAAAGATAGTTTAACAGGTGGTGTGCTAGATTCTGCACAACATACTCAAGTAGAAAGTGGATGGATTACCTTTAACTTTGAAGGAGAAAACTATACTCCAGCAAACAGCACCAGGTATATAGTTTTCCGTTCACCTGATGCAACATCAAATACAAGGTTTTGCATAAGGATTGATGGAGATGTTTACTCTGATGGTGGAAGACATGCTTCAGGAGATGGAGGCAATACTTGGAATAACTTTGCGGAAGATTTTGTTATACGGGTTAAATATCAGCCTTTAAGCGGAAATGTGGTTACTCCACTTATTCAGCCTACAAACTTTATAGGCTGGGATTACTTGGATGCTAAATATGAGCTTAACGGAGAAACCTTAAAATTTGATGTTTTAGATTCCGCAGATAACGTAATAGTTTCAGATGTTGGCGTTTCCCAGCTACCCTACAGCCTTTCAAGTTTAACCCAGACAGCAGTTAAGCTTAAAGCTAAGTTTCAAACAAATAAAAAAGGTTATCCACGTTTAAACTGTTGGTGGCTTATTTATAGGCAAGACTTGGTTCCAAGTTTTAAAGTTGACTATGATGTTGTTTATGATGCCTTTAAAAGGCTTGCAAGCCTAGTTGATGGAGAGTTTTGGGTTAACCCTGAAGGCAAATTTTACTTTAAAAAATCTAGGGGGGAAGATAAGTCTTCAACTGTAATTTTAGATGGTGAAAAGGACTATTTTTTTCCAAGCTTGGAGGTTGACGGGTTAAAGATAGTTAACAAGGTTAAAGTTATAGGCGTTGATACTGAAACCGGGAGAATTGAAACTTTAGTTGAGGATAGTGAAAGCCAAGCTATTTACGGTGTAAGAGAAAACGTTAAAATAGATAAAAAAATTACGGATACTGGTTTAGCTGGAACCTTAGCAATCAATCTTCTAAACTTGTATAAAAATCCTGTTGAAAGGGTTAGTTTAACATTTATTCCAAATAAAACATTCAGCATAGGAGATAAGGTTACAGTTAAATGTGAAAAGTTAAACTTAAACAAGGTTTTACGGGTAAAAAAGCTTACAATAAATTTTGATAACAAAAATGAAGTTTGGGATGTTTTGCTTGGAGAAAAACCTGAAACAATCTTAGATGAGATTTTAAAGGTTAGGGTGATAGAGGAATGGCTAAAGTAAAGCTAGGTTTAGATGAAAACATTTTAGACTTGGTTAGCATAGGAAACGTTTCCAGAATAACCCGGAGACCTGTAAAAGTTTATGCTAGACAATTTATTCCTGGAAGACATGTTTTACTACAAGCCTTAGGCTCAGCTGAAACATTTTACACTATTGAAGGCTTAATTGACCAAGACGTAGATAGCAATATAACTAAGCTTTTAAACCTATACCATTCCCAGAAACCTGTAATTTTGGAAACTGACAGCTTCACGGTTGCAGGTAAAATAACAGACCTAGAAATTCCTTATGAGGCAGGATTAAACTTTAGGCGGTATAGGATAAGATTGGCAGAAATACCGTTTTGGGGGGCAACAATAATCAATGAAGGTGAAAAAGCCTACCTAGCAGATTTAGACTTCCAACTTAAAGCTAAACAAATCTATCCTATGCAAGCTCGACACAACTTCCAGTTAGACAGGATAAACAAAAAATTTTCATGGGAGTTTATCTTGGTTAATGAGCTTGAGGAAACAAGCAGCTTTAATGCTTTATGGGATGATGACCAAACAAGCTTCTGGAATACGGGGGGAGGTGGAACAGGAAGTATAGGTATTCCGACAATATCTAATGATACATGCATCTTAAAACGTGGAAATAATGCGTTAAAAATTCAGATAGGAAGTGGAGATAAAGGTTATGCAAGTTTATTTCATAGTTATGCTTCACCTCAAGATTGGAGTAGCTATGACTTTTTAGCTTTCTGGTTTTATGGTGATGGAAGCGGAAATAAGGTTAGATTTTGGATTTCAACTGATTGGGGTGGAGCTATAGGAAGCTACTGGGATTTTAATGTTGATTGGACAGGATGGAAAAGAATAGTTATACCGTTAAGAAATCCAGATGGAGATGATGTAAATGGTAGAGTAGATTTAGCAAATATAACAAGAATAACTTTCTTTTTCTATGATGCCGCAACTTACTACCTGGATAGAGGAGGTATTGATGTAGGTAATTGGGTTAAAGCTGAAATACATGTTCCAGATGAGTTACAGTATGATGGAGAAAAAGGTGGTAAAATTTCTGCT
>CAZMUQ010000057.1:0-4870 GCA_964569845.1 uncultured Candidatus Bathyarchaeia archaeon
TTTTCGGCAGCCTGATTACTGAAATTAAAAGCTTATTTCCATCCTAAAATATAAAGGTTAACTAATTAAAAATTGGTTTTTATCCTTTACCTTTCTCCTTCTTCCCATAGTAAGCTGTCCACTTAAGCTTTCTTGAGTCTCTCCTAAGCTTAAGAGAATTCTTTCTACACTTGCTTGAACAGAACCATAAAATTTCTCCACTATTCTTAACATACATTAAACCTTTCCCTTGGGGATATTCTTTACCGCAAAAGGAGCATATTCTAGGTTTAGGCAAATCTTATCAACCTGTTTTTAAGCTATTTTTCTAGCTTCTCTTTCAGTTTCACGTAGCATCAATATGTCCCCAAGACGTACAGGTCCACGTACATTTCTTGTAATAACTCTCCCTTTTTCTTTTCCACTTAAAATTTTAACTCTAACTTGGATAACTTCTCCAGTAACACCTGTTCTACCAACAACCTCAACAACTTCTGCTGGTGTAAGCTCTTCATGGCTCATTATTAAACACCTTAAAACCTATCTGCATAATTTTTAGCCTTTCTTTAAAGTTTCAACCTTCTTTACTATTTCCTCAACTATATCCTTAGCCTCACCAGGCTCAATAATTGTTGCAGATGCAGCTTTAACTTCTATTCCTGCAGCTTCACCAAGCTTCTCCTTACTTGGAACGTAAACATACGGTATCTTTCTTTCATCACATAGAAGTGGTAAATGGGCAACAATTTCAGGTGGCTCTACATCTTCAGCTATAAGCACCAGCTTCGCTATACCTCTTTCAACACTTTTTGTTGTTTCATTTGTTCCACGCTTAATTTTTCCTGTTTCTCTTGCTATTCTGAGGGCTTCATAGGCGGCTTCAGCAACATCTTTAGGTACCTCAAATCTTACATAAAATGGTTTAGGCGTACGCCTCACCCCCAACAAAATCCTATGTGTTGTGGTTTAAATAAAGGTCAAACATATAAGTTTTCTCCTTAATGGTGAGTAAAAAGAGCAAAAATTTCACTGTTTATATGCTCAACTTTAACAAAGCCGAATCTTTCAAACTGAATAATTTCACCAATTTTAACATTTTTAATTGATGGTTCTGCTAAACCTTCAACCTTTAAACCATTAGGCATTATAATTTTTGCTGGATAGTTTCCTTCTGTTGGAAGGTAGTGGATTAAAGGTGCCTTTAATTTTTTAGCATCATCGTAACTTTCACTATGGAAGATAGCTTTAACAATATTGTTTTCGCTAATTTCTTCAATCTTGATATTTACAAAACCCATAAGTCTAATAATCTTTCCAGGTTGAAGCAGGTTTAAATCCTCTTTCGAAATATAAAGTCTTGCTTCTCCATTGTGTAGTCTAATTTTTAGCTCTCTAAATCCTCTTCCAGGGTCATCTGGGTGAAGATGAAGTTTAATATTAAATTCTTTATCTAAATTTAACCTTGAAATCTCGAGTAAAATAGGGTTTGAAACAAAAAAATATCTGTTAGCTTCCTTGTCAACAAGTTTCCTATTTATTGCATAAAGATTTTCCCATGAAATTGTTACATCAACAGGTTTTACTCCAACTTCAATCATTAAATTAACAATAGCTTCAGGTTTAAACCCTCTACGTCTTAAAGCTATTAAGGTTGCAAGTCTAGGGTCTCCATACCCTTCATATATTCCTTTTTCAACTCCAAGCCTAATTTTTGACTTACTTAAAATGGTATTAGTAATTTTAAGCCTACCATAATGGATAGCTTCAGGATAATCCCAACCAAGATACTTGTAAAGATAATGTTGTCTTAATTCATTTGTAAGATGCTCTTTTCCTCTGATTATATGGGTTATACCTAAAAGATAATCATCAAGTCCACATGAAAAGTTGTATAATGGCCAAACAATATACTTATCACCAACCCTAGGATGAGGGTATTTCCCGGTATCGATAATTCTTAAAGCAGGCCAATCTCTAATTGCTGGATTTGGATGGTTAAGCTCAGTTTTAATTCTAACTACAGCATCTCCTTCATCAAATTTTCCCTCAAGCATCTTATCCCATCTTAAAAGATGCTCTTCTACTGGTAGACTTCTACATAAGCATGGTTTCCCAGCTAAAACTTTAACTCTAAAATCTTCTGGTTTACATGTACAAACATAGGCAAAACCATTTTTAATCAATCTTTCAGCATAACTATAGTAAATTTCAAGCCTGTCACTTTGAATAAACTCCTTATCCCACTTACATCCAAGCCAAATGAGGTCTTCACGTATAAGGTCGTAAAATTCTAAGGATGGACGTTTAAATCTTGGATCTGTATCCTCAAATCTAAGATAAAATTCTCCATTATAGATTTTTTTAGCATAAAACCATGATAGAATAGCTGCTCTGGCAGATCCAAGATGAAGAACACAATCAGGATTGGGTGAAAATCTTGTTACAACTTTACCATACTTCTCTACATTAGGTAATGGTGGAAGACGTTTTTCCTCTTCAGCTTTCTTTCCTACTAAAAGTTCAGGCCAACGTTTTTCCAGCATCTTTTTTTGCTCATCAATGGTTAACCTATTTATTTCTTCAACTTTAATCTTAACCTTCTCCAAAACATCTTTAACCTTTTCACGGTATTCAGGAGCTTCTCCTAAAACTTTTCCAAGAACTTTTTCAGGTTTAGCTTTACCATTATGCAGGTAGGCATTTAGTAAGGCATATTTTTCAATAAGTTCTTCTATTTTCTTGTCATTACACATTTGAAAAACACCAGAAAATTAGGTGTTAGGTGCTTATGCTAAAGTTGATGCTTCTCTAGTTTTTTAGGAATATTAAAGCATATAACTTTTTTAGGTGAAACCATAAGTAGTTTAACAGTTTTAGAGGTGTAAGAAAGAATTGGCTAAGCATGGGGAGGTAAGTAAAAGAAAACTTAACCATTTACGTATATGTTTAACAAGAGATGTTAAACCAAAAAAGCTTACTACAGGTTTTGAAGATGTGTATTTAGTTCATAATGCTTTACCAGAACTAGATCTTGAAGAAATTGATACTTCAGCGACTTTCTTTGGCTATAAATTTTCCTTCCCAGTTTTTATTGCAGCTATGACTGGTGGTGTTAAAGCTGCTTTAAAGGTAAATGCAAATTTAGCTGAGGCTGCTGAAAAACTTGGTTTAGGGATGGGTGTTGGAAGCCAAAGAGCAGCTTTAGAGAACCCTAAACTTAGAGAATCCTTTAAAATTGTAAGGGAAAAAGCACCTAACATTTTTATTGCAGCAAATATTGGGGCTGCTCAACTTACAAAAGGTTACGGTGTTGATGAAGCATTAAAGATTGTTGAAATGGTTAATGCAAATGCTTTAGCTATTCACCTAAATCCTCTTCATGAAGTATTGCAGGTTGAAGGTGAAGCTATGTTTAATGGTGTTCTTAGAAAAATTGATGAGCTTAAAAAATCTCTTAACCTGCCAATCATTGTTAAAGAAACTGGTTCAGGTGTTTCTGCTGAAACTGTTAAAAAGCTTGAGGAAGCTGGTGTTGATTGTATTGATATTGGTGGTGGTGGAGGTATAAGCTGGGCTGCTGTAGAATATTATAGAGCTAGAGGTGTTGAAAAAAAGGTTAAGCAAGCTTTATGTTTAACTTTTTGGGATTGGGGTATTCCTACTGCTGTAAGCCTAATTGAAGCTGCAAAATCTACTAGGCTACCTATTATAGCAACAGGTGGAATTAGAAGCGGAGTTGATGTTGCTAAATCCTTAGCTTTAGGAGCTCAACTTGCAGGTGTGGCTTCTCCTCTTCTAAAACCTGCATTTAAAGGTGTAAATGCTGTTATCTGGCATCTTAGAGTTATGTCTGAGGAGTTAAAAATTTCAATGTTTTTAGCTGGTAAAAAGTCGGTAGAAGAGCTTAAGGAAGCACCTGTAGTTATTTTAGGTAGGACTTTTGAGTGGCTTAAACTTAGAGGATTTAACATTGAAGAATATGCTAGAAGAGGTTTTAATGTTTAGTCTTTAACTATGCTCATTGCACAATAACCTACAACACTACTTCTATCTCCAATAACATCTCCAGATGTTGCATATTTAAGAAGTTTTGCCTTTTTAGCACCCAAAATTTTTGATGCAGTAAGCATTGCTATTGTTGGTCCTACACCACACATTGAAATATTGTATCCTTCAACATTGCTGTAAAGCTCTTTTTCATCAAGTTTTTTGATAGATTCAATAACCATTAAATCCTTTTTCTCAGCAATTTTTTGAGGTTCATAATGGGTTAGGTCGCTTGAAGCGATAATAATGCTATCAACCCCTCTATTCTTTAAAACTTTACCTATAGCTTTACCAACATCAATGGAAACTTCAAAATCTTGAAGCATCATTGATATTGGGATAAAATCAAAGTCTCCCCCTAAAATATACTGTAAGAATGGTAGTTGAAGTTCGATTGAATGTTCATAAAGATGTGCTTGTTCATCAATATCTATATATTTTGACTCTGCTTGAATATCTTTTGCAATTTGAGAATTTATCTGAACATCAGCAAAAGGTGTTCTCCAAACACCTTCAACCATTATTGAGACTCCGCTACCTAAACCATGATGGTTTGGACCTAGAATTACAATGGTTTTAGGTTTACCATCTTCAGCTAAAGCATAATATGAATGAGCTGCAACAGGCCCAGAGTACATATATCCTGCATGAGGACAAAGTAGTCCAACAATACTTCTTCTACCCTCAACATTTAAATGTGGAATTTTCCCTGGACCGAGAGGATGAAGAAAACATTCCTCCTCAATTTGTCTTTTTAATGCTTGACTTGAGCCAGCATACCATGAACCTGCATTTTTAGGGAGTCTAACCTTCAACAACTCCAACCTCCAAAAATATTAACTTT
>CAZMUQ010000058.1:0-4860 GCA_964569845.1 uncultured Candidatus Bathyarchaeia archaeon
CTTAAAGCTAGTTTAAGATTCGCTAAATGTTTAACTTTGCTATGGAAATTTCTTCTGCAAACATTTCCTCTATTCTTATTAACTCATTTAGCTTTGCTATTCTCTCCCCTCCTATAACTCCCGTCTTAATTATTGGACAGCTAAAAGCTATTGAAAGATGAGCTAAATGTGTATCAACAGTTTCACCAGACCTATGAGATAGAACCGGGATGTAACCTGCGGATTTTGCAAGCTTTACTGTTTCATATGTATCAGTTAATGTTCCAACCTGGTTAGGTTTAACTATCAAGGAGTTTGCAGCTTTAATATTTATACCAATCTTAAGTCTACCTTTATTTGTAACAAAAAGGTCGTCCCCGCATATTAAACAATTTTTAGCTTTTCTTGTAAGTTCAGCAAAACCCTCAAAATCTTCCTCATGAAGAGGGTCTTCAACATATGCTAAATTAAATTTCTCA
This sequence comes from uncultured Candidatus Bathyarchaeia archaeon, assembly GCA_964569845.1. Lineage (GTDB taxonomy): Archaea > Thermoproteota > Bathyarchaeia > Hecatellales > Hecatellaceae > CAZMUQ01. The sequence goes on from CAZMUQ010000058.1 coordinate 459, forward strand.
ATAAGCTCTAAAATATACTCTATCTGCTCACCTTGATCTTTAAGCTTATCCTCACCTACATACTTGTAGCATTTAAGCTTAGAATCCCATAAGGATGAGGATGCAACATCTAAGCCAACTCTAACCTTAACTCCTGTTTCATTTGTAACTTCTTCAGCAGCTTCAGAAACGATTTTAAGAGCATCCTCATTTTTTAGTGGAGGAGCCCATGCACCCTCATCTCCCCTACCACCAGTAAATGCTGGAACATTCTTTTCTAAAAGTTCTCCAATTTTTTTATGAACTTTGATATTTGTATGGCAGGCTTCAAAAAAAGTTTTAGCGCCAGTAGGTAAAACAAGAAACTCTTGAATATCTGGTGTTCCCTTCCCAGCATGTTTTCCTCCACCTAGTACATTTCCAAGTGGAAGGGGAAGAAAGGTTTCTTTAAAACGTTTAAGCCAGTAGAATAAGGGCTGTTTGGAGGTTGAAGCTGCAGCTTCAGCTACAGCCAAAGAAATAGCATACGCGGTATTTCCGCCTATAAAGCTGAAATTACCTGTAGCATCAATTTCATGTAAAGTTTTATCTATAAGCTCCTGGTTGCTTGCATCTAACCCAACAATTTTAGGTTTTATAATACCATAAACTCTTTCAACAGCTTTTTTAACATCATTTTCAGGGAAAGCTACAACTTCATGTACTCCTTTACTTTTCCCTGCAGGAGCAGCCGCCCTACCAAAACCACCCAAAGTTTTAACTTCAACCTCTATTGTTTCTTCACCACGACTATTAAAAACTCTTCTAGCTTTAATATCGCTTATAACCATTTGAGAAGCCAAAACCTAACCACCTACATTTACTATGTAAGCTAAACTAAAATAAAGTAGAAATAGAACTGAATAACAATTTTTTGGTTAAACTTCTGCTGTTTTACGTATACCTCTTGAAAACTTTAAAACTTCATCAATAATTTCAACATGCGATATAAACATTCTACGGCAACAGTATCTTTTAACTCCAAGCTCATCTAAAACTTTTGCTGGATCCTCTCCAGCTTTAACACGGTTACTAAATTCTTCCCATTTATCACCAATTACGGCACCACAAGTAAAACATCTAATAGGAATGATCAATGTTTACCCTTCCATGAAGCTAAAGATGGAAAAGTTGACATAAAACTTAAGCTTTACTCTTTAATTAACTATCAACCATTAAAATTTAAACTTTTTAAACCAATCTTCCAATATTTTTTCAGCACCCTCAACAATACTTTTAATAAGCTCTTCAACTGTAACTATACGGTCAATGTAGGCAGGAACCGTAAAAGACCACATCCTCCTTATTTTTCCAGATTTAAGTTGCTGCTGAAGGCTTTGCTCATTAGTAGTAGTTTCCCCGTTATGATGCTTAAGCATAACAGCTTCAAGTTTTGGTAACCAAACTTCTAAAGGTAGCTTATTACGCTTCCTCATAACTTTTTCATATTCCTCAAATTTGGGTGGGGCAACAAGCTCAAATATTAATGAAGGGTCATCCGGAGTTTTATCCATAATCATCATTTCTTTTACATTTTCAGGTAGAGGGCATTCTTTTGTTGCCATAAAAGCTGAGCCAATATAGGCGCCATCAGCACCTGCAGCTAAGGCTGCTAAAAATGTTCTTGCATCTCCAATTCCACCTGCAGCAACAAGTGGAATTTTAATATATCTTGAAGCCCAAGCAATACTTGTAAAAGTTGGAAGCTGCCTAATATTTTTAAATCCATAACCATCTAAACCTACAAGTATAACAGCATCAGCTCCAAGTTTTTCTGCATGTTTAACAAAATTTAAGGTTGCAGCTTTATGAATCCAACTAACACCAACATTCTGAGCTTTTCTTATAAGGTTGATGTATTCATCAGGCTTATAAGCTGCAGTTTCAACTACAGGTATCCTCTCATCAATACAAACATTAAGCATTCCTTCAACATCTCTGCAGATACCAATACTAACATTTACTGTAAAAGGTTTCCCTCCAACAGCTTTACGCATATTTTGGATAGCCTCTCTTAGCTTTTCAGGTTTTCCATAAACACTAGCTGTTATACATCCACATGCATCAGCCTTTGAAACAGCAGCTGCAAACTCCCATGTTCCAAAACCTGCAAAAGCACCCTGCATGATAGGATATTTACAGCCTAAAAGCTCAGTTAGTCTTGTATTCCACTCCAATATAAACACCAGAAAAGTAAAATAATTTAGGTATAATATAAAGGGATAAACTACAATTTATAAACTTAAACTATAACTACCTATAAGATTTTTGTCTTCTTCTTCTTGCACCAGGTCCACCAAACTTTTTCATTTCCTTTCTTCTTGGATCTCCTGCAATCATTGATCTGTCATAACCTATAAACAGTTTTTTAAGCCTGGAACTTCTAAACCACTCAACAAGTCCTCTTGCAATACTCATTCTAACAGCTTCAGCTTGACCCATAAAACCTCCACCTTTAACCTTTACATCAATATCAACCTGCTTCCATAAATCTCCACTAAGCAATAAAGGTTCCATAATCTTCCATTTTGCAATTTCAGGTGCGTAGATTTCTAGTGGTATCTTGTTTACCCTTATCCTTCCACTTCCAGGCCTAATTACAGCTTTAGCTATTGCTGTTTTTCTTTTACCAACTGCAACTATTGGAAGTTTCCTAGTAGACATTTCTCATTACACCTATACTTCCTTCCAACCTATCTCTTTTGCAACTAACCCTAAATATACATATTTACCCTTAAGCTTTGAAGCTGAAGCTTCAGGTATAGTTTCAATTTTTCTACCAGAAACTTCAGGCGGAATGTTAATATAAACTTTTAAGCGTTTAAATGCTTTACGCCCCTTAGCTTTATCCATAGGAAGCATTCCACGTACAACTCTTCTAATTATGTTATCAGGTCTACGTGGATGTATAGGTCCATGTTTTGGGTTAATTACACTACCAATCTCAAGAAACTCTTTAAATTCCCTAATTATACTTCTTTTTTCACCTGAAATTACAGCTTTTTCAGCATTTACTATTGCTATTTTTTCGCCATTCAAAAGTCTTTTAGCAACTATGCTTGCAAGTCTACCCATAATTAAGCCTGAAGCATCTATTATTGTTGCATCATGAGGAACCCTTGAAACCGTAAGATTTCACCTCTCATACCATAATTTTAACATGGGAACCTTTAGGATTAGATTCAACAAGCTCTTTAATAGTTAAACATTTCCCCCCAGTATTTTCAATTTTTTCTTTAGCTTTTCTTGAAAAAGCATAGGCTGCAACAGTAACTGGATGGTCAAGCAAACCCGAGCTTAAAGCTTTCCCGGGAACAACTACAACATCACCTTTTTCAGTGTACCTATTTATCTTACTTAGGTTAACGGAAACTCTTCTTCTTTTAGCTTTTCCAAGTAATTCTGCAACCCTTAACCAAATTTTAGCATTATTTTCTCTAGCTTTCTTCCTTAAAAATCTTATAAGATTTTTCCTTTCAATATTTTGAATTGGAAGTTTCAACCAAGTCTACCTTAAACTTTTTATTTGCCTTGATAATTCTACAGCCTTATTTTTAAGAATTTCTCCAGCCTTAAAGAGAATCTCTTTTACAGGTAAGCATCCGTTAGATTCAACAGTAAATATAAATTCATCCTCCCTCCAAGTAACCTCTAATGCTGGAGGTTTCTTTGGGCAAACTTTAACACATTCACAACAAAGATTGCATGAAAGTAAATTTAAAACTTTAAGTTTACCATCTTCAATTCCTAAAACATTTTTTGGGCAAGCTTCAGCACAAACTCCACAATTATCACATCTAGCTACATCAATATCTATAACTGGCATATACTTGTATGCGCAGACAGAAACAGGTTGCCATTTTGCATGCTGCTTACCTAAACCAAGCCTAGCATAAACCTCAAGTTTAAGTTTTTGCCCTGCTTCAAGCTTAACTATTGGAATTTTATCTGAAACGGGACAAATATTAGGATCCTCAAACTTTAAATCTCCAGAGTAAACTGTAATACTTGAATCTGAAGCTTCTACATTAAGAGAACCAACAACCCTACACTTCATACAACCCATTTCACTTTTACATTCACATTCCTCAGGTAAAACATAGGTTTGCAGATCTGTTTTTAGCGGTATAAGTCCAAGTCTATGAGCAATCATTTCATCAGTTAACACTGAGGAATTCTCGTAGAAAAAGACATCATCTATAGCCATACACGGAAGTTCACTAATCATTATACGTCTAAGCGCATTTGCAAATGCTGTAGAGCATCCTGACAAAATAAACTTTATACTGTTTTCTGTTAACTCTAAAATTTTAACCTCCATCATCTCAGACCTAAAAGCATCTTTAAAGAGGATTTTTAAGAATTAAAAAGTTTTCTTCCTACT
>CAZMUQ010000059.1:0-4802 GCA_964569845.1 uncultured Candidatus Bathyarchaeia archaeon
GTTAGCTGTTATCTTTACAGGTTTTTAAATACTTGATGTATGTGTTAAGCTTAGCTAAAACCTTTACACATCTTTCTATGCTTGGATATGTTGGGAGCCTTAATTTTTCTTCTAAAAATTCGTTGATAGATTCTAGTATCCTTTTTTCTCCTAAGGTGTGTAATATGACTGCTTTACCTGGATTTCTTCTTAAACCCTCAATAAAAATGTTTTCAACCATTTGTTTAACAGCATCTTCCGTAACCATTAGGTTTGGAAGGATTAAAAGGACAAGTAAAACACAGGTAATATTTTGGTCATCTATTGCTGATTCAAAAGCAACCTTGTAGCCTTTATCAAGAAGTTTTTCAACTAAAGGTTCTACATCTATAAAAACTCCTACCCTCCCCCACTCAGGCATTAATGACTGAATATATTCTACTGTTTTTTGTGAGAATGTTGAAACATTAACACCATAACGGTTACATAAATCAACAGATAATACTCCTCCAGCTCCAGTCATACTTACAACTCCAACATTTAACTTTTCAGGTAAAGGTTGGAATACAAGCATTTTTACAACATCAAACATTTCCTCAAAATCATCTACACGTATAATCCCGGTTTGCCTACATGCACAATCAAAAATATCATCTCTTACAGCTAATGAGCCTGTGTGAGATTTAGCTGCTTCTGCACCTATTTGTGTTCTACCTGATTTTAAAATTATTATAGGCTTTCTTCTTGAAACCTTTTTTGCAACATCAAAAATTTTTCTTCCGCCGCCTAAACCTTCAAGATAAAGAGCTATAATCTTTGTTTCAGGATCTTGAGCTAAATATTCTAGTGCTTCAGCCTCGTTAACATCACACATATTCCCTAAACCAAAAACCTTAGCTAGACCGTATTTTTGGGATGTTAAAAACCAGTTTAAGGTTACTCCTGCAAATAATCCTGTTTGAGCAATAAAAGATAATGGACCCTTCTTTCTTTCAGGTACAACAGTAAATGTTGTTGTAAAACCATTTGACATGTTAAGCGTACCTGTAGTATTTGGTCCCACTACCCTTATTCCTGCTTCCTTGGCAATTTTGACAACTTCCTCTTCAAGCTTTCTACCTTCAAAGCCTGTTTCTTTAAATCCTGAACTTGTAATGACAACACCTTTTACACCCTTCTTAGCACAATCAACCATAATACTGGGTACAGCTATGTTTGGTACAATTATAGTTACAATGTCAATGGTATCTTCTGGGATTTCTAAAATAGATTTATAAGCTTTTAATCCTTGAATGTTATCATATTTTGGATTTACAGGATATATTTTCCCCTCGAATTTTAAATCTAAGAGATTTTTTACTATTTGATAACCAAATTTTAGAGGATTGTTTGAAGCTCCAACAACAGCAACATTTTTAGGATTAAAAAATACATCTAAACTATCAACATTCAATGCTAAAAACCCTTAACATGTTACATGAAAGATTGCTCCAACTTTCTTACCTAAACTTGTTAGCTCATTAAACTTTTTTACAGCTTCATAGGATGAAGCTTCAAAAACCTCTAAACCTTTATCTTTAAGGAAACTTTTACCTTCCTCAGAAAGTTTAGCTTTACCACTTGTACCTGTACCTACAATAATAACCTCAGGATTACTATTGTATAGTTCTTCAATTTCATCTTTCCTAATATTATGTCCTCCAAACATAAGAAAACCTCCTTTTCTACGTTTAACCATACCACTAGGATATATTACAATATCATGTCTATACTTTTTACCATCAATAACAATAGAGCCAAAACTTAAACTATCAATCCTAACCATAAGGAAAATCCCCCTTTCAAAAGAGGTTTTGTTAAGAATACTAAGTAACACAGTATAAAATAAGGTTTAAAAATTATTGAAAAAGTTTAATTTATCCCGTAAACTTTTTTATACACCTTTTTACTGTTACTCTTACGTTCAAGCTTACTAAGCTGGATGGGTTTAGCTTGTCCGTAGACCTTAAAAGGCTTGTTGAAGGTATTGAAAAAGCCAAAAACAGTAGTAAAAAAAGGAATTTTACCCAGTCTGTGGATTTAATAGTTAACCTTAGGGATGTTGATCCCAAAAAACCTGAGCATAGGATGCTTGAACTTGTTGAACTTCCAAACCCTGTTAGCAAGGATGTTAAAGTTTGTGTAATAGGTTCAGGGCAATTTGCTTTAGAAGCAAAAAGGCTAGGTGCAGATAAAGTTATCGAGCGTGAGGAACTAGAAGCTTTAGCTAAAAATAAGAAAATGGCTAGAAAGCTTGCCCAAAGCTATGATTTTTTTATAGCTGAGGCACCTTTAATGCCTCTTATTGGCAGAGCTTTAGGCTCCCTGCTTGGACCTAGAGGTAAGATGCCTACTCCGGTTCCGTCAAATGCCTCTTTAAATGAGGTTTTAGATAAACATAAAAAGCTTGTAAGGGTAAGAGTAAGAGACCAACCTACGATTCAGTGTAGAGTTGGCGTTGAAAATATGGATAGTGAGAAAATTGCTGAAAATATTCTAACTATTTTAAGGAGGATTGAGGAAAAGTTTGGTTCTCTTGCTAGATATGTTTCAAGTATTCTTGTTAAGACAACCATGGGAAAACCTGTAAAAATTGAGGTTGGAAGGAGAAGATGAGTTTAAAACTTGAAAGAAGAATTCCTGAGTGGAAGAAAAAGGAGGTTGAAGAACTTACAAAACTTATAGGGGAGTATAGGATTATAGGTTTAACAAGCCTATATAAGGTTCAATCATTTCTAATTAATGAGCTTAGAAGAAGATTTAGAGGTCAAGTTGTTTTTAGGGTTGCAAGAAAAAATCTTATAAGATTTGCCTTAAAAAGGCTTGCAGAAAAAAGACCAGGAATAGATAAGCTTGAGGAATGTTTAAAAGGTCCAGTAATGCTTATTCTTACAAACTTAAATCCTTTTAAGCTTTCTAGTATGCTTGAAAAATCTAAGGTTAAGCTTCCAGCTAAGGCTGGAGATATTGCACCTGAAGATATAATCGTACATGAGGGAAACACAGGCATTCCTCCTGGACCAATAATAAGTGAATTTAGCAGTTTAAGAATTCCAACAAAAATTGAAGGTGGAAGTATATGGATTGCTAGGGATACTGTTGTTGCAAGAAAAGGTGAAGTTATTTCGGATAGGGTTGCAGGTATTCTTTCTAGACTTGGAATAAAACCGATTGAAGCATGCTTAAAACTGGATACTGCATATGAAGATGGAATCATTTATACTTCAGATATTTTAAGTAAAACTGTTGAAGAATGGCTTAACGAGTTTAAAGATGCAACAATTAAAGCCTACAATCTCTCACTAAATGCAGGCTACCCAACACCTGAAACAATACCTCTCCTGCTAGGAAAAGCAGTATTTGAAGCAAAAAATCTTGCAACTAATGCATCAATCTTCGAGAAGGAAGTATTACCAATACTAATAGCTAAAGCCTCAATAGAAGCCTCCAACTTACAGGGAAAACTAGAAGGAAAACTTTAACTAAACCTTATAAATTCCACAAAAATAGATTAATATCAAGACTTGTGGGCCCGTAGCTCAGCCAGGATAGAGCACCGGGCTTTTAAGAAAGCGAGGAAACCCGGGGGTCGCGGGTTCAATTCCCGTCGGGCCCGCCATAAATGGCATACCCAACTTCCAGAATTTAGTAACACCCTAACGCGCTAAGGTAGTTTTAAATATTTCTTTTTTCTATACAGCTTATGCTACTAAAAAATGGTTTTTAGGTGGTGCTGTATTTGTCAATATCTATAAATAGAGAATCCCCAATAAAGCTTGGGAACACACTAAAACCTGTAACACCTCCCGTTAAAATAAAGTTTGTTTTTGATGCTGAACCACCAAAAGGCTTAGTAAAATTACTAAAGAAGATGATGACATTTTGTCGGTTTACTGTTGTGCAAGAAACGGCTACGGACTAGTTCTCTTTTTCTTAATTTTTATAAAGATATTTTTACAAGATACCTTGTTAGGGTTTAAATCATAACCAAAGGTGGTTTAATTGTCAGAAGAACCTAGAATTGGGGTTTTTATTTGTAGGTGTGGTGGAAATATTTCTAACTGGGTTGATGTTGATGCTGTTGCTGAGGCTGTAAAAGGAGAGGAAAACGTTGCTTTTGTGACTGTTGACACCTACATGTGTTCTGCACCATCTCAAAAGATGATTCAGGATAAGATTAAAGAATATAATCTTAACAGGGTTGTTGTAGCCTCATGTAGCCCAAAAGTTCATGAGGTAACCTTTAGAAGATGTGTTGCTGAAGCAGGATTAAACCCGTACTACTTTGAACATGTAAACATTAGAGAACAATGCTCATGGGCTCATATGAAAGACGATATAAAAGAAAACACTAGGAAAGCTATAGACCATGTTCGTGGAGGAATTTTTAGAGCAAGATACCTTGAACCCTTAGAGGAGGGTAGAGAAAAAGCCTATAAGGCTGTTCTTATTGTTGGAGGAGGAATAGCAGGTATATCTGCAGCCTTAACTCTTGCCGAGTCAGGCTACCAGGTTCACATGGTTGAAAAAGAGCCTAGCATAGGCGGACATATGGCGATGTATGGAAGGGTTTTCCCCACAATGGATTGTGCGCAATGTATACTTACACCAAGGATGGCTGATTGTGCAGTAAATCCCAACATCAAACTTTACACCTACTCTGAGGTTATGGAGATAGCAGGTTTTCCCGGGAACTTTCATGTTAAAATTTTAATGAAGCCAAGGTATGTTGACCCTGAAAAATGTCGTGGTTGTGGAGCATGTGCAGAAAAATGTCCATGGAC
>CAZMUQ010000060.1:0-4685 GCA_964569845.1 uncultured Candidatus Bathyarchaeia archaeon
TTTTTAAAATTTCAGCAATAAAGTTAACAGCAAAAATATTTGATTTATAAGTTTGAGAAAGTTTAACCAATTTTCCTCAAAATTTTAAGGCTTAAAAATTTAAAAAAAATATTTTTATTTTTAGTTTAAAGTTTGTAAAAAACCAAATTACTTTTTAAAGTATTCCGCAACCTTTCTTATCACTTCAAATGAGCTTCTAGTTTTCTTATAATCAAATAGTGGTGTAAGATTCCAGATTACAGCATGCTGTAAACCAGCTTTACCATATTCTTCAAGCTTCTTAATAATATCTTCACTATTACCATGAAGATAGTAGTGTTCTCCAAGCTCATCAGGAACCCTTCTTATTGCTTGAAGAATTTCCTCCCTACCATACTTTGTTGGTATATAATCTTTAAATGCGTAAAATCCTAATGGATGCTCATATCCAAATCTTTTATACATCTCTGGTGGAGCAAGAACTGTGTAAGATTTTCCAGCTGTAGAGTTAAAAATTCTATGGCATTCATCATGGTCTTCATCAGCAATTGTTGGTATGTATGCTGAACCAACAATTTCATCAGGATTTCTTCCAGCTTTTTTAGCTGCATCCCTAATAACCTTAAATCCTTCAGCATAATCTTCTGGTGTTGTTGGAACAGGAATCCATCCATCACAAAGCTCCCCAACAAGTTTAAGCATTTTTTCCCTATGAGCTCCAACCCATATTGGTGGATACTTTCCCTCATAGGAAGGTAAACCCATAACAGCATCCTTAATCTTCCAAAACTTACCATCATAATCAAACTTTTTACCTGACCAGAAAAGCCTTATCAAAATAATTGCTTCCTTAAGCCTACCCACAGGATTTTTCCATTCAAGCCCATAAGGAATAATGTTTTCCCCTTCACCTGTACCCAAGCCAAGAATAAACCTACCCTTAGAAAGATGGTGAAGAGTTAAAGATGTTTGAGCAAGCTCAGCAGGATGCCTTCTAACAGCCTCAGTAACAGATGTTCCAAGCTGAATTTTTGATGTTAAAGCTGAAGCAAAACCAATAACAGAAAAAACATCGTAAAATATATGCGGGTTAGGTAAAACTGCTGAAACCTCAAAAATATCTTGAGTCCATATTGAATCAGGAGTCCATCCCATCCAATGGTCAGGCCACCATGCCGAATCGTATCCATACTCTTCAATCCTTTTAATAATTCTTACAGTGTAGTCGTAGGGTGGAGATATTGGTCCAAGTAAACCAATCTTCATTTCCAAGATTATTAAACCCCCAAAATCTCCTCTAAATCAACATTATAAAGGATTTTTCAAACTTAAATAGTTAAGTATCTATATTTTTAGCTCTTTTCTTAATCAGTTTTTAATCCGATTTTGATTTGATTTCGAAGATTGATAAGATTTTAAAAGTTTATCCTAGTTTACCAGCATGGAAGACAGTCTAAAAATTGGTGATAAGCGAAAAATTGGCTTCAAGAAAAAATTCAGGCCTTCTTTTTACAATCGCAGATATTTCTCTTTTAGCTTTTATGGTTATGGCTACTACTCCTACTTTAAACTATACATCAACCAATATGACAGCAGTTAATCTTCTAAATGCTACAAAAACAATAATTTCTCCAAGTTTAATTCCACTTCTACTTTCAAATTTACCGTCTATACTACTTTTAGCTGTTCAACCTGTCATCTTAATATTAGAAACTGTAGTCTTTAATACAATTTATCTTTTATCGCTTTTAGCAGGCTTTATTTTCCAGTTTGTTTTAGCACTTATACCCTTCCTTTCAATAATCTTTATTCCTATCCCTTAAACACTATTCTTAACAGCTTTTTTATTCCATCATAAACTCTATAATGTAGATGCTTGTATCTTTTGGAAGTTTCCCGTAATGTTTTTTTAATGCTTTTAAAAGTTCTAGTTTACTTTTAAATCCATCTTTTTCTGCATCTTCATCAGTTAACTTTGAAATTTCTTTTCTTCTTATTTTTAGGATTTTTGCTGTTCCAAGCTTTTCTCCGCCGGCAATTATCTGTACTTTTTCTCCTACTTTAAGGTTTGTTCTTAATCTTACAGTTGAAGTTTTTATTCCTGAAAGAATCTTGTTTTTATATTCTTTAGAGAAGTTTAATTGCTTCCCTTTCCCCATAATACTTAAACATCTCCCCTACAGCTTCCCTAATAGTTGATTTTATTGTTGTAGGTTTAACTCCTGAAAGTTTTGATGCTTTATCCCAACTTTTACCTTGAAGAGTTTTAGCTATTAATGCTAACTCAACCTCACGTTTAAGTTTAAGTCTTAGTAAGCCTGAACAGAGAAAATGAGATTTAACAAGAATTTTTATTGCATCTGAAGATGCCTCATAAGTCATTAACCCTCTAGCATATGCTGAAATTCTTGAGAATTGGGGAGATGTAAGTTTAACTTCTGAAAGATAAGGTTTATAGGTTTCTTTGAGTAGAAGCCAAGCTGTTTCTGGTTCAAGGTCAAAGTAGGTATCTGATAATGCTTCAACAAGCCTAATTTTAAATTCTCTACTTAAAGCTTCAACAATTTTCCAAGCTTTCTCAGTTAAAGGTTTAATAACAAAAACACTGTACTCTCCTGAAACAATATTTCTTCCAGGACTTAAATGTACAGGTATAAAACCATTTTTAACCCAGAAGTTTAAAAGTTGATAAGTTAAGCCGAAACTTGAACCAATCCAATCATATCCTTTTTCCTTAGCTTCTAGGCAAAGCTTTTTTAGTGCATAGGAGCCAAAACCTCTATCTTCAATATCAGGGTGAACAGCTATTCTAACAACTCTAACTCCTTTAAGCTTTGCAAATTCACTGTAAATTGGATAGTATCTTACAATACAGCTTGGTATAACATTTCCAGGCGGGTTTGCCCCCTCAATTATAGCTTTAATTTCACTATCAGGTACTAATCCTTCATCAGCAAGATGTAAACTTGCAACAATCTTCCTATTTGGAAGTCTTAGTACTCTTGCATGATGATGGGGTGCATCACCAAGAATTGCAAGGTCATCAGGCCTATTCCTATAGTGAGCTAAAACATATATACCAAAAAATTCTTTAAGTTCATCCTCATAATTAGTAAACCATTCATCAAGATTAGGCTCCTCGTAGAACGCCTCCTCAGGCTTAGATTGCTCAATTTCTTCTTGACTTAAACTTACAGGTTCAGCATCCAAAAGCAAAGTATCATACAACCACTTTTCCATAGGATCTCCATCATCATACCTTATAGATGCCTCCATTTCAACCTCTTCAAGATTAAACTTTTTTTCTGCTTTTATTGTTTTTAGAAATCTAAGCCTAAAACCACGTCCAGAACCCTCATAACCGTGGATTGTTGATGAGTAAACTATTTTTTTAAAGCTTGTTAAGATTTTGAAAAGTAGAGGTATAGGTATACCTGCAGCTTCATCAACAAAAACAATATCTGCTTTTCTTTTAATTATCCTTGTTGGGCTTACGCAGTCTATTACTCCAAGCTTAGATTTAAGAGTTAAAATTAAGCCTCTACTTCTAATTTTTTCAACCTTGACACCTAAAACATTTAAAGCTTTTTCAGCAAACTCTAAAACTGTTTTTATGTTTGAGTAGCTTGGAGCAGTAATCCTAATCTTAATTTTTCTTCTTTGGCTAAGCATGTAGAGGAGTCCTGCTGCACCTAAACCTAAAACTGCAGATTTACCTCTCCCCCTATTAGCAGTAATAAGTATAACAGTTTTCCTATAGTTTTCCGTGAGAAGCCTTTCAAGCTTAGATAAAGCTTCAACCTGGTCTTGAGTTTTAGCAAGCTCATAAAGTCTTAGAGGAAATTTTATGTTAGATGGGATTAGAATTTTTCTTTTAGGTTTAAATTTTACTGGTAAAGGTTTTCCATGTAAAACTTTGCCATCTTCAACTATCCATATTCCTTCATGGTTAAGAAGGTTTTTGATGAAGCGTTTAGTAAACCTATGTTTAACATCTTTTTCATTGTAGGGTGAAACTATAAGTTTTTTTTGAAATCTTGTAACAGTTTTCCCCCATTCACCTATTTTTGGTGTTATAGCTATTACTAATCCACCACCTCCAACAACTTCTACAAGTCTACCAACATCATTTGGCTTTAATTGTTCAGTTAAATCTAAAACTAGAATATCATATGTTAAACCTAAAACCTTCTCAGAATCCTTGTAAAGAACACCCTCAAATTTAACATTACCTAAACCTTCAACAACATTTTTAAACTCCCTATAAATACTGCTTGATTCAAGATTATCTGCAGCATAAAGAATTGATACTTCAGGTTTAACAATTCTACAATATTCTTTAACAAGTAAACCTGCATACAAGCCACTATTTAAACCTGAAAAAACAACCATCCTACGATGAAAACATTCTTTAAGCTCCCTTAAAGGTACATACAACTCCCTAGGTATAGTATACTCCACAATACCACCCATCAAACCACCAAAATAAAAACTAATCAATTAGAAGAAGGTTAACCGCACCGGAAACAGGCAACCCAAATATCCAATGCTAAATTTTTGTAAACTATCTTATTAAGCTTTAAAACAAACCTAGCCTTAAAAGTTACTTTAAACTTTAATTTATATTTCAGATTTAACATCCTCTTTCTTGTTACTGCTACTTTATGTTATAATCTTTTCTAAACTTTTTTAGATAACCTCTTTAA
>CAZMUQ010000061.1:0-4467 GCA_964569845.1 uncultured Candidatus Bathyarchaeia archaeon
CTCTGTAAACAGTTTTTCAATTTTTGAGGCTTAGTGTTGTTAGAAGTTTTTAAGTGCGTATAGCTGGTGTGGAAAAGTTTATTTTTGTGTTTATGCACAATTTTCTTAGAAACATTTGTAGGGGGTGCTGTGTTTATGGCTTTTATCTTAAGCCCCCTAAGCTGGTTTACTTTTCCATGGTATACCTACGGTTTTCCATGGTTTTGGTGGCCTAGAGGACGTGGCTGGGGTGGATGGTTCTGGTGGTTTATGCTGCCCTACATGATGGGTTACTGGTGGTATCCATTCTACTACCCCTACTACTATTATCCATTTTACTGGTGGTGAAGAAGAAGCTTCAAGTTTAATGCCCCTTCTCAAACGTTAATCTCATCCACTAAAAAGGCTACTGTAAGGGAGAATATTTAAAAACATAAACCCCCTACTTTTTTTGCTATTTTAAGGGGTAAGGTTAAGCTTAAAAAAGGAAAGTTCATCCATAAACAGGTGTATTATGATTTTGGGTGTTTGATGGTTGAGTAGGAGGATGCCGTTTAAGTTTTTAGTGTCTTATGAGGAGGCTTTAAAACTTATTTTGGAGAATGTGAAGCCTGTTGAGCAGAGGGAAAAGGTTGGTATTGAAGAGTTGGTTGGTAGGGTTTTAGCTGAAGATGTGCAGGCTAATATTTTTGTGCCTCCTTTTGATAGGGCTGCAATGGATGGTTATGCTGTTAAAGCTGAGGATACTTATGGAGCTACTTCAACTAAGCCTAAAGTGTTAAGGCTTGTAGGTGTGTTAAGTGCAGGTAAGAGGGCGGATAAAGTGGTAGGAAAAGGGGAATGTGTTGAGGTTGCAACAGGCTCACCTATACCTGCTGGTGCTGATGCTGTTGTTATGCTTGAATTTACAGAAAAGGTGGGTGAAGAAGTACATGTTTTTAAGCCTGTTTATCCTGGAGCAAACATTTCCCCCGTAGGTGAAGATATTAGGAGGGGTGAAATTGTTTTAAAGGATGGTGAATTTTTAACACCCGCTAAAATTGGAGTTTTAGCTTCCCTTGGTAGAAGGGAGGCTTACGTTTACAGGAAACCTAAGATAGCTGTAGTTCCTACAGGTACCGAGGTTAAGGATCCTGGCTCCAGGTTAGGGGAAGGAGAAATTTATGATGTAAATTCTTATACATTGATTTCTGTTCTTAGCCAAAATGGTGCTATACCTGTAAGATTTCCACCTGCTCCTGATGTTTTTGATGAGTTAGGTAAGCTTGTTAAAATTTTGGTTAAAGAATATGATATGGTGGTTTTTTCTGGTGGAAGTTCTGTTGGTGAATATGACCTTTTAGCACAATTAGTTGAGAAATTTGGAAGGATTTTGTTTCATGGGGTTCAAATTAAGCCTGGTAAGCCAACCTTATTTGGATTGGTGGATGGGAAACCTATTTTTGGTATGCCTGGTTACCCTACATCATGCCTTAGTAATGCATATTTGCTGCTTATACCAGCTGTTCGGAAAATGGCTAGATTACCTCCAAAACCAAAAAAAGTTGTTAAAGCAAAAATTTCTCAAAGAGTTGTTTTAGGTTCTGGTCGTGCACAATTTCTTACAGTTAAGATTGAGGGTGATAAGGCTATTCCTGTTTTTAAGGAGTCGGGAGCTATTACAAGTATGGCTAATGCGGATGGCTACATTTTCCTACCAACAAATTTAGATGTTCTAGAAGCTGGAGAAGAAGTTGAAGTTACATTACTGGAATAAGCTTCTTAACCTACCTTGATGCTTTTATTTTTTCTAAGGATTCCATTATAGCTTTTTGTCCATCTTGAAGAATTTTAAAACCATTATTCATGCTATCCTGAATATATTTAAGTCCATCTTGGATAGGTCTAACGCTATCTTGAACAGATTTAACACTTTCCTGAATAGATTTAGCAGCTTGAGCTATCTTCCAAAGTCCAACAGTATTTTCAGCAAGAACAAATAAGGCTAAAATTATGCTTATAGTTGAAAGAATTAAAGCATCCATTTAAACGTACACCAGAAATAAGAAGAATAATCTACAAAATAAATGTTAAACCTTTAGCTTAACTGTTATCCTGTTCCCCTTTTCCCCTTTTTCCCAGCAGATTCTAGAATTTTGAGGAGGTTTCTGCATTTTTTATGGCTTAAATTTTTTATAAATTTGGTTTTTTGTTTTGCTTATTTTCCTGTTTTTAGGGTTTCTATTAGTTCTTCTAGGTTAAATTTTGTTTCTGAGCATCCGTTTCTTATTAGGGGTACTGCTTGGCCTGGTAGGTTGAATGTTTTTATGTAGGTTGCTGCTAGTTTTAATTCTTCGCTGCATGCTACACCTACAACACCTTCATACCTGTTTTTTCTTAGGATTTGAGGTATGCATGAGCCTCCTGCAACGATATATACATCGTAACCCATTTTTTGGGCGTAGGTTGTTGCTTGGTTTACTAGGCAATCTGGTGAGCAATGCTGGCAAACATAGGTTGGTACTTCTGGTTTAAAAATTGCTTTACATCTACTATCCATATATTTTCTTGCACAATGGGGTAGGAATAAGGCTCTTTTACTTGTTTTTTCAAATTTTTCTTTTTGGATTGCGTTAAGAAGGTAAATATCTACTAGGTCTTCTACTAGTTGAAGAGCTTCTGAAACCTGTAAACCTGTTATTTGGTCTATTTTAAACTTTTTAACTAGGATTCTTGTTACATAGGATACTCTTTTATGGGCTTTTTTCTCATAAACTATTTTAGCTATTTCCTTGAATAGGTTGCTTGATATTCCTGTTAAGTCAAAAATGAATCTGTAGGGCATTTATTTTTTCTCCCTTTTTTCTTCTTTTTCTTCTGGGAATTGGGCTTTGTAGGCTGAAATTAAGGAGTCAATAGCATACATTACTTTTGCCATTGTTTTTGAACATTCCTTCTACCTATAAGCCAAACTATTACTCCTGGCAGGATTAGTAGAGGTAGGAGGATTACTGCTAAAACTATTCCAGGTATTGACCTTACAACTTCAGGTGCAACTATAACATCATTCCCAACAGAGTTAAAGTATATTTTTGCTTTACAGCCAAATCCTCCAGTAACCCTAAAACTATTTCCACCCACATTTATCTCCTGTCTTGGTTTTAACCCTAAAGTTGTTAGCTGGGATTCTAAGATTTTGAAGTATTCTTGAAGAATTTTTTGCTGCACCTTCCACAACTCTTACACCGTAGCTCATCTTAAATCTACCATTTTACTATTTTTCCATTTTTAATCAACTATAATAATTGTAATTTTGTTTAACATACTTCATAAATATAAACTAAACTATCATCCTTGCTCAAGAGTTTCTATCCATCCTTCAAGAAATTTAACTGCTCTTGAAAGCATTTGAATTTTTAACTTTCAGTTGGAAAAAAATGAATAAAAATTTATAAACATAGTTTATTGATTGAGAATAGGTTGAGGCTTAAAGTTTTATGTAAGGGGGAATGTTCAGCTAGGGGTGTTGCAAGAAAAATCGGTATGAGCCATACAATGGTTAACAAGTATTTAAGGGATATGGTTAAGGCTGGAGTTGTAGATGTTTTAGAGTTAAATTCAAGAATCAAAAGTTTACAGGTTGAATGAAAATTACAGGTGGCTTAAAAGGCTTATCAAACCATGAAAATCTAAGAAAACCTAAAATAACCTTAAACCCTTATTTTCTCATTGAAGGTTAAAAACATGCTTAATGATGCAATAGAAAAAAAGATAGATAAAAGATTTCAGTTTCTAACCCTTTTAACATTAAAAATAAATCCAAGCAAACTTGAAAAAGTTGGGAAAGCTTTAATACAAAACCAGCTAATCCTAATAGACCTACCAAACCCGCAAAACTTTACAGTAGTAGATGATTTAAGCCTTTTTGAAGCATCCATCCTAACAATCCTCCTAGAAAGAAGAAAACTTTTAAGAGGAGAAGATTTTGAAGTTGTTTCCAACCCTCAAAACACAAAATTTACATTAATTGCAAGCTCATGTAGAGCAGTAGATTCAGCATTAAAAACCCTAGATAAAATTAGAAACCTAAACCAAACAAAAAAATATGCATCAAAAATTCTAAGCCAATGGCAAGTTGAAGGAGAAGTAGGCTTAGGAGAAGTAGACCTAGCCCTAGACCTGGGATACAAAATACTAAAAGAAAAAACAAAAATATGCAACAGCAAATGTCCAAAATGTGGTAGAGAAAGCCCATCAAAAATTATGGAAAAAATAAGTGAAGATGGAAAAAACTTCATAATCTATGTTAGAAGAATGTGCTGTGGACATGTAACAAAAAAGATAATACCAATCAAAAGAGAGACACAAAAAATCTTACAAAAAACATAAACCTACCCTTAACCCAAGCAATAACAAATTCTGCTTTAACCTTAAAAACTTAGAAGAATATTTATGGAAGATAACATCTTCCTTCATGTTGACTAACTAACCTTTTCCACCATGTGGTTT
>CAZMUQ010000062.1:0-2186 GCA_964569845.1 uncultured Candidatus Bathyarchaeia archaeon
TTACATTACTCTCCATAAAGCATTTTAATTACCCAACTAAATTTTTCAACTCCAACTTTAAGCACCCTTTCTGGTAGAAAACTTTTACCAATTTCCGTGACATCCTCTCTGCTTATAATCCTTAGTTTAGCGTAAATTAGCAAGGAAAACATTAAGATTAGAGGTGCACCAATAAACCACCATAAACGGGTAATGCTAAAAATTAAGCCTAAAATAACAGGAATCAAAAAAACTAAAACTAGGCTAACCTTATCTAGCGTTAGCCCTATTCTTCTAGATATAAAAATTACACTAATCAATCCGGTGATTGTCCCAATAAGGAATGCTTCTGCAGCTCCAACTCCACCAAATAAGGGTGTTAAAATCAGGTATAGTAATGTTCTAGGTAAACTAACAGTAATACCTAAAATTAGGACTAGGCTATATAAGCCATAGGCATATGCTAAAATACGTACACCTTGAATTATAGCAAATGGAGCAATACCAACCAGCAAAATTGTAAGAATAAGCCAAGCATCAACATAGCTAGAACCAATAAAACCCAAAAAAACCTTAGAATATATTGCTAAAATTACTGATACTGGAACAACAATAGTTAAGGTTAGCTTAATAGCTCTCCAAGATGCTCTTTTACGTCCATCCTCCATACCACTAAGCACAGGAAACATTAAACCTAAAAAAGACATTGGAATAGCTAAAACAACACTTGCAACAGCATAAGCAATAAAATATAATCCCGCATGAAAAGCACCCTGAAAACCATAAACAGCTAAAACCCCAAGCTGCAAACCTAAAATCTGAATTACCATTGGAAGCCAATTCACGCTACCCGCCTTAAAAACCTCACTAACGTATTCAAAATTAAAGTTTAATCTAGGTAAACCAATAAACCTAAAAGCTAAAATTACGTAAGCTACTAAGGCTATAAAGCTTAAAGTAAAATATCCTAGCATTATTCCAAGTGCACCTAAACCAATTAAAACCAGCAAAATTCCAACAATAAGTCTACCAATAGAGGCACTAAGATTCACAAAAACAATAAGCTTAGTTTTAAGAGTTGAAACAAAAAGAGCATAAAACAAAGGATATATACTGCTAGTAAGTGTAAGTAAACCAGCAACAATTAGTAACGTGCTAGGTAAACCTGTAAGGCTAGATAACCATCCACTTAAAAGAATAATTACGCATGCAAAGATCCCAGAAGCTAAAATAAGAATTACAAGCCCTATTGAAAAATATGTTTTAAGAGAATCAGTATCATTCTCAGCATAAGCTTTACCAAGAAAACGTTGAATCCCTGTAGGTATACCAAACATCGTAAAAGTATAAGCTATAGTTGCAACAGTAACAGCTGTAGAAGCTAAACCAACAACATCAGGGGAAGTAAGCTTAGAAACAATAAACCAAAAAACATAGCCTAAAACATTAGCAACCAAAATCGAAAAATAAAGATAAAAAGCACCCCTAGCAACCCTACTAAAACTAAGTCGTCCTTCACTTTTAACATTCAAACAACGTACACCTGGCAATCCTCACCAGCATAACCAATTTCTAAACTTGCATCTTAAAGCATATAAGCCTAATTTAGGTAAAGCCAACTAACTTAAAAAGAAAATTAAGGTTAGCAGTATTCTTAAAAACTTATATGAATAAATTTGGCTAAGTTAAAATGGTAAGTGATGTTAAATGTTACCTGGCATCAAGATTCACGAGTTAAAGAGGTTTCCTGATGAGCGTGGATTTTTTGCTGAGATTATGCGTGAAGATTGGAAAGATTTTTTCGGTGAGGATAAGGTTGTTCAGATAAATCTTTCTATGAGTTACCCTGGAATCGTTAGAGCTTGGCATAGACATTTAAGAGGTCAAGTAGACTATTTTGTTGTTGTTAAAGGTGCTATGAAAATCTGCGCATACGATGATGATAAAAATTCCCCAACATACGGAGAATTAACAGAAATAATCTCCACAGCAGAAAAACTTCAAGTTGTAAGAATTCCTGGATACTATTGGCATGGAACAAAAACAATAGGTGTAGAACCAAGCTTATTAATATACTTCGTAACCAGGCTATACGACTACTCAAACCCTGATGAGGAAAGAAGACCATGGAATGATCCAACAATAATACCAAAAACAATCAACGGAAAAACAAACGACCCAAGAATAGGAAAACCATGGGACTGGCT
>CAZMUQ010000062.1:2286-4177 GCA_964569845.1 uncultured Candidatus Bathyarchaeia archaeon
TGAAGCCTTAAAAAAAGGGTATGATGTTACTGCTTTATACTGGAAAAATCCAATACCAATCAACAACAATAACATTACAAAAATTAGAATGGACATCAGGGATCTTACAAGTCTTAAGAATCTCCTTCACCAAAACAAACCTGATATTGTTATACATGCTGCTGCTTTAGGAGATGTTGACTTATGTGAAAAAGATAAGAAATTAGCTTGGGAAACAAATGTTCAGTCTACAATTTCTTTAGCTTCACTTACAGCAAAACTTCAAGCATTCTTAGTCTACCTATCAACAGACTATGTTTTTGATGGGGAAAAAGGAAACTATTCGGAGGAAGAGCCTCCAAACCCTGTTGACTACTATGGATTTACAAAACTTATGGGTGAAATAGCTTGTATGTCTGCTGGAACCGAATATGCGATCGTTAGGGCCAGCTCAATTTATGGGTTTGGTCCGGGAAGAAAGAATTTTGCAAAATTTCTTGTTGAAAAGCTTAGTAAAAATGAGACTGTTAAGGCTTTAGTTGACCAGTATACTTCTCCAACTCAAGCAACCCTACTTGGAGAAACGGTAATTGAAATTGTTGAGAAAAAATTAACGGGAATATTTCATGTTGTAGGCGAAAAAATGAGTAGATACGAGTTTGCTTTAAAAGTTGCAGAAACCTTAAACTTAGATAAATCATTAATTAGTCCAGCAAAATTTGAGGAAATGTCTTGGTTTGCAAAAAGACCTAGAAACTCGAGTCTCAACTTTGAAAAAACTAAGGAGAAACTTAAAATAGATTTTTATTCTACTGAAAAAGCTTTTCAAACCCTCAAAAATGAATATATAAGTCTTGTAGGAGGAAAGCAAAACCTATGAATGTGCTAGTTACAGGTGGAGCTGGATATATAGGCTTAGTTTTAATACCAAAACTACTGGAAAACGGCTATAAGGTAAAATGTTTAGATGTATTTTTCTTTGGAGAAGAAAGCTTACAAAACCTAAAAATAAACCAAAACCTAACAATCATAAAGGATGATACAAGAAAATTCAACCCAGAAATCCTTAAAGATGTTGATGTTGTAGTTGACCTTGCAGCCATATCCCAACCAGACCCAACCAAACAATTAGATCCAAATCTTTTTTACGAGTTTAATTTTTATGGTCCAAGCCGAGTTGTAGACTTAAGTAAAAAGCATGGAGTTAAAAAATACATTTTAGCTTCAACATGCAGTGTTTATGGTTTTCAAGATAAAATTCTAGACGAGAATTCACCACCAAATCCTGTTGAAATCTACGGACAAACAAAAGCTCAAGCGGAGAAAAAAGTCTTATCTTATTCAGATAAAAATTTTAGTGTAACTGTTTTAAGGTTTGCAACAGTTTATGGTTTATCTCCAAAAATGAGATTTGACCTTGTAGTTAACGGGATGACATTATCCCTATTCAAAACCGGAAAAATAAGAGTTATGAGAAATGGTTACCAATGGAGACCAGTAGTACATGTTAAAGATGTTGTTAAAGCAATAATGTTAATCATAGAGTCTGAGGAAGAAAAGGTTAATGGAGAAATCTTTAACGTCGGCTCAAACAACCAAAACTTCCAAATTTACCCATTAGCCAAGCTTATAGGTGACTCCGTAGGAGAGCCTTATGATATAGAATGGTATGGCGACCCGGATACAAGATCATATAGAGTCAGCTTTGAAAAAATAGAAAAAGTTTTAGGATACAAAACAAGCTACACCCCAAAAGAAGGAGCTAAAGAAATCTATGAAGCACTTCAAAACGGAAAGATCATGGATACAGAGAAAGCCTATGTAATAAAATGGTATAAAAACCTCTTCAAAGATACTAAATTTTAGGTAAACAAAAAATGAAAGGACTTTTACTTGCTGGAGGACACGGAAC
>CAZMUQ010000063.1:0-4139 GCA_964569845.1 uncultured Candidatus Bathyarchaeia archaeon
CTACAAACCCAGTATCACCAAAAATTGGGCCACCACTTGAAACTATACGAAGCACTTGTATACCATGCTTCCTACAAAGCTCTAAGTTTATATCCTTATCAGGATCATTAAAGTAGTTTAAACTTAAACTTGGTCTAGGAAAACTGTAAAAGCATACTGTATCAGGAATAATTTCTCCAGATTTTGCTCTTAAACTTACAATCCTCTGTATTGCAGTTTCAGCATAAGTTATCCAGTTGATATCTAAAAACCTCCATTTTTCCAATACTTTTCACATCCAGTCCACAAGTAGTATTTTGCTAGATTAGCTAAAAACCATTTTTATCTTTCCCGTATACCTATCAATAATAAAAAGTGTTTAAAATTGAGGAAATGGTGGAGGTATCGGTAAACTTATAGGAATAGGATATTTTACAAGGCGTTGTACCTTCATACCATTAACTACCTCTTCTGCTTTAGATGCTGGAATTGCAAATACTAGTTCATCATCAGATATAGCTGCAAAAACACGCTGCCCAGTTCCAGGTATAGCAACCTGACATTCTCCTGTATTAAATGTTCGAATTATTCCTCCAGTACAAGCAGCTAACCCTATTAATTCACACTTTATCTTTTCACCGCTTGCATACATTGCACCCTGAATTAGCCGCATAATTTGAGCAGAATTTCCATAAACTAGGATAACATCAGGAACTATTCTAGTTCTAGTTAAGGGTGAAACAACTAAACCCTTATATTTACCTTCCTCCAACCTATCTAAATTACTCAAAAATTTTTTTGCTACATTCTCACTGGAAAAATATCCACCACCTATAAAAAACCTTATTAATGCTTCCTCATCAAGAATTTTAGTCCAACCAAAAGCTAAACTAGCTGCAGGACATCCACTATCCTCCTCAGAAACCCCTATAGTCCAACCATATCTACGAGACATTGCTACAGCTTGGCAAACAGCAAGCTTCTGCCCTAATCTACGTGTTTTTTCTGGAAATTCAGACACATCTTTTACCAATTTTACAGCAAGAGGATAGGTTTTAGGTCTAAGAAGTTCTTCTAAAGATTTTCCAATATTTACCCAATTCTCCAAAGACAAGAAAAACACCTACAAAAGTTTTTAATATACTTTTCGTGTAATTAAGCCTATAAATATAGCGCTTTTAATAAGTAAAATTTTGAAGCTAAAAATCTGAAAAATTTTTGCCTTTAAACTTTTAAAGTATATTTTATCTTTAACTCCTTTGATATGTAATGTCAAAGGTTATAGTTGTTCAAGGTGAAGACCCTTTCCAAATGGTGGAGAAAGGTTTAAAGTTTTTTGGTAAGCCTGCTATGCGGATGATTGTTATTAAGCCAAACTTAATTTTAGCTGAAAATCCTCCTACAACAACACCATGTGAAGTTGTTGAAGCATTAGTGAGGTATTATCTTAAGGATGGTTTTGAAGTTGTTATTGCTGAAGGTTCAGGTTGGTCTGATACTTTCCAAGCTTATAAAAAGTTAGGTTACTTTAAGCTTACTGAAAAGTATAAGATTAAGCTTGTCGACCTTAACAATGACAAATTTGAGGTTGTAAGAAACCCTAATGCTCTTTTTCTTAAAGAATTTGAATATCCTTTAACACTTAAAAATGCCTTTATAATTTCAACCCCAATTTTAAAGGAGCATTCAATAACTATGGTAACACTTTCACTAAAAAATATGCTTGGAGCAACCTTAGGAGAGAGAGCTAAAGTAGCTAAAAAGGGAAGATTTCATAGGATGCTGGATGAAAGTATAGTTGACATAAATCTTTACCTTAAACCACATTTAGCTGTGATAGATGGAAGAGTAGCTGGATTAGGAGGGGAACTTGCAGCAAAACCAAAAAAGCTAGGCATAATAATCTTTTCAGAAGACTTGGTTGCTGCAGATGCTGTTGGAGCAAAATATCTAGGTGTAAACCCTCTTTCCATTCGGCATCTAAAATTAGCTGAAAAAGTAGGTTTAGGGGTAGCGGATTTAGGTAAAATAGAAGTTATAAAGGTTGAATGATGGAATATCAAAGATTTTTAACCCCAGATTTTAAGCCTTTTAACCCTTTAGAATTAGCTAAGCAAACTGAACAAATTGCAACTAGGCAGGGACCTGAAGGCTTAGAAAGAAAATACACAGATTTTTACTCTGTACCAGTTTACAGAGGGATTGCCACAGGTTACGCTGTAGGCTGCTGTTTACGCTGCATTTACTGCTGGTCTAACTGGTCAAGAGATTTTCCGGAAAAGTTTGGAAGATTCTATTCTCCTAGGGAAGTTGCTTTAAAACTTTTTAAGGCTGCTGAGGAAGGAATAACCTACTCTGAATATTGGAGAAGAATTATTCCAAAGGTTAGCAAGCTTCGCTTATCAGGATGTGAACCAACTATAGGTAAGGAGCATTTGTTAAGTGTTTTAGAAATCATTGAAGAATCAAAATATCCACTTTTTATTCTTGAAACAAACGGCATAATTTTGGGGTATGATAAAGATTATGTTAAAAAGCTAGCTGAATTTAAAGATAAACTTTATGTTAGAATTTCTTTTAAAGCAGCCACACCAGAAGGATTTACATGGAGAACAGGGGCAATAGGAGAATATTATAAGCTTCCCTTTAAAGCTTTAAAAAACCTTTTAGATGAAGGAGTTTACGCAAGAGCAGCAGCAATGACAGATTTAAGGGTAATGCCTAAAGAAGAAAGAGAAATTCTAATTCAGATGCTGGATGAAATAGATCCAAAAGCAAATTACCCTAAAACCTTAGAAGAAGAGGTAATAGATGCTTATGATACAACAATTAAAAGGTTAAAAGCTTTTACTAGTAAAGAATTCGCAAAAAAGCTTAACCAAGAAATTTTGAACTCAGCTTAAATAATCCCTTAAAACTCATTTTACTCTAGTTTTGATAACATTTTAGGATTTAGCAAAAGCCGAAATAAAACCAGATTACATTTTACCTTAAATTTAGATTCTTGTTAATCACCGCTAAAAACTCTTTCACCAACCTTATGTTTTTCATCTTTTGATACAGGATACTTTTCATACAGCTCTTTACGTCTAGCTTCAAGCATATCCTGAGGTTTACCTGCAAATTTTGCGGCTGTTGTAACCTCAATTCTTCTTTTTGAAGCTTTTCTAATTACTTCTAAAACCCTATTTTCCCATTCTAAATCTCTTAACAAGTGGTGGTCTAAAATTAGTGTTTTTAGAGGACATGTTTCAACAACTTTTACAAGATTTTTAATGGATTCACCAAAACTTTTTAAACTATACCTATAGCCTAACATGTAGGTCATAGGTCCATCAACATAAAGAATGTTAGGTTTAGATTCTAAAACAAAATCAACCTGATCCTGGATACTTGGACCTTCAACATCAGATGTAAAAAGAAAAGTCTCCATGCTTCCATCTTCAATTAAAACTTCAACTACATATCCAAGTTTAGGGTTAGTTCCATGGTAAACTGGCTTTGAAAATTTTACTACAGTATTCCCAAAGCTAAAACTTTTACCATCACAATATTCAAGCCTACTAGGCTTACCTTTAATTTGCTCAAGGAAAAAAGCTGCACGTCCTATCTGGCTTCTATTAATTTTTTCTTTTGGATGTTTAATTAAAACAAGCTTACCATCATAAATATCCAAATCATCCCAAGGTGAGTGATGGTCATAATGGTAATGTGTTACCACTATTACTTCAGCTTTAGATGCGTACCTTACAACCTCACGCCAATGTTCATCAAGTCTTTTAACCTCTAATGGATGAGGTGGAAGCCCATAACGACTTGGACCTAAAGCAACACCTGGATCAATAAATATTTTTACATCTTCTGTTTCCACATAGGTTGCCATGCTTCTTGTTCCCATAGAATCTGAAGCTATAAGCTTAATCTTCATGTTAACCATAATAATATAACATTAAAAGTTTAAAATAGGTTTCAGCCTTATTTCCCCATTCTTGATAGTTAATTCTGGAGTAAGTTTTGAAAGTATATTTAATTCTGATGCTACTTTAATAAGCCTTTTTTCATGGTTTTTTAAAGGTTTTCTTAAAATTCTTGGATAGCTACTAAGTTTTTCACCATAGATATAGTTTTCAGATAGAGGAGGTAAACTGTTTACTGGTATT
>CAZMUQ010000064.1:0-4080 GCA_964569845.1 uncultured Candidatus Bathyarchaeia archaeon
ATTGATATTTGTAAGAGTAGTTTTCTTCTCTTAATTGTTGATATTATTGTTGCAATGGTAAGAATTGATGTTGCACCAATTACTATGCATGAGCCTATTGGAAGGTTTAATGTGAAGCTTAAACCTACACCTGCAATTGATGAAGCTGAGCCAAGAAAAGCTGATGTTAAAACAATTTTTTTCATGTTTTCTGAGAGTTGAAGAGCTGAAGCTGCTGGTATAAAGAGAAGGGAAAAAACAAGGAAACCTCCGGTTATTCTTAATGTGAAAACTGCTACAGCTCCAGCTAAAGCTACTAGTGCGTAGGTGTAAGCTTTTACATTTACACCTTCAGCTTCTGCAAGTTTAGAGCTAAAAAGTATTGATGAAATTCTACCCCAAAACATTACAATAAACATTACATAGATAGCTGCAAGTGTTGCAAGAATTATTAGGTATTTTGGTGTTATCGCTAAAACACTACCCCAAAGTATTTGGCCAACTTTCTCACTTGCAAGTGTTGCACCTGGTGAAAGTATTAAAAATATGAATGCTAATGCATTATAAACTGAGAAAAGAGTCATCGAAACCGTGTCAAGGGGGATCTTGAGGTAATCTGAGAGAGGTCCAAGTATTATAGCTGTTATAAGTGCAAATATTAGCCCTAAAACTATTGGATCTCCACCAATAAGAAGACTTAAAGCTGCACCTGCTAATGCTGCATGAGCAGAAGCAAAAGCTATAGTGTTTATTCCCATTCTGATGCATAAAACTCCGCTGCATCCACAAAGAGAGCCTGCAAGAATTCCTGCTAAAACTGCATTAAGGATTAATCCTGAAATCAGCTCGAAATAACCTCAACAATCTTACCTGAATTCATTCTAACAGTTAATGTGCAATTTTTAGGTTTAAATGAAGTATCATGGCTAACCATAATTACAGTGCAACCATTATCAACAAGTTTTGGTAAAAGGTTTTCAGCAATAAATTTTCTTGATGCCTCATCAAGAGCACTAAAAGGTTCATCTAACAATAAAAGTTTAGGTTTTCTTACAAGTACCCTTGCAAGCATAACTTTTTGTTGTTGTCCTCCACTAAGTTTTCCGATAGGCCTATCTGCTAAGTTTCTTATACCTACTAAACTTAAAACCTCCTCAACTTTTTTCCAATCCTCCTCGTTAAGTCTTCCGAATGGTTTGTTTGAAGCAATACCCATACCAACAACTTCTCTAACTAGGAATGGTTCTTCTGGAGGTTTCATAAAATCCTGAGGTAGATATCCACACATTTTTCTAGCTTTAGAAGCCATTTTCGGGATCTCATAACCAAGCAATCTTATTTTTCCAGTTTTAGGTTTTAATAGTCCAAGTATAGTTTCCAGTAAAGTTGTTTTTCCTGAACCATTAGGTCCAACTAGCAACATTAAACTTTCTTGCGGGATTTTAAGCCAAATATCTGTTATTGCAGGTTTTGTTTCTCCAGAATAGTAAGTTGAAACCCCATAAAGTTCTACGGCATAATTGTTTTCTCTATTAGGCTTCATATTTAACTTCTCCTTCTCACCGCATATCCAACTATTGCTGCTTCAACAACAGCAACCACAATAAGAGAATAACTTAAAATCTTGTAAAATTCAAGTTCAGAGGTGGCTTTTATAGCTGCTAATTTAGCTTCGTACAGCTCAACAGCCTTAAACAGGGTTTCACCATTCTTCTCTAGAACATCTGTTAAAGTTTTTAGGTCTGGCTCTGTTTCTGGGAAGTTTGTTAAAACTACATGAACAGCTCCAATCTCAGATGCAAGTGATTCTCCAAAGACTGTTCCACTTTGAAGATTGCTTATAACAAGCATTACACCTTCAGTTTTCCCTTTTTCAATAAGGTTTTCAACATCTGCAGATGAAAGCTTTTCTGGTGGCCCGAAATCTGCTACAACATTAAATCCAAGCCATGAAACATAGGGTTTTTGCCACTTCATTACTATAACTTTAACATTTGAAGCACCAACTGCTTCTGCTTTATTTTTAAGTATTAATTTTGTCTCATTAAGTTCTGCTAAAACACTATTAAGTTTTTCCGAAACATCTAATCCAAGCTTTTCTTTTAGTATGTTAGCAACTTTTGTATAGTAGTTTTCTACGCCTTTAGGTGTATTCCATGAACCTGAAACCTTTACTAAAGGAGCTTTTGTTCCTGATGATTCAACAAGACTACTAATCCAAGGTTCAAATCCATGGTAAAGTATTAAATCTGCTTTTGAAAAAGCATAAACATCGCTTGGCTTTATATCGTAGTGAGCTGGACATACAGCAGGGCTTGCAATTATCATAACTTCAACAGAATTACCTGCAAGATCCTTAACAATGCTTCCAAGAATCGTGGTTGTCGTAACAACAGTAGGTTTTTCTCCGGTTGCTGAGATTGCTAATGTTGCAGTAACAAGTAATACCAATGATATAAATGTTAAAGAAAAGATTACCGCCCTTTTCATAGTAATATCAACCTCGATTTTTGTAATACTATTTAAAAGTTAATAAGTATTATCGTTCAAAAATTCCTGATAAATTTGCCTCATTTAACATTACTACCTAAAGATTTAAAAACTAGAATTTTCCAAGAAAATTTTACAAAAAATACCCAAAATTACCATACTTGAAGTTTAAGATTTTTTATGTAGTAAAAGTGTTTATCCCTTGAAATTAGAACTTCATCATTATAGATAACTATGGCAGCTATTAGAATATCAAATTCTCCTATAGTTTTCCCCTTAATTTTTAGCTTACTGTAAATTTTTGATGCTTCTTCGCAGGATCCATAACTTAAGGTTAGTATGGTTAAGTTGGAAAGTAGATCTCTAACAATTTTCAGATTTTCTTGAGGCTTTGTGGATATCATAGCACCTTTTAGTAATTCGTATACTGTAATTATTGTTGTTTTTAAAGGTTCACCAGCATCCTGAAGTTTACCTATTGTGGTAGCTGCTTTCTTGTCACCTTTAAGTAGTCCCACAAGTATATCAGTATCAAGACATACCAAGTTAAATCTAAAGCTCCCTTGTTTTTGTAATTTTTCTTTCAGATAAGATATTTTTAAAAATTCTATCTATATCATTACCCTTCCACCTACCAGCAAAGTCAGTAAGAGGTTTAGATTCTATACTTTTTACAATTCTCATAATTACATCAGAAAAGGATTCTCCACTTCTTTTCAGTTTTTTAAGTGTTTGGTAGGCTTCTTCTGATAAGGAGATGACTTTTGTCATGATATGTGTATATGCATATGCATATATTTAAGGCTTAATCTACTTTTAGCTAAAATGATTAACAATTATTTAAAGAGAAAATTCTTCACCTACTCTGACCTACCAAAAATTAAAATAATACTTTTAACTTTTATGCTTAAATTACTTGGTAAGATTAGGGGAAAATTTGGTGGGTTGGAGCTTACTAAAAAGGGCTTTTTACAGCCCAGCAAGCTTGTTAATCTTTTGTTTTAAATGTACATGCAGAATATGTGAAGATGCATTAACTGTTAAAACTGCAAGGTTGCTAATAGGTATAGCCCTGCCTTTGGCATAACTGCCAAACAGATATGCAAGCTGAACTTCACTAAACTTAGCTATCACCTGTTTTAATATCTGAATGAATTTTTCCCTACTTCCGGCAGATTTCAACTTTCTTCAACGTAAAATAAAGCCGGACATGCTTAAAACATCATTAAAAATTATAAGATCTAATGTGATTTCTTCATTAAGGTTTTCAACTACTTTTTTACATAACCTTTTTAGTATTATAGCCATGGCGCTGGAATCCGGAATGTACATATACGTATCTTATCTCCTGGTTCTCCCTAATACTTTACTTTTAACTATTTCTTAATCTGGCAATTTTGCAAAAAGTCTCCTAGATGGTTGAGTTTATGGGTAAGAAAGTTAGTTATATGGCATTATTTGAAGTATTTTTATAACTCTTGTAGCAATAAAGATCTAAAGGTATCCAAGATTTCCAAGTCTTCGTCAGCTACTTTAATAACTTTCCTATGTTTGTGGGTTAGTTTAATCGTCAAATTTTTAGGGTTCAATTCTTTTTATTTCGCTTACTTG
>CAZMUQ010000065.1:0-3968 GCA_964569845.1 uncultured Candidatus Bathyarchaeia archaeon
CATTATCCAATCCTTTTTCTTTGGCACTATTTTTAACATACTCTAAAAATTCTGGTTTTGTATCAACTGCATAAACTCTTCCTTCTTCTCCAACTATCTTGGCAAATCGCAGAGAAAAATAACCTCCTCCTGAACCAATATCTGCAATATTTTGACCGGGCCTTAATGAAATAGCTTCTATAATCTGGTCTGGTTTGTTTTTCGGGTCAGAAGCTTTTTTATTAAACATCTTAGCTTGAAAGTTTACCATTTTATTTCCTCGCTTCCATAAATTAATTGTTATTTTTATTTTTCCTTACCCTCTCGACCCCTCATCCAGGTCAACATTATTCCGAAAATGATTACAAAACGGAATGATGTTTCCCAGTCAATCACACCAGCTTTATGCTAATAAGACTATAGAGATAGGTTAGTTGTTAAAAAAGTTTTAGGCTTGAAGCTATAAACCATAATCCAAAAAGTATTAGGATTAATGCACAAGCAGCAAAAATTATTCTACTAAGTTTTTCGCTTAAAAGCTTCTTGGATTTAAAAATACTGTAGGAGAGAAGGGTATACCAGCCAGCATCACAAAGCCAATGCACCACTATAAATATTAGGAAACCTATGAAACCAAAAAACATAGAATTTACTATAAGAGTTAATCCTATTGTTGCCCACCATAAAAAAAAGTATGGATTTGCACCAGTTGTAACAATTCCAGCAACAAGTGAGCTATGCTCAACACTTTTATTATTACCAAAATTCATTTTAAGCTTAAACATACTAAAACCCATATAGATTAACATAAATCCTCCAATTAAACTAATAACCTGCCTCAAAAAATCGGAAGCAAAAAAGCTTGCAAAACCAAGATAAATAAGAAACATTAAGGGGAATTCTACAACTCCATGGCCAACTGCAACCATAAATCCAGCTTTCTTATCATTATAACCTTTTGCAACAGTAACAGCAAAAACAGGTCCAGGTATCATAACCCCAGTTAAGGAAACTACTATAGCTGAAGCTAAAAATAAGCCAAAATTGCTGATTAAGCTTCAGCAGCCCCCTTAAACTTCAATCAAATTTGACATTTATTCTAAGCTATTTAGAGGTATTTTATGTTTAGAATTTAATGTTTCTTTTGTAAGCTTTTCAATATCAACCTTACCTTCCTCCCCTAAAACTTTATTTAAGCTTGCTTTTACTGCTGGACGTTTAGGGTTAACTGTACATGAAGCTACCT
Source organism: uncultured Candidatus Bathyarchaeia archaeon (assembly GCA_964569845.1). Classification (GTDB taxonomy): domain Archaea; phylum Thermoproteota; class Bathyarchaeia; order Hecatellales; family Hecatellaceae; genus CAZMUQ01. The sequence continues at coordinate 1,226 of CAZMUQ010000065.1, forward strand.
GCATAATTGAAGTTTCATAAGTTCCTATTTCTCTTGCAATTTTAACAATTTCCTCCTTATTAAAGCCTAGTAAAGGTCTTAAAACTGGAATTTTAACAGCTTCATCCTCAACATACAAGTTTTGAAGAGTTTGACTTGCAACTTGACCAAGACTATCACCTGTAATTATACTGGAAGCACCAACCTCCAATGCAAATTTCTCTGCAACTCTAAGCATCATCCTTTTACATAAAACACATATAAACTTTCTATTACAGGCATTAGAAAATTCTAAAAGATTTTTACCATGAGAAAAAACATGTAAAAACCTTAATCTAACTTTTCTACTAAGAATTTTACAGCAGGCTAAAACCCTTTCTAAAGCATCTTTTCCAGCAAAAGGACTATTATCAAAAAATATAGGTAAAACTTCAACAAACCTACCAGTAAGATAAACTGCAACAGGGGAATCAATTCCACCTGAAACTAAAGCTACAACCTTCCCCATTTTACCTAACTAACATTAACTATAGCTTTTAAAATTTTAGAAAAAATACTTAAGGTTTCTTCTCCTAAAGTTAAAATAGCTGGGGAAACTATGGCTTTGGAGCACTATTCAGAGGAAGTTAATAAATGTTATGAATGTAATGTTTGCCTTGAAGTTTGCCCAACCTACATAATAACAAAAGATGACAAGTATACTCCAGTTTCAAGGTTAAAAATTGCTAAAAAAATTTTGAATAATCAGCCAATTGAAGAGTGGATGGTTAAATCAGCATTTTTCTGCACCCAATGTATGGCTTGCAAGAATGTATGTCCAGTAGGAATAGAGATACCTAACATTATTGGAGCTATCAGGTTTGAAATGTTTAAACGTGGTTTAGCACCCCTACCACCCCATAAAAAAGTTTTAGATTCAATTTTAAAGCATGGAAACTCTGTGGGAGGAGATCCTGAAAAAAGGTGGGAATGGCTTCCCGAAGAATATAATAAAAAATTTGCTAGTGATTCTTCAACCCTATTTTTTATTGGCTGCTTATCAGCATATATGACAAAAGATGTTGCTACTTCATCCATAAAAATTTTGGATAAAGCTGGTGTTGATTTTAGGTTGATTAAAGATGAGGGATGTTGTGGAGCACCATTCCTAAATTTTGGGGATTGGGAAAATGCTGAAAAAACTGTAAAAACTAACCTAGAAAAGTTTGATAAACTTGGAATTAAAGAAATTCTAGTTGCCTGCGCAGGATGCTATAAGATGTTTAAAGAATATTACCCTAAAATTGCTGGTGGCGAAGTTAAAGTTTACCATATAATTGAAGTTCTCAATAAGCTTTACAAGGAAGGAAAGTTAAAAATTAAAAATCTTGGTAAAAAAGTAATCTACCATGACCCATGCCACCTTGGAAGACTTTTTAACATTTATGATGAACCAAGAAATCTTTTAAATGCTTCAAGCAAGCTTATTGAAATGGATAAAAATAGGGAAGAAAGTTTTTGTTGTGGTGCAAATTCTGGAGTTAGAGCAGCATTCAGAGATTTATCCGTTCAGATGGCTTTAACTAGAGTTAGAGAAGCTAAAGCTAAAGCTGAAGTTTTAACAACTTCATGTCCATTTTGCCTTTTTAACTTAAATTATGCATCAATAAAGTCTGGAGAAAATATACCAGTAAAATATTTGGCTGAAATAATCTTAGAAGGAGTAGAATAAGTAAAAATTGTTAGTAAAAACAAGTTTTAGGTGTAGGTTATGAAAGCTCTAGTTTTAGAGAAAATTGGTTCCATTGAAGATAAGCCTTTAAAACTTCTTGAAATACCTAAACCTAAACCTGGTTTTAAGCAGGTTGGTATAAAAGTTTTAGCTTGCGGTATATGCCACACAGATTTACATGTTATTGAGGGGGAACTTCCAACAAAAAAGCTTCCATTAATCCCTGGACATGAAGTTGTTGGTATTGTTGAGGAGGTAGGAGATTCAGTTTCAAGGTTTAAAATTGGGGATAAAGTTGGTGTTGCATGGTTAAATTCAACCTGCGGAGAATGCTACTATTGTAAACGTGGAGATGAAAATTTATGCAAAAATGCAAAATTTACAGGTTATGATGTTGATGGAGGCTACGCTCAATACATGATTTCACATGAAAACTTTACATACCCTATTCCAAGAAACTTTACAGATGTTGAAGCAGCCCCACTCTTATGTGGAGGAGTTATAGGTTATCGTGCTTTTAAGCTTTCTAAAGCTAAAGCTGGAGATATTCTTGGACTTTTTGGTTTTGGAGCTTCAGCCCACCTAGTTATCCAAGTTGCAACCTACATTGGATGTGAAGTTTATGTTTTTTCTAGAAGTGAGGAGCATAGAAAGCTTGCATTAAAACTTGGAGCATCATGGGTTGGTAAAGCTGGAGAAACACCTCCAAAAAAGCTTAATTCAGCAATAATTTTTGCTCCTGCCGGATGGATTGTACCTGAAGCCCTTAAAGTAACAGATTGGGGAGGAATTGTTGTTCTTGCAGGAATCTACATGACACCTATCCCTCAACTTGACTACAACCTACTATACCATGAAAGAATTATTAGAAGTGTAGCAAACAGTACAAGAAAAGATGTTGAAGAATTTTTAAACCTAGCATCAAAAATCCCCATCAAAACAAAAATCCAACTTTTTAAGATGGAGGAAGCAAACAAAGCATTACACCTACTCAAGGAAGGACAAATCCAGGGTGCAGGAGTACTAAAAATCTTGTAACATAAGGACAACCAC
>CAZMUQ010000066.1:0-3893 GCA_964569845.1 uncultured Candidatus Bathyarchaeia archaeon
GGGTTGGCGCCGGAGGTGGGATTTGAACCCACGAGGGCCTTAAAGGCCCACGGGCTTACAGGCCTTAAACTCCAGGCCCGCGCCCTTCCTGGCTAGGCGACTCCGGCTCTAATATTTTTGGTGAAATTGAAAAATATTTGTTTTTACCATGTTTTCGGATATGTTCCTGGCTGCATTATTACTCTTTCTGTTTTTATCGCCAACCCATAATCTTTCTCTAAGATTTCTTCTGTTGTCATTTTAGCTTTTCCTAGTGCTACTAGCTCCTCTTTTAAAGTTAAAATTGCTACAAGCTCCCCCTGCTTAATATTTGAACTAAGTTTAACTATTCCAGGGATAGCTACATGTGCTCCGTGACATATAGCATCCACAGCTGAATCTTTAACATAAACTTTTGGGGTAAGTTCAATCGACGTTTCAACAGGAAGTATAAGTTTTCTTAAAGCTTCTTCGTCTCCTTTCTCTTTCCAGTCTGCATAAGCATCAGCTAAATCTTGGAGTTTAACAAGATTTTTATCTTCAGTATAGGGTCCTGCACGAATTCTTCTAAGTTCAGCCATATGAGCACCACAACCTAAAATTTCACCAATATCATGAATCATCTTTCTAATGTATGTTCCAGATTGACATCCAACCTTAAAAAGAACATTCCTACCTTCAACTTCAAGTACTCTACTATAATAGATCTTTCTTTTTCTAAGTCTACGTTTAACTGAAGCTCTTACAGGAGGCCTCTGATAAATTTCACCAACAAACTCGTTAAAAACTTCAATAATCCTTTCATATTCAACATTCCCGTGAAGCTTCATAACACCAACATACTCTTTTCCTCCAGCTAAAACAACCTGCAAAGTCTTAGTTGAATCTTCAAGTGCTATAGGTAGAACACCAGTCACGGCGGGATTTCTCTAACCTTATATTAAGGTTTCAAGAGTCCCGCCATGACCTGCATGTAGAATATTTAAAATCCTTTTAACCCATGCTGTAACTTCATGGCTTGAGGGGCCTCTAGGCTTATCAAGATTTACAAAGCCATAACGAATATGCTGCTGTAAGGGACGTTGATTAGGGGGGCATCCATATTTTAAGTTTGTTTCAGCTTCCTCCTTTACAATAATTTCCCTTTTTACATCCCATGGAGCAGGCTTATTCTTCAAAACTTTAACTTTCACCTCCAACTTTTCTTCCAGCTTTCCTTTTTCTCTCTTTTTCTTCTTTAACTTCCTCACCAACTTTTGAAAATTCTTCAGGAAAAGCTTTTCTTAAAGCTTTAGCAACCTCCTTATCTTCAGCACCTCTTTTAATGTTAAGCTTTACATCTAACGGTTCTAGATGGTCAACATTCACTCTTCTTCTTTTAACTCCTGTTAACTCTTTTGGTCCAGTTATTAAAACAAAGTTTTTATCTATGATATCAACTACAACACATTTTTTACCAGCTTCCCTTCCAGCCTTTTTAATACAAATTCTACCTACATCAAAAAGCTGGGTTACTGACATCTTCACCACCCTTAAACTTTACCTTAATATATTCTTTTAAAGCGTTTGTAAGAACTTTTATGTTTGATTCTAGGGGGAGAAGTTCCGTATTTAAGGCTATATCATATACTGTTAAATCCTCTATGTTTATTCCATAGTATCTTTTAAAGCGTTCCTTCTCAGCTCTCTCCCTTTCTAAGGTTACTTTTTTAGCTTCCTCATAGGATATATTATCTCTTTGAGCAATACGTTTAAACCTAACCTCATCTGGAGCATAAAGATAAATTTTTACATCCGCAAATTCACCAGCCATCCATGCTGAAAGTAAACCATCAATTACTATTGAACCCTTCCTAGCTTCCTCTTTAACTCTTGAATCTATTAATGTATCAATTTCCATATTTTTTTCAGCCATGCTTGTAAGGTCTAGAAGACTTAAACCTTTTTCCCTAGCAATCTTACGAAACACTTCACCAGCAGAAAGATGTTTTAAATTAAAGATTTTTGCTAAAGCTTTAGCATAGGTTGATTTTCCTGTACCATGAAGCCCTCCAATCGTTATAACAAGGCTTTTATGCTTTTCAGCTTCTTCCATTATTTTTTACACCCATCAAATAGACAGGATCTTAGTACAGGCTAGTTCTTAGTAGGCGGGTTACTGGCAAGTTTAAAGCTAAAGCTGAAAGAAGATACCAAAGCCAAAACGTTATGTTTGTGCCGTTTATTGTTCCATAAGGTATAGGGATAGGAGAGTATGCCACTACATGGTTTCCAAAGAAGCCGTATAAAAGCCAAAATAAAATTAGGAAGGGAATCATCATTAGAAGGGAAACTTTTGATTGTTGACCCATAACACTACTAGATTGCTTCATAAGTCTAACCTGTTCTCTTTGAAGTTTTGCTAAAGCTTTTTTGTCTCCTCTTTTTCTAGCTTCACTTAAACGCTTTCTAAGAATATTCATCTCCTCTCTAACCTTTCTAACTTCCTCTAGATTAACAAATTTACGCTGAGTATAGGATGTTAGTAAAGCTAATGTTAAAGCTAAACCTATGATGAAAAATGTTGAGTAAGGCATTACTGTTAAAATATTATCAGCCAAATAAACCCACCGGGAATTAAGGATAACTTGAACTTATAGAAGAAATCCTCATTTTGGTTAAATAAACCTTTAGGGTGCAAAATAAATGTAAAACTTTAAATTAAACCTGATTTCTTACTGGAATTAGAGTAAATAATTAAGGGTTGGAGAATGCCTGGAGAATTTAGTGCAAGAAAACTTAGGCTTAAAAGGAAGAAGTTTAGATGGAGTGACCAAAACTATAAGAGAAAAATGCTTAGATTGGACATTAAAGCAGACCCTCTTGAAGGGGCGCCAATGGCTAGAGGAATTGTTCTTGAAAAAGTTGGCATAGAAAGTCGACAACCAAACAGTGCTATAAGAAAATGTGTAAGAGTTCAACTAATAAAAAATGGTAAAGTTGTTACTGCATTCTTACCAGGAGATGGTGCCTTAAACTTTGTTGATGAACATGATGAAGTTTTAATTTGTGGTATAGGAGGACCTGAAGGTAAAGCTTATGGGGATCTCCCAGGTGTAAGATATCAAGTTATTGCAGTAAATGGGGTATCATTAAAAGAGTTGATTTTAGGTAAAAAACAAAAGCCTACAAGGTAAATTAGCCAGAAAAAATTAAGCTTAATGTTTTTATCTTGAGGCTAAAGCTATTCTTTCTTGTTCATCTCTCTTCTGGATAGCATAACTCTTATTATCTCTTTGAGCTGCAAGAATTATCTCATCAGCTAAGCATTCATCTATTGTTTTAATATTTCCCCATGCAGCTTTTCTTGCACCATCAGTAATAAACCTTAAAGCTAAATCAACCCTTCTTTGAGGTGAAACATCAACAGCAACATGGTAAACTATTCCACCGTAACTTATTCTTGTAGTATCTTCGCATGGTGCAGCATTTTCTATAGCTTTAACAAGAACTTGGATAGGATTTTCACCTGTTTTAAGATGAATAATTTCAAAGGCATTTTTGACAATCTGAATAGCCCTAGCTTTTTTACCTCCATTCTTTCCTGGACGCATAAGATGGTTTACAAGCCTTTCAACAATATTAACCTCAGATTTCTTGAAGCGTTGATATTCATGCCTACCTCCAGAATGAGGTATAAAAACAGGTTTAAGAGAAATATACCTAGCTAACCCTATATCCTCTACTTTAACTTCCTCGAAATCCCATTTACCAAACAACTTTATCTTAGGTGGAACAATTTCTCTTTTACTCATCCTAATCCCTAGTAATCCTTAAGCTTAAGAATTTTATCATAGTCGAGGTTTATTAAGATTTACATAACCTGAGAAAAAGCTTTATCACCCTATTTTTAACCTTAAATTCATGAGAAGGAT
>CAZMUQ010000067.1:0-3877 GCA_964569845.1 uncultured Candidatus Bathyarchaeia archaeon
CCTTATTTAATGGTAGATAATAGTTTAAGGCTGTTGCAATATAGTTTGCAGTATACCTTAGAAGACTTAAATTCCATTTTTTAATGTTATGATGCATGTAGCAATTCATGATTATTTTTTCTGTTTCAGCATTTCCACACCTTTCTCCAATACCTAGGAAGGTAGTGCTAACATAAAATTTGTCATACAAACCTGAAGCAGCCTTTATAGCTGCCATAGTATTTTCAACAGCATTTCCAAGGTCATCGTGTGCGTGAATTTCAAGGTAAGGAATTTTTGTTTCTTCTTTAAGCTTTTTAATTTTCATTGGAATTCCTGAAGGTAGAGGGGTTTCAGGATCTGAGTTTCCTATGCCAACAGTATCACATATCCTATAAACTACTGCTCCAGCTTCAGCAACAGCATTTACAATAAGTTTTTCAAATTCCCAGTCAGCTCTTGTACAATCTTCACCATGGAAGAAAACTTTTAATCCATGGTCTACAGCATATTCAACGCTTTCAACAATATTTTCAACAATTTTATTTAATCTTTCACTTCTCCACTTTTCAAAGTGGATATAAGATACGGGGTGAGAAATGCCTATTTGCTTAAAATCAAGCTTTAATGCTAAGTTAACATCATCTTTATTTGCTCTACACCAGCCAGCTAACATTTCCCCTAAACCTTCATCATGCATAAGTTTAATTGCATCTTGGTCTGACTTTGTATACGTTATAACCTCAATTCTTTCAACACCAATATCTCTAAGTAGGCATGCAATTTTGCACATATCATAAGGATTTGGACTTATAAGCTCAGCCATTTGAAGACCTTCTCTTAAGGTTGTATCATCAATTATAACATTAACATTAAGAGGTTTATAGTAGTACAATGTTTCTTTAAGCTTCTCCCACATTTCAGGGTTAAATTCTCTGCTTGTTAAGCTTCTTATAACATCAATTTGCTTCATTCTTTTTTCTTCAAGTTTCTCAAGAAAAGTTTCCAGGTTTTTTAGATTTATTTTCGCCACATTTTTCACCTTTCTACCAAAACAACCTACACATTACATCAAAACTGATGAATTAAAGTCATATAAAAACTTTTAGTTAAGAAATTTTTGCAAAAGGACATATATACAAAGAATTAGATTTATAATGCTCATTTGTCTAGTATAAAAAGCTAAATGATAAGAAATGTGCAAAGAAAAATTTTTACTATATTTTTTGGATAATTTCTATAAGTTCTGAAATATCTTTTATCAGTAGAGTTGGCTTTTCCTTTTGCAACCTTTTTCTACTACATAAACCGGTGGAAACTGCTATAGTTTTAACTTTAGCTTTTTTCCCAGCTTTAATATCAAGAGGACTATCTCCAACAATTGCACATTCATTAGGTTTAACTTTTAAAAGTTTAATAGCCTTTAAAATAACATCTGGAGCAGGCTTATAATTTTTAACATCTTCTCTTGCAATAATAATGTCAAAATATTTTTTTAAACCAAATCTGCTTAGATTATCTTCCAAAAAAACTCTTGGTGTTGTTGTTACAATAGCAGTTTTAATACCTTGAAAACGTAAAAAATCTAAAGCTTTATATATGCTAGGAAAAGGCTTATTATCCTTAAAACCCTCCTCAACATATATTTTAACAAACTCATTCTCAAAACTTCTTACAAAAAGGTCATCAATTTTTCTATTTTTTAAAACAGTTTCTCTAAGAATATCCTTAACTGGTCTACCAGCTTTTTCGCAAAATTGTTGAGGAGTAATTGTTGGTAAACCAAATTTCTTTAAAACTGTATTAAATATTCTATACAGTATACCCATAGAATCCATTATTGTTCCATCAAAATCAAAAAGTACAGCTTTAACTCCTATTTTCCTCAAGTCTTTTCACCCTAACAATAAACCCTTAAAAAAATTAACCCTATAAACATTCTCTCTTTAAAGTTAAATCTTTAAAGTTTAAATGATATTTTGGTGGTTAATATGGAGCTTAAAACAGTAAAACTTGAAGTCCCCAAGGATTGTAACCTTATTCTTGGTCAAAGCCACTTCATAAAAACTGTTGAAGATTTATATGAGGCAATGGTAAATTCAACACCAACCATAAAGTTTGGGATAGCTTTTTGTGAAAGTTCAGGACCATGCCTTGTAAGACATACTGGAAATGATGAGGAGCTAGAAAAACGTGCAGCAGAGGATGCTTTAAAACTGGGAGCGGGACACTGCTTTTTAATTTACCTTAAAAAGGCATACCCAATAAATGTTTTAAATGCTGTTAAAAATGTTCCTGAAGTATGCACTATTTACTGTGCAACAGCAAATCCTGTTGAAGTAATTTTAGTTGAAACAGAGCAGGGTAGAGGTATTCTTGGTGTTATTGATGGATTTAAATCTAAAGGAATTGAAGAAGCTAAAGATATTGAGGAAAGAAAAGGATTTTTAAGGAAGATTGGCTATAAGCTTTAACTTAAGGTTTTCCTTAAACTAAAACAAATCTTTTTCAAACATTTTAATTGGAAGCTGTCTTCTTCTTAACGATTTTAAAGCCTTTTTTGTTGCTTCAAACTGCTTAATAAGTTCTTTAACTTCAGCTTCACTTCTTCCTGAACCCCTTGCAATTCTTCTGATTCTTGAAGCATTCAAGATTTTTGGGTTTTCACGTTCTTCTTTTGTCATAGATTGAATAATTGCTTTCCATACCTCCATCTTCTCCTCAGTAACTTTTAAAATGGAATCTTCCAGCTGAAAACTTAAGCCAGGAATCATCTTAAGAATTTTCCCTAAAGGTCCAAGCTTTTTAACTCTTTCAATCTCACTATAAAGGTCTTCAAGAGTAAACTTTCCAGCTAAAAGACTCTTAACCTTTTTTTCAGGTACAGCTACTTCAGCTTCCTTAACCTTTTCAAGTAAACTTTTAAGGTCACCCATACCAAGTAGTCTTCCAACAAATCTTGGAGGGTCAAAAAGTTCTATATCCTCAATTTTTTCACCAGTACCAATGAAGGTTATTGGAGCTTTTGTTGCAACAACAGCTGAAAGTGCTCCTCCACCACGAGCTGAACCATCAAGTTTTGTTACAGCTATTGAGCCTATCCTTGTTGCGTTATTAAATGCTTCAGCTTGAATCATAGCTTGCTGACCTATTGTTCCATCAATCACAAGAATTATGTGGTCTGGCTTTATTGCTTCTGCTAAGTTTTTCATTTCCTCCATTAAGCTTTTCTCATCTTTATGTCTTCCAGCAGTATCTACAAGTATAGCTTCATAACCTTCTTCACTAAACTTTTTAACACCATCTAATGCAAGTTTAACAGCATCCTTAATATTCTCATCACCATAAACAGGCACTCCTGCTTGAGATGCAAGCTGCCTAAGCTGGGAAAAAGCTCCAGGTCTGTAGGTGTCAGCACAAATAACAGCAACTTTTACCCCTCTTTTTCTTAGAAATCTTGCAACTTTGATTGTTGTAGTTGTTTTACCTGAACCTTGAATTCCAACAAGCATAATAACATTTCTTTTTCCAGGTTCAATTGGAATTTTTGCTGGTTTTTCTCCAAGGAATCTTGTAAACTCCTCATAAAGAATTTTTACTACATGCTCTTTCCTAGAAAAACCTGGAGGAAGTTCTTCATGTAAAGCTCTCTCCTCAATTCTTTTGGATAACTCAAAAACTAAGCGTACATTAACATCAGACTGTAAAAGAGTTCTTTGAATATCCCTTATAAGCTCCTTGACAGCAGCTTCATCAACAATAGTAAGTTTAAGAAGTTTTTTAAGGGAGTTTTGAATTGTTGAACCTATTTTTTCTAAAACCATTAAAGGTCACATTTAAGCATAATATTAACATTTAAGGATGCATATAACTTTAGCTTTTACTTTTTAACTTCTCC
>CAZMUQ010000068.1:0-3838 GCA_964569845.1 uncultured Candidatus Bathyarchaeia archaeon
TGGATAGCTAAAGGCTGGCTAAAGAATCCTAAGCGTGGAAGAAGACCAATAATACGCAAACTCTCAATGATTCTGACACCCAAACAAAGCTACAGCTTTAGTTGGACTGAAGCATCAATCTTAACTGTTGAAGGCAGAAAAACAGTTGCAAGAAGAGGTAGAAAAAGAAACCTACTATTCATAATAAATACTCAGATGGCTAGGGATGTGCTTGAAGGTCCCGGTAGAGTTTTGGTTGAAAACTGTGCAACAAAAATACTTTTAAGCCAAGAAGCTTCAGCAGCAAAGTATGTTGGTGAAGCATTCAACCTGCCAAAATATGAGGTTGAAGTGTTGCCGGATCTGACGCCGGGAAGGGCATTCATGATTGCAGATGCAATCCACATACCAATAGCATTCTACGCATCAGACGAAGAATACTGGTACTTCACAACAAAACCAGAGGAAAGAGCAAAAATGTGCTGGGGAGAAACAGCCTAACATTTACCTCTCTATTCTGATTCTGCAAAAAAATTCCATCCTTAAAATCTTTATAAGTGCTGAAAAATAGCATCATGATTTTATGTGAAATGGTGCGATTTAAGTTGAAAGGTTTTAGCTCTACTGTTACTGTACTTTTTACGGTGTTCGTTGTTGTTACGGTAACGACCGCACTTTATACTTGGTTTCTATCTTCCACTCCAGCGGCGGCTAAAGATATAAGGAAAGGTTATGAGATAGCTGAAAAAACTTTATAGGAAGTAAACACCAGCAGAATTGCGGCTTCAAAAACCTTTTAAGGAAACCCTTTTTAGCTAAGCAAACATTCCCTATCATAGTTCTCTGTTCTGGGGAGATGCTTGTAGAATGGTTAAGGTTGAGAAGAGGATAAAGGTTCATAGGGAAGGTAAGGTTTTTGAGGTTACGGCGTTGTTTGATACTGGCTCAAGAAGAAGCTACTTTAGCAGAAATTTTGCTGAAAAATTGGGGTTTGAGCCTTATAGGGAGCCTAGGGAAGTGGCTTTAGCGGTTAAAGGTAAAACTGCCAAGCTTATAGGGAGGACAACGGTCTACTTGGAGGTTGATGGATACGTTTTGCCTGAAGAAGAAACTATTGGTGTTATCGAGGATCTTCGTGTAGATGCAATCATAGGCTTAAACATCATGGAAAGCTACGGAATCTACATTGAGGGGGATGAGCTGAAGTTTAAGCAGAAACCTCCAACATCAGCAATAATCTAGCTGGTTAGGTTTCAAAAAAGAAGTTTTTTGGGTTTTAGGGTTAAGTTTTTAGCTTCTGGTTTTTCTGCATGGCATGAGTACCACAATAACAGCTATGACAGCCGTAACTATACCGTAGGGTATTGGGGTCTTATACCATGGAACGGCTATGGTGAGGTGTGCTGGTTTGCTGCTGTAAACTTGGTCTAGGTAGTGGTAGGCTGCAGTAATGCCGTAGGACCCCTCTGTTAGCTTCACTGGCACCATATATGTTCCGTCGGCTCCTGTTATGGCTGTTGCTACAGGTTTTCCGTTAGCCAAAATTTGAACTGTTTCATTTGGTAGTGGCACCCCTCAGCTAAAAGTGTTCCGGAGGCAAGAACCGACTCTCCGGGTTCGGCTTGAGTCTTTGAGAGGCTTAACGTTATGGTTGGTTTTGCCCACTAGGTAAGAGCTACCCCATAAACTCAAGCGCCATTATCCTAATAAGAGCGTAAACTTTAGTTGCATTGGGTTCTAACTTTAAGCTTTAAAATAATAAAAAGGTAATCTATAAAAACTTTAAAGGTCTTCATACCTAACAATTAACATTTATTTAACAAAATTTTTAATATCTTAAACAGTAATATAGTTTTATGGAAAGTAAATTAAAATTAGTGTATAGGATAGGTTTTCCACCTCTTTTTTACCCGGAGATAACCCTTGCTGAACAGCTTGAAATTGCTGCAAGTAGGTATGGCGAAAAGACTGCGTTAATTTATGCAGAACCAAAATTTCCTGCAAGCACTCAAGAAAAAATGACGTTTAAAGAGTTAAATGACATAACCAACAAGCTTGCAAGTTCACTGGTTGAAATAGGCATAGAAAAAGGGGAAAAAGTTGGTGTAGTTATACCTAACTCTCCCGATTTTGTTGTATCGCTTTATGCTCTCTGGAAGATTGGAGCTATTCCAGTACCAATAAATCCCATGTATAAAGAAATTGAGTTAGAATACATTTTAAAGGATTCTGAAGCTACAGCAATCATAATACATAGTTCAAGCTATCCTGTATTTGAGAACATAAAAGAAAAAACAAAAGTTCGGAAAGTTGTAATTTGTGGTAACGGGGAATTAAGAAAACTGATAGAAAGTGGTAGTGGGGAATTTAAAAAACCCGAAATTTTACCAAAAGAAGACTTGGCTGTTTTGCCCTATACTGGTGGAACTACTGGAATGCCAAAAGGTGTAATGTTAACACATTACAATTTAGTGTCAAATGCCTTACAACTTGCTGTTGCATTAGGCCTTAGTCAAGCTGACACCCATGTGGGTAGTATGCCTATGTTTCACATGGCAGAGTTTGGGTTTTTCAATATACTCCTTAGATGTGGAGGAACTTATGTTATTATGGGTAGATTTGACCCAAAACTGCTCGCCGAAAACATAGAAAAATACGAGGCTACAGTAAGCTGGGCGGTTCCACCAGCTCTTAATATTCTAGTCACATTCTTAGAGAACTCAGACAGAACGTATGACTGGAGATATCTTAAGGTCTTTGTTACTGGCGCTTGGCCTGTGGCACAGGCCTTAATTGAGAGGCTAAAGAAGGTTGCTGCCGAGAAATGTAATAACCCCCACTTAGTCCACAATCAGGTTTGGGGTATGACTGAAGCTAGTCCAATGGTAACAACAAATCCTGCTCTTAGACTAGATAAAAGTTACACTCAAGGAATTCCACTTCCAGACATTGAGTTAAAGATTATAGACCTTGAGACAGGAAAAGAGTTGGGGATAAATCAAAGTGGAGAAATTGTAATTAGAGGTCCAAACATTTTTAAAGGTTACTGGAAAAGAGAAGAAGAGAATCGGGAGTGTTGGTGGTATGATGAAAAGGGAAGAAAATTCTTTAGGACAGGAGATTTAGGATATATAGATGAAGAAGTTTTTCTACATTTTCAAGATAGAGTTAAAGAAGTTATAAAGTATAAAGGTTACACAGTAGCACCATTTGAGCTTGAAGCACTTTTAATGAGGCATGAAGCAGTTTTAGATGTAGCTGTAATCGGTAAGCCAGATGAAGAGGCAGGAGAAATACCAAAAGCATATATTGTTCTAAAGCCAGAATACCGTGGTAAGGTCAACAAGGATGAAATAATTGAGTGGGTAAGGGAACGTATTTCTGGATACAAGAGAGTTAGGGAAGTTGAATTTGTTGAATCTTTACCTAGAACTCCTTCTGGGAAGCTTTTACGAAGGGTTTTAAGGGAAAAAGAAAGAGAGAAGCATAAATTATGAGGCTTTGCATGGTATAATTTTTGAGGTTGAAGAGATTATATTGCATATTGAAGGCACTAAAGTTAGAATACGGGTTAAGGTTGAAGGCCTAAAGAAGCTTTAAAACTTTTTAACATTTCAGATAGAAGCTAAGCTCAAACCTATAAACATCAAGAAAATCTAAGCTAAGCAGAAGCCCCACCTGATAAGCATCTTATCAACATATTTAAGTCTTCCTGAAAACGTTGTACTTTCATGTTTAAAACAGTCTGAGGGTGGGGCTTTGCTGTTTTAAGATGCTATGAAACAGCGGGAAAACAGGTAGAGTTTAAGGCTAGGGTTGAAGGTATATCAGTAATCAAGGTTAACCCTAAGGGGACAAG
>CAZMUQ010000069.1:0-3618 GCA_964569845.1 uncultured Candidatus Bathyarchaeia archaeon
TATGGTGCTCCGGCCGGGATTTGAACCCGGGTCGTGAGCTCGAGAGGCTCACATCCTTGCCGGGCTAGACTACCGGAGCATTTGTTTGCTAAAATTTTTCTGTATATATAAGATTTTAGGTGGGAAGTTTTAAGTTTTCCCTTTTCCTTTAGTATGTTTAAGGGTGTTGGTTGTTGGCTTCACAAAGAAAGTTAACATTATTTTTAATTGTTGGCTTAATTTTTGGGTTTATAGCTGGTTATGGTTTTTCTCCTTTGGAGCATAGTTTAAAGGAGGAAATTTCTCAGCTTAAAGCAGATTATAATGCTTTAAATATGAAGTATAATCAGCTTAAAGTTGATTATGAAAATTTAAACCAATCCTATTGGAATCTTAAAAGTTCAGTTGTTAATGTTGCTATTTTTCTTCCAAATAGAAGCTACTATTCTGAGGCTTTAAGGCTTATAACACATGCTAATAAAAGTGTTTATGTTGTAATGTATGTTGTAAAATTTGATGTTAAGGAGCTTAATGACCCTGTAAATGTTCTGCTTAAAGGTTTAGTTGAAGCTAAAAATCGTGGAGTTGATGTTAAAGTTTTGGTTGATGACCAAACATATAAAAGTTACATGGATACTATAAGTTTTCTACTTATGAATGATATTCCCGTAAAATTGGATGAGAAAGCTGGTGTAAGAACCCATGTTAAAATGGTTATTGTTGATGGTAGATATGTGCTTGTTGGAAGCCATAACTGGACTGAAAGCGCTTTAACACTAAACAATGAAGTTTCAATTGAAGTTATTTCAGGTAAAATTGTAGATGATGCTTTAAGCTATTTTAATAGCTTATGGGAAAATGGGAGGCAATTATCATTTTAATTCCTTTAAAGTAAAAAGTATTAGAAGTATGCCTGTTAAGGCTAAAAATGCTGTAAAGGTGAATGCAAAATTGAATCCATAAAAGTTTATCAAGTTTCCAGTTAAAATTTGGGTAAATCCTCTCCAACCAAAATTAAATGTAAAATAAAATGAGTATACAGTAGCTTTAAACCTTCCTGGAGCAACCTCTGATAAATAGGTTAATGCTGGAGCAAAAAAAGAATACATCAATAAACCAAAAACAGGAATTAAAGAAATTACCATAAAAAGTGGTGGATGAAGATTAACTGTAAGAATTAAGAGGATTACTTGGCCAACTACGCTTCCAAAAATTGTTCTTTTTTTACCAAATTTATATGCTAAACTACCTCCAAGAGGCCCTCCAACAATACCTGAAAGTTGAAGCAACCCTAAAACCAGCATTGCTAATGAAACTTCTAAATTGTAAGCATCAACTAAATATAAAACTAGGAAGGAATCTAAAATTGTAAGAATAGTTAAACCACTTACAGGTAGAATAATTATTGCAGATAAGGCTTTCCTAAAATCTAGTTTCTCTAAACTTTTACTTCCTCCAAAACCTAAACCTAAATTCTTGCTACTTTTTCTCCACCCAGTTTCTTTAACAATTTTTAGGTAAGCTAAACCAACAAAAAATCCTGGAATTGCGAGTATAATTAGGGATGTTTGCCAGGTAAGGTAAATTATCATTATACCTAGAAGAATAGATGTTAATGCTTTCCCTAAACTTTCACCTATATTATGCACCCCCATAGCTTTTTCAACACCCTTCTCAGCAAAATATTCTGCAATAATGGTTGTACTTGGAGGATGGTAGGTGCTTGCAGCAATACCTAAAAAAAGTATGTTTAAAAGCAGTAGGGGATAGTTAAAAGCTAAGCTTAAGGTTAATGTTAATGTTGAAGTTAGTATAAGTCCCAATCCTGCAAAAACTTTTCTTCTACCCATCCTATCTGAAAGTATACCCATTAAAAGCTGCATCATCATTCCAACATTAAACATAGCTACAAGAAGGCTAAGCTGAGAATAAGATAATGTAAACATATCCCTAAAAATTGGAAGTAAAGGTGGAACAACTCCACCATAAAGATGATTCATCATATGAGCTAAAGTTAAAACTGTAAGTACTGACCAGTAGCCCTCAGTAAAATTTTTTAAGTTTCCATCAGCCAACAACTACACCAGTATTCCCTTACTGCAAGTTAACATCAGGCATCTAAAACTTAGAAACAGCTAAAAATCCCTTTATATCTTTTGCAGAATACTAAAAACCGCCATAATCAGTACACGTATTTAATGTGGAAACTTGCCAATGTAAAATTAAAATTGCAAATTTAATCTATAGGTTACATGTAAACTTGGTTTCTGCTTATAGGGTTGGTTTAATGGTTAAAACAATACTTGCATTTGAATTTAATGTTGGTGGAGGGCTTAGCAATACTAATATTGAAAGCCCTATTCTAGCTGAGGGCTATTTGATGCTTTCCTCGCTTATAGGAGACTTAAAATCTTCAGGTTTTAAGGTTTATACGTCAATTGATTCTAGACTTAAATCTGCATGCAAATTTAAGGTGGATAAAATTATCCCAATTTTACCTGGAGAGAATCCTCTAGAAAAGCTTTCTCATTTTTTAAGAGATGTTGACGGGGTTATTCTTATAGCTCCAGCATACAGAAAACTTCTTTTTATTTACACAAAATTTTTTGAGAAAGCTGGTGTTGAAGTTTTAGGTTCTTCTTCTAAAGGTATTTATGTAGCATCAAATAAGCTTTTAACCTTTAAAAAGTTTAAGAAGCATGGAATTTTAACCCCCAAAACCGCTGTTTGCAAGCTTGATGAGCCTGCTGAAAAAGTTAAAGCTAAGGTTGATAAGCTAGGTTATCCTGTTATTTTTAAACCTATTGATGGAGATGGATGTTCAGGTATAAGTCTTGTAAAAAATTCTAGACAGATTAAGAATGCCTTAAAAATTTTAAGGATGAATACTGTTTCAAGATATTTTTTAATTCAAAAATTTATTGATGGCTTACATGCAAGTGTTAGTTTTCTTTCTTCAGGTTTTAATGTTTACCCTTTAACTTTAAATCTTCAAAAAATTAAACTTAAACCTCCAGGTGATACTTCAAGTTATGAAGGAGGTTTAACACCACTTTATCATCCTTTAGCTGAGAAAGCATTTCTAGAAGCTAAATTTGCTGTTGAGTGTTTAGAAGGATTAAAAGGTTATATTGGGGTTGACCTAGTAATCTCTGGAAAAAATATTTTTATTGTTGAAGTTAACCCTAGGTTAACAACAATCTATGCTGGTTTAAGTAGAATTTCAAAAGAATCTTTAGCTAATCTTGTAGTTAATACTAGTTTAGGTTTAGATTTAAACAGAAAATTTGATGTTAAAGGTTTTGCTCAAATTTTTAAAATCCCCATAAAAAATGTTAAACCTAAAACCTTCACCCTTACTAGTTTTAAAGGTAAAAGGTTTGAAGCTGCAGCATACTTTCCACCTCAAAATCTAGATAAAAACTTTATTCTCACAGTTACCTGGGGTAGAAACTTGAAAATGCTTAAAAATGTTAAGGAAAAAGTTAAAAAAAGAATTCTTTCTAAGTTTAACCTTAAACATCAAAAATAGGCTGTCGAAAAATTCTTAGGGTTTTGTTTGACTTATTCTTTTTGGGTTGGTTGGGTATGCTGGTTAAGGCAACATTGAGTTTTGCTATGAGGTTGCCCCCAGAGCCA
>CAZMUQ010000070.1:0-3606 GCA_964569845.1 uncultured Candidatus Bathyarchaeia archaeon
ATAGCGTAGATTTGGTGAATCTTTAGAGTTTGTAGATTCGTAAGATTCAGAGATTTTTTTTGAATAGGCGTATAAGTTTTCAGCATAATAGCAGATTTTGGGGAGAAAGAAAAATAGCTGATTACAGCTTACATATTAACCAGGTCTTTTATTCAATTCTGGTGGTTTACTTGGAAATTATTCCGGTTATGGATATTCTAGGCGGAGTTGTTGTTCATGCTGTTAAAGGTGAAAGGGAAAAGTATAAACCAATTAAGAGTATACTATGCTCATCCTCAAACCCTAAAGATATTGCTTTAACCTTTAAAGGTCTAGGTTTTAAAAGTCTCTACATTGCAGATTTAGATGCAATCATAAACGAGAAACTTAATTTAAACACAATTCAGATGATTAAAAAAGTCTGGATGGATGTTAACCTCATAATTGATGCTGGAAAACTTAGCTTAGACTACGCTGAAAAATTTCTTAAAGCTGGAGTTTCAAAAATTGTTGTTGGAACAGAAACCTTAGAAGATTTTGGTAAGCTTATTAAAGTATCAGAAGATAAAATTGGAGTAGAAAATGTTGTCATAAGCTTAGATTTTAAGGGTAGAAAAATCTTAACTAACTGTGATACATTAAAAAACTTTTCACCAGTTAAGGCTTTAAAGTTTTTTCTAAATTTAGGTTTTAAAAGCTTTATTTATCTAGACCTTTTAAAAGTTGGAAGCCTTGAAGGTGTAAACTTAGATGTTATAAATGCTCTTATCAAATATAAAGGTGAAGCTAGCTTAATTGTTGGTGGCGGTATAAGAAGTTTTAACGAAATTTTAAAGTTAAAGAATGCTGGTGTTAATGGTGTTTTAGTTTCAACAGCAATTCATAAGGGGTTAATCAGTAGAGAAGAGTTAAACTTTTTAACTGCATCAAAAAGTTAGATTCTAAGAGAGTTAATCAAAGGTTTAAGTATGGCTGATTAATAAGTCTTTATTTGTCATGAAACTTCTTATTAGTGTTGTTGATGCTGATGAAGCTTTAAAAGCTTTTAAGGGAAAAGCAGATATTGTTGATGTTAAAAATCCTGCTGAAGGTTCTCTTGGTGCTCCAAAACCTGGAGTAGTTGCAATGGTAAGAAAGGTTTTACCTAAAAATGTTGAGGTAAGTGTTGCTGTTGGTGATGCTCCAAATCTTCCAGGAACCATTTCTTTGGCAGTTTTTGGGGTTACATGTTTAAATGTTAATTATGTTAAGGTTGGAGTTTATGGTCCAAAAAACTTGGAGGAAGCATATATTTTAGGTAAAAGTGTTGTTGATGCTAGTAAAACATTAAATGAAAAAATTAAAGTTGTTTTAGCATCCTATGCAGATTATTCCAGGGTTGGATGCTTAAGCCCAAAAGACATTCTTCAAGTAGCTTACAAGGTTGAAGCTGATATTTTAATGGTTGATACTAAAATTAAGGATGGAAAAAAATCTTTTAATTTTTTAAGCGAAGATGAAGTTAAAAAGTTATGTTCAGAGGCTCATGATAAAGGTTTAGGTTTTGCTTTAGCAGGCTCTTTAAATTTTGATGATATTGAAAAAGCTTTTAGATGCGGAGTTGATGTTTTAGGGTTTAGAGGTGCAGTTTGTAGTAAAGATAGAATTAACGGTAAGGTTGAAGAATGGAAGGTTTTAGCAATTGCGGAAAAGATTAGAAGTTTAATGTAAAATTTTAGGTTATAATTTTTGTGTAAACTGCTTTTTTTCCCTCTAAAATATTAACCAACCTCTCAGGATAAAATCCATTTACAATGTAGCATTCAAGCTTAAATTTTGAAATAACCTTAGGTAAGAATTTATCTACGCATGTTTCTTTAAGCTTTTGAAGTTTTTTTACTGAAATTTCTCTTAAAAGCTTTGCTTTAAAATCTTTTTTCGGATTCCTATTAAAAATTCCATCAACATCTTTAACAAGTACAACTTTTTCTGCTTTTACTTTAAAACCCACATAAGCAGCAATAGAGTCTGAGGTTACTTTCCATGAAGGCTTCAAAATTTTGCTTTTTAGGATAAGTTTTGAAGGTAAGATTATTGGTAAAGTTTTACCTGAAAACTTTTCTAGTTTAGTTAAACTGTAAACCTTAATTGAATTTAAAATAAGGCTTGAAAGCATAACCCCATACTGATCCATAGCTAAAATAGCCATGTGATGGGAAATTTCAGCTGGAAGCTTAAACATTCCATCCACAAGTCTAACAGTATCTGCGAATATGCCTCCTCCAGGAACAATTACTATTCTATGTTTCTCAGCAAGTTTGCTTAAAACTCTACATAATTTTTTAAGTTTTTCAGGTTTACTTATAAGGCTTCCACCAATCTTAACAACATCCACCTTTTAACACCATAAATGGTAATTAGTTAAGTTTTTGAACAGGAAACCTAAAATCCTCAATAAACTTTTCAGCAACCATAAAAGCTAAACCTGCTGAAGGTAAAACCCTTGAAACGTTTAAATTTAAAATTTTATCAAAACATAAAACATTTTGAAATCCAGCTTTTATCGCAGCTTTTTTAGCTAAAAATCCAGATTTAACTCCAGCAGTAAAAATTGGGAGAATTAACCTGTACTCCTCATTTTTCCAATGTTTCTTAAAAACGTTATCTAATGCTCCAATTATTATGCTTATTTGCTTATCTGCTATTTGAGCTGCTAAACTTACAATTTCATCTTCTTTTAGCATATTTATATCTGCACATACAACCCTTGCAATACGTGCTAAAGCTTCTCTTCTAGTTTTACCTCTACCATCACTAGTATCCGTAGTGTAATCCTGCCTAGAAATTTCATTTAAAACAAGGTAAACATCAGCTGTTGAAGCAAAATATTCTGAGGAAACTTTAACGTTTAAACCTCTAACATTTAAGGTCTGAGTTATGGTTGCAATATTTGTTCTTAAAGCTCCAGTATAGATAAGCTCACCACATGCAAGTTTCTCTAAATCATTTTTACCCTCAACGTTAACCTTACCATTTTTAACTGGAATTATGGTTGTTGTTGTACTTCCAATATCAATTACAATACAATCTTTAGCTATTTTAGATGCAAGCCACCCTGAAGCATACCAGTTTGCAGATGCAATCTTATAAGGATATTTTTCAGCTTCACCAATAGGTATTAATTCTCCATCAACACTTAAAACAAAAACTACTGGTAAAGATATAACCTTTTTAACGCTTTTTAAAACATGTTTTACACCTTCAACCTTAGTAAAGTAAACATCTGAAAGTTCTGCGGTCATTGTTACTCCAACAAAGCTAAAATTTTCTCCTAACTTTAGGAGAAGCTTTTTTAGAATTATTGGAAGCTTCCTTTTTCCCATTTTCCATATTGGAAAGTATTCTGTAGCAGTTTTTAGGCCTTTTACATGATTATCTTTAACCTTTAATACTGCTGCCTTAATGTTCGCTCCGCCAATATCTAATCCTAAAATGTTAACCATGAAGCTTATTACTCCTCCTTTACCCTTATACTTGATATTTTAGCTAATTTAAAATTAGACGTAGGATGGGATAAGAAGGTTTTAGGTTTAGGTTGGCTCTTCTGTTAAGAATGTAGTGGTGGGTTAGAAATTTATGTGTTTGTTG
>CAZMUQ010000071.1:0-3371 GCA_964569845.1 uncultured Candidatus Bathyarchaeia archaeon
TCCGCTGTTAGAAGAGCATTCCTCACATTTTCCTCGCTTAAACCATAAAGTTGAAGTTTAAACTTCGCATAAGCTGTAAACTTAACTCTCAAACATGTTCACTAACATACTGCGCCGATGTATAGTAGACACATCTTTGCGTTAGCTTGTTTTTAGATTGATGTTTTTTATGTTAATTCTTATGTTACTCTTATTAGTTCTACTAAATGTTAACTTCTAGAATTTAGCAACACCTTAGCACGCTTGAAGGGTTCATCTCTGTTTGAGTATCTACAATTTTGGTTTTTACACTTTTCACCGTAACTGCACCCCCAGCTGATATCTATGCCATCCTCTCGAACCCTTAAACGTATTGGGCTCAGAATTACAGTAATTGTACGTCGAAAACCTCCATCATCAATGAAGCATCTACACTTAAGAGTTTGAGGCCTAGGTGTCAAATACTTTAACTCCCTAACACTAATAGTCAAGTTTATCCCTCTCTTAATTATTACCTTATAATGTTACTTATAAAATTATTACTTTTTAATGGAATGGTAATACTTTTATAGCAGTTTCCTCCTAGTTTGAAGACGGAAGAGGTGAAAAGGTTTGCAGGGTTTGACATTTTCAAAAGCGGCATCCATGGTCGTCCTTACAGTATTGCTCATATCAGTACTCCCTATTGGAAGTGCTGCTGCAGTCCAAGGACTTGGAGATGAATATCCGAAGCTTAAGCCCCTCTCATTTCAGTTTAGATTTAACTTGAAAAAATACAGAAGTATCTAAAGGCTAAAAGCATAATTTCTAAGGATTTGAGGGGGTTTTAGCTAAGGTTAACTTTTAAGGTAGTATTTTTAATGTACTATACTTTGCTTGTTAATGCTTCTACTTCCTCCCTCTGTAAAATGTTGAGTATACGAAGGTAAGCTTGAGATTTTAGGATAATTTCTACGGCTTTATAAAGCCAGCTTTCACCTTTACGTGTTAACTTGTAAACTCCTCCTCGCCCATCAACTTGCAACTTTTCAATTAAGCCTTTATCCTCCATTTGGTGAAGAACAGGGTAGAGGGTGCTTGGTGAAACTAGAACTTTAGTTTTACTGTAGATATGCTCAATAATCTTATAGCCTGATAAACATCCTCTTATCTTCAATGTAAATGCAATAATAACATCCAGAAATGTTTTGACAAATCTAGCCTTAATATCATTGAGTATTTCCTCTTCATCTTGAGGAGAGTTACACTTATGATACATTGCTCTACACCGAAAAGTAGCCTAAAAGTAACGGTTATTCTTGGTGATTTATCGTTAAAGGTGGATACCGTATATAAGCTTTGTTACGGTAGTTAGAATAATTCTTGAGTTTAGATATGAACATAGTTTCGTATAGTTATTTGAATCATACTCCGTAATAAATCTTTTAACACTTACTTTAGACAATACTAGAGCAGATTTCAAGTATAATGAGGAATGCATAAATATGCTTTTAAGAATACGAGATAAGAGAGGTATAACTTTTAACTTATCTGATGTAGAAGCACAGGATGCCGCCAAGGTTATTTGTACACTACTTCAAGCAACTATAAGTAGCGAAAAAAATATCTCAAGGAAGAATAAATCAAGGAAATTATGGAGGAAGATTAGCAGGGGGAAGACGGGTTGTCAAGGAGGATAGGTAAACTATGAAAATAGCAATTATAGTTGTTTCACTTGTGGAGGAAGCAGAAGAGTATACAAATGAAAGTCTTGAAGAGGAAATAACACTTAAAACTGATGTTACAAAAATACCATGGGGAAAGTCGCTAATTAGAGCTGTTGTTATCGACGAGAAAGGTTAAACACTAATAAATCAAACCCGAATAAGATCTAACCCCCACCTTTTAACTTGTAGAGTTAAGAAACTCTAAGCTAGTCTTTTAAAGTCAGGGAATTTTTGCTTCGAAGATTATGGGAAGTTTTAAGTATAATAAGTTTAACTTTAATGTTTATAGTAGGTTTAGGTGATGTTTAAGTATGCCTGTAATAATATATGTTTTAATTGTTTGTGAGATTGGTAGAGAATCTGAAATTAGAGATGCGTTAGAGAAAATTAGAGGTGTTACTGAAGCTAAAACAGTTTATGGTGAATATGATGTTGTTGCTAGACTTGAAACTCAAAGTCTTAGGGAGCTTGATGAAATAGTAACAAATATACGTAAGATTCCAGGAATAGTTAGGACAATAACACTAATTTCAGCTTAAAGCTAAATATTTACATCTTTAAGCAGGTTTTCAAGGCTACTGTAAGTCTTATTCGAAACATTTTTTAAAACTTTTTCAAGTCTAACCTGCTTCCCAGGTTCTAAGTCAAAAAGTTTCCATCCATACTTCTTAATAAGCATACTTTTAGAAATGGGAAACTTAGCATTCTCCAAAACTTTTCTAACAGATTCTAAACCATAACATCCTGTTAAGCTTGGAAGACTACCAGTTTTAACCATTGTAAGAAACCTTGAAGCATCAGTAAACATTGAAAGATTGTTGAAAAAAACGTAAACTTCATCAACCTTCCCTTTAAAATCTTCAACAACATTTAAAAGCTTTTTAAGCTCCTCATCTGAGTACTGATAATAATATAACCTTTCACCTAAACCATGAAGACGAAAATATGCAACATCTTCAACAAAAACTGGAAAACTCTTTAAAGGGTCAACACAATGAGAAACACCAAACTTTTTAAAAATTTTTTCAATCTTAACTTTAACATCAGGTTTAAACCATTCATCCCCCCTTGTCTCCCAAACATATTTAAGTCTACCCTCCTTTACAGCATTACTAAAAAACTTTTCAGCATTATCTAAAACCTCTTTAGAGGGTCTTAGAGATCCTGGTGTTTGAATCAAAAGTATTTTAGAGTTTAAGGTTTCACATGCTTCAACCATTAATCTTAAAGATTTTAAACAATCTTTAGTAGGCTTAAGCCTATACTTATGGCTTATATCCTGATGAGCCTTTAAAACAAACTCAAAATCTTCAGGAGACTCCTTCCTCCACTTAACTAAAACTGAAGATTTAGGGTAGCTATAAAACGTGGAATTAACCTCAACAACTTTAAAAACCTCGTAATACTTCCCTTTTGAAACAGGAAAACCGCAACAACCAACCTTTATAAGCAAAAGCCACCACCAAAAAATTCCTAAACAAAAACAAACCTAATTAAGCTTACCTCAGGCTGTCAAAAAATTTTAGGGGCTTTTTGCCCCTAGCGACTTCCCCCTTCATCCCATTCGGGTTTACATCTGGTCGGAGGCAATCCAGCCCGCCTGAAAGGGCTTTCATCTTAAGGTTTAAGGCTGCAATATAATCCCTATCGCCCTCAAATCCGCATGATGGACATTTAAGCCTTCTA
>CAZMUQ010000072.1:0-3281 GCA_964569845.1 uncultured Candidatus Bathyarchaeia archaeon
TATACTGCAAACTATATTGCAACAGCCTTAAACTATTATCTACCATTAAATAAGGCTATTGTTGGAGATGCAGCTTTCCAACATGAGTCTGGAATACATCTCCAAGGGATAAAAAATCTATCATTAACCTACGAACTTTACCCTCCAGAACTTGTAGGTCAAAAAAGAAGGATAATTATAGGTAAAAGGTCAGGTAAGCATGGTATTCATATGAAGGTTGAAGAAAAAATCGGTAAAGTTGTAGATGAAGATGATCCAAGACTAATCCAGCTTGTTCAAATAATTAGGGATAAATATTCAACCGAAGAAAGAAGATTTGCTTTAAGTGAAGATGAATTTATAGAACTTTTAAAACAAGTAGGTTTTATACAAAATGTTGAAAAGAATAGGTCTCAAAAACCTAAATTGTAAACTAGAATATTTCCTTTTAACATGAAATTTTTCTAAAAATTTTTCTTTCTCTTCTTAAGAGAAAGGTTTTTAATATTTATTAGGAGATTGTTTCTTCAAGCTTTAGGGTAAAAATGTCTCTTCAGGGAGAGGAAAACTTAAAGGAAAAAGTTCTAAACTTTCTTAAAGATGAACCTAAAGGTGTTGCTACCTTAATGGTTTCAAAAAAACTTAAAATAAGTCTGATGGAAGCTAAAAAAATCCTTGAAGAGCTTGTAAAAGAAGGGATTGTTGAAAAGAAAGGTGGAAATTACAGGTTTTTAAAGAAGTAAAAAGATTTAAAGCTTTAAAGTCCATTCTACACCTTGTCCAGGTTTTTCTTCAATAAGTATGGAAATAGCCTTAATATTTCCTCTTTTAAGTTCTCCCTCCATCTTAAGCTTATCTACAAGTTTTAAACAAAAATCTTTGGCTAAATTTTCACATGTGGAGTCTTCAACCTTAAGTTTAGCAACATCTTCTAGTGGAAAGACGTATCTTTTACCTTTAAAAGTTTCAATCTCAATATGGTTTTCATATTCTTTTATTTTTAGTAGAGGATTTAAGGTTGGTAGGAGAAATTTATGGTCGTAGTATTCACAAATCTCTAAGATAGCTTTTTTCAGAGTTAGAAAATTAATAATAATCCCTTGTAAAGGTTCACCATCAACATAAACCTTAACATGGTAATTATGTCCATGTAACGTTTCACAGAAATCTTTGCCTACTAAAAAATGTGCTGAGGAAAAGCTTAAATTACTTCCTTCAATAATAAGTCTCAAAGGTTTCACCAGCTACATCTACACCCTAGAAGCTTTACCTAAAATATGAAAAAATCCTGACTAATTATATTGTTTACCGTTTTATCGGAAAATAATATATTAAATTGTTAGGGAAAGTTTTAGTTGTGAAACCTTAACTTTAACAAGTTAAATGTTAAATAGTGAGTAAAATTGAGAGAAAGGATACTGCCAGATACTTCAATCATAATTAACGGTATGATGGTTAATCTTCTTGAATCAGAAGAATTTGGAGATATTGAGATAGTCATACCAACTATAGTTGTTGAAGAGCTTCAATCACAAGCTTCTAAGGGAAGAGAATCCGGCTTTGTTGGTTTAAAAGAGCTTAAAAAACTTAAAGAGCTATGTGAGAAAAAAGGTTTCCATATAAGTTTTATTGGAGAAAGACCTAGCTTAGACGACATAAGGCTTGCTAAAAGTGGACGTTTAGATGCTCTTATAATAGATATTGCAAAAAAGTTAGGTTGTACTCTTTACACATCCGATTATGTTCAAGCTTTAACCGCTGAAGCTTATGGTGTTAAGGTTAGGTATGTTATTTTTGAGGGTAAACCTAAAAAGCTTAAGTTTGAAGAGTTTTTTACACCTGATACTTTAAGTATCCATCTTAAGGAAGGTGTACCTCCTTTAGCAAAAAGAGGTTTTCCTGGAAATTTTAAGCTTGTTAAAATTGGAAGTAGAAGCTTAACAGTAAAAGATATTGAAGAAGTTATAGGTGAAATTTTTGAGGCTATGCGTAGTGGTGAAGGGTTTTATGAAATTAGTAGAAGTGGGGCTATGATTATTCAGCTTAGAGATTACCGTATAGCAATAGCAAGACCACCATTTTCAGATGGTTTAGAAGTTACAATAGTTAAACCTATAGTAAAGCTTAGGCTTGAAGATTATAAGTTAAGCCAAAAACTTATGGCAAGACTTAAGGAGAAAGCTGAAGGAATACTTATTGCAGGACCTCCAGGTTCAGGTAAAACAACTTTTGCTTCATCTTTAGCTGAATTTTACATGTTTCAAGGAAAAATTGTAAAAACATTAGAGGCTCCAAGAGACCTTCAAGTTGGGCCTGAAATAACTCAGTATAGGCCTTTAGAAGGTAGTTTTGAGAAGGCTTCCGAGGTTCTTTTACTTGTAAGACCTGATTATACTATTTTTGATGAGCTTAGAAAAACTGAAGATTTTAATGTTTTTGCTGATATGAGGCTTGCAGGTGTTGGTATGGTTGGTGTTGTTCATGCAAGTAATCCTATAGATGCTATTCAAAGATTTATTGGTAGAGTTGAGCTTGGAATGATACCTCACATAGTTGATACTCTAATATTTATCCGTTATGGTAAAGTAGAAAAAGTTTATGAGTTAGCCTTAAAAGTTAAAATTCCAACGGGTATGACCAGTGAAGATTTAGCAAGACCAGTTATTGAGATTAAAGATTTTGAAACAGGTAAACTTGAGTATGAAATTTATACTTTTGGGAATGAAAATGCTGTTATCCCAGTGGCTGAAGTTGAAGAAAAAACTCCAACTCAAAAACTTGCTGAAGAAAGAATTTTAAGTGAGATTAGAAGATTTGACCCCTATGCTGAGGTTGAGATTGAGAACAATACCGCTATTATTAAGGTTTCTAGGAGAATAATACCAAAACTTGTTGGTAAAGGTGGGAAAACTATTTTAGGCTTAGAGAGAAAACTTGGAATCAGGCTTGAAGTTCAGCCAAGGGAAAAAGGTGAGAATGAGGTTGAATTTAATGTTGAAGAAACCGAGAACACTATTAACTTGATTTTTGATGAAAAATATACTGGAAAAACAGTTTATATTTATGTTGATGATGAGCTTCTTCTTCCTGCAACAGTTGGTAAGAAAGCTCAAGTAAAAATATCAAAAAAAAGTAATACTGGAAAAAGATTAGTTAAAGCTTTAAATCAAGGAAGAATAATAAGAGTTACTATTTAACCTAGTTCTATGCCTTTTAGAGCGGCACTTCCCCTCTTTTGCTTACCCATCTTATCCTCATCACCGTTACGGCTTGTTAGGGCTGGTTTCACAGCTACATTTGAG
>CAZMUQ010000073.1:0-3177 GCA_964569845.1 uncultured Candidatus Bathyarchaeia archaeon
TAAAAGGCTTAAATGTCCATCATGCGGATTTAAAGGCGACAGAGACTATATTGCATCCCTAAACCTTAAGATGAAAGCCCCTTCAGGCGGGCTGGATTGCTCCCGACTAGATGTAAACCCGAATGGGATGAGGGAGGAGTCGGAAAAGTAGGGGGTCAAGCCCCAATGAATTTTTCGACAGCCTGATAGAAACTAATTCATTTTTTAAGTTTTAATTAAAAATTTAATTTAAGAGCATACTTTCCCAGAAGTTTTTAGAATTCTTTTTTTCGTAAAATACTATTTCTGCAAGTAGAAAAAGGAAAAGTAAATGTATTATAAAAGAAGCTAAATCTGGATTTTGGAAAAGGACAAGATTTCCCACGTTTTGGCTTGTGAAAGGGTAAAAAAGAGGATTGTAAGGGTGATGTAAAGCATCAATTATAACATGGCTTAAAACACCTAAAAAAGCTGAAAAAACAAGATTTAAAGAAAACTTGTTTTGATTTCTAATCTTTAAATTAAAAATGTTTCTGACAAGCCAAGAGTAGATATAAAGGGTAAGAAGGGTGGCAATAAGTGTACCAATAATTCCTCCGCCAATTAGGCTGTGGAGTATAAGCCTATCATAAACTATTGAATGTGTAAGAAGCCAGAAAAATGGTACTTCTAAGTCTGGTGTAAATGAACCTACTATAAGAGCAGGAAAGTTTAGCTTAACTTTACTGTGAAAATGCTTAGCAGACTTATAAATTAAGTAGGCTGCAACATAGTGTAGAGGGGTGATAGGCATACTTTTTCCACCTTAATAGGCTACATAAACCCTAAATAACTCTAATTTAAAAACAAAATTTTTGTTTTAATTTTTGTAAGAAGAATTAGAAAGATACTTTAAAACTTCCTCATCTGTTAAATCATACCAGTTTTTGTAAGCATCTGCAACAGCAAAAATTAGTCCACCACGTAAATTTAAGCATACAACAAGGTTAACATCAGGATTTGAGGCAAGTAAATTTATAGCGTTAAAGGATCCTGTAGGGGAGGCAACAACAATTTTTTTAGGCTTATACTTAGCTAAAATTTCAACAGCAGTAAGCATAGTATAACCTGTAGCTAAACCATCATCAACAAGGATTGAAAGTTTACCTTCTAAATTTGGGAAAGGTTTACCTTGCCTAAGTTTTTTAACTCTTTCTTCAACCTTTAACTTGGCTAACCTAATGGAATTATCAATGTCTTCTTTTGTTAAACCTAGATTAGCTACTAAAACCTGATTTAAAATTACAGTATCATTCCAACCAACAGCTCCAAATCCAGCTTCAGGATCCCATGGAATCTGAATTTTCCTAACAATTAAAACATCTAAAGGTATCCCCAATCTTTTAGAAACCACCCAACCAACAGGAACACCACCAGCAGGAATTGCTAAAACCCATCCATCTAAAGGTTTTTCCAAAACTTTTTTAAGCTTTAAAGCTAACTTTTCACCAGCATCTAGCCTATCTTTGAACACGTAAAACTTGTTACGTAGACTAGGTTCATCAATAAGCTTCAAACTAAACTACCACACCCACACCTTACTTCCTCCTACTATTAGAAGGCATGTTTAAAGCTAAAAGGAAAAGAAGTTTAAAAATGGTTTGCATAATTAAACTCTTTTTAAAGTGAAGTTTAATTTTCCTACTCCAAGTTTTTCTGCAGCTTTTAAATGTATTTTTGGATCTACATTGTTTACTTCTTTAAGATTTTTGAAGCCTAAAAGATTTTTCTCAATTTCAACTATTGAAGCATGGTCTAATGCTACAGGGTCTTGGGAGGCAAAAATCCCCGAATCCTTAGCTATAAGCTCACTTAAACCTGAAACACAATCACAAAGTTTAGTAATTTTTTCAGCAACATTTACAAATATAAATGGTTTACCTTTTAATGCCTCCAGAATACCCCCACAACATTCACCAAGCCTTTTATTAAACTCTTCTAATAGCTCCATAGACATTGTTAAAGAGCCTGTTGGACAGGATGCAATACAACTTCCACATCCAACGCATCTATCATAGTTTATTTTAGCCTTACCATTGCTTAAGGTTATAGCATTAAAACCACAAGCTTTAACACAAAAACCGCAACCATTACATGTTTCAAGGTTTAATCTTGGCTGGTTAACTTTATGCATAAATGCTTTAAGCTTTTTTGTTGCAAAACCCATAGCAACATTTTTTACAGCACCACCAAAACCTGAAGCTACATGGCCTTTACAGTGAGATAAAACTATAAAACCTTCAGCTTCATACAGAATCCTACCTATAAGGGAATCTTCAAATCTACATCCCTCAATTCTAATATTAACTCCATCTTCACCCCAAATTCCGTCGGCAATGATTATAGGTGCACCAACACTTGACAATGTAAAACCATTTTCAGCAGCAACTTCTAAGTAGCCTACACCTGTACTTCTAGGTCCATTATAAAGTGTTGTAGTATCTGTAACAAAAGGTTTAGCTCCAGCATCCCTTAAAATTCTTACTAGGGCTCTTGTATAAGATGGGTGAAGATGAGTTCTGTTTCCTCTTTCACCCATATGAACTTTGATAGCAACAATTTTATTCTTAAACATGCCTTCTAAGTCAAATTCTCCTAAAACTTTTTTTAAACCTCTAAAGGGTGTAACAACATCCGCTGGTGAAGTAGCATAAACAATACTCAAGATAGCTCACCAAAAACCTTTAAAAACCTAAGCTTATTTAAGCCTTCAGTCTAACAAAATTTTACACAGCCTTAAATAGTTAAAAATGCTAGACTTCTATACTGGTATGTTAAGTTACGAGGCTTAAAAGGTTTGACTAAAAAAATGGAGACCCATTATTGGCAGAACAGATATAGCTATGCTATCTGGAGGTTTAAGGGCCTCCATCATTAAATCTGTAAGTGAGGTGTGGGCTCCAGATACTGTTACAGTTTTTTATATAGATAAGCCTTCAGTTTACATTTAACGTTATTGTGATGTTCTTATGGATGTAAATTATGAGGAGTGTAAAAAGCTTAATATTCCAATTGCAAGAGTTCTTTTTGCAGCTGGAGGAGTTATTTATGCTGAACCTGGAATTGAACCATTTACATCTTTATACTGGAATCCTAAACGTAATCCTTGGATTCCGATCCAACCTGAAATACTTTTTATGAAAATTCTTGGTAGAGGAG
>CAZMUQ010000074.1:0-3050 GCA_964569845.1 uncultured Candidatus Bathyarchaeia archaeon
GTTTAGGGTTTACTTACCCAACCTTTACTTTTATTCTTTAAAAATGTAGTTACGGTTGATTTTACGTAAGCTTTAAATGGTTTTGGTGAAACCTTTACTACTTAAGTAGCTATTGTTGGTGGTTAAATTTGAGAAATTTAACTTTCCCTGCTTTTATTTTTTGCCTAATTTTATGTTTAACAGCAGCCTCCCCGTTAGTGGTAGGTAGCTTTTCGATGCAGGAAAGGATACCTGTTATTGTTGGTTTTAAGGAGAAACCAGATGTTGGTTTAGTAAAAGCTTTTGGTGGAAGTATCAAGTATCAGTATAGTATTATTCCAGCTGTATCATGCTTATTACCAAAAAATGTTGCTGAGTTTTTGAAGAAAAATCCAAGAATTGCTTATGTTGAGTTGGATGGTAAGGTTAAAGTTTTAGGTGAAGTTTTACCTTGGGGAGTTGACAGAATTGATGCTGAACAGGTTTGGGATTCTAATGGAGATTTAATTGTTGATGAGGGTGCTAATGCTGGTGAAGCGGTTAAAGTTGCAATTATAGATACCGGGGTAGACTATAATCATCCAGATTTAGCTGGTAATGTTAAAGGTGGAGCTTCCTTTGTTGATTATACAAGCAACTATATGGATGATAACGGCCATGGAACTCATGTAGCAGGAATAATTGCAGCTGTAGATAATGAGGTAGGTGTTATAGGAGTTGCACCAAAAATTGAACTTTATGCTCTTAAAGCCTTAGATAGTGAAGGTTCAGGTTATGTTAGTGATGTTGTTGCTGCAATAGATTGGGCTGTAGAAAATGGTATGCAAATAGTTTCAATGAGTTTAGGAGCAAACAATGATTACGAATCTTTAAGGCAAGCTTGTGATGCTGCATATGCAAGTGGAGTTTTACTTGTAGCTGCTGCTGGAAATGATGCTTCAAGATTTACTGTAATCTTTGGAATAGATACTATAGATTACCCTGCAAGATACGATTCAGTAGTAGCTGTAGGAGCAATAAACCAAGAAGATGAAAGGCCTTCATGGTCTAGTACTGGACCTGAGCTTGAACTTGCAGCTCCAGGAGTAAATATTTATTCAACATACTGGGATAACACCTACGCAGCTCTTAGCGGGACCTCAATGGCATGTCCACATGTATCTGGAGTAGCAGCCTTAATTTTTGCTTCAAACATTGGTGAGATTGCTCCAAGCTATGATTTTGATGGTGATAAAACTTGGGATGCAGATGAAGTTAGAGCATGGCTTCAAGCAACAGCTGAAGACCTGGGAAATCCTGGGAAAGATGAATTTTATGGTTATGGGCTTGTTGATGCTGAAAAGGCAGTACCAAAACCAGCAGATAGTGAGCTTCCATCAAAGGTTACAGGTTTAACAGTATCTGCTGTAAGTGAAAGTCAACTTAATCTTTCATGGAACCCTGCAACAGATAATGTTGCAGTAGACCACTACAACATATATAGAAGTACAACTTCAGGTTTTACACCAAGCCAAGAAAACTTAATTGCAACATCCACAACTACATCCTACTCAGATACAGGGTTAACAGCTTCAACTACCTACTATTATAGGGTAAGTGCTGTTGATACAGCTGGCAATGAAGGCCCATTCTCAGATGAAGCTTCAGGTAAAACTTTAGCTGATAAAACAGGTCCAAACACTTTAAACTTAAACATAAATCCAAATCCAACAAATGGAGCTACCACTGTAACATTAACAGCTACAATTGATGATTCAACTAATGGAAACTCTAACATTGTTGCAGCTGAATACTTTATTGATGAAATTGGTGGGGATGGAAGCGGAATACCTATGGAGGCTTCTGATGGAATGTTTAATTCTCCGGTAGAAGATGTGGCGGCAAATATAGATGTATCTGGCTGGTCTGCTGGAAGCTACACAATATATGTGCATGGTAAAGATGCTGCTGAAAATTGGGGTTCAATAAGCTCAGTAACATTAGAAGTAACTGAAGCACCACCCCAACCAACAGCATATACTATAATTGATATGTCAAGAATGGATATTGGAAGAGGAGTATGGAGCTGGAGTAAAGCTGCAGCAGCTGTAACCGTTCTTGAAAATGATGCTAATGGTTCTCCAATAGAGGGTGCAACTGTTTATGGGCATTGGAGTGGAGCAGTAAGTAAAGATGTTTCAGGAGTAACCAATGCTAAAGGTAAAGTAGTTTTTGAAACAAGGTATGTAAGAAATGCTGGAACATTTACATTCACCATAGATAAGATTGAAAAGGATGGAGTAACTTTTAACCTTACAGGAGAAATAAGTGATAGCATTTAACCTTAAAAATTTCCCTTATTTTTCTACCATAACTACTATTCTAAATTTTTACTTAAACGTTCCCTAATTTGTTGACTTATTTCTTGAGCTGTTTTTCTTGGGTTTGATGATTCATATATTAAGCGGCCTACAATTTCAAAGTTTGCTCCATGAAGAATAGCATCTCCCGGTTTTCCTCCCTGTACACCTACACCTGGAGATATTATTATCATCTCCTCACCTACAATAAACCTATACCTTCTAACTCTTTCAGGTCTTGTTGCAGGTGCAACTATACCTGCAGCACCCAAATTTTTTGCTATTTCTGCTATTTTTTCACCTATAGGTTGAAAAAATTCAATAGCACCTGGATGAGACATTTCAACAACAACATAAACATCTACATCCCCCTTTTTTGCAGCATCTATACATGCTTTTAGCGAATCTCTACCCATAAAACCATGAACTATAATTCCATTAGCTCCAGCTTTAACACAAACATCTACAATTTTTTCACAAATTAAAGGTATATCTGCAACCTTAAAATCTAAAATTAATGGTAAATTATCAGAGCAATTTTTAATTTTACTAACAATTTTTAAGCTTTCCCTAAGAATTAATGGGTAGGAAACTTTTACTGCATCAACAAAATCCTTAACAGCTTTAACAATCCTTAAAGCCTTAACCTTATCTTCAACATCTAAAGCATGAATAACCCTATTTTTCTCCCTTAAACAAACCAAAACCATTTACACCATCAACATTTAAAAT
>CAZMUQ010000075.1:0-3010 GCA_964569845.1 uncultured Candidatus Bathyarchaeia archaeon
AAGAATCTGCACAAAAACAATGTATCACCGCCGAAAAAATTACAGTCCCCTGCAAACCTTTATAAAGCCGCAGTTTTTACATTTTTTTGTTGTTCTTATTTTTGGTAGTTTTTCGTTTTCAATTATTGATTTTATTTTTGAGGTTACCCATATTACATGTTTTCTTATTTCATCTGTTAATGGTATTTTAAAGGACTTATTGCTTCTAACATACCTTATCATGATACCTCTAACGGGTTTACCTAGAATTTCTTCGGCTAGCATTGCATATGCAGCTGCTTGGTAAAGATGTCCTGGATGAGGTTTTTTAGGAGCTTTTATCCACTTATTTTCTACAACAATCAATCCTTCTTTTGTTTCTGCAATTTCATCAATAATTCCATAAAGGTTAAGTCTTGTTGATGCTGCTGGAAGCTTACTTATGTATGTTTTAACTGGCTCCTTCTTTTCACCACCAAGAGTTTTTCTACGTAACACTCTTTTTTCTTCATCTACATGAAATTCTTTCCCTTCAATCATGCTTTCTGTTAACCTTTCTTCGTAACCTAAAACACCTAAAAAGTAAACTATTCTTGGGCAAAAATAGTATTGCTTAATCCATGTTACTGGTATTAAGTTAAGATTTTCATCCTCAAACAATTAAAAACTCCCCAAACCTATTTTTACACAAGCATCTCTTCTTTTACATATGCTTCAAATGGTTTACCTAAAACTTCTCTTAAGGCTAAGTCAGCTCTACATATAACAAATATTTGTATGTTTCCGTCAGCATCACCTAAAATTCTTCTAAGAGCTGCTGTTAACTCCTTTCTTTGCATACTGCTTAAATAGCCTAAAAAGGTGCTTCTTTGAATTCTAGCTAAACCAAATCTTTTGCAGGTTTCACTAACCCTTAACCTAATATCATCATCGCTTATATCATATACAACCAATGTTTGCATAATTCTCACCTTATTGTAAATGGTAAATATTGAGGAGACCTTCCAAGTAAAAATTCAGCTACTCTTCTTGCCTGAAGAAAAATGTGACTAGAGAATGGTAGGTTTCTTCCAGCAAACGTTATAGTTTCTGAGAGTCTTTTAGAAAATGCTTTAACAGCTTCAAACCTATACTCTCTTTTAAGACGCCTTCCCTCCAGAATTGATGAAGGATTTTTAATGCTTGAAATCAACCTTAAAACTACTCTATCAACAACTGGTTGCCTAAACTCCTCCATAAGGTCCATTACAAGTGCAGGTCTTCTAGGTGAATCTGCATGTAAAAAACCTACATATGGATCAAACCCGTTACCATCAACAGCAAGCCAAACTTCTGAAGCTAAAAGACCATAGCAAAAGTTAAGTAAAATGTTTACAGGGTCTTCTGGTAACTCAAACCTCTTCTTTCTACTTGGAAAATCCACGTTTTCTGGTAGCATTAATTTAAAGCCTTTCCAGTATATTTCAGCAGCTTTAGCTTCAAGTCTCATTACTTCTTTTCTAACATCATCTATACTTTTACTTTCAACGGTATTAATAGCATCAGCTAAAGGTGTTATCTCCTTTGACATGTTAATCAGCTTTTCCGATAGGTCTTGGTCAGTCTTATTTTTGCCTGCTTCTCTTAGTAGTGTTTTCTGGTTTACAACTTTAGCCCAAGCAAACTTCTTAGCTAAGTATGCACCAATCTCCCCATTTTGCACTTTATACTGGGTTCTTCTTAGCCTAATAGCTCCATTGCTTTTTGAGCTAACTAATCTTGCAACAGGATAACCTAAACCTGAATACACTATTAGATCTACCCTGTATCTTGCAACCAGCCTAAGAAGCGCTGATGAAAGAGCAGCACCACGAGTTAATACGATAACCTGACTAATATTTGAAGGGGATACTTCAAGAATTTTTTCACCCTTCCTTTCAACAACTATCATACCCCTTTTAACACGTAGAAAAAGTCCAGGCTCATTTACTACAAGTCTTTTCAAGAAAAATCACCATCACAAATAGGCTTATAAGGACAATAATCTGGGCATTTTGCAGGTTTTCCAGGATCCTTCCCAACAGAAACAACCTCATAAGCTTCATCTCTTATCTCTAAGAACTCACGTCTTAATTCATCACCTATAACAAAGTACCTTAACCTGAAACTTGGCACTCTTCTTTTAGGCTCAATTTGAACATACACTACAAAACCAAAATCTATTGGGATGTTTTCCTCAGCTTCCATAGCTAATGCGTAGCCTGTTGCAGCATAAGGATGAAATTCTCGAACTTCACCTGTTTTTAAGTCTGCTATAGCATTAAATGTTGTATATATGTCAACACTTAACTCTTTACTTAAGCCAACTAAGCTACCATCAACTTTACGTTCAGCAATAGGTGGAACTGCAACATTAATTATTGAATCTACATCAGAATGCGGGTACTTAGATATTGCTTGGTCAATTTTAGCAGCAGCTTGAATTACAAGAAACTTAAAAAAAGCTAAAGCTTCAACTTTAAGTTGTTTTTTAACCTCATCATTTAACCTTGCTAACGATTTCTCAGCTTCAAGTAATGAACGATTAATTACACCTTCACTTTGCGATAGCATACTTTCAACAAGGTCAGAACCAGTTAAAACTTCACCAGAAAATAGTTCTCTTTTCACAGTAAGAAGAACTTCACGGCTAACTGCATGAAGCATTATTCCTCTAGCCATTTTAATGTTTGGTGGAGGCTTAATGTTTAAAACTCTTTTTAAGTAAATGTCTCTTAACGTTTGGCAGTAACGTCCAGCAAGCTCACTTACACCAAATAAAACTGAGCGTGTAGGAGGTTCAACCGGGGGAGAATTAAAAGACCAACCCCTCAACTCTTCACTAATACCCTTAACCTCAAACTCCTTACGCAAAAGCCTAAAACGCCTATCCAAATCAAGCCTATCAAGAAAGAACAAAACAATACCCCACACACGCCGTTAAGACAATATTAAAATTAAACTAACTAATCTTTAAGAATTTACAAAACTTCGGCGGTGATACATTGTTTTT
>CAZMUQ010000076.1:0-2940 GCA_964569845.1 uncultured Candidatus Bathyarchaeia archaeon
AAAGTTCTTGAAAGAGGTAAAAATCTTGAGGTTGGAGAAAACGTTAAAAGTTAAGCATAGAATAGTTTATAGTCTTCCCCCAAACTGGAGGAAAATAGCTTCCGAGGAAGTTGAACATGTTAAAAATAAGATTCTTGAAACTTTAACAAGTGTTGGTGCTGATGCTGAAGTTGATAACCTTATGGTTGAGGAGGCAGCTAAAAGCTTAGTTATCCTTCAAAAGCTACGTAAAATTATTTGGAATGAGCTGGGAGAAATAGTTAAAGGTAGAAAACGCAGCAAACTTACAAGCTATGTTTCCAGTTATGAAAAGCTATGCAATATTGTTTTAGATTGGATTGAAAGTTTAGCTTTAACAAGAAAAGAAAGATTAACTCTTAAACAGCAGGAAAACGCTAAAGATAAACTTAAAAATATTGTTTCCCGTTTGATGGGAGTTGAAGATTGAAGATTTAAGAGAAAATCCAACCCTTTTTGCTAAAACTATTCTAAATTTTAATCCTACATTTTACCAGGAAAAGCTGCTTAACGATAAGAGTAAGCGTATATGTGTAATTATGAGTAGGCAGGCAGGAAAAACAACTACTATTGCTGTTAAAGCTATATGGTTTGCAGTAACCCATCCAAACACTTTAACACTTATTGTTTCTCCAAGCCTTAGGCAAAGCATGATTATGATGGATAGAATCCAAGCTTTCCTTGTTCAAATGCCAAAAACCTTACAAAAACTGATGATTCAAAAGATGCAGAGAACCGTTATCAGGTTTAAAAATGGTTCAATGATTGTTGCTTTACCCAACTCTCCTAACCTGTTGAGGGGTTACACTGCCCACATGGTTATAGCTGATGAAGCAGGTTTCTTCCGTGATGATGAAACAGTTTTCTATAACGTTTTATATCCGATGCTTTCAACAACTGATGGATATTTGATTGTAAGCTCAACCCCTTGGTCAACTGACTCCGTGTTTTACCGTATGTTTCAAGATGAAAGTTTTTCTAAGCATGTTGTAACCTGGAGAGATGTTGTTAAAGCAGGTTTAACAAAACAAGAATTTATAGATGAGATGAGAAGGGTTCTTCCTTTAGAACGTTTTGAAAGGGAGTTTGAAGCCCGCTTCACAGAAGAAACCGATTCTTATTTCCCTAAAAGCCTTATAACTCAATGTATAGATTCCGAGCTGGATTATATTCCATTTGAAGCTAAAGCTAAAGGAAATTTTTATATTGGAGTTGACTTTGGAAAGCGGGTTGACTATTCAGTTGTTTCAGTTATAGATAAACAAAATGAGGAACTTAAGCTTGTTCATCTTCACCGTTTTCCACTTGAAACTTCTTATGCTTCAGTAATTGGATATGTAAAAACAATTTGTGACCGATATAGGATTGTTAACAAGGTTATGGTTGACCAAACAGGGGTAGGTGAATATATCACGGAAGACATGAAAAACAGCGGTATTCCAAACGTGGAAGGTGTAATTTTAACATCCCCTAAAAAACAGGAAATTTTAGGTTTCCTTAAACAGCAAATGCAAAATAAAACATTAAAAATTCCTTATGATGCTGAACTTTTAGCAGAATTAAACAATGAAAAATTTGAGTTAAGTAAAGATGGAAACATAAAATTTTACCATCCAGAAGGTTCTCACGATGATAAGGTTTGGAGTTTAGCTTTAGCTGTTTATGCAACCCGTAAAGCTAATTTTGAAGCTAAAATTGCTAAGAATTGGAGATGGTAGATAAAAATTTTTAAACATTTATGTCTATATTTTTAGATGAGAAGGTATGGCTAAGAAAAAAACAAAAAAAGCATCAAAAGCAGGTAAAAAAAGCGGTAAAAAGAAGAAGTAGCATACATGTAACCAGGTAAACATCAATAAACAAATTTTTCCTATTTTTTAGTGCTTTCCTAATTTTTGGCTACTGTTAACGCTAATTTTAAAAAAGGGATGGTGTTAAGTTTTTGATTTTTAAAGGATTTAGAAAACTGTTTATCCGTGAGCAGAAAGGTGTTGTTGAACCTTTCCCTGAACTTTGGGTTAAAGGTAAACTATCTTCATCAGATTTTTCAACATTCTACACCTACTATAAAACTCACCCCTTAGTTAAATCTTCAGTTGACAGTTTAGCTGGAATGATTGCAGGAGTAGGCTTCTACACAACAGTAGACGATAACAAGGATCCTAGGCAAATACAAGCTAAAGAAGTTGTTGATGAGTTTAATGCTAAAGTTAACATGGATGAGCTATTGCTAGATGTAGCTAAAGATTTGCTGATAACTGGTAACAGCTTCCTAGAGAAAATTTTTGATGGAAGTAGGCTTACCAAGGTTAAAAGGCTTCCAACAAGCAAAATGAAAATTATCAGGGATAAGTATGGAGAAGTTTTAGGATACGTGGAGGAAATAACAGGAAACCGTGTAGAATTTAAACCTGAGGAGGTTGTCCATTTTAAATGGAATGATATTGATTTAAGCGGTTACGGGGTTGGAATAGTTCAACCTGTAAAAGACTACATTGAATTTGATAAGAAAAACATGGAAAATATGACTGAAGTTGTCTATAAAACTGCTTACCCTATCCCAATTTTCACGTTTAAAAATAAAACTGATATTGACTATTTTATTGAGGTTTTAAAGAAGCGAAACCCTGGAGACCCTATTTTAACAGTTGGAGAAATTCAGCCAACAATAATTCAGGTTGATTCCCGTATAAGATTTGGAGAATTTATTGAATCTGTGGAAAGAAAGCTTTTTGAGGGTATGAGAGCTCCACTTTTAAGCTGGCTTAGAAATGCAACAGAGGCTTCAGCTAATGTTATGCTTGAATGTGTTGAAAGAGATGTTAAGGCTATGCAAAGATACATTAAACGTAAAGTTGAAGGTGAAATCTGGAAACCATTGCTGAAGGCTTATAGCTTAGATGATGTTCATGTTAAACTTAA
>CAZMUQ010000077.1:0-2911 GCA_964569845.1 uncultured Candidatus Bathyarchaeia archaeon
CCTATTTTTCTCCCTTAAACAAACCAAAACCATTTACACCATCAACATTTAAAATTTCATCCAAAACAATTTTCATAAGTTTAGGTATCATATTTTTAATCTTTAAACTTAACTTTTTAGGCTTTCTTATCCCGACAAGTATAACCACAATTTTTTCTGAAGAAGATTTTTAACAATTTTAAATGCCAATGGAAAATTAAAAGTTGTGAGGTATAGGTGAATATGAATATTTTTCATAGTCTTCTTTAAGATTAAACTTAAAGATTTCTCCTACATTTTTTCATCAACAACTATAGTATCAACCAGTATAACCTTATCATAGTCTAACACTTTTTCAGCTATAGTTATCCAATCTAAGCTAGTTTCTTTAATATCAACCATTAAGCTTCACTCCTTCTACATG
Source organism: uncultured Candidatus Bathyarchaeia archaeon (assembly GCA_964569845.1). Lineage (GTDB taxonomy): Archaea > Thermoproteota > Bathyarchaeia > Hecatellales > Hecatellaceae > CAZMUQ01. Next base: position 404 of record CAZMUQ010000077.1, read on the forward strand.
GTTGAAAGTGCTTCAATTTAAGCTAAAATTTGTTTCACAATGACAAACAAAAACACCTGTTTGTGGCTTTTCCCTATTCAAATTTTTCCCTCTTCCACTACATTTAACTATATGTAAAGCTAATTTTTACAAAAAGCTATATATGATACTTTTTATAACTTGTTTTGTCTAGTTTCGTGTTGTAAAATTTAAGTTTCGTGGGTTGTATGTGGCGGCTTATAGACCTTAAAACTGTTGATGGTTTTACTAGTGCATCCATTTTTGAGGCTGTAGGCTTTTTTTGCTCTCGTGGAAAAGCACCAAATACTATACTCTTTTGGAGAGTTAACCCTCCATGCGTATATGTTGGTTACCATCAAAATGTGTTAGATGAGGTTAACGTTGATGAATGTAAAAAGAGGGGAGTTAGCATTGTTAGAAGAATTCTTGGTGGAGGATCTGTTTACTGTGATTTAAACCAACTCCTATACTCAATTATAGTTAATGTTAAACATTCAAATATACCATTTTCTATGCAAAAAGCTTACAAAGTTTTACTTAAAAGTGTTGTTTTAGCGTTTAAAAAACTAGGTTTACTGGATGCCTTCTATGATGAGAAGCTTAATGCTATAATTGTTAATGGAAAGAAGATTTCAGGTAATGCTGGGCTTCAAAATGGAAACCTTATAATGGTTAATGGTAGTTTTCTACTAGATTTTGATTATAAGGCTATGTGTAAAATTTTAAGAAATCCTTTAAAAAACCTCCCAGGAAATCCTAAAAATCCTGAAGATGGTTTAACCAGTATTAAAAGGGAGCTGAAAAGGTATGTTGATTACGAGGAAGCTAAAAAAATTTTGCAAACATGTTTCGAGGAAGCATTAAACATTCAACTTTTTGAAGATAAACTTAAAATTGAAGAGCTTAATCTAGCTTTAAAGCTTAATCAAAAATACAAGTCAAAAATGTGGCTTTATAAATTTGACTTAAAACATGGGAAAATCAGTAAAAACCTTTTATTGGAGAGTTAAAAATTGCACCTAGAAAAAATTTTTAGTAGTAGAAATGAGCATTTTCTTCAAAACATTTTTTCTAAAACTAGAAAACTTGCAGATAAGTTTTTTGGTAAAAAAATAAGCTTCTACATTACTTCAAAATTTTTTCCAGCGATCTCAATAACTGGAAGCTTCTGCTCTTTAAACTGTTTACACTGTCAACATAAACTTTTAGATATGATGCTTCATGCTGAAACACCTGAAAAACTTTTAAAAATATGTCTTAAACTTAAACGTAAGAATGTTAAAGGCTTCCTAATTAGTGGAGGTTGTCTACCGGATTTTACGGTTCCTCTTGAAAAGTATGCTAAAGCTATTAGGAAGATTAAAGAGGAAACAGGTTTAACAATTTTGGCTCATACAGGTTTTCTAACCTTAGAAAAGGCTAAGTATCTAGTAGATTGTGGGATTGATGGTGTGGCTTTAGATGTTGTAGGCTCAACTGAAACTGTTAAAAAAGTTTATGGTTTTAAGGTTAATATTAGCAGATACCTGGAAACTCTTAAAGCTGCTGAAGAAGCTGGATTTAAAATTATATCTCCACATGTTTGTGTAGGTTTACATTTTGGTCAACTTAAAGGTGAAGTTAGAGCCCTAAAAATAATTTCAAAAATTAAGCCTACAATGGTTGTTATAACAGCTTTAACCCCCCTACCTGAAACATTTATGCAAAATATCATGGTTAATCCTTTAGATGTTGCAAAAATAGTTGCAGCTGCAAAGCTAATATTACCTAAAATTCCAGTAATTCTTGGATGTGCTAAAGGTAAAGGCTTAGTAAGAGAAAAAATAGAAGTTTTAGCTTTTAATGCTGGAGTATCAGGTATAGCTATACCATCAAAAAACATCTACAACCATGTTAGAAAAAAAGGATATAAGACTAACTTCTATGGTGCATGCTGTGCAATACCTGAAAACCCGCAACTTAAAATAAATAACCCCTTTTTAGGAGAGGGGGCCAGCTTTTAAAGGTTTTTTGCAATAGCTAAATTTTTTCGGCGGAAATACATTGTTTTTATGCAGATTCCTAACCGCCGAAAAAGCATAAAATAAATAAGCCAGAAAAAAGAATATCTAAACCAGAAAACCAAGAAAAAGGGTCGGAATCTCAAAAAGAGAATTGAAAGCTATAAATCTATATGGAGAAAGAAGCTCAGTATATATTGAGAATCTCAAAAAGAGAATTGAAAGATTGCGAGACCGATAACATTAGTTACTCTGATAGCTCCTTGAATCTCAAAAAGAGAATTGAAAGGTATATAGTCTTTCTCTGGAAACTTCTGTAGCATCTCTCTGAATCTCAAAAAGAGAATTGAAAGAAAAGAATATATAGAGTCTTTACTTGGGATTCTGTTGTTGAGAATCTCAAAAAGAGAATTGAAAGGTGCCTCTAGTGTAAGTCTAGCCTCTGATAACAATCCTCTAGAATCTCAAAAAGAGAATTGAAAGCAGATACCTATAAGAAGATTACAGC
>CAZMUQ010000078.1:0-2603 GCA_964569845.1 uncultured Candidatus Bathyarchaeia archaeon
GCATAGACATCCACACAGCCAGCGCCTACATCATAGCCCTAAGAGGCTACAAAAAGATACAAAAAAACAAAAAACAAGCAACAGCTGACAAGCTCCGACCCCAAGAATTCTGCTTCCTGAAAAATTAGCTGAAAAGTTGGGTATAGCTTTAGGGAGTGAAGAAGTTGAAGCAAAAACAAGCCGAGGAAAACCTTAGCACAGCTACTGTCTCCCCTTAAAACTCTCACATTAACAAAAACATAGATACGGGATCAAAACAGTCTTTAAGGGTGGCCGGGGCTGACGTTTTTAGTTTTCTTCGTTTTTGCTGTCTTTTTTGAACCATTGTATAGATTTTCTTTGAGAGGAGAATTGAAGTGGTTTCTCTCATTGCTTTTATTAAGTGCTCCATTTTAATGGTTTGATTTTCATCTTCATAGTATGCTGTTTTGTGCTTCTTTACAGATGTGTTTGATTTTGTCGCCTACCATGTTTTCTGTCATGTCTGTAGGTAGGTCAAGGTTTAGGTTTTCGGTTTTTAGGTTTTAAGGTAGAGAGTAAAGAGTTACTTGCGTTCATCCCGTTTGGCGACGGTGTGTAAATCTCTTTTCCTATTTCTTCCTGGCATGAGGAAGACGAGGTCTATTTCTTTTATTTTGTTGGTACATCCTAGGATGTAGATGCCTGGCTTGGATTTTAGGCCGTCGATTTCTTGGAGGAGCTGGGTTCTGGAAGAGTTTAGGAGCAGCTTCAAACAGCTAGGATAATTTTAGCAAGGTACAAGGTCGGCTTGAAACTGTCCAAGTAAAAATTAAAGAAGTTCAGGCTGTCCGAGAGGAGCTTAAAGGCCAGCTGAAAAACCTTAGAAGCAGGCTTGACCAGATTCAAGGCCAGACAGCAACGGTTCAAGAGTTAAGCGGGAAAATCAAAGCCGCCGAACTCTCCGAGAAGGTTGAAAGACTTGAAGGCAAAATCCAGAATGTAGGGGAACTATGGGAAGTTCTCCACTGAAGGTGTATCTTTGGCGACGTCCACGCCTGTTCAGTCCCAGCCCAAACAGAAGCCGAAAACTGAGGAGAAATCACCGTATACATGCCATAGCCACATCCCTCTCAAAGCGGACCTAAGTTTAGAAAGCTCGATGGTAATGTTTAACTATCTGCTTCTTAGTAATTATTTTTGGTGAATACTATGCGTACAGTTACTATTAAAGTCGATGACAAGCTTAAGAGGAGGATGGAGACAGTTAAAATTAACTGGTCTGAGTATATTAGAGAAGCTATACGTCGAAGAGTTGAACTTGAAGAGAAAAAAATTGCGGTAAGAAAGCTTTTAGAGGATTTAGAAAAGTGTGAAGGAAAGGTTCCAGAAGGCTTCATAAATGAGACAATTAGAGAGGTAAGGGGGAAACGTTGAAGACTTACGTGATCGATGCATCGGTTGCGGCGCGTTTTTTACTTGTTGAAGAATTATCTGAGCAAGCAAAGCTTATTTTAAAGGATTACTTGGAGGAGAAACTTAACCTGGAGGCACCAGAACTTATAATCTACGAGGTTGGAAATACTCTTTGGAAAGCTACCCAACAGGGCTATTTAACCCCAGAGGAAGCTAAACAAAAATTCCAGCACTTCCTCCAACTCAAGCTAGGTTTCACAATATTTGAAAAAGAGAATTATGAGAAAATTTTAATGCGAAGCGTTGAAGCCGACCTAACCTACTATGACTCTGCATACATTGAAGCAACAAGAAAAATTAGAGCAACACTACTAACAGCAGACAATACCCTATACGAGAAAGCAAGCAAGGAAGTTTCAACACTCCACCTAAAAGATTACAGCTCCAGCTAAGTCTAACGCGTGCTATGCTTTTAAATGCTTCTTGAGGAGAGGTTAAATGATTGGATGGTTAAAATGAGCTACATTTTCATAGTTATCCGTAGCCATGTCTACATGATTCTCAGAGTGCCCCGAGCTAAAAGCTTGGGGTAGTTCACATGGATGGGAGATTTAAACTATTATGGTTTTAACTCCTTCTTTTTTTGCTATTTCTGCTTGTTTTAAATCTGATGTAATTAGCTCTGCTTTAAGATGCTTGGATAATTCAATAAAGAGTGCATCATAAACTGTTACCTTATTTTTGACAGCAGTTTTAAAGGCGCTGATTAAGTACCTTTCCTGGTTTTCAAACTTGATAGTGTCGGAGTAGCATAAACCAGCTAATATTTTTTCCACATCTTCGATCTTGATTTCTCCGTTTAAAGCTTTCTTCCATAAGGCATTTGCAACCTCTTTAATTGAAAGAGGTAAGCTTACCAGTCCTTTTAAAATCATTTCTCTAACTTTCTCCCAACCCTCTTCTCTTGAGAAATATTTTACTAGGGCTGAAGAATCAGCTACTTTCACGGTCCTCCCTCACGCTTTTAGCAGAAAAACCTTTCGCACTAGGCTTAATATTTGAAAGAATCCTATCCCAACTTTCAACCTGCCTTCTAACTCTAACCTTCCAAGCTAACTCCTCTAAAAGCTTTCTAACCTCCTTGGCTACATCTACCCCAGCTTTTTCAAGCTCCTCCTTAATCTCCTTACTAACTCTAACACTAATAACTGTAGACATTTCTATTTACA
>CAZMUQ010000079.1:0-2542 GCA_964569845.1 uncultured Candidatus Bathyarchaeia archaeon
TTTCTTCTTTTTCTTTTTTTGTTTTTTCTAGGGCTTTTTCTATCTGGATAAAGGTTGTTCCAAGGTAGTTTTCAGGTTTTAAGGTTTCTTCTAATTCTTCTTTACTTAAAATTTTACATATTTTTTCATCTTTTTCTGCTACTGTTTTTAGGTCTAAGTTTTCTAGGATGCTTTTCATGGATATTTCTCTTACAATTTTGTGGGCTTCCTGTCTGCTTATACCCTTCTTTGTTAATGTAAGCATTAAAGCTTCAGACATTATTCTACCTTTTGTTAAGTTTAGGTTTTTTCTCATTTTTTCTTTGTCAACTCTTAAACCTGATAAAATATCAAGCATAAGTTTTAGCATGTAGTCTGTTAGGATTAAGGCTTCAGGGATAAGTATTCTTTCAGCTGAAGAATTTGTTAAATCGCGTTCATGCCATGAAGGTATATTTTCTAGGGCTGGAATTACAAGACCTCTTAAAATTTTAGCAAGTCCACATATTCTTTCACATGTTATAGGGTTAATTTTATGAGGCATTGTTGAACTTCCAACCTGAGTTTTAAAATCAAATGGCTCAAAAACTTCAGCTACCTCCGTTCTTTGAAGAAGCCTAATTTCTAAAGCAAACTTATCAAGAGTTGAAGCTAACATTGCAAGTAGGCAGATAAGCTCAGCATATCTATCTCTTTGAATAATTTGGGTTGAAACATCTACAGGTTGAAGTCCAAGTTTTTTCATAACAAGTTCCTGGATTTTTAATCCTTCTAAGCCGAAACCTGCTTGAGTACCAACAGCACCTGTAAGTTTACCAACTAAAACTCTTTTTCTACATTCTCTAAGTCTTTCAATGTACCTTGAAATTTCTCTTAACCATACAGCAAATTTTAAACCTAAGGTTATGGGTAAAGCATGCTGTCCATGGGTTCTTCCAACCATTATAGTATCCTTATACTTTTCAGTTAAACCCATAAGAACTTCCTCAAGCTTCCAAAGTTTATCTTCCAAAATGTTTAAAGCTTCTTTAAATTGGAGGGCTGTTGCAGTATCAAGTATATCATTACTTGTAGCTCCAAAATGGATAAAACCCCCCTCCTCACCGCAAACTTCAGCTAAAGCTTCAACAACAGCCATAACATCATGCTTAATTTTTTTCTCAATTTCTTTTACACGTTCAAGCTTAACGTAGCTTGTTGAAGCTTTTTCAGCAACCTTTAAAGCCTTATCTTTAGGGTATAATCCAACCTCAGCTAAAGCTAAAATTAAGGCTGCTTCAACATCTAAAAGTTTTTGAAGCCTATATTCCTCATCAAAAACTTTAAGCATCTCCCTAGTTCCATATCTTCCAGCATCTATAGGTAGAATAGGCAAGAATAAACACCAAACTTAAAAAAATGCTTAAAAATAGATAAGCTTACCTTCAACCCGTTTTTAACTGGAAAGTTAAATTTTTTATGGGGTGTATGGTTTAATGAGGCCTTGGGGTAGTTTTAATGTGCTCCCTTAGCTTATATAGTTGAGTTTCACAGTTTCTTCTAGGAGGTTATGGTGTATATGAGGGTTTTAGCTGAGTTTAGGGAGCCTTTAATAGGTTATGAGCAGAAGCTTGTAATAGTTCCTGTTGAGGAGCTTTCAGTTATAGAGGTTCAACGTAAACCTTCAACCTACCATGTTAGAAGGCTTGCTGAGTCTATGAGGAAAATAGGTTTTACTACACCTATGATTGCTATTGAAAAGGATGGTAAATGTATAATTATTGATGGGCAGCATAGGCTTCTTGCTGCAAAACAAGCTGGCGTATCTGAGCTTCCATGCATAATTATACCTGAAAAGTATGCTCATGACCTTATGGAGTTAAACATTGAAAAACAAATGTCTCTTAGGGAGAAAGCCTATGTAGCTTTAAATGTTTACAGAATGTACCTGGAGGAGGATGATAGTATCCCGGAGGATGACCCTAGAATCTTGGATTCAATAGAATTTCCATACTACATTACTCTTGGAGTAGCTTACGAGAAAACTGAGAAGCTTTATGGTTCAGCTTACGAGTCTATTCTTAGAAGGGTTGATAGATTTCTAAGTTTACCTTTAAGTAGGGCTATAGGTGAAAGGGAGAAAAAGGCTGAAATGGTTATGGAGGCTGATAGGCTTACAAGAGAAGCTGTGGAAAAAGTTAAAGAGCTAGGTATAACCCATCCATTTCTCCATAGAGAAATTGTATCATTCTGCAGCCCAATAGGGAGAAGAAGAAAGCTTGACTTAACTCTTGAAGAAGTTTTTGAGCAGCTTCAAGAAAACCTTAAAAAACTTATAAATCAGCCTGAAAGAATAAGAGCACATAAATTCTCAGAAACAGCATATGAAAGCTAAAACTATTTTTACTTTTCAACCTTAATGTTAATCATGAGCTCATCTAATGCTACTAAAATTTTAATTAACCGGTCAAAAAGTTTTTTGGAAGCTGCTAAAGAAAATTTTTTAAGAGGATTATACGATGTTGCATGCTTTGAGGCTGACCAAGCAGTTCAGTTAATGCTTAAAGCTTACCTTTTAAAGTAT
>CAZMUQ010000080.1:0-2482 GCA_964569845.1 uncultured Candidatus Bathyarchaeia archaeon
CAAAAAATCTAAACCAGAAATCCCCCTCAACAAATTGAATCTCAAAAAGAGAATTAAAAGTTAAGTAGGAATTATTAATGGCCATATAAAAACATTAATACTTCTGAACGTTTTGGCGACTCTTCGGGAGATAGTAAAGAATAGTAAAGAATTTGAGTATAACTTCCATCACCTGACAAGTTACCAGAATCGTTTATCAAGCCATAATCCAAGATATGATATGACACCAAGAAACAAAAAAATTATACCTACTGGCATTCTTCAACTAATATTGGTTTTAGGATATCTTCTTGATTAAAGATTGTTATTAGAGAACCATAGGTTTACATATTTATTGTTGAAGTTGGTTTCAATCTAAACTGGAGCTAAAGAAACAAGAAAGAATTCTAGTGGTTAAGGATTTAGCATAAGTAGGTTAATATTTGAAGCTGGATAACTTTAATTTGATGGTTAAATTAGCTATTTTAAAATTTGGTAAAATTGATGAAGATTTTTTAGGTGAAATTTTAGGTGTTGTTGAGGAATGTTATAGTCGCTTTAAAGATTTTCAACCAAGTCTTGTAGATTTCTATGTTTTTGAAAAAGCTTCAGCAATGGAAGCTTTTATTCTTAATGAAAAGAAAAACTTGAACATTTTAACATCTAATTTTGAGGAATCATTTTTTGCAGCTCATGATGCTTGGTATGGTATTCCAAGAGTAATTGTTTGTATTGAAAAAATGAAAAATCTTCCAAAAATTGTTGTTATTGGAGGGTTAAGGCATGAAGTTGCCCATACAATTCTTCACGGTTCACCAGAATATTACTTTTTAACTTTAAATAAGCCTTTAAAGGAAGCTAAAAAAGCTTACAACCTATCAACCAAGATTGTTAACAATATTTTTTATCTTATCTCTATAGCTGTAAAAGATTATGAAGTAACCAGGCTACTCTATGAAAAAGGAGGCTATGTTGAAGACCAAATTGCATATTGTAAATATTACCTTAAACCAAGTTTTGAAGAAAAAGTAGCATGGGAAATAGCTAAAACAAACAATTTAACAAAACTTATCTTCCTAGTTTCAATACTAAAAAACCTATGCTGTGTAGCACCATTCTTAAAAGAGGAAAACTACAGTTTAAACATTAAAAAAGATTTGGATAAAAGTTTAACCTATCTACCAGAAAAACTTAAACAAAAAATTCTTAGCATTATAGAGGAAACAGAAAAACTTGGTTTTGATACTCAAAAAAACATAGAGTTTCTTAGCCAAATAATTGTTGAAAAACTGTTAAAGCCATTATTAAGCAGCAAAGATTAAAAAGAAGCAAACCTTAAATTTATGGTTAGTATTTCGTTAAAAATTTGTTTACATTGTTTTTACATGTTTAACTTTTTTATTGAGAGTAAAGATTGCAATCTTGGCTTTCAAGAAAAAACTTTAAGTTAATAATGCCAAAAAGCTTTAAGCATTTTTATTAATCTTTCATCTCTCCACTTAACTAATTCATTGTAGGTTTTTGACTTAACAAGCGGCATCTGTTTAACACCGTTTATAGCTTTTTTGCTGCTGAGTAAGGTATTGAACTCCAATTTTCCATAGATTTCCACCAAGCTGAAAATGCTGGCCCTAAATGTTCTATAAAATACTCCAACCCTCCTGCACCACCTCCAAGTTGGTAAGTTAGGAAGGGGCCCATTACTGCAAATCTTAACCCTAACCCGCTGTAAACAGCTTTATCTATATCTTCAACACTTGCCACATCTTTATCTACTAGGTCTAATGCTTCACGCCATAAAGCAGCTGCTAACCTGTTAAATATGAAGCCTGGAACTTCTTTCCTTACTATTATAGGAACTTTCCCAAGATTTAACATAAAATTATAAACTTCTTTAACAACCTCTTCTGAAGTTTCCTTACCTGGAACTATTTCAACTAATGGTATTAAGTGGGGTGGATTTATCGGATGGACAATTAAACATCTTTCAGGTTTTAAAGCTGACTTTTGAATTTCACTTATTGATAACCCTGAACTACTACTAGCTAAAATTGTGGAAGACTTAGCTACCTGACTTAAATTCTTGAAAACCTGCTTTTTTAACTCTAAATTTTCTACTACTGATTCTTGAACATAATCTACATTCCCTACCGCATCTTCAAGACTTTTAGTAGGTGTTATCCTGCTAACTATAATATCAAACTGCTCTTTTTCAACAACCTTATTTTGGATGAGAAAAGTAAGCCATTCCCTTATTTCCCGTATAGCCTATCCATTATACTACTATTTACATCATAAATGGTTACATCACAACCTTTCCATGCAAAAAGTAAAGCCCAACTTCTCCCTATAGTACCAACCCCAACACAAGCTACTCTCATAATCTCCCCCTTCTACACCTATCCGTTAATATACATATTTAAACTTAAAACATGAACGTGATTTTCTCCTAAATATTTCTTAACCATCCACTTTTCGCATTCTCAACTTGGTCAAATTTTGG
>CAZMUQ010000081.1:0-2420 GCA_964569845.1 uncultured Candidatus Bathyarchaeia archaeon
TTGACCTCCCATTTGAGGGAGATAAGGTTGAGCAGGGTAAAGCTTTTGCAACCCTTGAATCTGAAAAATGGGTTGGCCAAGTAACAGCACCAGTTTCAGGTGAAGTTTTAGCTGTAAACAATGAGGTTCTTGAGCAACCTAAGCTTATAAATGAGGACCCTTATGGAAAAGGATGGCTTATAAAAATTAAACCTGAAAAACTTGATGAAGAAATTAAAAATCTTATTCATGGTTTAGAAGGAATTCAACAGCTTTACCGTAAAAGTGCGGAGAAGTATCTTAAGAAGTAGGCAGGTAAGGTATTATGAGGGTTCTTTTCTGGAGTGGTTGTCTTGCTAGAAGAAGAGTGCAGGATTCTGTTAATGCTGCATTAAAAATACTAGAAAAATTAGGATATGAGGTTGTAAGGCTTAACAATGAAGGCTGCTGTGGAGATCCATTAATGTTAGCTGGATATACGCAGTATGCATTAGAAAATGCTAAAAAAGTCGCCAAAACAATAAGTGATGCTAACGTCGACCTTATTGTTACAGGTTGTGCTGGCTGTTATAGAGGTTTTAATGATTACGAAGATTATGGCGTAGATATCCCCAAAGTTAAGCATATGGTTCATATTGTTGCTGAAAATCTTGAAAAAATAAAGTTTAAGCAAACAGAGAAGGAAAAAGTGGTATATCATGACCCTTGCGAACTTGGACGTTGGAGTGGTGTTTATGATGAACCTAGAAAAGTTTTAAGCAGTGTTGCTGAAGTTGTTGAACCTTTACTTTCAAAAGAAGAAGCTCGTTGTTGCGGTGGTGGAGGGGGGATGTTAACAGTAAAAGCTGATTTAAGTATTAGGGTTGGTGAAATAAGAATTGAAAGGGACATTGAACCCACAGGTGTTAAAAAGATTGTTACAGCTTGCCCAGCATGCTACTCAACTTTAAGTCTTGCTGCAGGTAAAAGGTGGATTGCAACTGGAAGAAAAAAAGGTGAAAGAATTGAGGTCTTAGATTTTTCACCTTATATTCTCTCAAAAATGGAGGTGTAAAAATTTGAGTATTGAAGTTAATTTTGATAAGTATTTTGATGATCTTGTCCAAAAATCTTATGACCCATTCCTGCAAAGAGCCATTGTTCGTGCAAGAACAGCATACTGGGATAGACGTAGCAAAAATTTTCCAAAACTTAAGTATGTTGAAAAATGGTGTGAAGAGCTTAGAGGTATTAGAAGGGTTGCTGTTGATAAGATTTTAGATTATGTGAAGATGGCTAAAGATTGGATGGAATCCCGGGGTATTGAAGTTCACTGGGCTAGAGATGCTGCTGAAGCAAATAAGATAATTTATGATTTATTTAGTAGCTGGGGAGCTAAGAAGGTTTTTAAGGTTAAAAGTATTGCAAGTGAAGAAATTGGAATGAATGAATATTTAGAGGAGCGTGGAATTAAAGCTTGGGAAACTGACGTTGGAGCTGTTATTCTCCAGTTAATGCATGGAAAAGCTATGCATCCAACAGGTGTTTCTATTGCTGTTGCAAGAGAAGTTGCAAAAGAATACCTTTCCAAGTTTCTTGGAAAAGATTTACCAGCAGACCCAGCAGTTTTAACTAGAGCTACATGTGATTGGGTTAGAAAAGCTGTTCCTGAAGCTGATGCAATATTTTCTGGGGCTAACGCTATTGTTGCAGAAACAGGTGAAATCTGGGTTATGGAAAATGAAGCTAATGGTAGACTTGTGCTTGCTCAACCAAAACCATATGTTTGTTTAGCTGGAATTGAGAAAGTTTATCCAACAAGGTATGCTGCCTTACTTTATGCATCAATTATGCCGGTTTATGTTACTGGTGCTGCAGCCATAGATAATATAACCATTATTGGTGGAAAAAGTGCATCAAACGATATTGAAAGAGTTAGAGTTTCACCAGCAACCGGAAGTGACGAAATTCATGTTATTTTCCTTGATAATGGTAGAACAGCAATGCTTAAAGACCCTGACTTCCGGATAATGCTTACATGTTTAAAGTGTGGAGCATGCTTAATGGATTGCCCAATGTGGAATACTATTGCAGGATACTTCGGTGAACATGTATACATGGGTGCTTTCGGAATTATATGGACAGCATTTACTAAAAGCTTAGAGGCTGCTGCAACTCAAGCATACACATGCCTGCTCTGTGGTAGATGTAAGGATATGTGTCCAATGGGTATAGACCTTCCAAGATTAATTAAAAGGATACGCCAAAAACTTGTTGAAAAAGGAATAACCCCTCAACAACTTCAAGTAATGGCTGAAAACATAATAAAGTATGGCTCACCCTACGGCTTAGCATAGAGCACATCAACTTCCCTTAATTTTTTATTTAAGGAAAGTTTGCTAGTCAGCTTAAAGCTAGTTTAAGATTCGCTAAATGTTTAACTTTGCTATGGAAATTTCTTC
>CAZMUQ010000082.1:0-2363 GCA_964569845.1 uncultured Candidatus Bathyarchaeia archaeon
ATGCGTAGAATAATGAGAGTTAGAATTCCTGATGATGTTTACATAGAAATTAACTTAGTCTAAATTTCTTTTATGCCTAAGGTTATACTTTAAACTTAAAAATAGTGAAGCTTTTTCTTTTATCCAAACAATTTTATTTAGTATTATCCAAAACTATTGTGTTTTCATGTTTCATTAGTGCCCATGGGTCTATTATAAGCGCCACTTTCTCGTTGCTAAGTATTGTTGCTCCTAAAATCCATGCTTCTCCCGGCAAAATTTTCTCAGACCTTACAGCAACATCTTCAAACCCTAAAATAGATGATACTGTTAACCCGCAAAGGTTAACACCTTTTTGCAGAACAACCACATATTTTTCATGGTCACCTGAAAATTTAAGCAAGTTTGAAAGACTATAGATGGGTATTAGCTTTTCTCCATGAACAATAATTTTCTCTCCTTCAACATATCTAACATATTTTTCTTTAAGCTTTATTATTGACTGAACCATTGAGGAAGGTATCGCATAAACCTCATCTTTTACACTAACAAGAAGTACTGTTATAACAGATACTATAGCTTTTGTTACTGGCACCAACAAAGTAACCTTTGTACCCTTACCTTTCTCGCTTTCTATTCTTAAATATCCTCCAAGATCCTCCACACGCTGTTTTATGGTGTTAAGCCCCAAACCTTCCTCACCCATTAATGAAGTAACATTTTTTGTGGAAAAACCTGGAAGACACACAAGCTGTAATGCTTCTTGATCGCTTAACTTATCTGCTGTAGACTTAGGGATAAACCCTTTCTTTACAGCAATTTTTTTAACATGTTCTACATCTATCCCTCTACCATCATCCTCGACAGTTATCGCCACAAACTCTTTTCTACGTTTAGCTGATAGCCTTAATGTTCCAACTGAGGGTTTTCCTAAAGCTCTTCTTTCATCAGGAAGCTCTATTCCATGTTCTAAAGCGTTTTTTATGATACTAATTAACGGTTCTGTTAATTCTTCAACTATACCTCTATCTAACGTCGCCTCACTAGAATCATCATCAATAATAGTATCCACCTGTTTACCAAGTTTCTCAGAGAATTCCTGTATAAACCTTAAAGATAGATCAAAAATTTGTTTTACAGGAATAAGACGTATTTCTAAAATTTTGGAGTAAAGCTTGTTTGTGGTTTGGTCAAGAGCTGTTAAAGCATCTCTTAACATGGGTGAATCCTGCATTTTACCTACCATAAAAAGCTTATTTCTTATTAGCACCAGTTCACCAACAAGAATAAACAATTTATCTAAATCTTTTGCTTTAACTCTAATTTCCTTTGTTTTTAATTTACCTAGTATATCCTTAGATGTGGCATTTTCAAATTTTTTCTTCTGAAGAACTGTCTCAACCCTTTTTATAAGATGTTCTATCTCACTAAGCCTACTCTCCTCTTCTTTAACCTCTACAGCCTCTTGATGAAAAATTCCTAGTTCTTGTGGATTAAGTTCGGTGTAAAATATCTCTTTAATGTTAGCTTCATTTTCAAGAATTTTTCCAATGTTTTCTGTTTTCCGGTAGGCCACTAATATTATCATTTCACCTTTAAAGCTACTTTTTAAAACTTCTGAACCGTCAGGTATAGTTAAAATAATATCTCCTTCCTCGTTTAATTTTTGCATGATTTTAAAAGCTCCTATTGATGCTAGAGGAGCACTTTCAGCTATTGTTATTTTTATCAGGTATAACCTTAAACCACGGCTAATTGCAAGCTTAATATTTTCGCTTTCTTCCTCTTTTATCATGTTTTTTATTTGGTTAACGATTTGATTTGGCAACCTATTTTCCATTTTCTTTTTGTGTTTGTCCGTGGTGTTTTTGTTATTCAAGCATTTTTCAACTCCTTATTTTGTTACACGTAAATTGCATATAATGCACGTGTGATAGATAAACTTTAACTAAAAAACTTATCAATAATTTAAATACGAAGCATCCCATGGTAAGGAAGAAATATAGAACTATTTCAATTCCAGAAGAACTCTATCTTATAGTTGAAGAGGCAGTAAAAAGTGGAAAAGGCGGTTATACATCTATAGGTGAGTTTGTTAAAGAAGCTGTTAGAGATAGACTACGTGAATTAGATTTTAAAGTATAATTTTTTTAGGTTAGAAAAAATATAAAGTAACAAGATTTTTCTTATACTTCAAAAACCTTTTTTGCTATCGCTTCTCCCATTTCGCTTGTTTTTGCATTTCCTCCAAGATCATAGGTTCTTACTTTTCCTTCCTCTAAAACTTTAAAAACAGCTTTTTCAATTTTTTTTGCAGCCTCATTTTCTCCAAGATACTCTAACATCATTTTTGATGCTAGAATTGTAGCTATAGGATTTACCTT
>CAZMUQ010000083.1:0-2320 GCA_964569845.1 uncultured Candidatus Bathyarchaeia archaeon
CCCCAGCTTTTTCAAGCTCCTCCTTAATCTCCTTACTAACTCTAACACTAATAACCGTAGACATCTCTATTTACAGTTATGTATACAAGGAATATAAAGCTTCCGACGCATGGTTTCGCCCAATTATACCAATTATAGTTATTGTAAGTTTACCAACTTGCCATTTTTCCATTTTTCCACAAAAATTCAAATTTTAATCAATTTTTTAGGCTGTCGAAAAATTCTTAGGTTTTTGCCCTAATTTATTCTTTTTAGGGGTTGGTTGGGTATGCTGGTTAAGGCAACTTTGAGCTTTGCTGGAGCATGGGTTATGAGTGATGAGGAGGAAAAAGCAATCTTTAGCAAACTCTCAAAGCTATGGAGGAAGTATGAGAAAGCTTTGCTTAACATAATTTAGGTTTAGCTGGGATGTTGTATATTGCTGAACAATTCTTCTTCCAAGATAGATTTCAACAACCTCAGGTAAAATTTTCTCTAAAAGTTTTTTGGATGGTAAACCGTAGGTTAATCCTCTGCAGAATGTGTCAACATATATGTAAAGGTTTAACCCGTTATAGTTGTAGTATGCAAAATCCCCATAACCGTAAACTGGCTTCTCCTTAATGTAGAATGGCCAAAGCCTACATGCTTTAGGCTTAATAGATTGCAACCCGCAAACCCATTTATCACCAATCCTATAAAGAAAAACACATGAACCATCACTTCTCCTCTTCAAAAGAACTTTTCCAATGTTGGAGGTTACAACATCAACCCCATAAATCTTAGTAATCTTTAACCATTCATCAATGCTAAGACTAACATTGTACCTTTTACAGCATTCACCACAATTTACACATTCCCAGTTATGAATAAAACGCCAAGGTATAATTTTATTTGAAGCCTTCAAAATTCTTTGAAAAATAAACCAGAATTTTTCAACCGAACCCAAGAAATTAAGGTTTAAAACATTTTTATCAAAGATGAAATTGTTAGTACTTAAAAAACTTTTCAACCCACCCACCCCCCAAACTACACCTGAATCACTAGAATTTTAAACCCCAAAATTAATCTTACTTTAGGAATATTTTTATGCTAACTTTTACAAAAAAATAGGTAGAAACCCTTGAACAGAAAATTTTTAGCTGCACGTGAAGACCTTGTAGAAAGAATTAAAGATTTTGCTAAAAAAAGAAATTTAACATTATATTCTGTTGTAAATGATATTTTAGAGCAATTTTTAAAAGTGGAGGATGCAGGTAAAACTCTTTCACAGGTTGTTGAAGAATATAATATTGTTAAGGCTGTTAAAGATGCGGGTTTCATCTTAACACCTAAAACATTATGGTATGAACTTTTAGAAAAACAGCATAACCCGGATAGCATCATCAAATTTTGGGGCGAGGTTGGAGAATGGTTTGGAAAATATTGTAAAACAGTTTTTCCACAGGAAAGTCTACCAAAACTTTTAGAAAAAACTATCAACACAATTTTCTGGGATCTTTCAGAATGTGTTTTAAAAATGGATAGCGAAAAAGTTTTAATTCGATGTATAAGTTCAGGCTACTCTGAGCTTCAAACAAACATTTTATGGGCTTTTCTCTCGGGGATGATGAAAGCTTTTAACTATAAGGCTTCAAAAAAGGAGATATTAAAAGGAATTGTTGTTGCTATTTTTGGAAGAGAGGTAGGTGAATAAGAAGAAGTGTCAGCATCAAAAAAATTTGTTGCTGTACGAGGAGACCTTCTACAAAAAATAATTGAAATATCTAATAGGAAGGGTAAAACTGTTTATGGATTCGTAAATGAAATATTTGAGCAGGCAATAAAAGCTGAAGAGCTTGATTCAACTCTACCTGAAATTGTAGATTTTTACGTTCTAGTTAAAACCCTAAGAAAAGCTGGAGCAACCCTCATCTTCTCAGATATCTTAAATTACTCCATAAAAAGGCTGTATGAAGTTGAAAAAGAAAAGCTTCTAAAAAACTGGTTTTCCTCAGGTTTATGGTACGGGAAATTTTTGAAGGCAAAATTTCAAAAACCAATAGAAGTTTTAAAAAAAGTTTTAACAAGCCTTTTCTTCTTCGAAATCTCCGAAGTTGAATTTTCAAACATTGAGGAAAACAAGTTTTCCCTTAAAGTTATATCTCCAAACCAGCCTCAAGAAAACACTGAACTTTTATCAAGTTTTCTTGAAGGCATTCTAAATGCATTAGATTTTAACATTTTAAATAGGGATTGCTGGCGTGGTATAATAATTTTTGAGGTTGAAAAAAGGATAAAACTTTCAGAAATGGGTCTTAGAGATATGGAAGAATAAATTTTCCCTCTTTTTAACATGCCA
>CAZMUQ010000084.1:0-2148 GCA_964569845.1 uncultured Candidatus Bathyarchaeia archaeon
CTCTAGAAAGAATTTCCATAACTTTTTCAGCTAACTTTTAGTTTATAGATTTTTCTGCAACTTTTTACTTAACCTTCATCCGTGTTTTCCAGTTCTTTTAATGTGTTAGCTAATCTGGTTCTGCTTAAACCTAAAAACTTGATGAGAGTTGAATTATAGTTTTTTGGGGATGTTTAGCTAAATTCTCCTTTAATATATGCTTGGGTTTCTAGGTGTTTTGGTTTTTGGAAGATTTCTTTTACTGGTCCACTTTCTATAAGTTTACCCATGTAGAGAAAGATTACATAGTCAGCAATTCTTATTGCTTGGTGAACATTATGGGTTACAATTATGGTTGTTAAGTTTTAAGATTAGGTTTTCTATTCTTTTGGCTGAGATAGGGTCTAGGGAGGATGTAGGTTCATCCATCAGCAGGATTTCAGGTTCAACAGCTAAAGCTCTAGCAATACATAGCCTTTGTTGCTGTCCACCTGAAAGCCTTAAAGCTGGATGTTTAAGCCTATCTTTTACCCATACTTAAAAACCAACCAGCAAAATTATTAAAGGAAGTTTGAGCGTTTTAAATAAGCCAAACTATTTTTACTTTTACTTATAAAAGCTTCTATTATAAAACCTAAAACAATTTATAAGTAGCTAAATTTTTTCGGCGGTAAAGAATCTGCACAAAAACAATGTATCACCGCCGAAAAAGCATAAAATAAATAAGCCAGAAAAAAGAATATTTAAACCAGAAAACCAAGAAAAAGGGTCAAGAATCTCAAAAAGAGAATTGAAAGGGAAGCTAGAATCTGTTAGAAGATAGTTAGAGCTATTTAAAAGTTGGTAGTGAAGAAGTAAAAATTTAAGGTTTAATTTTTTAAACTTTTTTAGGTTAAGAGTTAAAAATCTAATTTTGTTAGCCTTTAAAAAGCTACCTTTAAGTTTTTTAGGATAAGCTTTTGATAATCCTAACAACTTCTTTCTATTAGAGTTAGGTTAACCTAATTTAGCTAGCAAAGCCTAACATTTATGGTGAAACTTTCCTTGGAAAAAAGGCTAAGCGAAATAGAGCCTGGAATAGAAGTTTTTGTTAAAAGAGTTACTGGAGATAAAAATCTAAGAAAAAGGATAGCAGATATGGGGATTGTTAAAGGAACAAGAATTAAGGTTGTTAGAAAAGCACCCCTAGGAGACCCTGTAGAATTCGAGTTAAAAGGCTATAGTTTAAGCCTAAGAAAAAACGAGGCTGAAAACGTTTATGTTGAAGAGGTAAGCTAAAAATGGAAACCCCTTTAGCAATGCTTCCACAAGGAATTAACGTAAAAGTTGTAAAAATTGTTGGTGGAAAAGGAATTACACGAAGACTTGTTGAAATGGGTTTTACACCAGGAGAAAACGTTAAAATTTTACACTCAGATTTTTCAGGACCAATCCTTGTAAATGTTAAAGGTTCTAGGGTTGCTCTTGGTAGAGGTATAGCTATGAAAATAATTGTTGATGGTTTAGGTGAATAAAAATGATAACGGTAGCGTTAATTGGAAACCCAAACGTAGGTAAAACAGCACTTTTTAACAGGTTAACAGGCTCAAGGCAGCATGTTGCAAATTGGCCTGGTGTTACTGTGGAAAAAAAGGTTGGTAGGTGTAGACATAGGGGTGAGGAGATAGAGATTGTTGACCTACCTGGGGTATATAGTCTTACAGCAGCTTCAATAGACCAATTAATAGCAAGAAACTTTATTGTTGAAGAAAAACCTGATGTTGTTGTTCATATTGTTGATGCAACAAACCTTGAAAGAAACCTGTATCTTACACTTCTCCTACTTGAGTTAGAGGCTAACGTTGTTTTAGCCTTAAACATGTGGGACCTTGTAAAGGCTAGAGGAGACCAGATAGATGTGGATAAGCTTTCAAAACTGCTTGGAATACCCGTAGTGCCTACGGTTGCAACAACAGGAGAGGGAGTAGAAAAATTAAAGGATGAAATTTTAAGGGTTGCTAAGGAAAAACCTGAAAGAAGACTAATGGTAGGTTATGGTGAAAAATTTGAGAAGCTTATAGGGAAACTTGAGAATATCCTTAAGAAGGATGAGAAGCTTGCTGGTAGGTATCCTTTAAGATGGCTTGCAATAAGAATTTTGGAGAGAGATGAAGATGTTTTAAAAAAGGT
>CAZMUQ010000085.1:0-2041 GCA_964569845.1 uncultured Candidatus Bathyarchaeia archaeon
GCCTGAAGCAGCTTCTGCTCCTCACTAAACTCAAAATCCAAAGGCATAATCCCACCTATCAACCTAATATAAACCTTAAAGCATATTTATAAATTCCCACAATAAACTAAAAAGCAAATTTTTGCTTATTTTTGACTACTACTTCATACAGATAGCAATCATTGAATGAATCGAAATGTAAGAAGAAGTAGTTATGTTAAAGTTATCAAGATCCTTTAAGAAAGCTCTCATAAGGTACCTAAAGGGTCCTCTAATTATAGGTATAGGGTAAGGTATAATCCAAACCTTTACATAGTTAAACAATTCTTTAAGAAGAAACTTTAACTCTACAGGTTTTAGTAGGTTAACATGTGTATGTTCACCAACAATAAAATCGTACACTCTACGCATAATACATTTTCGTGGTGTAGTTAAAATTAAAACTCCATCTTCCTTAAGGGAATCATATGCCGCCCTAATAAACATCCTTGGGCAGGGTAAATGTTCCATAACCTCAAATGCTGTAATAAGGTTGAAAAAATTGCTTTTAAAAGGAAGTTTAAAAGCATCTGCAACCACAAAATTAGCCTCTTTAAAAACTTTTTTTCCTGTAAATATTGCAGTACGAGATAGATCTAAACCTACAGCTTCATACCCATAAAACTGAAGAAGCTTTACCACATATCCATAGCTACAACCAATATCAAGAGCTTTCTTTCCATAACCATGAAGCAAATTTCTTCCTAAAACTTTTGAGGAAATTCTTAAAAGGTAATGATGATACTCCATTTTTGCATCCATAAAGGAGAAGCTAACACTAGAAATCTTTCTAGGATAATTCCATCTAAACCAAGACAATAAACTGTAACCACCTAGAAATACTAACCATTAATCTAGTCAACATTACCCTGAAAACTTAAACCTTCAGGTAATGTTGTTACATCAGAAAATTTTTTGGTATTCCCAAACTTCATCCCCAAGAAACCGAGAAACATTTTCAGCTATTCCAACTATCCACCATGTTCTCCATACACCTTCCTCAAGATGGTAACCATCAAGATGATATTAGAGCTGAGGAAAATAAATACAAGTTTCCCTTTAAAGAAAAAATTAAGTTGCATAAACCCTACTCTTCATTAGCTTGATTATTATCAAAAATTTCAAATCCTTAAACCATGTAGTATCAGTAAAGATTTTTCTAAATCTGTAAAATCCACAGAATCTTTGTCCGAATTTAGCAACACCTTAGCACACAATTTTTTAGGTAAAACAATGAAGAAGCGTCCACTCACAGTAGCTTGGAATCTTCCTAAACGCCAAGACTTACTTCCCCCACAAAAATACCTTTTCCAGCAGATGTAGATAGGAAATTAAAAGTTTTATTTTTAGACTGTTTTTTGTTTGAGTTCTGCTTTAATTTTTTCTCTTACTTGGTCCGAAAGTTTTCCTCTTTCTTCTATAATGCTTGCAAAAACTCTAAAGACTTCACCTAGGAATCTTGGTGCTGAAATGTATACCTCTGTAGAACGTAAACGTAGAGGCTCAATTCGATATTTTCTCATAAGTCCCTTATATTCACGTTGTCTTTTTTCTGTTATTTTTGCAACTTCAGGATAAGAGCCTGAACCTTCACCACCATCAGCTAAGAGTACACCATCTGCACCATGAGCAAAAGCATGAAGAATATGTTTTAAGCCAACTCTTGCAGATGATGGTACACGAATAATCCGGATTGAAGTTGGATAAAAGTCTCTTGTAGAGCCTAAGAGGTCTGCTGTTGTGTAGGCTGTTTCATCGTCTAAGAAGGCTAAGATGACAGGCTTATCACTTTTTTGCTTCAAAACACCTTCAATTTGCGCGTAAAGCTGTTTTTCTGTTGAGTTCCCTAAGTCTAAGGCTCCAGGCTCGCATTCGGGTATACATGCACCACAACCATTGCATGCGTAAACATCAACTTTAGCTTTACCATTCTCAATCCGGATAGCTTCAACAGGACAAATTTCGGCGCATTTACCACAACCATTACATAGGTCTAGGTTAACCTGAACCTTTTCAGGTTTTA
>CAZMUQ010000086.1:0-1999 GCA_964569845.1 uncultured Candidatus Bathyarchaeia archaeon
GGATATGCAAAGATTAAGAAAAGAGGTAAATAAAATATGAAAATTGCATAACTACCATATTTTTGAAGTACACCAAACCAGTTGTTAGCTGCAACATAAAACAAAAAGGCTATCCAGACAAAACAACTCCCTACAAAAATCAAAGATACCCTACGTTGATCCTGATTGAAACTTCTAATTTCATCCAAAAACCGTTTTAATAGCTCTTTAACACCAAGAATTTCTTTTCCAAACTCATCGCTTCTTTTAGAAAATTCTTCAATAAGAATTTTCAGCTGATCTGCATACCTGCCGTAATAAAGCATCCAAGAAAAATCTTTCTCGGCTACCGCATTAAGAAATCCGTAAAACTTGATCTCCAAGGTTTCAGGAAACTCCATCCAATACTTTGGGTAAGGAACATACCTAGATAAGAAAAATGTGAAAACTCTAACCTTCTCCCTTTTCTCAAATTTGTAGAACACAAAACCGTTTGTAACCAAGGCCACAGCGAAAGAGGGAAGCAAAAAGTATGCACAAAATGGAAGAAACTCTTTTGATCCAAAATATAAGTAGATAAAGGCTGTTGGCAGGAGCCAGAAAATAAAACTTAAAGGTATCAGAAACCAAGCAACAACTTCAACCTCCTCTTTAAGTTTCCTTATCACAAGGAAAGCCTCGGAAATCCCGCCAGCAATGCCTATGAACAGTCCTGAAATTAGGTAAAGTTGTCTGGTAAAGTTAAACCAACCAAAATTGATGTGGGCCATAACGGCGAGAAAAGTGAAGAAAGGTAAAACAATTATTAAACCAAAATGTAGTCTAAGAAGAACAACCGGGTAGCCTAGTCGAGATATAGGATAACCTAAAAATCCTCCAGCAATTTCTTCCTCTTTGCCCATAACTAACACCTCACGATATCGAGTGTAAAGCTATCGATGAGTAAACAAGTATAGGAATGTAAATGGAATGGAAATTATTAGGAAATATAGAACGTATAGGTACGCTGTTTTCATTTTCCCTCTTCTTTGATAATCGTAAAATGTAGGAACAAGCCAGCAAACCAACAAAATCATGGTTAAAACAGATACCAATGGGAAAAGGAAAATGTATTTTCCACGAGTAAGGAGAAGTAACTTTGAATAAAACAGAAAGAAGGTCAAAATAGCTATTCTTATTTTTTGAAGTCTTAATTGATTATTAGGCCACCTACAATTTCTGGTTTCGTCGGAAAAACAATTGCATAATCGAAGTTTTTTACTGTTTTCCCTTAACAATTTCAGACACCAAGCAAATTACATTTTGCCCGAAAGTTAACTCTCAAAATATTTTAAGTATAAAATGGTTTTTATCGCTTATAAATTTATTCTAAAGGGAACAAGAAACTCTAATTTATAAGGGAAAGTCTTAGAGACTTTTTAAGAGAAAAACTTGAAAAGGTGAGGCAGGGGACAAGCAACTGTTCCTCACCGACTAATATAGTTGTTAAGCTACATAAGGAGAAAGACTAACTGATCGTTTGTACAGATGCTACTGTTATTGTTAAATGGTTTAGAAAAGGAAAATTTACCTTAAAGTTGAAAGATGACATCTTAGATGAGAAGATATCTGTAATTTACATCGAATGGGTCTTATTAGAGGTGATTAGGGCTCTTACAAAGGCAGGGTACTCCGAAGAGAAAATAGAAGACGTAAATTGAATCTTTATGCTTTAGATGCTGTGAGTTTGGCTACAGCAATATGTAAGAAGGTGCATTTAATTACTGAAGGTCAGCTTCTACTTAAAAGAAGCGCTATTGAATATGCAAAGAAAAATAAAGTAAAAATCTACAATCTCGAAAAATCACCAAAATCTAAACTAGTTGAAATGATATTAAATTTAAAATTAAGAATTAAGTGGAGGAAATGCTAATTTGAACATGAACAGCCTACTAGTAGCTTATGGTGAAATAGCTTTAAAATCTACACCTGCTAGGGAGATGTTTGTCAAAGTTTACTTCTAACATAAGATGCTATTGTT
>CAZMUQ010000087.1:0-1977 GCA_964569845.1 uncultured Candidatus Bathyarchaeia archaeon
ATCCTGGGTAGGTGATTGGAACTCCATCTATGTAGTATGTTCTTGAACAACCTACTCCGTCCCAACCTGTTTCATCGATTAACTGTTTAGCTTGGCTTATGTAAGGTTCTTGATTTCCATACTTGTTCATGAGATGTAAAGCTTTGAGTAATTTGTAATGATTTTGACATTGGAGAGCCATTAAATAGATATCAGGAGCAAGAATTACTCTGCTTTTGTATGGATAGTAGTCGATACCAAAAGGTTGGAAGAACCAGTTTCCTGATTCATAAACATCAGCATCATGGAAACATTCACTGCTATCTAAGAAATCGTCGGGATAATTGTTAGATTTACCGAATAAAGGATCATAGATATCTTTTGTGTAACCGTTATCATTCCAAACTTTTATGAGCTTGTTAGCTCTACTGGTTAACCCTACAGCTTCGTAAAGGTTTGCAGCTATTTTAGCTCCGTGTCTAATAGTGTATCTCCAACTTGGCTGTCCATACTCAATATACTTCGTTATAGTTTCTCCTTCGTTAGCATGGGTTGCATCATCCCAGAGTAAGATGCTTCCGAAGTATATGTCAACAGTAAAGCCTTCTTCTAACCTTTCAATGGTGACTGTTAGCTTCATTCTCTTTTCGCTGTAACCTTCATAGGTCACATAGAGGATTAAGTCGTCAAAATCCCAATCTGGATCATCTTCAGCAACATAACCATCATAATAAAGGTTGTCATGAGTTAGCTCAAATTTATATCTGCTATGTGTATAGTCGATAGCTTCAATTTGACAGTATTCCTTGTTTTCATATGGTGTGGTACAAGGGTAACAGTCATAACCACCAGCCATATGGGAAACATCTAGGAAACCTTCAACAACCCTATGAACTCTTAAAGGTGTTGCTGGATAGTCTCGCATTATAGCTTCTGTTGAACTAATTTCGTCATAAAGTCTATTAAGAAATTTAAATCCAAGTTCTAAGGCTTCATTTATTTCTCCAATTGTTGGTGGAGTTGTGGTTGCATATGATTTTGGAATCGATAGAACACTCATTGGAGAGAAAGTCATTACGGTGATAAGAACTAGTGTAAAAATAACGGTGTTCCGTTGCATTTTTCCTTATCTACCCCCTATGGGGTTCGAGTTCATAGCCTCTATCGCTCATAGGGGTAGAGATACCCCAATAGGGGTAGAAATAGACCTATAGGTATAAAAACCTTTCAAAATTTCTATGGAAAAATTTATGAAGACTAAATTTGGAGAGTAGTTACTAGATCAGTATGTCTAAAAACAGGCTGTTGTTAGGGATTTTCTCTTTTATTGGAGTTTTTTGTTTAATTTTTAATGCTTTATATTTATTGTCTGTTTTTGCTGCAGGTTTAGATGATTATGCTGGTTCTTATGTTCCTTTAGGTTTTTGCTTGATGCAAATTTTTTTATGTATTGTTGGTTTAGCTTTAACAGAGATTGGATTTTATGGATTAGTGTTTAAGTTTAAAAAGTCTCTAAAGTTTTACTGTCTTGCTTTTTGGCTAATTCTTGGGATTTTTATGTTGCTTGCTAATTTGCTTATACTTCGTTATTCATTGCAGTTCTACTAGTTCTGTTAGAAAGTTTTTGTTTTCGCGTTTTTTCCATTCTTCTATGAGGAAAAGTAGCGTTGTGTTGTCTGTTTCAACTTTTAGGATTCTCCATTTACCGTTTTTGTATGGTTTAAGTTTTTTATTGAAGTCGTGTTGAAATTTCATTAGCTTAAAGATTGAAGTTGTTTTTGTTAAGTTCAAGTCTTCTTCTTGATGTTCAACTGTTTTGGTTTCTCCGGTTTCTTTATTTTCGATGATCATTCGTAAAATCATCTTCTCATAGGTATATACCTATAGAGGAATAAATATGTAACTAAAGTTGACTTACTTGTTTTTGCCATTTCTGGTATTTTGGACAGAGTTTTGCAAGGGATTTTATCATGCAGATTAGGATGTCTGGTTGGGGGA
>CAZMUQ010000088.1:0-1958 GCA_964569845.1 uncultured Candidatus Bathyarchaeia archaeon
TCTATTAATTCCAAAAATTTTGACAAGAACTTTTCCTTCTTTGAGGTCTGGATTAACCACAAAATCTAAGATAGGTCTGGTTCTTAAGATATTACAGGTGGACTCATATTGATCTCTCCCGTTAAAGGAAGATTTTTTCTCTTTGAGACTTAGGTAGCTACGGTATCCCCACTCTTTTCCCACATGAAACAGCATAGATGCTGTTGCTTCAAATCCAAGGAGTTTTGATATAGATTCTAAAAAATCGTATGCAACATTTATTGGGAGAATAAGCATAGGTGGCTTTGAAGGTGAGTATCTAATGTTTAGGAGGTCTATATTAACTAGGTGTTGACGAATATTTTCCTTCTGCTTGCCTGTTTTAGCATTACTTCTAAGCTTCATATATGTTTTCATTGTCATCGAAATAAAATATTTGAGTCCGTTGTTAATAAGTTTTTTTATCTATTTAAGTAGCATAAAATTTATATTTATGTTTTACTTAAATACGATTCGAGAAGCAGGTGAAAAAGATGGGAAAAACTAAAGGTTTTCTAAGAAACAAAAAGGGATTAACAGGATTAGAGACAGCGATAATCCTTATAGCCTTTGTTATCGTGGCTTCAGCTTTTGCATTTACGGTTTTAAACATGGGAATACTATCATCACAAAGGAGTAAAGAGGTTATAGGAACAGGAATGGCGGAAGCATCATCAGTCTTAGAATTAGATGGTTCAGTTATAGCAAACTCCACAAACAATCAAGTTGACTCTATAATATTCTACATAAAAACATCTGCCGGAAAACATCCAGTGGATTTAAGCACAACAACAGCAACCATATCCTATACTAGTCCACATACCCACCAAGACAATGTCTACGATAACTCAACAACAGCCTTCATTTATGAGGTTAAAGGTGACGGAGATACCTTGCTTGAGTACGGAGAAAAGTTTAAGGTGGTAGTAAATGTAACTGCGATTGACACAAGCTTAACTGCAAACGATAAGTTTACAATAGAGGTTAAACCTCCTGTTGGTGCTGTGCTTACTGTTGAAAGATATCTCCCCCCAGCACTCGATAATGTGATGGACTTAACGTAAGACATTATCACTACTGGGTTAAAACAAAAATATTCTATTTTTTTGTTTTAGATAAATATTTTAGGCTTACAATATTGATATTAATTTGGGGTAGGATTATGAGTGGCTGGGAAGAAGAAGCAGTATCATTTACAGCTAACATTCGTAGAAGTGGTAGCAGCTACGTTATTACAATTCCATCTGAGCTTTTCCATAGATTTTTGTTAAGAGAAGGGCAGACCGTGAGAGTTTATGGTATGACACGTAAGACACCTGAACTTCAGGGTATGGTTGGAGTTTTTCTAGGGACCTTCCAAGTTGTTGAAAAGTATTATGGTATTAGAATAGTTGCAAGAAACATTGAAGTTGAAAGGGGAGCTAAAAGTGTAGAGGAAGAGGAGACGGCTAAAAATATACTTCAAAAGGTTGAGGAGATAGCTAAAAAATATTCAGCTACAGGAATGTTTGTTGATGTTGAGGATGACAAGGTAGAGATAAGAATTCTCTTCGGATTTATAACTCAAAACTCAATTTCAAAGCCAAAAACAAAAAACGAAATTAAAAAAATAATGGATGAAATTACTGCTGAAATTAAAAATGAAGGAGGAACTGTTAGTGAAGCCAAAATTTTTGAGGAAAAAACAGAGTGGCATATAGTGGATCCAAGCCTTATAGCTAAAAGCCCATATAGAGATACAGAATTCCTAGAATGGAAGTGGAAAATTTAGCTGAAACCCCTTAGTTATTGCCACTTCACCACATTTTTTGAGATAAGGTAAGAAGGGAGATGTCATCAGTTGTTTTGAGTGAAGCTCTTTTAACGGTTGCTGTTGTTGTAGCTGCATCAATTTTTTCTGTAGTTTTTGTTTCAAATCTTCAGTTACTCCTGAATAGTCA
>CAZMUQ010000089.1:0-1957 GCA_964569845.1 uncultured Candidatus Bathyarchaeia archaeon
CTTTGGAATGGGGTTATAATGATGCTTTAAGCTGGTTAAAAGATGAAGCCTACATTAAACTTTTAGGCTTAAATAGGTTAAACGATTTAAAAATTGTGGCATGAGGTTAGTGGAGGAAAGGTATCTTTCGCCTTAAACACCTTTAATAAGCCCTTATTAAGAGTTTTCATGTAAATTATGTAGATGTTGAAGGGTTTTGGAAAAGAAAGGAGTTTTAAACTTTGGTTTAAAGTGATGGTATTTGTCTATTAATGATGAGTATGTTGAGGCTAGGATTAGGGAGATTAATGATGCTATTCAGATGCTTAAACAACTTACAACTAAAGATTTTGGGGAGTTAACTGTTTATGAGAAGTTTTCAATGAGATATCTTATAATTCAGCTTGTTGAAGCTGCATCAAGTATATGTGTACATATTCTTTTAGGTGTTTATAAGGAGAAGGTTGAGGGTTTTCCTGAGTGTTTTGTAAGGTTGGGGATAAAAGGTATTATGCCTGAAAATTTGGCTGAAAAGCTTTCATCTGCTGCTAGACTTAGAAATCTGCTTGTTCATAGATACTGGATAATTGAGGATAAAAAGGTTTATGAGAGTGTAAAGAGTGGATTAAAAGATTTTGAACATTTTATCTTGTGTATAAGAAATTTGCTATCAAAAGATCCTATATCCAATAAAAACTTTGAAAAAGGTAGGTTAAAGTTTAGGTATTATAGTTTGTCTGTTGAAGAAAAGCTTAGAATTTCTAGTTTTTTGGGTGAGAAACTTAAAGATGAAGATGAAGTTGTTTTTGCTTATGTTTATGGTGGTTTTGTTGAGAGAGAAATTTTTAGGGATGTTGATGTTGCTGTATGGATAAAGAACACGGATAAAGCTTTCCACTATACTGTAGATTTTTCAGCTAAATTAGAGGTTGAAGTAGGTTTTCCGGTAGATTTACAGGTGTTAAATCAGGCTCCACTACCATTTAAATATCATGTTTTCATTAACGGAAAACTTCTTTTTTCCAAGGATGAAAAATTAAGACTTAAAATAGTAAATGAAACAGTAAGAAAATATTTTGACTTAAAAATGTTAAATTTAAGTTTGTAGGAGATGTAAACTATTGGGATTTACCTACGTAAACATTGTTATCTATGGTAGAAAAGGTTTAAAGGATTTAAGAATGCTTGTAGATACTGGTTCCACTTATACTGTTTTGGATCCTAAAACTATTGAAGAGTTAGGTTTGCTGGAAACACCATATACTGTTGAGTTAACTCTTGCAGATAAGAGAAAAATTAAGGCTAGACTTTTTTTGGCTGAGGTTGAGGTTGCTGGTAGGAGGGGTCCTGTTTTTGTTGCTGAGGTTGATACGCCAACACCACTTTTAGGAGTTTATGCTTTAGAAACCTTAGGTTTTAAGGTAGATCCGAAGACGGGAAGATTGGAAGAAGTTTCGCCTGAAGGAGGATATCTACTTTAAAAAGCGAAACACTAAATATTTCTTAGGCTTTATGAAAGTGTTTAGTGTAGGTGGATTGTTTGGGTATTACCTATATTGAGGGGAGGGTAAAGGGCCCTCTTGGGGAAGAGGAGGTTAGATTTTTAGTTGATAGTGGTGCAACCTATACTGTTCTTCCAGAAAAAGTTTGGAGGAAGATTGGGCTTCAACCTATACGGGAGCATGATTTTACTTTAGCTGATGGGACAGTTATAAAACGGAAGGTTTCAGAATGCTATATTTCGCTTCCCCAAGGTGAGGGTCATACTCCTGTTGTTTTAGGTGAAGCTGATGACCATGCCTTACTAGGTGTTGTAACATTGGAGATATTAGGCTTGGTTTTCAACCCTTTTAAACGTACACTACAACCTATGCGGATGCTACTGATGTAGATTAGGCTGAAATGTTATGTGAAGATTACTGCTGATTTAAAGATTGTTGATAAAAGGAGATTTAAAATTGCTAGCGGGGAGGTTGTA
>CAZMUQ010000090.1:0-1882 GCA_964569845.1 uncultured Candidatus Bathyarchaeia archaeon
GGAGTTATAACCCATAAAACTGCCCATTTACCTTCTTTATCTCTCTCTAAGCAGACAACTCCCGCCATTCTAAACTTCACAATTTCTATATTTTCATCCTTAACAATTAATGCTGAAGTAAGTTTACTTAGATGGGGTAGATGTCCTGTAAGCATTATATCTTCACTCATAAGTTTAATCTTTTCAACCCAGATTTTTACGTCATCTAGTGGATTTAACCCTTCAGCCTCAAAAACCCCTTCTTCAGGGTTTAAGTAGCTAGCATAAATTTCTGCTGTTTGTTTAGCTCTCAATTTTCCACTATGAAAAATTCTCTTAATTTTTACATCAAGCTTGGAAACATATTTTGCAACTTTTTCAGCATCCTTAAAACCTTTCTCAGTTAAAGGTCTTGAAGGATCTTCCTCCTCTTTTTTAGCCTCACCATGCTGAACAAGATAAAGCTTCATAAGAAAACACCAAAATAAAATTTTAGATGCCTATTTTAAAGTTTTACCCTAAAAATCATCCACCATGAGATACAGGTATAAATGTTATTACATCCTCATCCTTTACTTCTGTTTTAAGTCCGTTTAAAACTCTTATTTCAACATCATTTTTAAGAATAAGAATATTTGGTCTAAGCTCACCATTTTCAGAATTTAGGATTCTATTTACAATTTTTCCACCATAAATTTCTGTTAATGCTTGAATTAAACTTGAAATTGTTTGATCTTTTTTTGAATTTAAATTTACGACTACCTTTTCTATCCCTGTTAAACTTTTAAGTGGCCCTATAAATTTTACTGTAACTTTCAAGCTTAATCAACCTCAACAATTCTACATTTAACCTTTTCTAGAATACCTTTAACATTTGCCTCCTTAACTTTTAAAGTGTAAAGATACTTTTTTGTTCTAAGCTTAAGCTTGACAATATCGCTTTTCTTAACTCTTTTGACAATGCAGTATTCAGCTTTTTCAGATAAATCTATAAACTCATCAATATCTTTAATCTCCTTAGGCATGTATTAACCTCCAGCTTAGAAAGTTCAACTTATCAATTAAACAACATTTAATCTTAAATTTAAAGCTTAATATCCAAACCCCAACGTTTAAATCCTTTAGGAGTCAAATTAAAAAATCCTAAAATTTTTCCAATCATTTGATCTACAAGTTCATCAATGGTTTTAGGTTTATGATAAAATGGAGGGGATAGAGGCGCAATAATTACACCAATTTTAGCAAGCCTTAACATGTTTTGGAGATGTATCGGGGATAATGGTGTTTCTCTCAGGGCTAAAACAAGTTTTCGTTTCTCCTTAACCATAACTTCAGCAGCTCTACTGATAAGATTGTGAGAAAAACCATTAGCTATAGCAGCTAAAGTTTTTGTACTACACGGGATAATAATCATACCTGAAGCTGGAAAAGAACCGCTTGTTAATGGTGCTGATAAGTCTTCAACATTGTAAGTAGTATATGCTAATCTTTTAACATTTTCAACATTTAAACCTGTTTCATGTTGAATGATTTTTTCAGCCCATCGGCTAATTATCAAATGCACCTCAGCATCAGCCTCCTTTAAAACCTGAAGTAACCTTACACCATAAATAGCTCCAGAGGCTCCAGATATTGCAACAATTAAACGCATACATTAAACCCCTAAACATTGTTTTTACAAAAGATTTTTGATAAAATATTTATGAGCATGCTAGCCTAAAAATTTGATTATAAATCACATAAAATTATTATTGTAAATATTTAAGAAAAGTAAAATAAAAAATCAACTAAGGTGATGAATAATTAGTATAAAGTTCGGCTTCGAGTTAACACCTTATCCAGATAAAAGCCCCCCAATGGCTAAGAAAGTTGAGGAAGCTGGTTTTGACTCCATCTGGCTAAG
>CAZMUQ010000091.1:0-1621 GCA_964569845.1 uncultured Candidatus Bathyarchaeia archaeon
TTGAGAAAAATTCTATGTTGGGTCTGAAATAAGCTTCACTATAAACAAAAAAGTCTGCTTTTTTGGTAAATTCATCATCAAAAGTAATTATGCTTCTAATTATTGACTTTTTTAGTGGTGTATAGTGCTTTGCAAGTTTCTTTAAATATGCTAAAATATCGTTAATATTGTTAGAATCGGAGGAAAAGGATGCGGCAACATGAATGTCTTGGATGTCTTTTTCATATTCTTTTTCTTTTATCTTTTTCCATTCGTTTAAGATTTCATCTACATTAACTGAAAGTTTATGCTTTCTTAATGTGTTTAAGAAGTATTTGAGGATATATTCTTTGTCGGATTCATACAAGGTATATTCTATTCCCATGGTAACTCCTAAGTATAGGTTCCAATTGCCGTTTTCATAGATTAAACCAACCATTGGCCAAAAATATCTAAGGTAGTTTTCATTCCAGTCTTTTAGAGGTTTTATCTTCTTCAATTCTTCTCTAATTTTACCATAATTCTTTAAAATAAATTCTTTAGAGAACGGACCTACAAGAGTATAATTCCCCCTCTCAAAAGTATATAACCTAAGCAAACCGTATACACCTCATGATTTATTTGTACATCATCAATATTAAATGTTAAAATATTCGTATGCTGAGGATTTTATTTTAAATATTAGTGTTAAGTCTATGTGTTTTGTTTCTCCTGTTTTAAGCCAGTGGTCGATGTTTTTTACTGGTGCTTTGTAGAGTTCTGTGATTCTGCGGAATTCGTATTCGAGTTCAGATAGTACTCCTCCGCCAATATGGGATTTAAAGGTTATATTATCGGCTAAGAGATCTGTTGGTGTTGCTTCGTCTGGGTATATTCTGTTGACTTCTGGGTATCCTCTGCCAGCTAAATCTTTGTAGATGTGAATTCCTCCAACATTTTTTCTTATTAAAGTTAATATGTAGTTTAGTACCTGATGAGGGTTTATGCCATATAATCTTGCTGCGGTTTTGATGGTTCCGCCCCAGAATTGGTTATAATTGGCTTCTGCTACTCTAAATGGGTGGAGTTTTGCAGAGCATAGACGTAGTTCTCTACGTATGAATAATAAATATTTGTCCAGATAGGCAGTTTTTAGTAATTTTTTGTGGAAATGGTATTCCTCTTTTATTTTGTTTTTGCTGTTAAGGAATTTTTCTTTTGCTTCTTTTAGTTTTTGTTTGACTCATTCTAGTAGGATTGACAGGTCTTCTGGTGCTGGATACTATCTACCAGATCTTACTTCATCGTAC
Source organism: uncultured Candidatus Bathyarchaeia archaeon (assembly GCA_964569845.1). Classification (GTDB taxonomy): domain Archaea; phylum Thermoproteota; class Bathyarchaeia; order Hecatellales; family Hecatellaceae; genus CAZMUQ01. The sequence continues at coordinate 1,269 of CAZMUQ010000091.1, forward strand.
ATTACGCATTTTGGAACGATTTTTAAACTGTTAGAATGTTGTTAGACCGGATATACCATGAATTTTAAGAAGAAATTCGCTAAAACAAAAATGTATGAACACATCTCTCATATGTACCTTTACAACCAGCATGAAGAATAAGTTTGTGTACAAGGTCTTTAGAAAGCATTAGGTAAAGTTACATGAAGGTTTTAGCCTTGGAATGGTACATAAAGGTGGATATGAAGTGTTGGGGGGCTAATATGTAATGGTTACAAAATTTAAATTATTTATAAGTGAAAGTTAGAAGATGTTATTAGAGCGTTGAAGGTTGTTTTTGTGTGTTCTTTTGTTTATTTTTTACGTAGTTTGAT
>CAZMUQ010000092.1:0-1538 GCA_964569845.1 uncultured Candidatus Bathyarchaeia archaeon
CCTGCATATTTAGCCCATCTAAAAACTGATGCAATTGCAGTTACAGCTTTTTCAGGTGCATAAGGATATGCAAGTATGCAGTTGTCTTCTAAAAGTTTAGCTGCTTCTTCAACTTCAACATCTCCACTTAAAGATACAACTATAGGTTTTTCTATTCCATCTTTTCTAGCATCCTTAACAACTTCAATTACAACTTTTGCAAAATCCATTGGCGAAGTTATTAAGGTGTGCCAGTAACCTACTATAACACCATGAACTCTCTCATCTCTAATGGCTAAATCTATACAATCCTTATATGTTTCAGGGGGAGATGCTCCTGTAATATCTACAGGATTTTTAAAGCTTCCAAATGGTGGAATATACTTTCTAAATTTCTCTTCTAAATCTTTAGGGATATCCATAAGCTTAATTCCCTGCTCTTCACAGGCATCAGCTAATAAAACCCCTAAACCACCTGCACCAGTAACAATTAAAACATTTTCACCCTTAGGTTTAGGTAGCATAGCTAAGGCTCTACCTAACTCAAAAAATTCTTCAAGACCTTTTGCTCTAATTACGCCAGCCTTTTTTACTGCAGCATCAACAATCTGGTCTAATCCTCCAATAGCTGCGGTGTGGGATGATGCAGCCTTAAAACCATAGCTTGTTCTTCCAGCTTTAAGTAAAACAATAGGTTTAATCTTTGTAACTCTGCTTGCAACATCAATAAATCTTCTACCGTCAATTATGGATTCTGCATGTAAAGCTATAGCCTTAGTTTGTTCATCTTGTGCAAAATATTCAAGAACATCAATTTCATTAACATCACATTTATTTCCAAAACCTATAAGAGCTGATAAACCAACCCTCCTAGACCTAGCATAACCGAGAATTCCCATACCTACACCACCACTTTGGCATGTTAAAGCAAGTCCTCCAGCATACTCGTAAGGAACACAGAAGGTTGCAGACATACCTTTAGACGGCCTATAAACACCAAAAGTGTTGGGTCCAACAATTCTAACACCATATTTATGTGCAGTTTCTACAAGATTTTTTTGAAGTTCTTTTTCACCTATTTCAGCAAAACCAGCAGAAATTATAGTTACTACAGGTACACCTTTCTCACCACAATCCTTAATAGCGTCAACAACAAATCTTGCAGGAATAGATATTAAAGCAGTATCAACATTTTCAGGTATTTCTTTAACGTTTTTGTAGCATGGTAAACCTAAAATTTCTGGAGCTGTAGGATTGATAGGGTAAATTTTACCTTTAAAACCTCCATCTAAAAGATTTTTAACTATGGAATATCCAACCTTACCAGGTTCTCTTGAAGCTCCAATAACAGCTATAGAGCTTGGTTCAAGCAAATGCCTTATAAGGCTAATTGAACTTTTAATCTTATTCTCAACCATATAAACCACAATTCTTCTTATAGTCTAAAAGAAGAAAAATTTTTTCCAGTTGTTTAATCCTTGTAGGTTTCATTAAAGTATGGGAATATTTTTTTAGGCCAGATATCTGCAACCTCATTAAATAATCCTTTAAACATAGCT
>CAZMUQ010000093.1:0-1538 GCA_964569845.1 uncultured Candidatus Bathyarchaeia archaeon
TAATATTAACATTTAAGGATGCATATAACTTTAGCTTTTACTTTTTAACTTCTCCATATAAGCTAGATAAAGCTGAAGCTACAAGTAATGGGAAAATTATGGTGAAATCACCTATAACAGTTACAAGTTTACTTTTAACCTTAGCTTTCTTCCATGAAATAGCTTCTTCTAAAGGTGCACCTGAAAGACTTCCAGCTTCAGCTCTATCCATCGTTATTTGGATAGCTGCATCAACCCCGCCTTTAAGCATACTTGCACCCAATGTAAAATGTTTAGGAAGGCCTCCACCAAGAATAATAGCACCTATCCTCTTAGATGAGAAGATGATATCATACATTTTACCCATGTCCTTATTAAAATCTAAGCTTAAACCTTTAAGTCTACTATACATCCATAAATGTAAACCAAGCATCGAATCATAAATTCCAGGAGAAAAAATTGGGATACCATTTTTTGAGGCTGAAGCTAAAATCGAGTTTTCATCATTAATATGTAAGCCTATTTTCTCCAAAAGTTCATAAACAGGGTAAACTTTCTTCTCTAAAACCTTATCAAGTATATCATAGATGTTTTTTTCTAAGCTTTTAAAAGCCTCCTCCTCAATGTAAATGTTTCCTATACGACCTACACCCTTAAAGCTTAACTGAACATCATCAGGATTTTCCTCCCCGCGTAGATGCTTAAAACCTAAAGCTTCTATAAGGTCATGTGTTAAATTTGCACCATTAGTAACAATAGCATCAATAAGCTTCATCTTTACAAGACTTGAAACTATATTCCTTAAACCTCCAGCAACCGCAGGTCCAGCTAAAGCTAAAAATACTGTGCAACCTTTATCAGCAAACATTTCTACCAAAATTTTTGATGCTTTCGCAACTCTACCAGCACCTAAAACACCACATAAACCCATAGACTCAATAAGCTCTAAGACAGTCATATTTGGCTTAACATTCATCTGGTAAACAATTTCTTTTTTTAAAAACTTATTCATCCTTAACCTTTAACCCTAATAATTTTTATTCTTCCAAGAACCCTCCAGTATTCAACTTCAACCCCGCTTTCAAGCCTATTTTTTAAGTCCTCCTCTTCAGGTAAAGTTGTCTCAAAAATTTCGTATGTTTCAAGGTCCATAAGTTGAACAGTTGTAGGAGTAATGGAAACAACTTGGCCAGATCTTTTCTCAATTATAGGAACCTCTATTTTGGAATCTACAGGGCTAACAATGCTTCTTTTCACATTATCAAATAAACCTATAGCAACAATTCTAGCTTTAGCAGAGCCATGCTTTCCAGGTTTAGATTTTTCGCATTCAACAACTCTACAAGGTTCATTATCAATTATAATATATTGTCCCTCCTTAATTGAACCAACATCCACAGGCTTACTCATCTTCTACATCAACCTCCAACTAAAACATTAGATTTTTAAGCTTTAAATAAAGGTTAGGGTTTAGAGGACTTTTGGAGATACAGGTTATAATGTAAGGATGGTTTAGTTAAAATTTACACTGGAAGTTTTAAGTCTTCTCTTAAGTCTCT
>CAZMUQ010000094.1:0-1532 GCA_964569845.1 uncultured Candidatus Bathyarchaeia archaeon
CTAAAGCAAAATAACCATAAAAACCTAAAAAGATTTAGCAAGTTAAATGGGGTGTTATTTTTGCAGGAGTTGGGTCCAGTTTTACCTTTCTATGTTATGGTTGTCTTCTGGATTGCTAAAGTTATAATTTTAGTTCTTATCTGTTCATTTCTTGCTTTATTAGGTATACGTATGATAGATGTACTTATACCTAGAATTCCTAAACGTGAAAGAGTTGGTGAAAACCCTATATCAATAGGGCTTTTTATAGGTGGATTCTTCATATTTGTAGGCTTAGTTATTCATGGAGCTTTAACCATGCCAATGGTAGTTGGAGCACCACTACTTGAAACATTGTTAGATGCTAGAAGACTTGGAGTAATGGTTGCCTGCTTTCTTGTAAGCTTATTTCTTGCTGTAGCCCTCTTTTACATAATGGATAAGCTTACACCAAAAATACCTTTTACAGAGATAGATAAAAACCCTATAGCTGTAGGTATCTGTGTATCATGCTACCTCATATTTTTTGGTCTTATAATTCATGCAACCCTTCTAACACCATTATGAGGCTTCTCTACAATGAAAGAAAAAATAGAGCAGGTAAGACTGCTTCCTCTAATCCTCCTACTATTAACCACATTTTTAATTAACACTATACCTTCAAGTTTTTCAACTCCTTCAAAATCCTTCTACAAGCTAAACAGTGAAGTTTATGATGATTGGAGTTTATGTAGAACAAGAGCTTACGGTGAAGATGGATTCTTCCAAGTTTCTGAAAGAAGATTCCGCCCAGCCATAGTATTTGAAAGTATAAGCAATTATAAGGATACTGCATGGATGCTAGGTAAAAAATTTGCAGAAAAATACAAGGATAAACATAAACTTGCTGAAGCAATATTCTACTATGTAAGAGATAGAATTAAGTATACTCCTGATAAAGAACAATTCGGATTAGATGAATTTGCTCAAAATGCAGATGAATTAGCTAAAATTTTAGCTAATAAAGGTGTAGCATATGGTGATTGTGAAGATTATGCAGCAATCCTTGCAGTAATGTATAAGGCTGCAGGTTTTAGATCTGCAATTGTTTTAGCTCCAGGACATGCAGCTACACTAGTCTATCTTCCAGATTATGAGAGGGCAAATGTTATGTGGAAACTAGGAGGTGAAGAAGGATGGATATGGGTTGAAGCAACAGGTAGAAACAACCCTTTTGGCCAAACACCAAGCAACTATATAGGTAAAAAGCTGTTAGCATATGAGGTTGAGGATGAAGTTATCATCCTTAAAAAGCCTCCAGAAAAGGTTGAGGAAGTATCTATAAAGGGGGAAGGAGCAACCTATCTTAACTATTCTCCATTCTTTTCAATGCTGCTTTTTATGTGGATTTTTAGGATGATTGGAGGTATGATTATGGTGAAACGTAAACGTTACTAGTTTCTCCACTAAAAACAGGGTAAAACGAGTTTTGACCAGTATTATAGACTGTTGAAAAATTCTTAGGTTTTTGTCTGTATTTATTTTGTTTTGGGGTTGGTTGGGTATGCTGGTTA